>JAQSXJ010000101.1 GCA_029256725.1 Anaerocolumna sp. | reverse complement strand
AGCTTTCGGCTGATTTCATTTAACTGAACCGTTTTGGCTTCTCTTCGTTCTGCTTCTTTTACGTGACTTTTCAGGTTAGCCGTAGCAGCACTTATGATTACAGCAATTATAAACATGCCGACTAAGGTCAGATGGTAACCAGTCTGAGATGGCAGAAACTGAATGCCGGATAAGGAAAAACAGTTATAGACAATGATTATTCCCAGAAAAGAAGCCGTAAAGCCATAACGATACCCTTCTGTAATTTTAGAAACGATTATTACAGATAAAATATAAAAAATATACACATTACTGCTTTCCTTTGTCCATTTGAGAATAGAATAAGAAATTAAAGCAGAGATTATCAGCAGTATTACGGTTTTTAGAATATCCCTCAGGTTGGCTGAAATATTGATTTTAGTCATATAGTTCTCCGAATAAGTTAAGGTCTTATTAATTCATCAAATTGATTATAATACAATTCTTAAATCTATACCATATAAAATTAATGATTACTTTACAGAAAAGTGCTGTAAGAATTTGTAGATATCATAAAAACACTCTTTAAATGCTTATAGTAACTACGTATTACCTTAAACCTATATGAATTTAGTAAGTTAAGAAAGTGTTAAGAAAATGTAAATATGTTAAGATTACATTGCGAATAGGTAAAGTTCATGTTAAGATTTTTTTGGCTTGGTTCGCCAGGTTTAAACAAAAAATAATATGAAATATTAGAAAATAGCGAAATATCGCAGATGGGAGAGCAATATGACGATTTACTTTGGTGATTTCCTCCAACAGATTATTCATAATCCGGCTTTGCTTATAACGGTTATACTTACTCTCGGAGTTATATTGGTAAATGGATGGACGGACGCACCTAATGCCATTGCAACCTGTGTATCCACCCGCTCTATGGATCCCAAGTCAGCAATTATCATGGCTGCCATATTTAATTTCCTTGGTGTATTTGTAATGACATCAGTGAATGCAACAGTAGCCCAGACCATTTATAATATGGTGGATTTCGGTGGTGATCCCAAGAATTCCTTAATTGCCTTATGTGCAGCATTAGTTGCAATCGTAGCATGGGCAACAGGAGCCTGGGCTTTTGGTATTCCTACCAGTGAAAGTCATGCTTTGATTGCCGGACTTTCCGGTGCTGCAATTGCTTTGCAGGGAGGTATCTCTGGTATCAACGGAAACGAATGGATAAAAGTATTATATGGTTTGGTAATTTCAACTGTTTTAGGTTTTGTATTGGGCTTTGTAGTGGTTCGGTTATTAGAAGCCATATTTAAGAAAAACGACAGAAGAAAAACAAAACCCGTCTTCCAAAAAGCACAGATTTTTGGAGGAGCAGCAATGGCTTTTATGCACGGTGCGCAGGACGGACAGAAATTCATGGGAGTATTCCTTTTGGGAATGTTCTTGGCCAAAGGGCAGAGTGATGTAACGAATTTTACAATTCCCATTTGGCTTATGATATTATGCTCTCTGGTAATGGCTATCGGAACTTCTATCGGTGGTTACCGTATCATTAAAACAGTGGGTATGGGAATGGTTAAGCTTGATACTTATCAGGGCTTTGCAGCAGACACTGCCGCGGCGGCAAGCCTTCTTATTTCATCTGTTACCGGTTTGCCGGTTAGTACTACACATACTAAAACAACTGCAATTATGGGCGTTGGAGCCTCCAAAAGAATATCTTCTGTTAACTGGAGTATAGTTAGAGAAATGCTTATGGCTTGGATTTTAACCTTCCCGGGCTGCGGATTGGTTGGTTTCTTGATGGCTTATATCTTTATGAGAATCTTTTAAGAGAAAGGAAATAACATGAGTAATAAAAGAGGATACGATTATTTTGAAGCACTTTTAGGCTTATCTAAATTTTCTTTACAGGCAGCTGAACTGTTAAAGAAAACAATCTCTGATTTCAAGATAGAAAACCTGGAGGAAAAAATCAGAGAAATGCATAATATCGAGCATTCTGCCGATATTGCAAAACATGATATGATTGAGCATCTCGTGAAGGAGTTCCTGCCTCCTATTGAAAGAGAAGATATCATCAGCGTTGCACAGCAGATTGATGATGTAACGGATTCCGTGGAAGATGTTTTAATGTGCATTGATATGTTTAATGTTAGTAAAATACGTCCCGAAATACCTAAATTTACAGATACGATTGTAGACTGCTGTAAATCCATGCACGTGAGTGTTGAAGAATTGCGTCATTTCAAGAAATCCAAAAAACTTCATGCAGAAGTGGTAGAAGTAAACCGTCTGGAGGAAGAAGGAGATGCACTTTACATCAACGGTGTTAGAAATTTATACAAGAACACAACCGATGCAGTAGAATTAATGGTGTGGACTGAAATCTACCGTAAGCTTGAGAAGTGCTGCGATGCCTGCGAAGATGTTGCAAATGAAATTGAAAGCATAGTAATGAAAAATTCCTAATTACAGCGATTTACAATTATGCTGATGGAACGCAAGAGTTGAATAGCAGTAAAAAATATGTCAACAATCTTAAAGTAAAGCTATAAGATAAATATAAACCTATGAGAAAACACAGAAGGGAATACCTGTATTTGCAGATTGCAGATACTTGTATTCCTTTTTTATACAAAAATCCATAGAACTATAGCAACGAAACTTGTTTGGGCAGATTGGCATAATAGATACAGTAGATGTTTCCAGTAGTGTTATCTTGCAAATAAATGGGAATTGGGTTATAGTAAGGAAGAAGTTTAAAGCAAAGGGGTAAATCATGTTGAATTTTGAGTTGACACAGAACATTATGAAGGAAGTGAATAAAGCGGTTGTCGGAAAAGAACATATAGTGAGAAAAGTATTAACCGCTATTATTGCCAGAGGACATATACTAATAGAAGATATACCAGGTGTAGGTAAGACAACTCTGGCCCTGGCATTTTCAAAAGTAATGAACTTAGAGTATAACCGTATGCAGTTTACTCCGGACGTTCTTCCTACTGATGTAATTGGATACCATGTTATTACCAGAGAAGGTGAACTTGGAGACTATAAGCCGGGACCGGTTGTCTGTAACCTGTTCCTTGCTGATGAAATAAATAGAACCTCTTCTAAAACCCAGGCGGCACTTTTAGAGGTAATGGAAGAAGGAAATGTAACCGTGGACGGTGTGACCATGCAGGTACCAAAGCCTTTTGCGGTAATAGCGACCCAGAATCCCGTGGGTTCCATTGGTACCCATATGCTCCCCGAATCTCAGCTTGACAGATTTATGATCAAGTTATCAGTGGGGTATCCGGATGTAGCCGGTGAGATCAGAATGTTAAAGGATAGAAGCGGTTCTAATCCTTTATTTCAGGTACAGCCTGTAGTAACCAGAGAGGATATTACAGCCATGCAGCAGCAAGCGGAAAGAGTCTTTGTTAACGACAGCATCTATGAGTACTTGGTGAAATTAATTTTAATGACCAGAAGGGATTCGTATATAGAACTTGGCGTGAGTCCAAGAGGAACCATAGCCCTTCTTAATATGGCGAAAGCAAATGCCTTTGTAAGTGGCAGGGATTATCTGGTTCCTGATGATATTCGTAGTGTATTCTTTGATGTGGTGTCTCACCGTATTATACTTAAACCCGAAGCGCGTGTAAATAATGTGAACATAGAACAGGTAAGTCAGGGGATCTTAAAACAGGTACAAGCCCCGAAGTTAGGGTAAGGCAGAGAGGAGTTGTTGTAACCGGTGGCAGGAAAAAGGATAGCATATATTATATTTCTATTGCTCATTGGGCTATTTTCCATATTTTATAATGTGTATTTTACTATGATATTCTTTTTTGCTGTAGTCTTACTTCCATTCCTGTTGCTCCTTGTGGCAGAGATGTCTTTGAGAAAATTGAGTGTTAAGATTACTGCTGATCCAGTTATAACGGAAAAGAATAAAGAGACAGAGATTCGATTTGAAGCAGAGAATGCTTCCGCCATACCTGTAACCAGGCTTGAAATCTGTTATTCCTATTGTAATGAAATCTCAGGATCTGTAAAGAAAGACAAGCTGTATTTAAGTGTTGATAAGAAGAGTTCAGCATATTCAACTATTAGTTTGAAATCTGAGCACTGCGGGAATATCAAAGTTACAATTGAACGTATAAGATGCTATGATTTTCTGGGAATATTTCGAGTATCCAAGAAGTTAAAGAAATGGACAGTTATCTCTGTAATGCCTTCTATCCATCCTATGGCAGGTGATTTGATAAGGAAAACCGCCGATATGGAGATGGAGGAAGAAAGCAACCACTATCTTGAGCATAAACCTGGAAATGACCCATCTGAAATATTCGGAGTAAGAGAATACAAAGAAGGAGACAGACCCAATCAGATACATTGGAAGCTCAGCAGAAAGAATCAGAAGCTTATAATGAAAGAATACAGCCAGCCCCTTAGGGACAGAGCAATCTTATATCTCTCCTTTAAGAACAGTGACAAAGGGGAGAAAAAGCTGCAAAGTACCGATTGCTTTATGGAAGCTGTAATGTCTGTTTCAGAAGGAATACTGGGAAAAGGCCATGAACATAGAATGGTCTGGTATGACAGAAATAAAGGTCAGTATATAGAACAGGAGATAACAAGTCCTGACAGCAGCAGGGAAGCGCAGATGGCATTGCTTGGTGCTGCTTTTTATGAGGCGGGATTACCGGAGAAAGAATATGGGCAGCCGGAAACAGGTGGCAATGTTTTATATATTACAAATGAGATACAAGAAGAAGAAATTATCAAATGGCATAAAGGCGGCAATCGTTTGCTTTATATTGTCTATATAAACGATTTGGAAAAGGCGCCTATCGGTACAGGTATGGAGGAATTCCTTGCTGCCTCCCTAATACCCTGTTACCGAATTGATATTACAAAGATGGAAGAAACCATCTTTAAACTTGGAATAACGGCTTGATGTTGCAGGCAATAAATGAAAGAGGTTTAAATGGGAAGAAGAAAAGAGAAATCTCATGATGGTATTTATATCAGGGGAAAAGAAACTGTTCTTGCTGATATCAGTAAGAGAAATTCCCTGTGGCATTCTCTGATACAATTATTGTTAATAGAAGCAATTCTTTATAGTGTGGTATTCAGCTTGGCAACAGGACTGGGATTAAGTATTAATGTTCTGTGGCTTTTTGGTGCTGTTCTTTTATCTGGAGCTGTGAGTTTCGGACTTCTTTTAATTCCTAAAATTAGTTTGGGTTTACTGCTCCCTCTGATAGCTACTTATATGTATGCAGGTTACCGTATGTGGCTTGAGATCCAGAATGGATTCTGGCATATAGAAAATAGATTTATTGTATTAATGAACAGTTATTACGGTGTAAATGCTTATCGTTTTCTGGTAGATGATTTTGAACCGGAAAAGGTTGTAACTATCTTACTAATATTTTTTACCATACCACTTGCACTTTTTATTACGTTAATCATTATGGATAAAATCTATCCGGTGATTTATTATATCCTTACAATGCCTTTCATTGTAATACCTTTTGTTGTTGGAATGATACCGGATGCTTTTCCATTTGCCATATACATAGCTGCTACTTTTAGTATGTTTGTTTTTGGCAGCCATTTGAAGAGGCCATCTATATGGAAGAGTACCAAAGAAGAAAAGAAACAATGGCTTCGCCATAGTAAACAATTTGAGAAAAACAACTACTATATTAATTTAAGAAGCAGCTTTTTGATGTTTACAGGTGTCTTGTTCTTGCTCTTTCTAACTTCACGCTTCTTAACTTTAGAGACATATGAGCAGAAGATGAATGTACCAGGCGTAAAGAACAAAATTCGCGTAAAGGTCGAGCGCTTTCAGGTAAATGACCTGGCTGACTATTTTAGTTTCTTAAATAACGGTAAAGTGGTAATCTTTCAATACTCCAATTCCAGAGGCGGCCTAAATGAAGGAAAACTTGGAAGAGTCGGAAAATTAAAATATGATAATAAAACTGATCTTATTATAAATGCTATCGAGAATGATACGTCTGTGTACCTGAAAGGATTTACCGGCAGTGATTATGATGGAGACTCCTGGAATGGTCTGAGTGAAGAAGCCAAGACTGATTTTGAGAGCTATAAGGACCTGTGGGAGAATGCTGGATTTTCTGCCGGAGATCAGACCGGACAACTTTTAAATCTGTTATCAAATATGGAACAGAGCTACTCCCTGGATGCAGGATTAAACAGCTATACAATGGACATTCAGAACATTGATGCCAACAATAAATATCTGTATACCCCCTACTATACTTATTTAAATGAAATTAGTGGTATCGATGTTAATAATCCGGAATATATTAAGGTTGTTAAAATTGATAAAGATTATTCCGTAGATTATGTTCCAAGCGCAAAGGATACAAGCTTACTTAATCAAGATTATAATACTGAATTGGAAACTTATATAGGAGAGGTCAGTAAAAGACTCAGCTACAGCTCTATTAATCCTGAAGAATTATGGGAAAATCTAGAAGAGTATACGAACATTGAAGAGCGATACAGAACATTTATATATAATTATTATACCCAGGTACCGGATACAGGACTTGAACGATTAAAGACAGATATGGATGGAAAATATGAGGAGATGGTAAATCGTTTTGGTGCCCAGGAAGCCCTGAGTGCATTGTCCTCTTATATCCGAACCTATATTCAGAAGGATACCGTTTATTCACTTTCACCTGGTACCCTGCCGGGAAATAAAGACTTTGTAGAATACTTTCTGTATGAGAAAAAGAAGGGATTTTGTACTCATTATGCCAGTGCGGCAACACTTGCTTTCCGACTTGCAGGAATTCCGGCCAGATATGTAGAAGGCTATGTAGCAAAACCGGATGAGATTAAGAAAAGCAAGATGCTGGGTGTTTATTCTGCTGCGAATGAGGGTGGGGATAAGAAAAACTATAATATCAGAGAAGTCAGAATAAGTGATACCGGCGCCCATTCCTGGGTTGAGGTATACAAAGACGGCTGGGGATGGATACCCGTTGAAATGACACCGGGATTTCAATCGGATTCAGAAGATTCAGCTTATGAGGAGCTTCAGACGTCACCAACACCTACTGCAACCCCTTCACCAAGTAGTACACCAACTCCTACTGTAACGCCACGGGCTGAACAAGAGGATACCGTATCAGATACAACAAAGAATACGAAAGAGAAAGAAGAAATAAGAGCAGTTGATGTAGTCTTGTTTTTTATAACAATGGTTTTATTAGTTGTAGCATTGATAATTGCAGCAGGTGTTCTGCTTAAGATATATAGAGGAATTAAGTATAGAAATGCAGAGAGAGCGAAAAAGATTATAATCTTATACCGAAAAGTAAGCTACCTGCTTAAAGCACTGGGGATCTCCCTTGTGGAAGAGGATTATCAAAAGACGGCATGGCAGCTGGAAGGCAAGCTAAAGAACCGGAAGAAAGAGGAATTTACCGGATTTGTCGAACTTGCATTAAAAGCTAGGTTTGGATATGCTTCCATGACAGAAGAAGAGCTATTTGCAGCCGAAGAGTATTATCGTAATATTAAAAGTCAGATATATGGGCAGATTCCAATGATAAAGCGGATGTACTATGGACTGTTTTGGCTGTAAGAAGATTTGAGATTGTGGCAGTGAGTTAATACTGAGAAGATAATTCATATCCTGATTTTTAGAGTGCGGCCTCATCAAACGGATAATGCCTGGGGATGCAAAGGTGTTAAACACAGATTAAATTAAGGTTAGAAGTGCAGGCTGAATGTATACAGGAGCCGATTGGTATGTTATAATGTGCCTTAAGAAATGCAGAAAATCGGATTACAGACTGTATATAGGACAGAAAGGTATGGGTAATTAATGAAAATAAGTAACAAAATGAATAAACGCTATACATTGATTTCTATTTACGTGATTATAACGGCTAGTATTATTTATATTTTGAGCCTTTTAGCTAAAAATGCTCCTTTTTTTCTAACTATAATACTGCATGGATTGGACTGGCTGCTGGGAGTTGCAAAGCCTATAGCAATAGCTTTTGTATTTGCCTATCTGTTAGATCCAATCGTTAATTTTTTTGAGAATCTGTTTGAGAAGGTAGAGATAAAGAAATGGAAGCTCAAATCCTGCAGAACCCTGGCAGTTGTATCAACGGTATTTATTTTCCTGGCTATAATCGTGCTGATTATTTCGATTTTAGTTTATAATGTTACCAATCAGCTCAGACTTGCCAACTTAGATGATATCTTTACACTGGCACAGAATATGTGGAAGAGTTCCAATGAATTTTATACTTCAATACTGCACAGATTAGATGATCTTAATATAAAATCAGGTCCTGTAAATGACTATGTAATAGAAACAGGAACAAAGATAGTGGGAATTTTAAAAGATTTTGGTACTTCATTTGTTATGTCGTTGACTAATATATCCTCCTATTTAACTACCTTGCTGTTTGCTTTAATAATCTCCATTTATTTTATGATTGACGGCAAAATGATAAAAAGTTATTTAAGAAGTGTGGGTCTTGCAATCTTTAGTAATAAAATGAATACAAGAATCAGCATTTTTATTAAAGATGCAGACTATGTATTCTCCGGTTACATCAGAGGACAGATGCTGGACGTAATAGTTATGATGTGTTCCATTTCTGTATTGTTATCACTGGTGGGCGTGAAATACGGACTTCTTATCGGTATTATTGCTGGTCTTGGAAACCTGGTACCCTATCTTGGACCTTTTATCGCGTATGGAGCAACAGCAATCAGCTGTCTGGTTTATGGTGAGTATAGAAAGTTGATTTTTGCATTAATTGCATTACTTATTATACAGGCACTGGATGGTAATCTGATTCAGCCTAAACTGCTGAGCCAAAGCATTAAGATACATCCTGTATTGGTTATTATTTCATTAATTTTTGGTAGTGCAATCGGCGGTCTGTTTGGTATGATATTTGCAGTTCCGGTAGGTGCCCTTCTAAAACTGATGTTCACAAGATTTATTGAAACAAGACTGGAAGAAAAGCAGGAAGCAAACGAAGAAGCAGAAGCGAGAGAAAAAGCACTGATAAAGCCGGTAAAACCTAAATCTGAAGGCATTATAAAATAAACACAGGCTGCAAAGGGCTTAACTATAAGCTTATTTGTGGCCTGTTTTTGTTAGAAATCTTACTGATCAATACAATATGCAAAGGTAATTGCGGGTAAGTATGATAATAATTGAGACAGCTTAAATAACATATAGCAGACCCGCATTGACACACGTGAAAAATGTAAGAAAAACGTAAGAAATCACCTAGAATTTATTTAAGATATATCATGTAAGATTATAGTAAGACAGGCGATGTATAAGTTGCTGATTGACTGTTGGATTAATGTCCTTCAGAAGCGAATCAAACAGTAATTTATATAATAGGGAGGAGATCAATTAAGGTGGCAAACCAGTCTGAAAAAATAATAGAGGTTAAAAATGTCAAGAAGGTTTACCGGATGGGACAGGAGAAAATCTTTGCCGTAGACGATGTAAGTTTTGATATCTTAAAGGGTGAATTTTGCTGCTTATTAGGAACTTCTGGTTCTGGTAAGTCAACCCTTTTAAATCTCATGGCAGGAATTGAGAAACTATCCGGTGGCCAGATTTTTATAAAAGGTAAAAAAGTACATAAAATGAATGAAAACAATCTTGCCAAATTTAGGCAGCGTTATCTGGGGTTTGTCTTTCAATCCTATAATCTCATTGGTTCCATGACGGCACTGGAGAATGTTGAATTCCCACTGATTTTTAAGCGAGTCAGAACAAAGCAGAGAAAAAAGATGGCAAAGGATATGTTAAAACAGGTTGGGTTAGAGAGCAGATTAAACCACAAACCCAAAGAAATGAGTGGTGGACAGCAGCAGAGAGTAGGTATAGCCAGAGCCTTTGTTGCTAATCCGGAAATAGTGTTTGCCGATGAACCAACAGGTAACCTGGACACCAGAACTGCTATGGATGTCATGAAATTAATAAAAAATATGGCAAGACAACAAAACCAGACAATTGTAATGGTTACACATGACAGGCGTTTAGCAGATTTTGCGGACCGTGTTATACATATCCTGGACGGTAAGATTCAGGACATTGAAGTAAAGGATTCAGCTTCAATGGATATTGCAGTGACAAATGAGTCAGAGACTGGCGAGCTGGATATCCCTGAAACAGAGACCATAGAAAATGCAAACGAAACACCTGCTATAGAAGATTCTCCGGAGAATATAACTACGGTAGAAGTAAATAGTGAAGAAAGTATCATTGAGGAAAAGAGGGTTAAAGGATGAGAAAGGTTAAGAAAATCTTTACTGTCGTTATGATAATTGCATTAATGGCAGCTAATTTATCCGGAGGGACAATTGCAAATGCTTCACAAAGCAGCAGCGACATAAGTATTATATTTGCAGAAACCGTAAGTGACATTCAAGGGAAACCGGGAGAGTCAGTACATGTTAAACTACCTGTTAAGACTTCAGGAGGGTCTTATTCAATTATAGAACAGCCAAGAGTCTCAGTTGTAACAGAAGGTAAACCTTTTTCTGTTAGTAATATCAAGATAACAGCAGATGAAAATGCTATTGTAAAAGATAATTACATTGGATATGTAAAAAGTTATATTGAGTTTGATCTTAAAGTAAAAGAAACAGCTAAGATAGGGACTACTAAACTGGAAGTTACAGTTGATGGTTCATATTATAATTCCAATTCTGATTCAGGCAAATATGAATCTGTGTCACTGCCTCTTCCTAAGCTTAATTTTATTATTTCTGATGAAATTGAACCTGCACAGCTTACGGTTGATAATATTGATTATGGAAATGCCGTAAT
>JAQSXJ010000100.1 GCA_029256725.1 Anaerocolumna sp. | reverse complement strand
AAATCTAATTTGATATTACGGGATCTGGATCTGCTAACTTCTATCAACCGTAAGGCAAAATGCGTGGTACAGATTACACTGACTACCTATGAGGAAGATCTGTGTCGCATACTGGAACCCTATGTAAGTACGACCAAGGAACGTTTTGAAGTATTAAAGATACTACGGGATAACGATATTCCAACTGTAGTATGGCTGGATCCTATTCTCCCTTTTATCAATGACACCAAAGAGAATCTTATGGGAATTCTTGATTATTGCATTGAGGCAAAGGTATATGGAATTATATGTTTTGGAATGGGTCTTACCCTCAGAGAAGGGAGCCGGGAATATTTCTATAAGAAACTGGATGAACATTTCCCGGGACTGAAGGAAACGTATCAGAAGAAGTATGGCTACGCTTATGAGATTCCAAGTGATAACACGAAAGAGCTAATGGAGATTTTTTATACTGTCTGCCGTAAGAACGGGATTGTAACCGGTAATGACAGACTCTTTGAATATCTTCATACTTATACGGAAAAAGAGGTCTATGACCAACTGACTCTGCCGTGGTCATAGTATGAATTACAGATAACAAACTTCACTCTATGATTATTTTCATGCTTTAATACCTTTCATGCATCTTACTCGGACACTACACCATGCTTGGCTTGTGCTATCTATGGGAATTAGTCTGACCTATAATGAGTAGTTAATTACGAACTAAAAAAATAAAAGTAATAAATTACGGCACCTTAAGCTCTTAGCTTTGAGGCGCCGTATTCTATAATACACTATAATTTTGATTAAATTATTATTTTATAATCTTATATCTTCTACTTCCACTCTTATACGTTATTTCGATTGAAATAGCTTGAAATTACAATTAGTTCTTCTTATATATCCTCTTATTCTCCACCATAACTTTTTACACAAGACTACTTTCGCGTATTACTGCTTTCCGCTTATTACCCCTTTAATAGTTCTAAAGGTTATCTTCTGTCCGTTATATAGGATAAGTCCTTTAAAAATTCTTGCGGACAGATTTACCATTATCACCGTAAACAGTATCATAACTGCCAGTAACAGCAATCCATGAGGAATACTTACCAATCCTGTCAGCAGATCCACGGGTACGATAAAAGGTGCCGTAAAGGGAATATACCTGGCTACTGCAGTAAAACTTTCATTTCCACTAAGTGGTACAAAATAACTTAACATAAAACTAATTACAATAGGAAGTGTTATTATTCCCTGAGTAGAGGCAACATCCTCCGGTTTTGATACCATACTTCCTGCAAGGGCTGCCAGTAAGCTGTAAAATAAAAATCCAAAGAAAAAGAAGAGGATTGAAATTACAGCTGCGGGAAGAGATAGCGCTGACTGTCCAATGGTATCCTTTAAAAGATCTATAAAGGTAATAACAGGATTCGTATAGCCAGGATACATACTTGCGGCTATAAAGTTACCACCGTAGAGTCCTCCAATCAATGCAACAATCCATATCGTAAACTGCAGCACTCCCTGGGTTGCCACTGCCAGTACTTTACCTGCTATCAGTGCTTCCGGCCTTACAGATACCAGCAAGGTTTCAACCAACTTAGAGGTCTTCTCACCGGATACAGACTTACTGATCTGCTGTCCGTAGAAAATAAGCATGAAATACAACATAAAACTGAAGGCCATAGGTGCAAGCATCTTGACAATCATATTTGCCATATCTTCCTCTTCACCTAAACTGGAAACAGTATAACCAACCGGTTGTGTAAGCAGACTTACCTGATTTTCTGCCAAGCCTGCTTTATCCATCTTAAATGCCTCAAAAGCCGGTATAAGCTGGTTTAGGATTACCTCAGCTTCATTCCCCGTTATAAGACTTTCAGAAGGCAAAATTGTTTCCATTAAATATTTTCCGTCTTCTTTGGTTATATGAAGCAGAAGAGTTTTGTCAGTAACATCCGTAGACTTTACAGCTTCTTTGATATCTGTACCTTCATAGCTGCTGAAGTTGATAGCTTTAAAAGCTGTATTACCATTTAATAGCTGAGCAAAATCTATGGGACCAATTCCACTCTCATCGAATACAATAATATTTTCTGTAAGTACCTCTAATAAGGGTTGTGATGGCTCTGCTATTACACCAGTGGCCGGTGCGGGTGCAGCACTATCCTCTTCCGGCTTAGCCGACCTTGCTCCAAATATATTGACGAGAATAAGCGCGCCTGCCAGCAGTATCGCTACTATAACAGTTGTTAACTTAAAGCTTACGGTATCCGCAGACTGTTTAAAGGAGAAGCCAAAAACTGCCTTAAAGCCTCTTAAATTAAATCTCATGCTTTTATACCTCCCTTACCCAGCTTAAATAAATCCTTTGGCTTTATTCTGTTTCCGTTATGGAGAATCAGTGTCTCATAAATACCTGCTACAAACTTAAACATTAAAATATTAAGCAGGATAAGCAGAATAATAGCTCCTCCGGCTACAATATAATTAGCCTTACCAATCAGTATGGCACCAGGCAGGATAAAGGGCGAAGAGAGAGGAAACAGGAAGGCAAATGTTACGAACCCATTGCTTCCGCTGCCCATTAGCATATTGGCAGCTATAATTCCAATATAGACACCTACCATAGTAGTAATTGTTAACATGGTCATTCCTTCGTTGAGTTCTTCCATCTTGCTGACAGTTGCTCCTGCAAGGCCTGCCAGAACCGCATAGAAAATCATTCCAAGTGCTATGAGTATCAGTCCTAAAATGATGTTAATAATATTTAAATTCTCAAAAATATTTGCAGGTACCAGCTGGTTGATGACTCCTGCCTGGGTGTCTCCTGCCAGAGCGGCAGATATACGATTAGAAACAAACACCACTAGTAGGAGAGATATTATCTGTATCAATACTGCTGAAAGCATTGCCAGTACTTTTCCCACCATAAGCGCAAGTGGTTTAACAGATATCAGCAGATACTCAACAATCCGGTTTGATTTCTCTGTTACTACAGAAGAAGCTACCTGTGAACTTGCCATAATAGTTACCATCATTAGAAAGAACAGAATTCCGTAGATAAACCAATATTCATTCATAGAAATTGCACTGTTCTTCTCTTCTACCATATTGCCGGAAGCATCCATTCTCAAAGTCTTTCCTTCGGTTCTGGTATGTAGGAGGTTGTTCTGCTCCTCCGTAACCCCAGCCTGGCTCAAACGATATTTATCAAAAGTTGTGTAGACTTTATCAGCAAAAGCTGACATTGCTCCATCCTTTATAGGTCCTTTGGCGGCTTTCTCAAAATTCAGCTGATATCCTCCGTTTGCTTCGGTTATCGTAATTATAACAGAAGTATCTTCCGTATCCTCTATTCGTTTCACAACAGTATCATAGTCTTCTGTAAGGTTTACAAATTCCACATTCCTATATACCGAATCCTCTTTTAAAGGAGTAAAATCTGGTTCCATAACCGTAGATAAGTTGTGTATATATACTTTTTTAACAGCACTGATTTCCTCACTGTCTGTAGCTATATTTCCCGTTAAATACTGAACTAACGGCATAGATACCAACGCTAACAGCGCCATGATCAGAAAAGAAATCTGGTAAGCCTTGTTCTTTAGGGTCTCTCTAAGGGTGAAAGAAAACACATCCTTCCAACCGCTTACACTACTTTTCTTCATGAACATCTCCCACCTTTTCTATGAATATTTCATGGAGTGAAGGCTCTCTAAGCTCAAACTTGACAATGGGTATCTTATCCTCAATCAGTTTGGTTAAGAAAGCCATCGCCTGCTCCTCACCCAGTACCTTAAGCTGATATTCTCCAGGTGTCTTATTCTTAATTTGTATTCCGAAACTTTCAATATAAGAGGCAATCTCAACATCACTCTTAACAAAGAGATTAACCCTTCCATAGCTTTTCTTTATGGTATTTAAGTTACCCTGAAGTACTGCCTTGCCTCTGTTTAAGATTGTAATATCTGAACAAAATTCCTCGATAACTGGCATTTGATGGCTGGACATGATCAAAAACTTCTCTTTTGCTATCTCTTCTCTGATAATCCCCTTGAACAATTCCGTATTAACGGGATCAAGTCCGCTTAAAGGTTCATCCAATATAATCAGCTCCGGATCGGATATAAGGGCAGCCATTAACTGAATCTTCTGCTGATTACCTTTTGAAAGCTGGTCTGCTTTATTTGCCTTTGAATTCTTCTTACCCTTTACCTTAGGCGGGAATATATACTCTGTCACAGACAACCTGTCTGACCAATATTCGATTCTGCTGAGGGCCGTTTTCTTAGGAACATTCCTTAAATTTGCAAAGTACAGCAACTGATCTAACAAGGAATATTTCGGATACAGCCCTCTCTCCTCTGCCAGATATCCGACATTGGCATTCACTGTATCAAGATGGTTTCCTTTCCAGAGAATTTCTCCTCCGTCTTTTGACAGCATTCCCAGAAGTATACGTAATGAGGTTGTTTTACCGGCACCATTGGTACCTAGGAGGGCATATACTCCGGGTCTTTCGATGGAAAAACTTAAATCCTCCACGACCAGTTTGTCACCATATTTCTTTGTTATGTTTTTGACAATCAACGACATTTTCTCTCTCTCCTTACCCTTTATTCATATCCAGCTGACTTATTTCAGATTATTGTTTATAAGTTTATTAACTTATTTCCTTCAAACAGGTAAAATAAGGTATCAGTTGGATAATATTTCTTGTTAATCATATCAATAACCCATAGTTAATGCAATTAAATTTTGTTTATTAAAAAATTAAGTTTTCATTAGAAGAAAGCTTTTGACAAAATTGATATATAATATTAAAATAGTACAGTATATTTATAAAAATAGCACAAATATAAGGAGTTATATGGAAAACAAAAGCAGGCAGCAGGAACATTACGGACTGTTTACAGCAACCGCCATGATAATTGGCATAGTAATCGGTTCCGGTATTTTTTTCAAAAGTGACGATGTACTCACTTACACAGGCGGAAATGTAGGCCTTGGTGTACTTGTATTTATCATCGGTGCCTTCAGTATCATTTTCGGAAGCCTTACTCTTACGGAACTTTCTGTCCGTACCAAAAGCAGCGGAGGAATCATCAGCTACTTCGAGGAATTCATATCCGTTAAGACCGCCAATGGTTTTGGCTGGTTTCAGACCTTTATCTATTTTCCTACCATTAATGCTGTTATTTCATGGGTTTCAGCAATTTATATCTTTTCCTTTTTAGGAATTGATGCAAGTTTAGAACAACAGGTTCTGGTTGGCTTTATCATCTTTACGTTTTTTTATGGCGTTAATATCCTCTCTTATAAGATGGGCGGATATATCCAGAATCTAACCACAATTGTAAAACTGATTCCCCTCCTTGTTATCGCTATAACCGGACTTTTCTATCATGGACAGGCTGTGGAACTACCTGCCGGAGCAGCAATGGCTGATAGTGCTCCCATTGGTTTTGCCTGGCTTGCTGCCCTGGCACCTATTGCCTTCTCTTTTGATGGTTGGATAGTGTCTGTAAATATTACCCATGAAGTGAAAAATCCTAAGAAAAACATGCCTCTGGCACTTATTATAGGGCCTTTAACCGTACTGGTTGTTTATCTGCTCTATTACTTAGGCTTAAATAATATGTTAGGCTCTGAATACATCATGGCTACCGGAAACGAAGCAGTAAACAAAGCCGGTGAAATTCTTCTTGGAAATATGGGAACGAGACTTCTGCTCTTCTTAATTATTATATCCGTACTTGGCGTTGTTAACGGTATGACTCTAGGAAGTATTCGTATGCCTCAGAGTCTTGCAGCCAAGAAGATGCTTCCTTCTTCTGAGACAATTGCAAAACTGCATCCCAAATACGAAATATCAATACCTTCCGCTATCTGTGCATATATTACAGCAGTAGTATGGATGGTTCTGCACTATATTACCATGAAAAGTGGTATCCTGGGCGGCAGTGATATCAGTGAAATAGCCATTGTTTTCAGCTATATGTGTTATATGGTGCTTTACATCAAGGTACTTAAACTGAAAAAGACCAATGTTATTACCAGTTTCTTTAAAGGTGTTATCTGCCCTATCTTTGGTCTTGCAGGTTCTACTATCATACTAATTGGGGGACTTATCTCTAATCCCTTATATGTAAGCTTATTTATCATATTCTGCGGCATAGTGTGCTTCGCAGGTTATCTGTATTCAAAGAAACGAGCATAAAACGGTTCACTAAGTAGAAGCTGTATGATCTTTATACAGCTTCTAAGACTGTAAAGAAGCAATTAGTCCTTCATCAAATGTTCTACAGCTCAAAGCCATAAATATCCTCTATTTTCTATCTGTTTTCTGAAGTTACATCCTCTTATCGAGATATCTTAAGGCAAACAATTCTATCCCATTGCGTAAACCAATAAAAAGCATAACATAAATTAAAGCCCGATCAAAGGTAATGGTTAACTGTATATCGTAAAATAGTGATACTACAGACCCTATTGCTACTAATACTATCAAGATACTATTTGAAGAATTTGCTGCGTTATTCGCTTTATTTTGGAGTAACTGCCAACGTTCATCCTTTTTGTATTCAATCTCCTTTTTCGCCTTCCAAAGATAGAGAAAAAGCGTAATTCCAGCAGCAACCAAAAGAAATATTAGAATAATAATTTGTTCATTCATTGTTTTCATCCTCCTTGTATTCGAAAACTTCATTGATTGAGACATTAAAAACTTCTGCAATTTTAAAAGCTAATTCCAATGAGGGCATATATTTATACTTCTCAATTGATATAATTGCCTGCCGGGAAATTCCTGCTCTATCAGCTAAATCAGCTTGCGTCCAATCACGCTCAGCTCTCAATACTTTAATTCGATTTCGTATCAATGTACCACCTCCTTGTCAAATTGTAACTTACTATTTACTTTTTGTCAATAATCAAATACTATCTTTGTTTTTCTATAATATAAGAAGCTGTATGGCACTCAATAGTAGCACGAGAAGCCATTTTGTAAACTGAAAAGCTATCTTTGTAAATGACAATTAAATATTTGTAAACGAAACGCAGTTATTGTAACTGAAAAGTCTAGTTTTGTAACCGAGAAGCCACTTTTGTAATCCAAATGCAGTTTGATTTTAAGATCTTTTTGGTGTAAGCTAGTAAAATAAGCATGACAAAGGGAGGTCAAATCCCTCTCGATTAAATTTGTAATCGGAGAATCCACCCCTTATCTTTAAGTTTAGGTGTTGGCGACTATGCTTGTTTTCGGGTTATTTTTTGAGAAGTGCTGGTTTTAGCATGATGTTTCCGGCGGCAATCGGTAAACATCCTAGTTTATGTAAAACTTCTTCTCCATGATAAAAGCTGAACGTTTCGTATGGACTGCGATTGTTCAGCTTTTTTCTTTTGTAGGAATTAATATGATTCATCATTAAGCTGATATTCTCCTGTGTGAGGTTATTGAAACTTGTGCCTTTGGGCAGAACTCTTCGTATCAGTTCGTGATTTACTTCAATTGCTCCTTTTTGATGGGGGCTTGCGGCATCACAGTAAAATACATGTGTGCGGAGCGAAGGAACAGTATCCCTGTATTCAATCGCTCTCGGATTAGAAAACTCATTTCCGTTATCGGTAAGAATCGCCGGAAATAGTTTTGAGAAAATATCTTTTCCAAGAGCTTTATCCAGTTGTTCAAATATTTCTGTCACAGATTTTGAAGTGTTGTTCTCACGCAAAAAAGCGAGCATAAAACTACATTCGACAAAATGAATGGTTAATAGACATTTACCACCTTTTACACCAATAACAGAATCCATTTGAACAATAGAAGTATCTGGATTTTTATTAAGAAAACTTTCAAAATCATTGTAATTACGATTGATACGGCAGCCTTTATCCACTTTAAACTCTGGCCTTTTGTAACGTTCTCTAAATTTTACTTTACGCGGCAAATCAATGTTTCTTACATCAAATAGGCAGGCATCAATGTAGTTATAGATTGTTTTTTCGCTGCACATCAATTCATCTTTATGGTTAATATAGATTTGGTTGACCGACTGCCCTTGCTCCACAAGTGGTGTAATGATTTTGTTCAGTCTTTTTACCTCATCTTCAGAAACACACAGACCACTTCTGGAGGTTGATATTTTTTCATGTGCTTTGATATGAGCATGTTCTGCATCATAAATATTTTTTAGAAGTGTACATTTGCCAATGGTTTCGCATCCATTACAAGTATAAGGAACCCGAAATCTGGCTGTACAGATTTCTTCAATAAAGTCAATACAATGTGTATTGCAGGACTGACAGAGTTTACAGTAAACATCCGATTTGCGGGTACACTCTTTTCCACAGACTTTTTTCTTTCTGCAATCAAAACGATTTTTGCAGGCATTAAAGGGGAAACCTGGATACCCAGTGGCAACTTCTGAACTATATTTACGTACTTCTCTTGAAATAGTTGTTGGGTTCTTATCCATAAGGCGAGCAATCTCTTTAAATGACACAGAATCTTTTAAATATTTTTGTAGATTAAGCCTGCCTTCATATGTAAAAAATTTAGACATGATATCCTCCATTCTGCCGCCAACTCTTTTAGGATACAGGAATGGAAAAACTTAAGGAAACAGAAAAGACTGGTAATTTCATCATAAAATGGAGATATACCAATCTTTTTGTAAGCCAAGGTGCAACCACCTGGCATAGGTATTTAATTTAATAAGTTTATCTCAATATGGAATCAGAAGGGTTGCATTTTGATTTACAATTGAGGAGACTATAGCCATACAGCTTCTTATATTATAGATTCTATTCTGAATTTCCTGTTGTTACTTATTCATTATTACTGTTCTCTGTATTCTGGCTATCATCTACCTTCTTGTTATCAGCAGGGTCATTCACCAGGTTTTCTTTATCGTCTTTGTTATAACTTTCTGTTCCTGGCAGTTCATATACGACTACGGCTACACCACGTTTGATATTCTCAAACATTGTTTTAGCTGCTTTGGGAGGCATGTTGATACATCCATGAGAGCCGCTTGTCATGTAGATCTTACCACCAAAAGTTGACCTCCACTTTGCATCATGAAATCCGATATTTTTGTTAAATGGCATCCAGTACTTTACAGGAGTAGCGTAATCTTCACCGGTAAGTGTTGCATCATTTTCCTTATACTGTACAGGATATGTACCTACAGGTGTTCCCCAGCCTCTAGACAGGTTACCTGATACAAAATCCGTATCTACAATGAGTTTTCCCTCTTTATAGAAGTATAAATGCTGGGCTGTAAGATTTACCTCTACATAGGTATCACCAATATCATCGGAACCATATTGCTGAGCGGTCTGGAAATAGGCAGGTTCTCTTACAAGCTGCTGGCCTTCTTTAATGAGATTCAGCAAATCAGCTTTTTCAGTGGCTCTGTCAAGCCACCAGCCGTAATCTCCTCCCTTAATTTCAACAACATCACCATAAGATGTCTTAAAGGTACGGGTTCTTCCAAAGGAATTATAATTCTTTCCTATGTAATCTACAAACTCTTTAACGCTATCTTCGTTCAACTGAACCTTCATCTTATCATCTACGGATAGCCACTGGCTGATCTTTGATCCGTCAAGTACTTCTGTAACATCTCCGAATTGATATGTTATCTGGCTGCCTGCCATCTTATTAAGCTTAGTAAGCGCCTTCTTAAGATCTTCATTATCGGAGTAAACCGTTGGTTTTAAATAAACTTCTGCATCTTCTAAGGACAGTTCCGGCTCTAAAGTAACAATTGCCTCTTTCAGAACCTCAAACATCTTATCCTTGTCAACCTTTGCACCATGTTCTTCTTTGACTAATTCATAGCCATTTTCACCATATTCAGAGATATGGGCATTTGTAGGCTCCATTTCATAATCCGGAGCGAAGGTTTTTAAACCTATAAAATACTCCTTTAACAGTTCTTCATCATACTCAAGAGCAGCATTGAGGGTTATATCATGTTTTTTCGTTAACGAAACCGGCCATGCATAAGGATTTTGTGCTGCTAATAATTCGGAGAAATCACCCTCATATACAGTGTGAAGCCCTACGTCCTCTCCATATATCTTCTCTGTCAGTTCATTTCTTTCCTTTAAAGTCAGCACATAATCTTCAACTTCTGCATTAATGGCAGCTTCTGCTTCATCCACAGTCATACCGGAAACGTTGACTCCGTTAATACTGGTTTTATTATAAAAATGATCTTTATAATAAAATGACAGAAACAGATATAAAAGAATCAATGGAACTGCTATGGCAACACCACCATAAAGAAGTACTTTTTTAGCAATACCGCTGCTTTTGGTACTTTTATTTATTTTCTTATTTACCACTTCATTCATCTTTACACCTTCTATTTGTATATTCTATTTGTCTGCATCCTAACTCATTCATACAATACCATAATAACATAGAAAGGTGTTAAATGCTTGGCATTTTAATTACGTTTTCATTAAATGTGTATTACGATAACAGACAAATAGAGACATCTTTTGCGTAACAATTTGGTCATATTTTGTTTTCTTTGCACAGATAAGCAAGTAACAGTTCACACCCTTCATATACATCTTCATAGGTTTTATTAAAGTCTCCGGTATACCAGGGATCGGCAATATCTCTGGGTTTATCGGACAACTTTAGGAGTCTCATTACCTTTCCCTCTTTATCACCCCCAAAGATCCTCTCCATAGAAGCTAAGTTGCTCTGTTCCATGCCAAGAATATAATCATAACGGTTATAATCCTCTCTTTTTAGCTGAACTGCTCTCTTTTGTGAAGTATCAATTCCCACTTCTTTTAACTTATTTCTAGTTCCTCTGTGAACCCCATTACCAACTTCTTCGCCGCTGGTCGCTGCTGAGGCTACAAGAAATCTATTCTGCCATTGGCGAACGGCAAATATTACCCAAACAGACAAACAGTACTTTAATCAACTTATTCTCCCATCTGCGTGCTTTAACACGCGTTATCAGAGCGGGTGGTGAAATTATTTTTCTTTCACTCTTTCTCCAATATTAATAACTATATTAAACTTTTAAACTCATTGTAGCCTTCAAAGAAAACTTCTGTAATGATGATATCTATGTTCTATTTAACATAGTTTTCTTAGCTTAATTCTCTTAGCTTTGTTCTCTTAACTTAATTCTACTTAACATAGTTCTCCTAATATATACTCTAATCATCCATAACACAATTTACTTATATGAATTAAAGGGAGGCTCTTATGAAAGTATTATTGCTATTAGCTAAAGGCTTTGAAACCATGGAATTTTCTGCTTTTGTGGACGTATTTGGCTGGGCTATGGAAGATTTCGGCTCAGAAGTTACCATTCATACCTGCGGTTTTACAGAGCAGGTTATCAGTACCTTTCACATACCGGTAATAGCAGATACGGTTATAGACGGAATTAATCCAGAAGACTACGATGCTCTTGCCATACCCGGAGGCTTTGAAGAATACGGCTTTTATGAAGAAGCTTATGATGAAAGGTTTCTTAAATTAATCCGCCAATTCCATCAGAGTGGTAAACCTGTGGCATCAATATGTGTGGCTGCCCTCTCCCTTGGTAAGAGCGGAATCCTAAAGGGAAAAAGGGCAACCACCTATCATTTAAACGGCGGCAGACGCCAGAAACAACTTGCAGAGTTTGGTGCTGTAATTGTTAATGAACCTGTTGTGACTGACGGAAATATTATTACTTCTTATTGCCCTCAGACTGCTCCTTATGTTGCCTTAAAGCTTCTCGAAGTAATGACCACCAAAGAACTGTCTGATGCAGTAAAAACAGCTATGGGTTTCTAATTTCTATTCCAAGTCATCAAAGTCATAGGCTGCCGCTTTCGTATAATTGGTAACCTTCGCTTCAAAGAAATCCGTCTTGGTCTGGTTAAGGCTTGAAAAACCATCAATCCAGGCCATTGGATTCTCTGTAATTTCCGGATACAGTTCCTCTATACCAATTGCCTTTAACCTCTGATTGCCCAGATATTTGATATATTTTTCTATCAGAGAATTATTTATCCCCAAAATTTCGTTATTGGTTACATATTGTCCCCAGGTTATCTCATGTTCTACACCGGTTCTCATCATTTCCCTGATCTGTTCCAGTATCTCAGGCGTAAATATCTCCGGCTTTTCGTTTCGAAGTTCCTTGATAATATTCTGGAATAGTACCAGGTGGGTTATTTCATCCCTGTTAATATATTTAAAGATTGTACTGGTTGCCGTCATTTTACCCTGTCTTGCAAGGGTATAGAAGAAGCTGAAACCGGAATAGAAATAGATACCCTCCAGAATATAATTAGCCGTTACAGTCCGTATAAAATTCTCTGTATTGGGGTTCTCATTAAATTCCTGATAGATATTTGCAATATATCTGTTTCTGGCTAAAAGCTGTTTATCTTCCCTCCACTCATCATAAATCTTATCTCTGGTCACCGGATTGGTTACCGTGTCTAAGATATAGGAATAGCTCTGGGCATGAATTTCTTCTTGAAAAGCCTGTATGTTAAGCAAAGAGGATATCTCCGGAGCAGTCACATACCTTGAAAGGTTGGGGAGGTTCTCACTCTGGATAGAATCCAGAAAATTCAGGAAGGCGATAATTTTGTCAAAAGCATTTCTCTCCCCGTTGGTTAAGAGAGGGAATTGTTTTACATCCTCATTTAATCTGTTCCATTCTCTAAGATTTGTTGTATTTCCTTCAATCAGTGCTTCTGTACCTCTTACACCATATTCATTAAAGATCTTTTTCTTATTCATGGTAGTATCCTTCCTGCATTTTCTTTCCTAATATATTAAAAAAACATTTTAAATACATTGGTTATCTTTTTGTATAGAATTATTTTGATTTTTACTGTGTAATATACTTTTTTGATATGACCGCCTGATAAGCCCTTATTCTGACGGCTCTGACCGCACTGATTTCATCTGTATGAAGTTGGGATTTTTCTGCTTAATTAGCTGGAGCAGCTTGTGCATTCATCCATCTCAAGAGACTGGTTGCGGATTTAAGATATCCTTAGCTTTCACCTCCGGTGTGATATACAGATTAAAGGATTGGGACTGGTCAATATGTCTTTGTCTTATTCCGCAGGCTTTGATGCTGTAGAGCTGATCTATGTGATGTGCTTCCTTATAGAACCAGAAATTCTCCTCTGTAAGATCAGGTGCTGCCTTAGGGGTAAAGCTTCCTTTCTTCTCTTCAATAAAGAACTTACGGAAGATAGGATCGATTCCTGCAGTGGTACCTGCTATATTCGAAGTACTGCCGGTTGGAGCAACCGCTGTGAGATATCCGTTACGAAGTCCGTATTTCTTAACCTCTTCTTTTAAAGCAAGCCATCTCTCACTCTTGTAGCCTCTGCTGTCAAAGTATTCTCCGGTCTCCCACTGGGAGCCGTGAAATGCAGGGTAAGCCCCCTTCTCTTTCGCCAGTTCGCAAGAAGCCTTAATAGCCTGATATGCAATTTCTTCAAATAAAAGGTCTGCTTCTGTGAAATGCTCTTCGCTTTCCCAATGAATCTTATGATTCACCAGATAGTGATGATATCCGCTGGTTCCAAGACCAATGGCACGGTACTTGTTACTTGTTATCCTGGCTTCTGAAACCGGAGACTGATTTAAAGTAATAACATTATCAAGCATACGAATCTGCAATGGAATAATATCTTTTAAATCTTCTCTGTCAACACGTCCTAAATTCACAGAATTTAAGTTACAGGTAACCATATCCCCTGCCTTAACCTTTACTGATACCTCCATCTCACCGTTATTCTCTTGAATCGTTTCCTCAGAAAGAATGGATTCGCTCATGTTCTGGGCTATCTCATGGCACAGGTTGGAGGCATAAATCATTCCAGCATGTTTGTTGGGATTGGCTCTGTTAACCGTATCTCTGTAGAAGATAAAAGGAGTTCCTGTTTCTACGGCAGATTTCATGACCTTCTTCATGATATCAAGAGTAGATACTGTTGTACGCTTTAAGGCACTGTTCTCTTCGCAGGCAAGGTATCGTCTTGTAAATTCTCCGCCTTCCTCTTCATCGTAGCAGTCCTCCAGATAAAAGCCCATTATCTTATGAACTTCATATGGATCGAATAAAGACCATTCTCCTCTCTCTCCTAACCTCTTCATAAATAGATCAGGGATACTTAAAGCCGGAAATACATCATGGGCTTTTCTTCTGTCATCGCCGTTATTGGTCTTAAGATCCAGGAATTCATACAGGTCCTGGTGCCAGATATCAAGGGTAACAGAGGCGCCCCCTTTTCTTCTGCCTAACTGGTCTACTGCAACTGCGGTATCGTTATACAGTCTTATCCAGGGAACCACTCCGCCGGAGGTATTCTTATAACCCCTGATCTCACTGTTTAAGGCTCTGACTTTACCCATGTATATTCCAAGTGCTCCGCCATGTTTGGAAACACTGGCAAACTTTGAATTCACATCATAGATAGACCAGAGGTTATCCCCTACTACAGAGATAAAGCAGCTGCTTAACTGGTGAAAAGGTGTTCCTGCTGCGGCAAGGGTTGGTGTTGCAACGGTCATCTTAAGTTCACTTAAGATATCATAGAATTTTCTTGCATACTGGGCTTTGTCCTTCTTTTCAGGAACAGCCAGATGCATGGCAATTATCATAAAACGCTCCTGAGGAAGTTCGTACACCTCTTTGTCAAAGCCCTGTATGAGATATCTGTCAGCCAGAAGCTTCATGCCTTCATAATTAAATAAAAGGTCTCTTTCAGGCTTTATGTAATTACCCAGCTCTATGATTTCTTCTTTGGTATATTCTTCGGTCAGATAAGTGCCATAGTATTTTAAAGCAGTCAGCTTTTCTACCAGCTCATAAAAATCTCCGTAGCCGAAATGCTCATAACCTCTGTTAATGGCTGCTTCTTTATAGAGATCAGACATCAATAGCCTTGCAGCTGCATACTGCCAGTCTATATTCGTCTTCTTTATTTCATTTCCAAAGGAGTCTCTGGTAGTCTGTATGGTCTTTTCAATGGCTGTCTGAATCAGTATCTTCTGTATTTCCTTTGTACTCATACCATCTCTGAACTGAATATTGGAATCCATCTCAAGTTCAGCCGCGTCGCAGCCGGCAAGACCCTGGCAGGCATAAGCTACCATTTTCTTGGTCTTTTCAACATATAACGGCTCCAGATTTCCGTTACGTTTTTTTATCATGATATCCATGGGCACTAACCTCCTAAATTTATAAATTCATACAATATATAGTAATAGTAATAATTATCATAACTACATCTATTGTATACTACTTTTTATAATTTGGCTACTGGCATTTTGCCCTATCTGAAATTTTACAATGCAATATAATAATCCAAAATATCAAATACAAAATCGCTAACCTTTGTAAAAGGATATCCCAGTTTCTCTGCCCGCTCCGTAAGGATACTGTAATTTCCGGCACCGTTATAAGACGCTGCTTCACCTTCCGTTGAAAGAAGTGCAGTTTTGCCGGTCTTTTCTTCCACATAGGAGATTATTTCTTTTAAGGTAAGCGTTCCCTGACTGCTGGCATTAAGAATTCCTGTGTATTCCTTCTCACTTAAGAAAGAAAGGAATTTCCCTGCCTCTTTAGAATGTATAAATACAAGCTCTTCCTCCAGGTTATCTATGTACATAGGGATTTCCTTCTTCACATGTTCCACGTAGAATAAGAGCCTCTCTGTATAATCATCTTTTCCGATAACCAGAGGAAAACGTACAGCTATGGATGATTGGTTTTTATACTCCTGAAACAGCGCCTTTTCTGCCTGCTGTTTGATAATGTTGTAAGTAAAGTCCTCTCTGTTACACCATACGATTTCTCCCTTATATGGGTCATATTCCTCTTCTTTGATTTCCATGTGGAAACTGTCATAAACAGATATGGTAGACACCAGGACATAACGGCTGCAAGTAATACTCTCCAGAGCACATTTCACATCATTTGAGCTATAAGCTATGTCATCATATACCATATCGTATTCTTTCCCGTCAAAGGTATCCTTCATGGCACTTATATCTGTCCGGTCTACCTTCAGCCTCTTCACCCTGTCTCCGAAGGGATCCGGCATCTTTCCTCTTGTTGCAATAGTTACCTCATGTCCTTTTTCCAGTAAATCCTTCACCAGATGTATTCCGAAAAATCTGGTTCCGCCTAATACCAATATCTTCATCTGAAACCTCCCTGTTCTAATTTATTATTCTATTTCTATTTTAAAGGTCTTATAAAAACATGTCCAGCTTATTATCAGCCAGGGAAATAATATTTGGTTTATATTGACGGATGTTATCAGATCTGCTTCATAAATCATCTTGGAATTTGTGTTATTTATATCTACACCTATATCTATCTAATAAATATAAATGATTGTGTTTATAAAAACTGCCGCAAGTAGGTTATAAACCATCTTGCGGCAGTAATTTAAAGCATTTTAGTACAAGCGTACCCATACAAATAAAATTCATATAAAATAAGCAATTTGCTTATTTTACTTATTCAATTACTCCACCTTCAACGACAAGGCTGTCAGGATCAGCTGCATCACCATAAACCGGTGCTAAAGTTTCGTCATAAGCCTTGTGGAAGAAATTCTCTGTTCCAAGAGTTTTGATTTCTTCATTTAACCAGTTTAAAAGCTCAGTGTTGCCTTTTTGTACAGCAGGTGCAATCGTATCCAGGTTACCAAGAGATTCAATACCTACAGTGTAACCTTTATTCTCAAGTGCCCATGCAAGTACTTCTGTATTATCTGTTGTAAAGGCATCGCCTCTGCCATCTAATAATGCACCGTATGCTTCACTGTACTGATCGAATTTCAATAATTTTACGTCAGGATAATTCTCTGTAAAATATGTTTCTGCTGTTGTACCCTTATTTACGATAAGAGTCTTTCCGTTTAACTGCTCAGGTGATGTGATGAGTGCGCTGTCAGGAGATACTACACCAAGAGCTACTTTCATGTAAGGTAATGCGAAATCTACTTTTTCTGCACGATCAGGTGTTACTGTAAAGTTAGCAAGAATGATGTCAACTTTGGCAGTTACAAGATATTCTACACGGCTTGCTGCTTCAACTGATACATATTCAACATCAACACCAAGATCCTGTGCAATACGGTTACCAAAGTATACATCATAACCCTGATATGCACCGTCAGCATCTACATAACCAAAAGGTTTCTTGTCACTGAATACACCGATTACAACTTTTCCGCTTTCCTTGATTTCCTCAAGTGTTCTTGCTGTTCCTGCTGTTGCAGTTGAGTCAGTTCCTTCCTTGTCAGATTTACTCTGGCAGCCTGCAAGGGCTGATGTTATTAATGTAAATAGTAATAGTAATGCTGCTAATTTCTTGATATTTTTCATACCAATACCCTTATACCGCGTATATTGCGGTATTGCCACTGTTTTAAGCTGAAGTAGTTCGTGGCTTCCTTTCTTTTATTTTTTCCTTCAACTATTCTCCTCTTTTGGGATGTCTGAAATTGTTTTGTATAGAATTAATCCATATTACAAATTAACAGACATATCCCAGGGTTTAACCCCCAATAATCAAACCGAATTTGATTATTTTATTTATCTTCAACACCTTTTACAGCGTCAAATTCGAATACATTTAAGAACTTTCCGGCTCTTTCTGTCTTAGGATTCGTAAAGAACTCTTCCGGACTGCTCTCTTCCACTATCTCTCCTTTGTCGAGAAATATAATTCTGTCTGCAATAGCACGGGCAAACTGCATCTCATGTGTTACAATAACCATGGTGCTTCCCTCTCTGGCAAGCTCCAACATTACATCCAGTACCTCTCTCACCATTTCCGGATCAAGGGCTGCCGTTACTTCATCAAAAAGCATTACCTCCGGATGCATACAAAGAGCTCTGACTATGGCTACTCGCTGCTTCTGCCCGCCGGACAGCTGTCTTGGGTATGCCTTTCTCTTATCTGAGAGTCCAACTCGTTCCAAAAGTCTGTCAGCTTCTGCCTCTACTTCTTTCTTATCTCTGTGCTGTGCTTTCACAGGTCCAAGAGCGATATTATCAAGGATATTCATATGAGGAAATAACTCATAGCTTTGAAATACCATCCCTACCTTCTGGCGCACCAGATGCATATCCTTCTTTCTGCCGCTGATAACTTCCTTACCAAGGGATATCTCACCGGCTTGGATATCCTCAAGTCCGTTGATACAACGAAGCAGTGTACTCTTTCCGCAGCCAGAGGGTCCAACCACCACCACTACTTCCCCTTTTTTAACGGTAAGATATATTTTTTAAGACTTCCAGGCTATCATAACTTTTCTTTAAATTTTTTATTGAAAGAATCTCTTCTTTTTGACTCATGCTGACTCCTATCTATTTAACTTATTAATTATCCTCTTACCTTACTTATTGCATATTAATGTACCGTTTTTTCTATTATAGGTTGAATGAATTTTTTGCTTTGAAAACCAAATACATCCCATTCCCATAGCACTTATTTTGCTCATATAAGCCATATCACCTAAACTGACTTGTTTTGCTCATAAAAGCCGTATCACCTAAACTGTCTTCCACACCTTCTCAAGCCTTGCTGCCACTAGTGATATTGGATAACAGATAAGGAAATACATAAAGAAGATTACGCCGTATATCCAAAGAGCTGCTGACGGTACGGATAAACGTGAGGCTTCAATTATCTGCTGGCCTACCTTTACGATCTCAACTACTCCGATTAATGCAATAAGCGAAGTAGTTTTTATCATTCTGGTTGTAAGATTAATGGCTAGGGGTACCAGTCTTCTGAGAGTCTGAGGAATTACAATATAACGGTAAATCTGTCCTCCGGTAAGCCCAAGCGCCTTGCCACTCTCATACTGGTGTTTTGGTATAGAGATAAGTGCACCTCTTACCAGATCACCCATCTCAGCCGTACCCCACAAGGAAAATACAATAACAGCGGACACTTCACCGGATAGATTTACCTGAAAGGCTCTGGTAATGCCGAAATAAACCAGGAATAGCAATACCAACTGGGGCATTATGCGGACAAACTCCAAATATAATCTGGTTATTACTTTTATAACCGGATTCTTAACCGTCATTATCATTCCTAACAAGATACCTAGTACCATGGAGATGATTACTGAGACAAAAGATATCTCCACCGTAATCCATAAGCCTTCCAATAACCTGATGAAGTTTCTTCCTTCAAAAAGGACCTTAATTCCCAAATCCTGCATATCTTAATTTCCTTTCTATCAGTGTAAATATAACGGAAATGGGAAGTAAGATCCCCAAATATGACAACACCAGCATAAACAAAGCTTCATCCGTATTATAGGACATTCCGATTAATACCTTGGCTGTATACATCAAATCAGCCAGTGCCACAGCACTGAATACTGAAGTTTCTTTTATCAAAAATATTACATTCGCTGCAAAAGCCGGTACAGACACCGAAACAGCCTGGGGAAGCAATACATAACCTATTACCTGTCTTTTGGTAAGTCCAAGGCTTAAAGCTGATTCCATCTGGATACCTGGAACGGCTTCAAGACCGCTTCGAAATGCTTCTGCCATGTAACTTCCTCCAAGAAAGATTAAACCCGTTATCGCGCAGGCTTCAGAACTTAAAAGAATTCCGATCTTTGGAAGTCCAAAATATAGGAAAAACAACTGTATTAATAGGGGGGTATTTCTGGACAATTCTATGTAAATTCCGACGATCCTATTTATAACCGGAACTTTAAAATACCTGATAAGACTGCAAAGGAAACCCACTGCAATAGCTCCGGCAATACCAAATAGTGCAATTCTTACCGTAAGTCCTGCTGCCTCCAAATACAGTGGAGCATATTCCCTCAGTACATCTAAATTCATCGTTACGACCTCACTTTTCCCCACCTGTTAATCCGCACCCAACCGGATGCACCAGAACAAAGAGTCTGGCTGGCATAAAAATAAGCAGACGCAATGCATCTGCCTGTAAAAGCTTTGCATCATTGCAAAATTCTTTCTTAAATTATATCATATTAATTTAATATGAATTATATGATTTTATAATGGGAATATTTTAATTTATCCCTTTCTATTTGTCAATGGTTTTATCATACATTTTTTATTCTATACTCAATGTAGATTATAACCAAATAAAAGCCTGCTAATGAAATTGAATGAACTTTCACTAGCAGGCTTTTGATTGTAATATAAATCTAAAACAATTCGACTTCTCTTTTACGCTGTGGTAACTGCTGCCTCCTGATTATAGATTTCTTCGAATTCATTTTTTATCTGCTCTCTTAATACTGCTTTTTTCACCTTTCCACTGGAAGTGGCAGGTAAAACAGGAATAAACTTTATATATTTTGGCACCTTATACTTTGCCATATTCTGTGCAGCAAAGTCCCTTACTTCCGCAGGTTCCATACTGTTACCGCCTTCTGTTACAATAAAAGCACAGATTTCTTCTCCCAGTAATTTATCAGGTACAGATACCACTGCTGCATCGAATATCATCGGATGTCGTTTTAGGACACTTTCAATCTCAGCGGGAGATATATTCTCCCCACCTCGAATAATAATGTCCTTGATGCGTCCTTCAATGGTTATGTATCCTTCCTGATTCATACTGACAAGATCACCTGTATGCAGCCAGCCTTCCTTGTCAATGGTTTTATCGGTAGCTTCCTGATTATGAAAATAACCATTCATAATATAAACTGATTTCACCAGGAGCTCTCCCTTTTCTCCCGATAAAACATCTTTACCGGTCGAAATGTCAGCAACTCTAACATTCACGCCTGGTAATGGTTTACCAATTGTGTGAAGTCGGTATTCTAAGTTATCTTCTCCCGCCATCTGTGTAATACCAATAGCCTCCGTCTGTCCGTAGAGATTAGCAATGGTATCAATCCCAAGCTCCTCAATAATTCTTAACATAAGTTCTCTGCTGCAGCAGGAACCTGCAATAAAACCTTTTGAAAGACTGGATAGATCATATTGACTTAAGTCATTGTTTAACAGGAATTGAAACATGGAGGGAACTCCGTTAAAAACTGTGCAGCTATTCTCTGATATTACACTTAACACCTTTTTGGTTTCAAACCGTTCCAGCATTACAATGGAAGCACCATAGAAGAAACCTGCCAGTGTACTTAATACAAATCCTATTACATGAAATAAGGGCAGACTAAGAAGAATCCTGTCATCCTCATCATACTCCATCCTCTCCCCGGAGACTATTGCATTATTAACTGTTACGAAGTGATTAAGTACAACTCCCTTGGAATTGCCTGTGGTTCCGGAGGTGTAAAATATATTCAGCGGGTCATGAGCCTTTACTTTACTCTGAGCTTCCAGCAGTAAAGTATCCTCCACTCCCTTACCAAATTCCAACATTTCAGACAGCAGATAAGTCCCTGGCAATACTGTATCATCTAACACTACCACCGTCTTAAGACAGGGCAGGTTCTCACTCGCTAGTAGTTCCGGACATATTTCCATTAAGCTATCTATAAAATTTACATCCTTAAACCCTTTGGTTAGAAAAAAAAGTGAGCTTTCCGATTGCTTAAGGGCAAAAAGAAGCTCAACTTTTGTACTGGCTGTATTTATGCATACCAAGACAGCCCCTATTTTAGCGGCAGCCAATTCAAGAAGTACCCATTCCGGCGAATTTAATGAAAGTACCGCCAGATGATCACCTTTTTTAACCCCCAGTGCCAACAGACCTTTTGCATACTGATTGGTAAGTCTTTGTAAATCCGAAAAAGTATAATTTACTTTCCTTGCAGGAAATACCAATGCCTCTCTTTCCTTATACCGAAGACATTTATCCTCCATTACTTCCGCCAAAGTCTTTGTTATATACATATTTAGCTCCCATCTGCGTGCTTTTGCACGCATAATTTCGTTAATTAGCTGTTGAAAATGGCTTTTTATAATTTACATAACAGTCCAATATTTTGAGAACCGCATCCAATTGTCCAGATGATAATATAATCTCCCCGTTTAACCATCCCTCGTTCAATGGACTCATATAGAGTAATAAATGGACTGCTGGTACCGGTATAACCATACTCATAACCGATATAGAGGCTGTTCTCCTCCTTTATCTCCATCAGTTCTCTAATCTTTCTTATATTAATAAGAGCATACTGGGAGAAGCAGAACATGCTGATATCATCTTTTGTTAAACCGTTTCTGGTAAGAAGGGTTTGAATGGATTCAAGGGCAGACTCAGGAACATCTTCTGTTGGCGGTGTAAAATCAATGAGCATGTCCTCTTTATTTTCCACACGGAATATATTGGAGAACCCGCAGCCAGGAAATAATGCCACATCTACTCCCTCTGATTTAACAGTACAAACAGAATCTACCAGACCACAGTCTTCCTCCGTCTTTTCCAGAATTACAGCACAGGCTGCATCTCCGTAATGTCCATACAGATTCTCTTCTTCTTCATTTATCATCATATTAATATAATCACAACCGATAAGAAGGGTTCTGTTAACATGAGGTGTTAGCGCCATGTATTTTGCTGCCTGTTCTAAAGCCAGTGCCATCCCACAGCAATTGGAATTCACATCATAACAGATGCATTCCTTTTTTCCGCCGATGGCTGCATGTATCTTTATTGAAGTAGGAGGAGCTGTGTACTCCGGCAGCTGGCTGGACAGAATTATCATATCAATATCAGCACCTGTCAGGCCGGTCTTTTCAAGTAATTCATGTGCTGCCTCCAGTGAAAGGGTTAAGGTGCTTCCGCTCTCATCTTCAAACATATATCTTTTATCCCTGCCAATTACATCCTTTAAGAAATGTTCTACTTCCTTTCCGCGTTTACGGAAATGTTCCAGATATACTTCATTTTCAACTACCTTTTTACCATGGCTGACTGCCAGATCCCTAAGGCTAAATTTAACCATATTAATACCTTACCTTTCTCACTGCCTGCAAAGTTTGAGCCGCTGACACAAAGTTGCATGTGAAATGTCCTATTCAGACTTCTCCCCAAAATAAAGAGTCCGTCTAATTACAGGACGTAATTTCTATTACATAAAAATATAAGTTGAACTAAGTTCCTTCCAGGGCTTTCAATTAGCCCGGAAAAAACTACAGTTCAACTACTTTTTAACCTTATATAATTTCAAAATCCGCAATACCTGCTTCTTTTGCAAGTCTTCTAACCTGCATTGCAAGTATGGCACTGTCTTCCATTCGAAGAGTAACCTTTTTAAAGCCTGTTTGCTTATAAAGGACAAAGAATCCCTTTAATTTTTCTTGTTTATCCGGTGTAATAACACCCATGTTTCTGGCATCCAGCTCCAGATTCACCTGGGCAGGATTTACTTTGCTTACTGCCTGCTGGTATGCAGCACCAAATGACGCGATATCTTCGTCTCCGAATTTACCATCCAGAACAATCTTTAAGCTATTTCCTGATACTGTAACACTAAATTTCTCCATACAATTTCTCCTTTGCAGATTTTCATGAAAGAAGTCCCATGATAAATAAACAAAAAATCCATAGCAAGGCCATGGATTGTAATCATGGTAACCCGGCTGCCATAACAAAAGTAGTAGGCCCGTGGCTTTGCGTCTCCACCTTTCGGAGGATTTGCCTTTTTCACGCTGATTTATCAGAATTCATTGGTATAACATGGTAATTCATTACCATATAACTCCATTATACCCAAATTAATACAAATATCAAGTATTTCCTTCATTTTTCCCATTAAGAAATAGATGTCTTTTTTGGCCCGTTCCTTTCTACCTGTTTCCCATTCCATATTGCAATACCTGTTCTAACATATGTCCAATATTACCTTCTCCTGCAAAGCGGGTAAGATCAAAGTAATTCTCTGTAACTGCAAGCCATATAAGTGGATTCGCTTCTTCTCTTAATTCTACCTCCTGCTTTAGGATACCGGCGTAGACTTCAACATAGCAGTTCTGGTTATAGTAAGTAAAGTCCATCATATGGGAAAGTTCGATGTCATTACCACCAGCTGTCATCCCCTCTTCTTCTGCTTCAATCTTACCACCAACCAGGTTATATAATCCCTTATAGGGGTCTTTTCTCCTCTTGCAAAATAACAGCTTCTTACTGTCTGTACTAAATACCATGATACAATTATATCCTTGCATTTTAACTCCCTTCGTGAACACCAGTCGAAGAAATGATATTCGTTAATTCGTGTCTGAAAAAAACAGTCTTTTGTTTTTCAACCTACACTCATGGATACCGCAAATCCGCTTGCAGTACTGCCCAAATAAAAATGTGGTATGTCCTTATTTCACATTATCTGTCTTTTTCTTTAACCGTTTCATGTATGATACTTATCAGCTTTTCTACCGTCAATTTTGTTTAATCCAAGCAAACTGCTTCCTATGAAAATAACTGGACTGCAGAATATTTATACCCTGCAGTCCAGTTATCTCTATTATTTTATACTGTGTAATACACCCAGTACTGCTGTTTCGATTTCTTTTAGTTTACTCTCTGACTTTTCTAACGTATCTGATTTAGTATAGATATACAGTTTAATCTTAGGTTCTGTACCGGAGGGTCTTAAAGTATACCAGCAGCCATCCTCAAATTTAAACTGAACTGCATCTGTTTTCTCTGTATCAATGGATGTCTTCTCTCCTGTAAGTACATTGGTTGCTTCTGAGAGTTCATAATCTGTTACCTGAACCAGTTTGGAGCTTCCGATAGAGCCTGCATTATTCTTACGGTATTCTACCATCATTCTCTTGATTCTTTCCTGTCCCTCAATACCTTCCAGGACAATAGAGATGGTATTTTCACGGAAATAGCCATAGACTTCATACAGCTCATTTAATACATCGATTAAAGTTTTTCCCTGGCGCTTATAATAACCAGCCATCTCTGCAAGGATTAAGGTTGCTGCAACTCCGTCCTTATCTCTTAAGTAGCTGCCAATGTTGTAACCGATACTTTCTTCATAGCCAAATACGTAAGTATATTCATTTGTGCTATCCCAATCATTTGCCAGTGCACAGATATTCTTAAAGCCGGTGAGAACATTAAACATCTTTACTCCGTAAGCTTCTGCAATGGCACTTCCCATTTCTCCGGTTACGATGGATTTAACCATTGCCGGGTTGGCAGGAAGTGTTCCTTTCTCCTTCATGGAGGTTAAGATATAATTTATAATAAGGACACCTACCTGGTTTCCGTTTAAGGCCTCGATTGCTTCCTTATGAACTACTTCAACTGCAAGTCTGTCACAATCAGGATCAGTAGCAATTAATACGTCTGCCCCAACGGAAAGTGCCAGCTTTTCGCTTAAAGCAAAGGCTGCATGATCTTCAGGATTAGGATAATCTATAGTCGGGAAGGTGCCATCGGGCAGTTCCTGTTCCTTTACTACATGAACATTGGTATATCCCATTCTGTCAAGGACTGTACGAACGGGGATGTTACCTGCTCCGTTCAAAGGAGTATAAACGATACCGATGTTTTTATCCACTTCTTCATTTCTTAAGGAGATGGACATGGTCTTCTCATAGAAGCTCTCATCTACTTCTTTATTAATAATAATTAGCAATCCCTCTTCGATAGCCTTCTCTTTTGAAGGCAGTTCTGTTTCTTCAAATAAATCCATCTTACCGATTTCTTCTAAGATCTGATTGGCTATTCCTGACTTTATCTGAGAACCTTCCTCCCAATATACCTTGTAGCCGTTATAGATTTTAGGATTATGGCTTGCTGTAATATTAATACCTGCTGCACAACCGTAATAACGGACTGCATAGGATAATTCCGGCGTAGGTCTTAAGGAATCGAATAAGTATACCTTAATTCCCATGCTGTTAAATATGAGGGCACACATTTCAGCAAATTCAGGGGACATTATGCGGCAGTCATGTGCAATTGCAACACCTTTTTTTGCAAATTCTTTTCCCTGTTTCTTAATTACTTTTCCCAGGGCTTTGGTTGCTCTTCCTACCACATAACGGTTCATGCGGTTGGTACCTGCTCCAAGGATACCTCTAAGTCCGGCGGTACCAAAGGATAAATCGCAGTAGAATCGGTCTTTGATATCCTCCTCTTTGTCTTTGATACTGTTAAGTTCTTCTTTTAAATCTGCATCTAAAGCGGATATACTCAGCCATTTTTCATATTCATTTCTGTAATCTTTCATTTTTTTATAGAACCGGCTCCCGCCAGTTCATTCTCCTTTCTGTATGATATATAAGTTGAACTTTAAAACTATCACTCAACTTATTTTATTCTTCCAAAAGTTACATAGTCTTTCTTTTCTATTTTACTCTATCAAATGTTTTTGGACAATACATTTTCTATCGTTTCAGGAAGTTTTGTATCCGGAGCATTAACAAGAAACCTTTAACAGCCAAGATTTCGTATCGTGGGTTTAACCCTTTAAAGTACTATTAGATTACCCTTAAATATCTGCTATTATTATAAGGTTCTTCCTGATTACTTAAACTATATTACCGCAATCTTCCTTTTCATTTTCCCCAGTTTATGCTAATATAAGGCTGATTATAGGTTAGGTTTTAATAAAAATAAAAGCATATTCAACATCTTGATTTTTACGTGTGCTAAAGCACACAGACGGGAGGATTTTTATGTGTGCTAAAGCACACAGACGGGAGCTTTGTTGAAAAATAAAACTTTCAACATCTTGATTTTTATGTGTGCTAAAGCACACAGACGGGAGTTTGGTTGAAAAAATGATTTTTCAAACATCTTGATTTTACGTGTGCTAAAGCACACAGATGGGAGTTTTATGAGAATTTTATTAATAGAAGACGATGCTGAGCTCTGTAAGGCTATTGAAGTACATCTGAAAAAAGAAGGGTATCAGACAGATATCTGCAATAGCGGTACTGATGCTATGTATTATATCGAAAAATATACACATGATGTTATTGTACTCGATAGAATGCTTCCGGGAAGAGACGGGCTGTCCCTGCTTAATGACCTGCGAGGGGAAGGAATTACTACTCCGGTTATTATGGTTACTGCTATGAATGGTATCAATGACCGGATTGATGGCCTTGACGGAGGTGCTGATGATTACCTGGTGAAGCCCTTTGCTATGAATGAACTGATGGCAAGATTACGTGCACTCTTAAGGCGCCCAAGGAAAATAGAGAATTCCCAGTGTCTTACCTGTGGTGATCTGACTTTAGACGTCTCCACCTATGTAGTGGCTAAGGGTGAGAAGAAACTTTCCCTATCAAAAAGAGAGGGCACTCTGTTTGAGTATATGCTGCTCAATAAAGATAATATTCTTACCAGAGAGCAGATCCTTAACCGGGTCTGGGGCTTAAATGATTTTGTAGAAGAAGGCAATTTAGACAATTACATATATTTCATAAGAAGACGATTAAAAGCGCTTGATACCACTGTTTCCATAAAGACCATCCATGGAATCGGCTACCGATTGGAGTATCAATCCCATGCTTAATTCACTTAAAAAGAAGCTGATATTACTCTATACGGTATCTACCGGACTTATTCTAACTGCCACTCTGCTCTTTGTTATGCTTAATAATAATCAGCAATTAATAAAAGATAAGAACTTTAATTTTCGAAGTAACTTTTCCACTGTCTCTAAAAATGTGCAGATGGACAGTAATTTCAGTCACTTATGGCTGTCTCAACTGGAAGCAAACAATCATTTCATCATTCATATAGAGGATAATGGATTTCCGCTGTTATATAACGGAGCTTTTAATCCACCTACTGACCGCAGTATCCTGATTCAGAAACTGAAGGAAGCTGCCAGAGAAGACAATATAGATACCGCCGCAAGACCAGTCTCCCTAAGCGAAGTGGAAAGTAAAACCTATGAAATACAGGGTGATTTCAGAGAACATTATCTAGGAGCTGTTTTTGTTGTCCCAGTGGGAAAGGGCTTTCGAAGTCTGGTTTTGCTTCAGCCTCTTGATACCTCCGCTTTCCTTAATCCAGGGCAGATATTATTTCTTATTGTCATGGATGTTCTTGGTATTGGCGCATTGTTCCTGGTAAGTTATTGGATTGTAGGTAAATCCTTAAAACCTGTGGAAGAAAGCAAACGACAGCAGACGGAATTCATCGCTGCTGCCTCACACGAGCTGAAATCTCCTCTGGCGGTTATTCGTGCCAGCCTCTCAGCCGCCAAAATCGATGCAGAGAATTCCCTCCACTATCTTAATAACATGGATAAAGAATGCAGTCGTATGGCAGGATTGATAGAGGACATGCTGTTACTTGCCTCAACGGATGCCAGACACTGGCAGCTAAAGCGCGAATATCTGGATATGGATACCTTGTTAATAGAAACCTACGACCTCTTCTATCCTTATCTGAAAGAGAAAACCATGGAGCTGAAACTTTTATTGGAAGATGAAATGCTTCCCCAAGTCGAAGGTGACAAAGAACGATTAAAACAGATTCTGGCTGTTCTTATTGATAATGCTGCTGTGTATTCAAAAGAAGGAGATACTGTAATAATCAGAGCCTATGCTAAGAGAAAAAGGCTTCTGATAGAAATCGAAGATCACGGCTTAGGTATACCGGAGGATAAGAAAAAGGAAGTATTCCTGCGTTTCTATCGAGGAGATAAATCCAGGCAAGATAAAAACCATTACGGACTGGGACTTAGCATTGCAAAAGAACTTGCGGAATTACAAAACGGTACTCTGACTCTTAACGATACGTCTGGAGGCGGTGCAACCTTTCTGCTCTCCCTCCCTGTTAAGCTCCCCGGTTACCATAGAGATTGACCTATTATCACAGCCCTGTAAAACGGTATCGCCATTACCAGCTTACAGGGCATTTCTTTATCTAAATATTTTTATCTTTAAAGATTATTTAGAGATTTTTCTGTTATCCTGTTCCTGAAATGTAGAATTTATTAAGTTGTATATTTGAATACAGCTTATACGGAAAGAAAGGTACATGAAATGAAGAAAAAAATTCTAGCTTACATCCTCCTGACAGTCCTTGCAATGTCTACCCTTTATGGTTGCAGCAGAACTGAAAAGGATAACAACGAGACGATTAAAAAGTCAGCTGATGCAACAACGAAAGAAGGAAAAGGAAGATACATAGAAAAACCTGTTGCTATGCCGGAAATGCCTTCCTCCGAAACTCCTATGACGGTAGTTCGAAACAAAGAGAAACAGTTTGAGATCTATTCCTTTGATTCCCAGAATTCAAGCTATCATCGTTATATCTTAAAAGATGATAATACCTGGGAAACCGGTGAAGCGGCCTGGTTAAACGGTGAGGCTTTAAAAGATTATTCCTTGAATACCTTATGTATGGGTGAAGACGGAAATATATATGCAGTATTAACTAATTATAACGAAATGCATATCTGTAAGATTTACAAATCCAATGATAACGGTTTGACCTCCACCGAAGTTCCTCTAACCTATCTGACAGAACCAGCTTACACAGGTGAAGACAATACCTATTATCCCAGCATTGAAAAAATGCAGGTGTTAAAAGATGGTACCCTGGTACTCTCAGACATGTGGAAATACAATACCCTTCTACTATATTCACAGGAAGATAAAGCTCTTGGAACAGTTGCTATAGACAGCCAGAAAAGCTTTATTGCCTCCGGTAATACCATAATAGCCGCAAGCGATAACAGTACACAGATCATCTTTTATGATGCAGAAACAAGTAAAACCACCAAAAATCTTGACTACACTTTTCAACCAAATGGTGTGGCCTATTCCCTTAAAAATGACGGAACCCTTTTAGTAGGCGATTCTGAAGGAATTCACCGTATGCTTTCAGAGGGAACTCTTTGGGAAATCCCTGTTGACGGTTCCATAACCTCTATGAGCATGCCCTCTCTTTATATCCTGGGTATTTATGAGGGAGCTCTGGAACCGGAGGATTACTACTGCATGTTCTCAGAAGCTGAAAAAGGTTTACGCCTTATTCATTATGTTTTTGATAAGGAAGCTTCCTCTGTTCCACAGAATCAAGTCACCCTCTATTCTCTGAGAGAAAATGCAACTATCCGCCAGGCCATCTCACTTTTCCAACAGAAGAATCCTGATACCAAGATTAATTATGTAGTAGCTATGGGAAATGAGGGCGGCAGTTTATCTGATTATATACGAGCTCTGAATACAGAATTATTAGCCGGTAACGGAGCAGATATTATTCTGCTGGACGGCCTGCCTGCCCGGTCCTACATAGAAAAAGGGGTTCTGGCTGACATTTCAGATATCCTCATCCCCTTAACAAAGGATGGTAGTATTCTTCCAAACATTGCAGAAAGCTATACTATGGATGGAGCCATTTACCAAATGCCTATTCGTTTTGCTATTCCCGTTATAGTAGGTACAGCCGATGCTTTAGCTTCCGTTTCCAGCTTAAGTACACTTATTGATACCGCTGAGAAATCTGGCAAACCTTACATGGGTTCCTATGCTGCTGAAGCAATGGTAAATGACTTCCTTGCTCTCTATGAAGAGGATTTCTTTAAAGACAATAAACTGTCTGAGAACGATTTTAAGGAGTTTCTTGCTGATTTAAAAAGACTGTCTGACAACATCGGAATAGTTTCTAAAGAAGATTACGATAAAGCTGCTGTACCTGCGGATAATCTCTTTCGGAATTCCGGAAATCTCTTTCCATTAAAAGCCGGTAAAACGAGTGCTAATTACTCTCAAATTAGGAATATATCCGGTTCTTTAACACTGTTTGCTTTGGCAAAAGAAAAAGAGCTTTCCTATAGCTCCATAAATAATACTTTCTTGCCAAGCGGAATCATAGGACTTAACAAATCCGGTAAGAATACTGAAACTGCAAAAGCTTTTCTGAAGTTTTTGTTCACAGAAGAGGTACAGACAGCAAATCTTTATGACGGCCTTCCTGTTAACAACTCCTCCTTAAAGAAATGGACAGATGAAGTAAATAAGGATATTATAGTCGGCTTAAGTGATGATGAGGGAAATGAATTCACTGCTGAATGGCCGGATAAGAAGGATCGTGACAATCTCTTTCAGATAGCACAAGAGGTCAACACTCCCATCGATATGAACCAGCAGCTAAATGATATCCTGAAAGAGCAGATTCTTTCCTTCTTAAATGGTGACATAGGATTAGAGGAGGCTGTTACCGCCGTGAAATCAAAAGTAAATACATACTTATCCGAATAATATGAGAAAGAATAGAAGTATTACTCCATGGCTGTTTTTGTTACCCAGCTTAACCGGTATAACAATTTTTGTACTAATCCCTTTCTTAGATGTTATAAGGAGGTCCTTTTACGAGGCTATGAATAATAATTTCGTGGGACTGTCCAATTATAGGACGGTCCTTACCAATAGTGCTTTCAGGCAGGCAATATTTAATACTGCAAGATTTATCCTGGTATGTCTTCCGCTGCTGTTAATCATCTCCTTAATGCTGACCTTGCTTATACACAGCAAGAAGAAACATGGGGATTTCTATAAGACCTCTTTATTGATTCCTATGGCAATTCCTACTGCCTCAATGGTGATTCTGTGGAAGTTGATCTTTCACGAAAATGGGCTAATAAATGTAATGGCCCTAAAGCTGGGCGGTGATAGAACAGATTTTATGAACACCGATATGGCCTTTTACATACTGGTATTCAGCTACCTCTGGAAGAACGCCGGATATGATATGATACTCTGGCTTACGGGTCTAAACGGAATTGACACATCCCTTTATGAAGCTGCAGGTGCAGACGGTGCAGGAGCCTTCCAACGATTTCGCTGTATTACTCTTCCCCTCCTATCCCCTGCACTTTTAATGATCGGTATACTGTCCTTTGTCAATTCCTTTAAGGTATTCAGAGAAGCTTATTTGATCTCGGGCAATTATCCTCAGGAGAGTATTTATATGCTGCAGCACATCTTTAACAACTGGTTTGCTGCTCTTGATATTCAGAAGATGTCTGCTGCTGCCGTTCTAAGCGTATTATTGTTCATGGCTGTCATACTGTTGATTCTAAGATTTGATAAGGAATAGGTGGCTATGAAAATATTTAAGAACATAATTATAACAATCCTTTTAATTATTACTGTATTGCTTGTCTGGCTGCCTCTATGGATGCTCTTTAGCGGCTCCCTTATGGGAAAGGGAGAATTGCTTCAGAAGATAGGACCAATACTTGGCCATTCGGAGAAAATGGCCTCCTGGGGTATTCTTCCCCTCTATCCTACTCTTCAACCCTTTGCAGAACTTCTATTAGATTCCCCGAAGTTCTTTGTCATGTTCTGGAATTCCTGTATACAGGTCCTCCCGGTACTTGTAGGACAGCTCTTAATTGCTGTTCCTGCCGCCTGGGCCTTTGCCAGATATAACTTTCCGGGTAAAAAGCTTATATTTACCCTTTATATCCTGCTGATGATACTACCCTTTCAGGTGACTATGGTATCCAGCTACCTGGTGTTATTCCGGATGAAACTTACGGATACTCATTTGGCGGTTATTCTTCCGAATATCTTCTCCACCTTTCCGGTTTTTATTATGGTAAAGTTCTTTAAAGAACTGCCGGAAGCGCTTATGGAAGCAGCAAGGCTTGATGGTGCCAGTGAAGGGTATATCTTTACCAGAATTGGAATTCCTCTCGGTGCTTCCGGTATACTCTCAGCTATAATACTGGATTTCATTGAATACTGGAACGCCATAGAACAGCCCCTGACCTTTCTTATTCGAAAG
>JAQSXJ010000099.1 GCA_029256725.1 Anaerocolumna sp. | reverse complement strand
TTTGTGGAAGCAAAGGACAAGGTAGTAATTATGGGGCATGCAATCGGTGATGTGGATTCTTTCGGTGCTGCCATCGGAATCTATCGTATTGCTAAGACCTTAAATAAGAAGGCTCATATTGTAATCAATGAGGTTACAACCTCAGTAAGACCCTTAATGACCAGATTCATCAATAATCCGGATTATGAAGATGACATGTTCTTAAAAAGTGAGCAGGCCATTGGTATTGTTGATAATAACACTCTTTTAGTAGTAGTAGATGTTAACAGGCCAAGCTATACGGAATGTAAGGAATTGTTAGGTTTAACCAGAACAATCGTTATTTTAGATCATCATAGACAGACCGGTGAGGCCATAGAGAATGCTGTACTTTCCTATATTGAGCCCTATGCCTCCTCCTCTTGTGAGATGGTAGCTGAAATACTCCAGTATATCGGTGATGGGTTAAGGATAAAACAGGTGGAAGCGGATGCCATGTATGCCGGTGTAATGATAGATACGAATAATTTTCTCACAAAAACTGGTGTAAGGACTTTTGAAGCGGCTGCTTTCTTAAGGAGAAACGGTGCAGATGTAACTCGTATCAGAAAGGCCTTTCGCAGTGATATGGATGAATATAAGGCAAAGGCAGAGGCCATCAGCGCAACAGAAGTATATATGGAACACTATGCATTGACCGTATGTTCCGGTACAGGACTTAGCAGTCCGACAGTACTGGCGGCTCAGGTTGCCAATGAACTGTTAAATATAACGAATATTCGCGCTTCTTTTGTATTTACAGAATTTAATGATAAGATATATTTAAGTGCCAGATCCATAGATGAAGTGAATGTACAGCTGATTATGGAAAGACTTGGCGGAGGCGGGCATATGAGTGTTGCCGGAGCCCAGTTTACAGGTTGTACCTTATCAGAAGCAGTTTATAATCTTAAGACAACACTTTCAGGTATGAAAAAAGAAGGCGAATTATAAAGTAACACGATGTATGAATGTATGAAGGAGGCTTAATTATGCAGATTATATTATTACAGGATGTAAAAGCATTAGGAAAGAAAGGGGAACTGGTTAATGTCAGCGATGGCTATGCCAGAAATTTCATACTCCCTAAAAAGGTAGGTCTTGAGGCCAACGCCAAGAATCTGAATGACTTAAAGCTTCAGAAAGCAGCAGAAGAGAAAAAACTAAAAGAAATCTTAGAGGAAGCAAAAGTTCTTGCCAAAGATCTTGAAAGCAAAACCTTGGAGCTTAAGATAAAGACAGGAGAAGGCGGAAGAACTTTCGGATCCATCTCTTCAAAAGAAATCGCACAGGAATTAAAGACACAGTACAGTCTGGATATTGATAAGAAGAAGCTTCAGATAAACGACCCTATCAAGACAATCGGAACACATACCGTACCTGTTAAGCTGCATCCTCAGGTAACCGCAGAGTTAAAGGTTAAGGTAAGTGGACTATAATATATAAGCTTTGAATGTTTTTTTACATGGATTAAGTAAAAGCTAAAATTCATCTTATATAGGTTAATTATTATCCGGTATATAAAACGGCCGGGATAGAATAATCGCCAGAAATCTAGGGAGGAAATACGGTGGATGAGGCATTTATAAAAAAAGTACTTCCTCATAACGGAGAGGCTGAACAGTCAGTAATTGGCTCCATGATAATGGATAAGGATGCCATAGCTGGAGCTGCGGAGCTGCTTACAGGAGAGGACTTTTATCAGCAGCGTTTTGGTGTGCTGTTTGACGCTATTTTGGAATTATACAATGAGGGTAAGCCGGTTGACCTGATTACCCTTCAGAATAAATTAAAGGAAAAGGAAGTGCCGGAAGAGTTAAACAGCCTGGAATTTTTCAGGGATATTATAGCTTCTGTCCCCACTTCAGCCAATGTCAGATATTATGCAAACATTGTAAAAGAAAAGTCTACCTTGAGACAAATGATTAAGGTTACGGAATCCATTACCAATGATTGCTATATGGACAAAGAAAAGTTGGAAACCATTATGGAGGATTCGGAAAAGAAAATGTTTGATATCCTTCAGAAGAGGAATACCGGAGATTTTGTAAGCATCAGGGATATTGTCTTTAAATCTCTTGAGAGCATAGAAGCTGCAGCCAGAAATAAAGGCAGCGTAACCGGTGTTTCTACAGGTTTTTATGATCTGGATTATAAAACTGCAGGCCTTCAGCCCTCAGATCTTATCCTGATTGCAGCCAGACCTTCCATGGGAAAGACAGCTTTTGTTCTTAATATTGCAGAGTATGCTGTATTAAGAGGAAATGTAACCACTGCCATTTTCAGTTTGGAAATGTCAAAGGACCAGCTGGTAAAGCGTATTATGTCCATGCATTCCAAGGTTAATTCCCAATCCATTCGAACTGGTGAGTTATCCGATGATGACTGGATTAAGCTGGTGGAAAGTGCTAAGGAAATCGGTAATTCGAACCTTATTATAGATGATACCTCCAGTATCTCAATTGGAGAATTAAGATCAAAGTGCAGAAAGTATAAGTTGGAATTTAACCTGGGACTTGTAATCATTGACTACCTGCAGCTTATGACCGGCAGTAAGAAGAATGAGTCCAGACAGCAGGAAATATCAGAAATATCAAGATCTTTAAAAGGTCTTGCCAGGGAATTAAATTGTCCGGTAGTTGCCCTGTCACAGCTTAGCCGTGCCGTTGAGCAGCGTCCTGATAAACGCCCCATGCTTTCTGATCTTCGTGAGTCCGGAGCGATTGAGCAGGATGCGGATATTGTTATGTTTATCTATCGTGACGATTATTACAATCATGATTCAGAAGAAGCCGGAATCTCTGAGATTATTATCGGTAAACAAAGAAATGGTCCGGTTGGAACGGTAAAGCTTGCCTGGCAGTCACAGTATACCAAGTTTGCCAATCTGGAAAGAGGATAAATCGGCAGCATAAATTGACTTGGACTGAAAGTTTAATAAAGCAGGCTGAAAGAATAATGATATATGCTGTAAAAAGAAGACTTTTTAAAAGAAAAATTATCTTTTAGAAGTCTTTTTTTGTTTGGGAATAAGGTCTTTTTGGGGCTCCTGTCGATGAGAAACTCAAGAAAATATCTGCTTTTTATTGCATTGGACAACCTCTATGTTATAATGGAATTAATGTAAATAAATGACAATTAAGAGGAGGATGAGGAATGCAGGAAATGCGATATATGATATCGGAGGCCTCAAAAAAAGTGGATGTAGAGCAGCATACCTTGCGTTATTGGGAAGAAGAACTTGATATACATATACATCGGAATGAGATGGGGCACAGATATTATAAAGAAGAAGATATCGAAATGTTTAAGGCTGTAAAGATATTTAAAGAGAAAGGATATCAACTGCGTGCCATAAAAATGCTACTACCGGAACTAAAGAAATTAAAGAATCTGGATGAGGAGGAAGTAGGAAAGATTAAGGAGGAATGGGACCGAAAATACGTGGACGAGCTGTCAGAAGATGATTCCCATACCATGTCTTTAACAGAGAAGAGCTTGCCGGCGAGGAACCCTGAGAAAGAAGGCGAGGGCATACTTGGAAAACCTGAACAAAAGCTGGGGCAGTTTAAGGTTATAATGCAGAGTCTCTTTATAGATGCCTTAAAGGATAATAACGAATTAATGGCAGAAACCGTCAGCGAAAATGTAACGGACCGTGTTATCAAGCAAATGGATTATCTGCTTCGTGTAAAGGAAGAAAGAGAAGAAGAACGATTTAAGCAATTTGACCGCACTTTGCGGGAGATTCAGCTTGGAAGGGCAGAGGCTGCTGCAGGTTTTCTTAAGAAAAAGAAAAAGACCTCATTCGGTAGGGGAAAATCAAGATAAAGAAAACGAATCTGTTACTTTGCTTTTAGTGGCTTGTTTTATATGAACATCAAAGCGAATGTAAAGGGTTACGTTAAATAAGACAATAAAAAAAGACCGCTGCTTAATAATTAACCAAGGCAACAGTCTTTTTATTGAATATATTAAGCTTCAATAGCACCTGTAGGACATGTAGCTGCACATGCTCCGCAATCAAGACAGGCATCAGCATCAATTTCATAATGACTAGCACCTTCAGAAATTGCAGAAACGGGACATTCGCTAGCGCAAGCACCGCAGCTAATACATTCATCACTTATTTTATATGCCATAATTATGTACCTCCTTTATATTTTTATCATCTATTATTTTAATATAAACAAGCCTATAATACAAGTAAAATATACAATATCTTTCTGGTTAAAGATACCTTGACGGTTACTGTTCACTCCACTGCAAAATACAGCAGTTCCGTGACCAGTAACACGCTTCGTGATGCACACAAAACGCAAAAGCGGCGTTTTGGCGCTGCAATTCTCCGGTTTTCTGTGACTTTCGCTTCGCTACACTCACAAAAAACACGTTGCGTTAGTGGCTCTGAACAGTAACCCTTGACGTACTTCCTTACTTAGATTATAATGTAAGAGTTAACAGCGCAAAATAAGCACATGTTTAGATAAACAAGGAGGAATTCACATGGCACAGGTATCAAAAGATATGACTATCGGTGAAATTATCATGGTTGATCAGGGTGTTGTACCTATACTTTTAGCTTCCGGAATGCATTGCATCGGATGCCCTTCATCTCAGGGAGAATCCTTAGAAGAGGCAGCTATGGTACACGGAATGGATGCTGATGAATTATTAAGCACAATCAACGAGTATTTAGATACTAAATAATGTTACAATAAAAAAAAGATTCTGTGACACCTTGTGGTGAGTTACAGAATCTTTTTATTTTGATTTTTCTGTATCGGAAGTATGGATTACAGTTCAGATAATACCTGTATTGCCTTACCTTTAATAATCTGCTCAAAATGCTCATCGTAGTAATAAGTGCTTGCATAAGTTGTAGGCTCAAGCCTGCCATATTCGGAAACGATATTACAGATTTTGTTAAATTCTTCCGGAGTATGTTCTGATTTAGAAATTACCAGATAATAAACGGAATTTAAAGGATTCTTATAGAGTGTATTAACTCCAAAGTAGCAATGTGAAATAACGCTGGCAAGCTTTTCGACTTCATCTAACGACTTAAAAGAATATACTTTCATAAGATTGGTCTGATAAGATACGGATTTTGCTTCCGTTAGTTTTTCAGAAGGTTCTTCTTTGTTAATAGATAATGCTTCCGCTAAGGGAACAAATTCTTCTGAATCCTCTGAGGCGTTATCAGAAAGCAAATCATCAATCTGTCCAAAGGAGCTAATGATTTCATCGGCATAGGAATCATCATTGTCATCCTCATATATATTATCACTGTCGTGATCGTCTGGCGAAAATTTGGAGAACCTGGTATCAAGTTCATCAGGATCTTCTACCTTAGTTATAACCAGAATAAGGCATTCCGGTGAAACTGGTATTGCTTCTATCATAAGTGGTATATCTTCAGCTTCAAATCCAAATTCGTAATTCGCCTGCTGCATCATATCACGGAACAAGGCCTTTGCTTTCTCACTGCCATAAGCTAGCTCACTAATACGTAACTCCCGATCCACTAAATCATCTCTGCTCAAAGTACAGCGAATCTGACGTTCGCTAATTTTCTCTATCTTCATAGAATCACATCCTTTTCTATGTGCTGGCATGCATTAAAGTCAAACATGCCGCGCAGGCATTCTATTGCTGAAACAGACAATAAGTGCTGCAACATTGATATAGTACTAGGTAGAAAGATATCTATAGTGATGTTGTATTCAAAGTATAATTTATAAGTTTTACTTAGTCAAGTGATTTTTTCCGCCAATTTCTTGGATTTTCAAACATATGGGGAATTTTATCAAATGTGATTTAGCAGGTTGTTTGTTTAATGTAAGAACCTACTTATAACTTTAATATATGCCTTGAAGTTTTAAAGATTACACTATTTTATACTAGGAAGAAATAGGTTGTCTGATAAGGTTAGTTAAATTATAACATGTAAAAGAATACTAAAAAAAATTATCAGAAGAATTAACTCCTTATATTGGAAGATGGATTTTGTCTTAGTAAAATTGACGGAGAATACATAAAATATTTGTGAATTAATATTGCTAAAAAATGGTTGAGAATGCTGAGTTAGAAAGTTATAATAAAAGTGGAATCCCTGGAAAGGAGACAATGAACAATCCGGTTTGGTTTGGCAAATATCAGATTATCAAAGACCTTGGAAAAGGTGGCAGCGGAGAAGTCTATTTGGCCAGACATATTAAGTTATCTTCTCTGTGTGCGATTAAACGTATCAGCAAGGTACACACCCTTCACGAACAGCTCCTTCATGAAGCTGTTATCTTAAAAAATCTGTCACATCCTTGCATCCCTATTATCTATGATTTCGAAGAAGATGAAGAATATTCCTACATTATTGAACAGTATATGGAGGGAATACTTCTAAAAGATTACCTGAAAAGAGAAGGCCGTCCGAAGGAAGCCTTTATTCTGTCTATTGGAATTTCAATCTGCGATCTATTTCTTTATCTATACTCTCTTAATGATCCTATACTCTATCTGGATTTAAATCCCGGCAATATCATACTAAAAGGCAATACGGTTAAACTAATTGATTTCGGAGCCTGTGTGTATAGAAACAAAGCAGAGATCAGAAAGTTCTCCTTAGGTGCCAAAGGATTTGCTGCCCCGGAATTGAAAACGAAAGCTGCCCCGGATGAAAGAAGTGATGTCTATGCCATTGGTGCCCTCTTAAAGGCAATGATTATGGGTGGCGGTTATAATCACAAAGAGAGCAAAGGAGATAAAACTGCAGAAAAGCTCTACACCAAGGAACTTCTTCGTATCCTTCAGAAAGCCCTAAGACACCAATCTGTATTACGCTATCCTACAGTCGCTATGCTAAAAAAGAAATTAATAGAACAAAATCGGAGATATAAAAGCGGCAAAACAATATCAAGGGAATCCTATACCGTAGCAGTAGGAGGAGTACATAACAGAACTGGGACAACCCATCTTTCCTTCCTTATAAATAGTTACCTCAACAGTCAGGGAGTAAAAAGTATTTATATAGAAAGAAATACCTCAGGGCATTTATCTGAAGTTCTGAACAGAGAAGGAGCTGAGTTGCAGTCTGATAGTATCTGGCAGCTTAAAGGAAATAGTTATTTGACAGCAGCTGGACTTACTACATGTCCGGAGATTAGCAGCTATAAAGTGATTATCAGTGATTATGGGGTATTTAAATTAGAAAAAGATGAACTGCCCGAGGCTGACTTAAAGCTTATTACAGCTGGCGGCAAGGTGTGGGAGAGGGAAAGCATCAAACAATTCCTTCCAAAGCTTAATAAGCCTTCTGTGAAAATGCTTCTTAATTACCTAAACGGTAAGCAATTCAGAGACTTTATGAAGGACTATGGTGGAGGTGATTTTATACGCATTCCCTATGAGCCTGACCCGTTTACCTCCTCCTTAGCTGATGATATGAAGGATTTTCTGGACGAACTGATAGCGGAATTATAAGACGAAAGGGATGAGAACTTGCATTTTCTTAAAAGAAGCAATAACCTTTATAGGAATGGTAATAAAAAATTGGGTAGATTATCAATAGGAATAACTTCTGCTTATAAAGGAGCTGGAGCAACTCATCTGGGTCTTATGCTTACATCCTGCATGAGTGAAGGCCTGGGTCTAAAGACTGCATATCTTCACTGTCAGAATAGTAAGGATATTGCATATTTGTATAATTATTTTCATAGTCTGGAGGAGGGAGGAAGGCGGGAATCCTTTACTGTAGCTAATGCAACCTTTTACCCTTATGTCAGCAGTGAAATGATTGCGAATATTCTGGCAAGAAGCTATGACTGTGTTGTACTGGATTTCGGTAATAACTATTCTGAATATAAGGAAGAGTTTCTTCGTTGTGATAAGAAGATTGCAGTTGGAAGCCTCATTCCCTGGAAGAGATATTATCTGGAGGAATTTATAAGAAAATCGGAGAATGTAATCGGCAGCGCTGATTGGATTTATGCGGTTACTCACACTGACTCAAAGGCTGCAGCAAAGGGAGCGAAACAGTTGCAGAAGAAATTATCCGTAATTCCGTATCTGGAAGATCCCTTCTATCTGTCATCGGAAGCAATGAACATTACAAAAAGTATTATATATTAAGAAAGAGCTGATACAGGTTAAGTATAACATATCACAAATGACCGACTTATCCAAAAAAACAAGTAAAAGATTGAATGTATCCAACTTCTGCTTGGTCGCAGGCTTTCTCATTATACAAATAAAAAAAAGGCCTGCATATCGTATCCTCAATACAGCAGGCACTGGGGTATAGCATTATAATGTATAATTGTCTCTTAAAAGGGATAAAATACCATTTAATGACTGTACCCCCTCTTTATTTCCACGAAAATCTATTGTATTTTGGAAAAAAGTCGAATTTCATAATGACGATAAATGGAATCAATGCTATAATAGTATCAGTTGAAACGCACTGTAAAGAGGATACAAATTAATGCCTGTGGCCCAAAGTTTACAGGCTGTGAGAAAGGCATGGTTATTAATATGAGGAAACAAAGGAATATGACAGTGGCAGGGATATCCATAGCACTGATAATATTACTGATTTTAATCATAACTGCTGTTGTAAAAAGGTTTACTCCCAGTGATGAGCACATGGAACTGACGGACTATTATCCAGTTAAGGGAAATGAGGTACAAGTAATCCTGCAGGATACGTTATATGAGAAGAAGGGCATTCTGCAAGATAGTCAGGTATATCTTGATTATGATACGGTGAAGGATATTTTCAATGATAGATTTTATTGGGATGAGAATGAGAATATCTTAAGCTATACCACGCCTAATGAGATCATCAGAGCAGAAATCGGAAATAAATATTATAATGAAAATAACGGTTCCATAGATACAGATTATCAGCCCGTGATTCTGGAAGGACAGACCGTTTATGTAGCGATAGATTTTGTAAAACTATATTCTGACATACGTTACAAATATTACAAAGAACCCTCAAGAATAGTCGTTGAATATAAATGGGGAGACATACTTGTTACCAAAGCAAAGAAAGAAGCCCAGTTAAGATATGAAGGAAATATCAAAAGTGATATCTTAAAGGATGTAACACCTGAAGATGAGTTAGTATTATTGGATACGGACGAAGCTTCGGCAGGAAAGTTCTACAAGGTAATATCTAAGGACGGTATTATCGGTTATGTAAAAGCAAAGCATATGGTGAAACCTTATTATAATACCGTAGAGAGTACTTATACTCCTCCTGAATATTCGCACATATCCCTTCAGGGTAAAGTGAATCTTGTCTGGCATCAGGTTACAAATCAGGATGCTAATAAAAGTCTCACGGATTTGCTGGCTAATACAAAAGGAGTTAATTGTATATCTCCTACCTGGTTTAAACTGGCTGATAATAACGGAGGCATCACCTCCCTTGCCAGTGAAAGTTATGTGGAACGTGCTCATAACTTAGGTTTGCAGGTTTGGGCTCTGGTGGATGATTTTAGCCCGGAGGTTGATAAGAAAGAGGTATTATCCCATACCTCCAAAAGGAAGAAGCTTGTAAATGAGCTTGTTGCTGAGACAATAAAATATGGAATCGATGGAATCAATATAGATTTTGAGAACATACCCAGTGAAGCGGGAGAAGATTATATACAGTTCATAAGAGAGCTTTCTGTTAAATGCCGCAGTAACGGTATTGTACTGTCCATTGACAACTATGTCCCGGCCAGTTACAATTCCCATTATAACTGGGAAGAGCAAGGCATCATAGCAGACTATGTAATTATCATGGCATATGACGAGCATCACAGCGGATCAGAAGTGAGTGGTTCGGTGTCTTCTATTAGCTTTGTTGAGAATGCAGTAACTGAAATCAAGAAATATGTTCCCAAAGAAAGAGTTGTTATGGGAATCCCTTTCTATACCAGACTGTGGAAGGAAGAAAAGCAGGAGGATGGTACGGTAAAGGTATCCTCTGAAGCATATGGAATGAGAGCAGCTGAGAATTTCCTAAAAGATAATAACGTTACGGCAGAATGGGATAAGGGAACCGGACAGTATTACGGAGAGTTTGATAAGGATGGAATCCTTAATAGAATGTGGCTGGAGGAAGAAGAATCTCTGGAAGCCAAATTAAAAGCAATTTCAGGCGCTGATGTAGCCGGAGTTGCCGGCTGGAAGCTTGGTCTTGAAAAGGATAGTGTCTGGAATGTAATCGTGAAATATATAAATTAAAGGAGAGGAACCTGTAAAGTGATTCATAGGGCTCGAATTTAGCTCATACAATATAATAAAACAACCTGATTGGATATTTTATTGTGAATAAAAGAAGGCTTTACAAAAATTATTTCCACCTCCTGTTTTTGTGCTTTGTCTGCCTGGCAGTTTACACCTTAAACGATCCTTCTGTGTTAGTTATGCAGAGGGACTCGAAAACGGAGAAAACTGACGGGCAGATAACTATTGTTCTGGATGCCGGACACGGCGGCAGAGATCCTGGAAAGGTAGGGATAAATGGCGCTTTAGAAAAGGATATCAATTTAACCGTAGCCTTGAAATTAAAAAGTTTACTGGAGCAAAATGATATCCGGGTTATTATGACAAGGGACACGGATGACGGCTTGTATAAAGACAGTGATAATAACAAAAAAGCAGTAGACATGAGAAATCGTGTGGATATCATTAATAACAGCAAAGCGGTATTAGCAGTCAGCATCCATCAGAACAGTTATACCAGTGAAGAAATAAAAGGAGCTCAGGTATTTTATTACACCAAATCTCCTGAGGGTAAGCAATTTGCTAGCGTAATGCAAAGTCAGTTAAAGGCATCTCTTATGGACGGTAACAAAAGAGAAGCGAAATCGAATGATTCCTATTACATGTTAAGAAAGACAGAATGCCCTATTGTGATAGTGGAATGCGGTTATTTATCCAATACAGGGGAAGCTACGCTTCTCTTAAACGAAGACTACCAGGAAAAGATGGCTTGGGCAATACACTTAGGAATTTTTCAA
>JAQSXJ010000098.1 GCA_029256725.1 Anaerocolumna sp. | reverse complement strand
ATCTTCCTCATAGGTAGTCAGTGTAATCTGTACCACGCATTTTGCCTTACGGTTGATAGAAGTTAGCAGATCCAGATCCCGTAATATCAAATTAGATTTCGTCTGAATTGCAACTCCAAAGCCATAATGATCAATTGCTTCCAGGCACTTTCTGGTATACTTTAGTTCTTTCTCCAAAGGGATATAAGAATCTGTCATTGCACCCATTCCGATCATTGCTTTCTTTCGTTTATGTGATAAGGCGTTGGAAAGCATAAGAGGTGCATCCTTTTTTACTTCAATATCGGTAAAGGCATGATCCATTTTGTAACAATTGCTGCGGCTGTCACAATAAATGCATCCATGGGTGCAGCCTCTGTATATATTCATTCCATTTTGAGGAGATAGTATCGATTTATATTTTTTAAAGTGCATGAGGGACCACTGCCTTTCTATAAATGATATCATTATAACAGGTTTAATGTGACAGCAGTGTGTCAGGTTATCTGCCGGAGAAGGCAATTAACTTACTTATATTAAGCTTGTTTATAAACTTACAGGTATAAGTTGTGCTTAAAACTTTACTTTCGGTATAAAATATAATATAATACAGTTATAATTTTTAAATTATCAGATATATAAGATGATTTAAGTTTTAGATTAAGAGTTCTAATAAATTTATCGAACATTTATTCACATACCTTGTTTACTATGACAAGATAAGTCAATAATAGGATTGTAATGCTACAGCCCTTGAGAAAATAAAGTGTATAGAAAGGAAGGGATTACAATGAAACTGATTTATGTAATAGTACGGAATGTAGATAGCACGAGGGTAACAGACGGGTTAAACAGCAAAGGCTTTTATGTTACGAAACTTGCCTCAACGGGAGGTTTCTTAAGAGAAGGAAATACTACCTTGCTGATTGGAACTGAGGAAGAGAAAGTGGATGAGGTAATAGAACTGGTGAAGAAGGAATGCGGACCCAGACAGCAGATTATTTCCAATCCCGTAGGATCTGCAGAATTTTATTCTACCCAGGTTATGGTAAATGTAGGCGGAGCTATAATTTTCGTAACAGATGTTGATAGATTTGAAAGAATATAAGGAAAGTCATAGAAAAATGTTGCCTGAAATGATAAAATTTAGTACAATTGGTGTGTTGTGGATAGGCATTATCCAAAGGAAAGGCACGTTAGGATGAGTATAGCAGACAACAAAGCAGATGACTACATAGATTACCATGAAATAATAGAGTGTATTACAGGGGCTTTGGATGCCAAGGACAAATACACTGCGAATCATTCCTGGAGAGTAAGTGAGCTGGCTAAGAAAATTTGTGAAATCATTGGACTGAGTAATAGCGACAGCAATGAAATTGATATAGCAGCACATCTTCATGATATCGGTAAGATTGGCATAGCGGATGCTATCCTCAATAAAGAGGGGCCGTTAACACCAGAAGAGTGGGAAGTCATTAAGACGCATTCACAAATCGGATATGATATTTTAAATAAGTCAAAACGTATGAAGCAAATCAGCGGAATCGTCCTTCATCATCATGAGCGTTATGACGGAGGCGGTTATCCGGAGGGCATTAAAGGAAACGATATCCCCTTAGGTTCCAGAATCATTGCTATCTGTGATTCTATTGATGCAATGACAACTGAGAGGAGATACCGTTCAATATTATCACCGGAAGAGTGCTATATAGAGATTGAAAAGAACTTGGGTTTTATGTATGACCCTTTTATTGGGAAGTATATCCTGGAGCATTGGGAAGAAGCAATCAAACCCTTTATTGGTTTGAACAATGAGTAATTGAAAGAGATATTATTACAATTACATATTAGCAGTTTTATGACTGCTCTACTCTGTAAGGGGGGATTCATCTGACACCATGGTGCAATGAATCCCCCTGTGTTCTACGGCTGTAGAGAATACAATCTGGGTGCTGGTCCGTCCGAATTTCTGAATCTGACCGATGAAAGTATCAAGTTCCATGGTACTGGGAAACGCAACTTTTATAAGCATGGCATAATGTCCGGTCACGCAGTTACACTCAATCACATTGGGACAGGATTTGATAAAGGGATAGAATTCAACCTTCTGGATAGGTTCAACCTCCAGATTGATAAAAGCTGTTATATGGTATCCAAGTTTAAGCCAGTTGACCTCCGCATGGTATCCTTTGATAATTCCGTCCTTTTCCAATTTCGCAATTCTGGCAGCAACGGCAGGAGATGATAAGAAGACCTGATCTGCTATAACTTTAAGGGGTGTTCTTGCGTTTTTTTGTAATATTTCCAGTATATGTTCGTCTACATGATCCATATGTATACCTGCTTTCATTAAAGTTATTCCTAATATTTCTTAATATTATAAAATAAAGAGGCCTTCAATGCAAGAAAGAATCCGTTCAAACATTATAATATTAAGAAAAATTAAGAAGTTGCGCAAAACGACAATAATATACATTAGTAAATTTTCAAACACGCCTTAAGAAGAATCGAAATAAATTAGACCAAAATCATTATTTTATTTTGTCAACAGCTTCAATATTTTTTATAAATTCGAAACTGATTTACCCCTATTTACGGATAATAAAAAAGGTGCTATTCTCATTTGCATGAACTATTTGAGATAAAATAAGTTTAAAAGTCTGTGTAATTTGCCGGAAGAAATAACAGGAACCGGGAATCAACCAGATGGAAAAACAGAGAATGACATTATGAAAGGGAAGGTTGACATAAATTATGAGAATAGAAGCCGATTCAATGGGGAGTATGGCTATACCAAAGGATGCTTATTACGGAGTTCAGAGTTTAAGAGGAAGAAATAACTTTATAATGACAGGCAAACCTCTTAATCCCTTGTTCATAGCAAATCTGGTAAAGATTAAGAAAGCAGCAGCGTTAACCAATTATGAAGCAGGGTTTCTCTCAGAAGAAAAGGCAGGAAGTATTATAAAAGCCTGTGAAGAAATCATAAATGGAAGCTTCAGAGATCAATTTATAGTAGATGCCATACAAGGCGGGGCCGGAACCTCAGCCAATATGAATGCCAACGAGGTGATTGCCAATCGTGCAATCGAACTCCTGGGAGGTATGAAAGGCAACTATTCCATAATACACCCCAATGACCATGTTAATATGGCACAGTCCACCAATGATGTCATACCCAGTGCCGGTAAGATGACGGCATTTGAGCTGTTAGTAAAAGCAATGTCAGAACTTAAGAAATTAAGCGAAGCCTTATCAAATAAAGCAAAAGAATTCGACCATGTTCTTAAAATGGGTAGGACTCAGTTACAAGACGCCGTACCCATGCGTCTGGGTCAGACCTTTCAAGCTTTCTCCACTGCAGTTAACCGTGATGTAGTGAGGTTAAAATTAGCAGGGGAGGAGATGCTGACTCTTAATCTTGGCGGAACTGCAATCGGAAGCGGTCTCAATGCCAGTCCTTATTACTATTCAAATATCATCCCAAACTTAAACAGGCTATTTACTTATAATTATAAACAGGCAGCAGATATGTTTGATGCAACTCAGAATCTGGACGGATTTGTACAGGTATCAGGCTGTTTGAAATCCTGTGCAGTCAATCTGTCTAAAATCAGCAATGATCTAAGGCTGTTATCCTCCGGTCCCAGAACAGGCTTTGGTGAGATCAATCTGCCGGCATTGCAGAATGGCTCTTCTATCATGCCCGGTAAAGTAAATCCGGTAATACCAGAGGTCGTAAATCAGGCAGCCTTTCAGATAATCGGAAACGATGCAGCAATAACCTGGGCAGCCGGCAGCGGTCAGCTGGAACTAAATGCATTTGAACCGGTGGTATTTTATAATCTGTTTGAGTCATTAGAACTCTTGCGTCAGGCAGCAGTAACTCTAACAAATCTGTGTATAACGGGCATAACTGCTAATGAGAAACGCTGCAAGGCACTGTTAGATAACAGTGTTTCAATAGCAACCGCACTCTGTCCGGTAACCGGCTATGAAGAAGCAGCAAGAATTGCAAAAACGGCCTTAAAGAAAGGTGTTTCAGTAAAAGACATCGTAAGGGAAGAAGGGGTACTATCAGAAGAAGAGATGAAAAAGATCTTTGATTTATTTCCAATGACCTTAAACCCAGAAATCAAATATGAAAACAAGGAAATTTCCCTTTCATATTGAAGAATGCCATAACCTGTGTTACATTTATAAGGAAGAGAAAGCATAAATTGAACCAAGAATTCAGTTTTAGGATTCAGTTAGTATAAGCTAAATTAGGTTTACAACCCTTTCAGATATCAAGGAAAATATAATGTTATTAAAAGGGTATATCTCAATCTCTTTGTTTGAGCTCTGCCGAGCTCTCTAAGCGAAGCAGAGCGTGCGGTGCTAGCAGCATACTACGGGTCTTTGCGTAACATTTTGAATGTCCCGCATTGAGATATCTTGGGTTGTAGTTTTGGAACGTAACACTACTACGCACCTAAAATCGCCTTGCTATTTCATCTAAATTGTGTACCATAAAATGGAAGAATTCAGCAAGCAATCAGCAGTTTTCAGACACACCCTAGCTGGAATCCAATAAAACTAAATTCAACTTATATTATTAAGAATTCATATGAATGTGCAAATAGAATACAGGAATGGAGACAGATATGGCAAACAGAGAGCGTATCATAAAAGATTTTGTAAAGCTGGTATCCATCGATTCCCCGTCTTTTGGAGAACGGGAAATGGCGGATGTATTATTTAAAGAGCTGTCAGATTTGGGATTTACTGTAACAGAAGATGAAGCAGGAAAAGTATACGGAGGAAATGCAGGTAATCTTTACGGATATTTACCGGGTGAAATAGACGGCCCGCCCATTCTGCTATCTGCTCATATGGATACAGTAGAACCTGCCTTAAGTAAAAAAGCCGTAGTACACCCTGACGGAACCATAACCAGTGATGGAACTACTGTGTTAGGAGCAGACGATCTGTCCGGTGTGGTAGCAATCTTAGAGGCAGTCAGAACCGTAAAAGAACAAAACCTGCCTCACCGCAGTATAGAGATACTATTTCCCATAGCAGAAGAAGTATATTTAAAAGGCTCTGATGTATTCGATTATTCAAAGATAAAGGCAAAAGAAGCCTATGTCCTGGATTTAAGCGGAGAAATAGGAACCGCAGCCTTAAAAGCTCCTACCCTTGTGTCCATAGAAGCAGTCTTTACCGGAAAAGCCGCCCACGCAGGCTTTGCTCCTGAGACAGGTATACACGCCATAAAAGCAGCAGCAGAAGGCATAACTTCCATACAAATGGGACGCATCGACCCAGAGACAACCGTTAATATAGGCTTAATAGAAGGCGGACTCGCCAGAAATATCGTACCGGAAAAATGTGTACTAAAAGGAGAAGTAAGAAGCCTCCGTCACGAAAAAGCCCTGGAGGAAACCGAGAAAATAAGAAAAGCCTTCCAGGAAGCCGCAGACAAAACAAAAGCCACACTGACCTTTGACACTTCCTTCGGCTGCCTCTCCTATGAAACCTTAGAGAGTGACCCGGTAGTACAACGCTATGAAAAAGCCTGCCAGGAATTATCCATAAAAACTAATTATATAGAAACCTTTGGCGGAAGTGATAACAATAACTTTGTACGCAACAACATTACAGGAATCGTAATGGCCTGTGGAATGAACAGCGTCCACTCTACAAAAGAATATACCCATATCGATGATCTGGATAGCTGTACAGAAATAGTAATTAAATTAATAACATCAGTTTAAATGAAGAAATATATAAAAAACCCCACAATGGGACGGCCTATTGCACAAAGCAGAAAAACTCTTGCTTCAATTCCAAGGCATAAGAAGTCCTAATTTCTCTGAATATTTAGTGCTTGACATATTATAAATCAGATAACTCGCTCCGCTCAAACAATCTGTTTTATAATATGGCACAAAATATCCAGAGAAAAGGACTTCTAATGCCTTTCCATAGGCGCATGAGTTCTTTCTGCTTTGTACAATTGGCCTGCGTTCATATGGTACAAAGGCTTTTGACTCTCAAACCAAAATAAAAATAAGCATCCCCCTAATCATTGTCAGCTGCCAAACCTAACTTTTTTGAATAACCGCTTCAACTCTTGACTTTTATCCTTAAAAATGTTACCTTGTCCAAGGGCTGACAAAAATAAGCATAAAGTGTAACACAGTTAACCTGTGTATAACTTCCATGTAAACATGGATAGCTGGAACAGGATGGATGAAAAATGAATGAATTAAATAGCAAACAAGAAAAACGAACCTTCTACAAATTGGTATTTTCTCTGGTATTCCCTATGGCATTGCAGAATCTTATAAATGTAGGGGTGACCTCCACAGATGTAATCATGTTGGGTAAAGTAGGAGAAACTTCCCTATCAGGAGCCTCCCTTGCTGGTCAGGTGCAGTTTATAATGACTTTGATATTTTTTGGGTTAACGTCAGGTGCTGCTGTACTGACAGCCCAATATTGGGGTAAGAAGGATACAAATACCATAGAAAAGGTTATGGCCATTACTATGCGCTTTTCTATCTGTATCGGTGTAATTTTCACAGTAGCAGTACTCTTATTTCCAACACAGATAATGCATGTTTTCTCCTCTGAACAGTCTGTAATTGAAGAAGGAGCAAAGTATCTTAAAATAATAGCATTTTCCTATATAATGGTATCATTCACCATGATATACTTAAATATCATGCGAAGTGTGGAGAGGGTAATTATCTCCACCATAGTTTATTTAGTTTCCTTTATTGTAAACTTTATTTTTAATTCTATATTAATTTTTGGTCTCTTTGGTTTTGAACCCATGGGTATCCGTGGTGCTGCCATTGGTACTTTAATAGCCAGAGCTTCAGAGGTACTTCTGGTTAGCTTTTATGCCTTTAAAGTTAATAAGACAATACATTTTCGATTTAAGAACCTGTTAGTTAGAGATAAACTGTTAAGCAGGGACTTTTTACAATATTCCATACCTGTAATGTTAAACGAGTTGCTATGGGGAGCCGGCGTAGCTGCAACGGCTGCAATCATCGGACATCTGGGACAATCCGTAGTGGCGGCCAATTCTGTAACACAGGTAACCAGACAATTTGCAACAGTTGTAACCTTTGGTGTATCAAATGCTACTGCAATAATTCTCGGTAAAGCAATTGGTGAAGGCAAAGAAGAACTTGCGAAGCTGTATGCGAAAAGAATGGTTCGGATAACCATTTGCCTGGGTTTTATCGGAAGCATTATTATACTGATAGCCGGTAATACCGTAGGAAATTATCTTAACTTAAGTGAGCAAGCTCATTCTTATCTGAAATTTATGATGTTTGTTATGTCCTATTTCGTCATTGGACAGGCTTTGAATACAACTCTAATAGTAGGTGTGTTCCGAGCAGGAGGAGATACCCGGTTCGGATTGATACTGGATGCATCAACTTTGTGGGGAGTTGCTATATTATTTGGGGTTTTAGCTGCCTTTGTCTTTAAGCTTCCCATACCGGTTGTTTATATGATTATCATGAGTGATGAAATTATTAAGATTCCGCTGTCACTCTGGAGATACCGTTCCATGAAATGGGTTAGAAATGTAACTAGATAAAGACTCGCTAATCATATAAAAAACATATAAATAAGTAAATTAATTGAATTTAAACAAAAGAGAAGGTGCAGTGTAAACTGCACCTTTTTTTAGATCTTTTAACAGATGATGACTTATGAAGTCACCGATTTAGAAACACTGAAACGTTACAATGTTATTCAGACTGATTCTTTGATATATCCATCCAAAGCCTCTCCAGCGATAACCAATGGCTGTCTGCCTGCCTATAAATGAAGGAAAGAACCAGTAATTGGTTCCATTTACAAGCCAGACGTAGGTATTTCTGTCAATACAACCGCGCATGCCCCTGGCTCCGTTTTTGAAAGCGGGCATAGGAGGGGTAAAGTCAGGCGGTGTAATCAAGGGTACAGGGGGAGGTGGTCGATAGCCTTGACCATTAGCACGCTGCATGGCTGTAAGTTTCTTCTGGCAATATGGTTTCTGCATACTGTCCTTATTCGACGGGCTGTTATATTTGTGCTCCGGCTGCAAGTACATTCCCCTTTCTGATTTATAGTATAATTTATGCGAAAGAATATTTTTGGTGTTAGCTTTACACTTTTTCTCTATGGTTTATTGATAAATTTTGTTTACTAAATAACAAAGAAGGAGTATAATTAATCAAGAGTGTGAATTATTTAGCAAAGTTTCCGCAAAGTAATGGTAGTGTGTTGTTCCATTTATCTTTTGCTTAATAGTACACTAGATAATACATGAAAAATTGAGTATACAAAATAAAATATATAAGAATGTATATGTACTAATTAAAAGGGTTCGTCCCGATTGAAAAGGCATTGGAATCATAATTCTACAGAAGTACCTGAATACCGTTTGGGCGGCATTCTTTCCTTCTTAATGAGAATCCTTATGTCTTTGGTCAGCCACCTGGGACGTAAGGATTTTTTAGGCTTAACGAATCATTAACCGGTTTAGTTGAATTATGAATCATAATTCCCAATAGGAGGATGCCATGAAGGATTTAATAGACATCTTAATAAAGACAAGAAATCTGAAAGAGGAAGAATTTGCAGCACTGATACGAGGCATGTCTGAAGAGGATGCACAGTATCTAAAAGAAAATGCTTTTCGAGTGAAGCAGGAGTTCTATGGAAATAAGGTATTTACAAGAGGGTTGATAGAATTTACAAATTATTGTAAGAATGACTGCTATTATTGCGGAATCAGAAAGAGCAATACCAGTGCAGTCAGGTATCGTTTGACTTTTGAAGATATAATGTCTTGCTGTGAACAGGGTTATGAACTGGGATTTCGTACCTTTGTACTCCAGGGAGGGGAAGACTTAAGATTTACTGACGAAGATATTGAAAAAGTCTGTCTCAGTATTAAAGAAAAATACCCGGATTGTGCCATAACCTTATCCATAGGTGAGAAAAGCTATGAGTCTTATAAAAGATACAAGGAAGCCGGAGCAGACAGATATCTGCTGCGTCACGAAACAGCCGATGAGGAGCATTACAGGTTGTTGCATCCGAATAGTTTAAAACTAGCAGAACGTAAACAATGCCTATGGAACTTAAAGGAACTGGGATATCAGGTAGGAACCGGTTTTATGGTAGGTTCACCTTATCAGACACCGGAATGTATTGCCAAGGATTTAACCTTTATTAAGGAACTGGAGCCGGCTATGGTTGGAATCGGTCCTTTTCTTCCCCATCATGACACACCTTTTAAGGATTATGCCAAGGGCTCTTATGAGCTGACCTTAAGACTAATTGCCATTATCAGGCTTATGATACCAAACGGTTTGATCCCGGCAACAACAGCTCTTGGCACCATTCATCCCAAGGGCAGGGAAGAAGGTATCTCCTGGGGAGCCAATGTTGTAATGCCAAATTTATCCCCGGTCAGGGTAAGAAAGCAGTATGAGCTGTATGATAATAAGATCTGTACCGGAGACGAAGCGGCAGAATGCAGAGCCTGTCTCCAGAGAAGGATGTTAACTGTCGGACATGAGATAGTAACCGCCAAAGGCGATTTTATCCCCCACACATTTGAAACAGTAGAAGGGAAGGAAGATATATGTACAATGTAATGTCAAAAAAGGCAGAAGAATTTATTGATGATGGAGAGATTAAAGACACCATAGCTTATGCACTCGAAAATAAAAGCAACAAAGAGTTGATCGATAATATAATCAAAAAGGCAGAAATGATGCAGGGAATCAGCCACAAAGAAGCAGCCGTTTTATTGGAGTGCGACTTAGAGGAAGAGAATGAAAGAATGTATCAGCTGGCTAAGGAGATTAAGAATAAGTTCTATGGAAACCGCATTGTTATGTTCGCTCCCCTTTATTTGTCCAACTACTGCGTTAATGGCTGTGTTTACTGTCCTTACCATCACCAGAATAAGCATATTGCCAGAAAGAAGCTTACCCAGGAAGAGATAAGGAATGAAGTGATTGCTTTGCAGGATATGGGGCATAAGCGTCTTGCACTGGAAGCCGGAGAAGACCCGGTAAATAACCCGATAGATTACATTTTAGAATGTATCAATACCATCTATTCCATTAAACATAAGAACGGTGCTATTCGCAGGGTAAATGTTAATATTGCGGCTACCACCCATGAAGATTACCGCAAGTTAAAAGAGGCAGGAATCGGTACCTATATTCTCTTTCAGGAAACCTATAAGAAAGAAAATTATGAGCAACTTCATCCCACAGGACCAAAGCACAATTATGCTTATCATACAGAAGCAATGGATAGAGCCATGGAAGCAGGAATCGATGATGTTGGCCTGGGAGTATTGTTTGGGCTTAATCTCTATCGTTATGATTTTGTAGGAATGTTGATGCATGCAGAACATCTGGAGGCAGCCCTTGGAGTTGGACCTCATACTATAAGTGTACCAAGAATACGTCCGGCGGATGATATTGATCCTGAGGATTTCACCGATTCTATTTCTGATGAAATTTTTGAGAAGATTGTAGCAGTTCTTCGAATTGCCGTTCCTTATACTGGAATGATTGTATCTACCAGAGAGTCCAGGGAAACCAGAGAAAAGGTGCTGCAGCTTGGTATCAGCCAATTAAGCGGCGGTTCCAGAACCAGCGTGGGAGGATATGCACAGGAAGAAGAGAAAGAGGATAATTCCAGTCAGTTTGATGTAGAGGATAAGAGAACTCTTGACCAGGTTGTTAACTGGCTGCTGGAATTAGGCTTTATTCCAAGCTTTTGTACTGCCTGTTACAGAGAAGGAAGAACCGGTGACCGTTTTATGAAGCTGGTAAAATCAGGTCAGATCGCGAATTGCTGTCAGCCAAATGCCCTTATGACTTTAAAGGAATATCTGGAAGACTATGCCGGAGAGGATACTAAGAAAAAGGGAGAACAGCTGATTATAAATGAACTTGAACATGTAACCAATGAGAAAGTAAAAGCAATAGCAAAAGATTATCTGGCTCAGGTTCAAGAAGGAAAGCGAGACTTCCGTTTCTAGGATAATAATAAACTAATGAATTAATAAAATTAAATAAGTAAACTTTGAAAGCAATAAACTTTGAAGCAAAAAACTAAAATCAAAAACTTTATATTTGAAACTTTGAAATCAAAAAACTTTGAAACTTTGAAATCAAAAAACTTTGAAACTTTGAAATCAAAAAACTTTGAAACTTTGAAATCAAAAAACTTTAAAACTTTGAAATCAAAAAACTAAATCTATTAAAATTAAAACCAATAACCAATTAAAATCAATTGAATTTGAAATCAACGATCTATTAAAGCCAACGAACTTTTCAAATCAATGAATTATATAAATTATTGAACCAGAATTATTAAGCAACAAAAATTTATTATACAATTAAATTTAAGAAGCTGTAGTTTCTGCAACAGGCAATTATACTATTAGTTGAATTGTTTTACTGAGATGAACTAATACCATAGATTCAAGCCTATAATGTTTGGATATGTATGGAATAGAAAACCTCAGATTCAATTTACATTATTATAATTTGTCTTGCATGCATAAATACAGCTTCTTTTATGTATTATCTTCTCAGAAATTGCACTTTAAAGTTATACTAACAGCCCATGCATTGAAGCGCTTCTAGAAATACACTTTTTCTTAATAATTTAACTAGTACCAATCCTAGCTTAACCAGAAATGATCCAAACTTAACTAGTACTGACCCTAACTAACAAGCACCGAGCTTAACTTAACTACTACAATTCCACTTTGTATTTTTCGCCAATAGCAACGATCTCTTTAAAGCTTAATTCCTTTAATAGCACATTTTCGGCATCGTAATAGCTTAGCTTATCTGCTGGCAGTGCATTCATGAAATCTTTAAAGTTAACAATATAAGGCTCCTGTTCTTGTGAAAGTGTCACTAGTGTTACATACCAGGCGCTGATACCGGATTCTTTCCCAGTGTCAGGCAGCTCTAATCCAAAAGGTATTTTGGGAGAAGAGGGGATGATACTCGGTGTTGTCTCTGTAATTGCAAACATTCCGATAAAATCCTCTTTTCGCTTATAAATGGCAGGTTTAGCATAATACACGTCTATTGCCTGCATATTATGCAGGTAATCACTGAAATCCTTTAAATCCTCAGCCTCTTTAAAACGTGCTTTCTCTTTTTCACCCAGTATAAGGGGCCATAGGGCACAGAATATGGTTAAGGATTCTTTCTCTTTATCATTGCAAAAGTTCTTTAGTACCTTTAAGTTAAAGTCTCTATTGGTTTTTCTGGAATCTTCTAATTCCTTGTCATCTAGAATAGCTCCATCCACATCCACTTTACAGTTAGTCCAGTGGGACTTAATTCTTAAAATGAGATCATAAAAGGCATCAGTTTCCTCCAGGGTAGAGGGAAAGGGAAGCCGCAGATATACAGAATCCTTCTTCTGGGCATTCCAGTCAATGCCGATACCACGTGCTAATCTGTCCGGCAGATAAGCGACAAAGCCTTCTTCCCCCAGTTCGCCTTCTGTTAAACGTAAACCGTCAAATCTACCGTATCCTAATTCGTTACCAAGTAATACTTCCAAGGGCAGAGTTTTTTTAAACAGTCCCTTTTGCGTGATTGTAACATCTACTCCCATAGTGTTAAGTTATCTCCTTTGTAGGTATTTAATTGCCTGAGATTACATTCATTGTAGCAGTTATAAGGTATTTACTCAATTAAAAATTGGAAATAAATAGTCTAAGATTGTATTAAGATATGCTAAGGATTTCTGAAAAATAACATGACAGCTTGGGTCAAAAGGCTAATAGCCGTGAAATAGTACATCATTTTATTCAAACTTTTATATAAATCAGCAAATATAGTATATTATTTAAAAATATACATTGACAGGCGAGGTATATATAAATATAATATAGTCAAGATAAGGAGGTAGCAATATGTCGATTACATCAGATGTAATTCGTGGCCATACCGAACCGATTATCCTAGCACATCTATTGGTGGGGGACAGCTACGGCTATCAGATTAACAAAGAAATAATGGAGAAGACCAACAATTTGTTTGAATTGAAGGAAGCTACTCTTTATACAGCATTTCGCCGTCTGGAACAGGCGCAGTTGATCACCTCTTATTGGGGAGACCAGGAAGTGGGTGCCAGAAGAAGATATTATTCCATTACGGATAAGGGCCGACAGGCATATCAGGACTATAGAAAAGACTGGGAGAATGCCAAATTAATAATTGATGCTTTATTAAAGTAGATGGAGGAAGAATAATATGGATGAGAGAATGAGAGCTCATATCGAGAAGCTTTTCGAAGAAGCACCCAAAACAAGAAAAGCATTTGAGCTGAGAGAAGAATTACTTGGTAATTCGGAAGAACGTTATCAGGACTTGGTAGCAGAGGGTATGAAACCGGAGGATGCCTGTATGCTGGTGATCAATTCCATTGGTAATGTCTCGGAACTTTTTGAAGGACTTGAGGATATGAACCCTGATAATAGGGAAATACATGAAGCACAGTACAAAAAGGTTGTTTTAGTAAAGACTGCGGCAGTGGGTTTGTATATCTTAAGTGTAGTTCAGTTTTTAGCCCTTGGCCTGATCAGCAGTTATATGTATTTTCCTATAGATTTAACCATGATTGGTTTTATAGTAATGTTATTTTTAGCTATCATACCAACCTGTATGCTTGTATATATCGGCAATATGTATCCGAAATACAAACGGAAGGATGATACGGTAGTTGAGGAATTCAAGGAATGGAAAAGCAGCTCTCACAAGAGCAAATCAGTAAAGACAGCTGTGCTGTTCGTAGCATGGACTTTCGTATTAGTGTTATATTTTGGGATAAGTTTTGCAACTTTTGACTGGTATGCAACCTGGATCATATTCCTGGTAGGTGCCTGTGTACATGCAATCATTGAATTGCTATATCGTTTGAAGGAGGAGAAGCAGCGTTGAGACCCTTTTTTAAAGTCTTGATCATTGTCTATGCTGCGATTGCTATCGGTTTGATAGGTCTGTTAATTTTTCTGATTCATACAGGCGGAATACGGACAAATAATTTTTCAATAGGTGGTAATTTAAAGCTGGTAAATACACAAAGCATTAAGCTGGAGGGAATAGAAACCCTAAAGATTAAATATAGATCCGATGATGTTGTAGTTTATGCAAGTGACAGTGACGAGCTAATCTTAAAAGAATACATGAGTTTTACTCCGAAAGAGGAGGATCTTACCCAAATAACGAAAAGTGGTAAGGAGTTAAGTCTTGAAGGAAAGAGGGACGGCTGGAACGGCTTGGTCCTGGGTTTTAACAGAAGCAGCAGAATGGAAATATACCTGCCTGCGGGATATGAGAATAGTCTGTATATTAGTACTGCCAGCGGCAACATAGAATCAGACCTGAGATTGAAGGTAAGAGATTTTGCGGCCTCCACCGCCAGCGGCGACATAGAATTTAATGAAGTAACCGGAGAGAATCTAAATATCTCCTCTGCCAGCGGAAGCGTGACCTTTAAGAAAGCTGAAGGGAATCGGAAATTAACAACCAGCAGCGGTGATATTAAGGTATACGGAGGCAGCGGAAAAACAGAGATATCTAGTACCTCAGGCAGTATCTATGTTGAAAATTCCATAGGAGATTTTGAAGCAGGCACCTCCAGCGGAGATATTAAAGTTGAAGGTACGATTGGCAGAAAAGAGATACATTCTACCTCAGGTGTGATAATACTTGAGAATAGCGAAGGCTATATTAAAGCTTACACCTCCAGTGGTGATATCCGTATTAGAAACTCAAATGGAGCAGGTGATTTCCATTCTACATCAGGACAAATCGATGTTGAATTTAGCAAGGATATTTCTTCAATTACAGACAATATCAATGTAGAGACCTCCAGTGGAGATGTAACAATGCGTGTTCCGGCTTCTTTAGCTTTTGAATTTAATGCCAGTACCAGCAGCGGTGATATTAACTTTTTTAATGACCAAATAAGCTATAGCAAGAATAACAAGAAGGCGACAGCTACGGTAGGAACAGCTCCAATTATACAGTTAACAGTAAAAACCACCAGTGGTGAAATAAAAATTAATAACAAATAGTAAAAAGAGGTGTAAATTATTTGTATATAATTTACACCTCTTATTTATTGAAACAAGTCTATCAGGAAAGCGAAAGGAGTTTAGTGGAATTGAAAAAGTTTCTAAGGTGTGTCTGAAAACTCATAATATTGCTATTGCGGTTTTATTTTCCACAGCACTATTTACCCTTCTTCATGGAGGTGCATTCGAGGCAGGAATTGTTCCAGTACTAAATGTTATTACTATGAGTCTGTTCATGACAGCAGTGCTTGAACATACGGAATCATTATTAGCACCAATTATAATTCATTTTATCTGGAATGCGGTTGGTGCTATTATTTTAGGAGGCGTGTCATTAGCAGATGACTACCCTAGTTTAATTAATACTACCTTATCAGGTAATCAGCTTATATCAGGCGGTATATATAAAATGGAAGGAAGCATAGTTGTACTTATTCTCAATATTGTATTTACATATTTGATTATTCGTATGAAACGAAGAAAAATATAGCAGAAATTATGGTAAATCTTTGGTGTCTCTGATTTAAGAAAGCTTCCCTTTTATTAGGAATGTCTCTATTTAATTGGAAAATTTATTTAATTGGGACAAATATATAAAAATTATCAAATAGAAAAATAAAGCTTGCCTAAATTAGGTTAGTTATGATAATCTTGTAATATATTAAATGAAAATGAATATCAGTTGCAATTAATAAATATAATATAGAATAGTTATAGACTAATTTGTTTCTGCTATAAAGTGAATTTGAAATTTATGGTGAATTTATTTTATTGACTGAATGCAAAAAGAAAAGAGAGGTGATTTTATGAGCGTTGTTATAGTAGGAGGACATGACCGCATGGTCTGTACTTACAAGGAAATATGCAAGCAGCATAATTTTAAGGCCAAGGTATTTACCCAGATGCCCGCAAATTTCAGAACCCAGGTGGGAAGTCCTGATTTATTGATACTGTTTACCAATACGGTATCTCATAAGATGGTAGTATCGGCATTAAAGGCAGTAGAAAAGGACTCCACAATTGTGGAGAGAAGCCACAGCAGCAGTGCATGTGCCTTAAAGGACATATTATGCGAATATTGCGATAAATGCAATAAATAAACTATGGAGGATTAAGTATGAGTAAGATTAATATCGTTTATTGGAGCAGTACAGGAAATACGAAAGCAATGGCTGAAAAGCTTGGAGAAGGCGTAACAGCAGGCGGTAAAGACGCGCAGGTTACCGAAGTATATCAGGTAAAAGCAGCAAGTCTGAAAGATGAAGCAGTATATGCACTTGGCTGCCCATCTATGGGAGCTGAAGTATTAGAAGAAGATACCATGGAGCCTTTTGTTGCAGAACTGGAACAGTATGTATCCGGTAAGAAGATTGCTCTGTTTGGTTCTTATGGCTGGGGCAATTGTGAGTGGATGCGTGATTGGGAGGAGCGTTTAAAGAACGCTGGTGCTGAAATTGTCGGAGGCGAAGGAATTACTTGCTTAAACGATCCCGATGATGATACGCTTAAAGCGCTGTTTGATTTAGGAAAGAAACTGGCAGAAATCTAAATAAATTAAGTTATGAGCCTATCAGCCTGGTTATACTTCAGGTAAGATAGGCTTATTTTTTTACCAATTGGCTTAAGTTTTGCCAGTTGACTGCCCTTGTGCATCAAACCGGAACATGGTAACATAGATAGAAGAACTTAGAGTTTTGGTATAACAAAATCAAATTATTAATAAGGAAAATGAGAATTCTATTTCCACTCTGATTTGTGATAGTCCTACATCTGAAAAGATAAGGATTACAATAGCAGTGATTGATATAAAAATAATAGTCACTATAAATGAAATAAATCTTTGTGTCTGTGGCGCAAGGTTTAAAGTCTATAAGAAAGGAAGGCAATTAATATGAATGAAGATATAAAAAAACAGGCACTAAAACAATTTACCCTTGCGGGTAAAACCTATGGCTATTACAGTATAAGCAGCCTAAAGGAAAAAGGCTATCAGATAGATAAGCTGCCCATAACCATAAAGATTCTGCTGGAAGGCGCAATCAGGCAGTTGGATCATAATCGTATAAAAGAGGAGCATATTCACAGCCTTGCCGGATGGAAGAAGAATACAGAAGAGAAACTGGAAGTCCCCTTTATGCCCTCCAGGGTATTATTACAGGATTTTACCGGAGTTCCCGCTATGGTAGATCTGGCGTCTATGGGGCAGGCAGTAGGAGGAGCACTTAATCCGGGAGTTAAGGTTGACCTGGTTGTAGATCATTCCGTTCAGGTGGATTCCTATGGTAAGGATTCCGCCCTTGCAGAAAATATAGAATTAGAATATGAACGAAACAAAGAGAGATATGAATTTCTAAAATGGGCACAAAATACTTTTCAGAATTTTAGGGTAGTACCGCCTGGAATGGGTATTATCCATCAGGTGAACTTAGAATACCTAGCTTCCGTAGTAGAAGCCAGAGAAGAAGAGGGAACGGCAATTTTATATCCGGATACTTTAGTGGGAACTGATTCCCATACTACCATGATTAATGGGCTTGGAGTCCTTGGCTGGGGAGTGGGAGGGATAGAAGCAGAAGCTAATATGTTAGGAGAGCCCTCCTATATGACAATGCCAAATGTAATCGGAGTAAGACTAACCGGAGCGCTAAAGGAAGGAGCAACTGCGACAGACCTGGCACTTACTGTAACAGCTTTGCTAAGAAGCATCGGTGTTGTAGGTCAATTTGTAGAATTTTTCGGAGAAGGACTTAAGAATCTGACCTTGGCAGACCGGGCAACAGTTGCCAATATGGCACCGGAATATGGGGCAACCTGCGGTTATTTCCCCTTCGATGAAGAAAGCTATAACTACCTGCTGTTAACCGGCCGAAAGAAAGAAGAGGCTGACAGAGTAAGAGAATACTTAAAAATCAACGGACTTACGGTAGAAGAAGGCGTAATACCAGAATACACAAAAGAAATCACACTGGATCTAAGTACAGTAACCGCATCCCTGGCAGGACCCAAAAGACCTCAGGATCTTATGCCGCTTAATAAAGTAAAGGAATATTTTAAGACTTGCCTGACCGAAGCCCCTGGAAATAAAGGCTATGGTCTCTCAATAGAAGAACTGGATAAAAAAGTTGAAGTATCTGTATTAAAGCCCGCTATGTCTTTGAAGCAAGAGGATAAACTTCTAACCAAAGAGAAAGTTGACTTAAAAACCGGAGATATTGTACTGGCAGCCATAACCTCCTGTACGAATACCTCTAATCCCTATGTAATGCTGGGAGCCGGTCTCATGGCAAAAAAAGCGGTAGAATTAGGGCTTAAGGTACCAGTTTTTGTTAAGACCTCTCTGGCACCGGGGTCTCTCATCGTAAGTGATTACCTGGATAAAGCATTGCTGACCCCTTATTTAAAGGAGCTGGGATTTCATACCGTAGGTTATGGATGTACCACCTGTATCGGAAATTCCGGTAAACTACTACCGGAAATTGAGAAGGCAATCTCAGAAGAAAATCTGCTGACAGCTTCGGTATTATCAGGAAACAGGAACTTTGAAGGAAGAATACATCCCCTGATTAAAGCAAATTTCCTTGCATCACCTATGCTGGTTATAGCCTATGCACTGGCTGGAACCATACTGATAGATTTTGAAAACGATCCCATTGGAGAGAATGAAGAGGGAAAAAGAGTATATCTTAAGGATATCTGGCCAACATCTGCGGAAATCCAGAATTTAATGAACAAATCCTTAAAAGGAGAAATGTTTCTTAAGAGATATGAAAAGGTATGGCTGGGAAACGAGAAATGGGAAGAACTAAAAGCCGAGGGCAAAGATACCTTTGACTTTAAAGAGGAATCTACCTATATTAGAAATCCGCCTTATTTTGAAAACATGTCGAAGGAAACAAGCGGAATCCATTACCTAAAAAAACTCAGTGTACTAGCTAAGTTTGGCGACTCTGTAACCACAGATCATATTTCACCCGCCGGTAATATCGGAAAGAATACACCCGCAGGAAAATATCTGGCGGAACTTGGAGTAGAAGTGAAAGATTTTAACACCTATGGTTCAAGAAGAGGAAATCATGAAGTCATGATGAGAGGAACCTTTGCGAATATCAGAATCCGCAATCAACTGGCGGAAGGAAAAGAAGGTGGTTATACCAAGCATTTTACCAGCAAAGAGATAGTATCCATCTATGACGCTGCTATGAAATATAAAGAAGAAGGAAGAGAACTTCTAATAATAGCAGGGAAGGATTATGGAATGGGTTCATCCAGAGACTGGGCAGCGAAAGGAACCGCACTATTAGGCGTAAAGGCAGTACTTGCTGAAAGCTATGAGAGAATCCACAGATCTAATCTTGTAATGATGGGAGTCCTGCCTTTTGAATTTTTACCAGGAGAAACTGCAGAAAGCCTTAGTCTTACAGGAGAAGAGCAGTATACCTTTCTGATAGAAGAAAGTGAAGAAAATCTGGTAACAATAAATACGGAAAAGCTTTCCTTTAAAGCACGTTTAAGAATAGACTCTGCCGCTGAGTGGGATTATTACCGCAGTGGCGGAATACTTCAGATGATAGCCAGACGAAAGCTTGATAAATAAGAAAAAATCAACTTATACAATCTTATTTATGTAAAAAACAGGCTGTAAATAAAGAAGATATAAAGTGTATATGAATACAAAAGAAAAAAGAAATAAAAGAACTGAGAGTCAAAAGTTCTTTTTGGTTGTCATACGGACGGAAAAATACTCAAAACAGAAAAACGTATGCTTCATTTCAAGGGATAAGAAGTCCTAATTCTCTGAATATTTTGTGCTGG
>JAQSXJ010000097.1 GCA_029256725.1 Anaerocolumna sp. | reverse complement strand
TCATGCGGGATATTCAACGAATCCAAATATAAATGTAAAATTTCATTATCACAAAATAATATGTCAGCTGTGCCGATATGAATATCAATTTTTAGTTTGACTCTAATGTTTTCCGCATTTTGCCGTACCAAGCATAAAATATTGTTTTCCTCCAAATACCATTCTTCTCTCATCATATCTTCGTATAACTCAGTGGCTTTTTCCGGTGGTACCCCCACAGTACGGTATTCTTTGTGATAGAGATGGTGATAGGTTCCTGCGTAAGAAGTTACGGAACCAAACAGCTCGAGGTGCTTAACTGCATAATAAAACGCCATGTTGCCACCCATCGAAAACCCTGACAGCATTCTGTTCTCGCAGGTGGCATCTGTTCTGTACTGTCCGTCGACATGGGGAATCAGCTCCTTAATAATGATGGATTCAATTTGCAATAAGGCATCGAAATAATTGTCTTCCGACGAAATTGCGTTGACAAAAACAGTAATGGCCCGTCTGTTTTTATAAACTTTTTCCAGCGACCATATCTCGGAAGATTCGTTGCCCGTCCATCCGTGAATGTGGTACGCAACTGGATATTTTTCGTCGCAGTCATTGTACCCGGGCGGAAGATATATATTATAGCCTATTTCATGATTTAATACTTGGCTGTAAAATGTTTTATGAGTAACATATTGAGGTGATTCTGCTGGTGGGTTCACAAAGTTCATTCAACACTCCTCCGATTCCGACTAATATAAATTATATCATTGACCTTAAGAAAACAATTACAATTAGAAAATATTTCTACTATTTGATTATATTACCAGACAGACAGTTATTCAAGTGCAAGGTAGACGGAATAATTTTTATCTCGAACTCCTTGAAAGATGCAAATTTATTTACCTCCCACGATGTAAAATCACTCATTAATGCTATTCTCATTTCCCTCTGTACCAAGTTTCAAAACGGTACACGTATATAGAAAACCCTTTCAATTGCTTAAATTGAAAGGGTATAAAAGTAAAACTCTTACTCCTCAAAATGTCCTTTATTTCTTTACAAATTTAAATTTTCACTCGACATATTTCAACAATTATTTCTGTATGATTCGTCCAAGGAAACATATCCACTGGTACCAATTTCTTAGCCTGATACCCCTTCTTCGTCAAATACGCCACATCCCTCTCTAAAGTAACTGGATTACAAGATACATACACTACTCTCTCAGGCTTTAATACCGCCAGTGAATCCAAAAATTTCTCATCACTTCCGGCTCTGGGAGGATCCATGAATACTACATCTATCTTCTCTTCCTGAGCTGCCAGCTGTGAGATAAACTCACTGGCATCTTTTAGATAGAATTGAATATTTGACACCTGATTTCTCTTAGCATTTACCTTAGCATCCGCTACCGCATCTTTATTCAATTCCACACCGATAACCTTATCCGCTTTACCGGATGCAATCAACCCAATTGTTCCGGTTCCGCAATAAGCATCCAATACAGTTTCCTTACCTGTCAGCCCTGCCATCTCTATTGCTTTACGGTAAAGAATCTCTGTCTGCTGAGGGTTTACCTGATAGAAGGATTTCGGAGAAATACGGAACACTTTATCACAAAGGGTATCCTCTATAAATCCCTTACCATAAATAACCTGCTCTCTTTCTCCTAATACCATACTGGTATTCTTATCATTAACATTTACAACAATAGTCGATATTTCAGGATGAAGTTTTCTTAAGGCTTTCACAAAGTTATTCTTAGACGGAAAGATTGGTGATCCTATTACAAGAACAACCATAATTTCCTTACTGTGATAACCAGTTCGTATCAGGACATGTCGTAACAGACCATACCCGGTATCCTCATCATAGGTCTTTATCTTAAAGGATTTTAATAAACCTCTTATAGAAGCTATGATTTCATCTGCTTTTTCATTATGGATAAGGCAGCTTTCTATTGCAATAACACGGTGGGTTCCTTCCTCGTAAATACCGGAGATAGCATTGCCTCTTCGGTCATGGTCAAAGACAACATGTACCTTATTTCTGTAATGTCTGGGGTCTTCCATGCCGATAATCGGCTCAATTGGACAGTAGCTTTTTAGCAATTCAGTTACATGCCCCTGTTTGTCTTTTAAATGTTCTTTATAGGTTTTCTCCTGAATTCTACAACTACCGCAATCTCTTCTATGAGGACATGTTCCGCCAGGTAACTTCCTGATACTCTTCTCTGTTGCATAGGGTTTGTTGTTTGCTTTTCCATTCCTGTCCTTGCCTGCATCTTTGCCTGACAGTTTTTGCTTATCGTTTCCAAACTCTTTTCTGCTAACCTGGAAGTTCCCTTTGCTCTCTGAGAATCCAGCTCCTTTTCCTCTTGCTGATGTACTTTTATTCTCTGAGTATCTATTTTCGTTGAATTTATTCGTTGAGAATCTTTTCTCGCCTCCTCTTACTTCATTGCCTTTGTTCGTTGAAAATCTTTTCTCGTCTCCTCTTACTTCATTGCCTTTGTTCTCTGTATATCTATTTTCTTTTCCCCTGACTGCTGTACCCTTATACTCTGTATGTCCAGTCCCTTTTCCTCTTGCGGCTGTATCTCTATTCTCTGAGTATCCAGCTCCTTTTCTATTTCCGCCAGTTCCTTGCATAGTATCTCTCTGAGAGGCATTTCTCTGAGAGTTATCTCTCCTATAATCTGACTTGTTCTCTGACTCTGTGGTTTTTCTTCCTTCATTTGATTTACGCTGACTGTTCTTCTGTCCGGACTGCTTATTATCAAACTTTACATTCTTCTTATCATTACTATTGCTATACGGTTTCATTTTCTTTCCTTCCCTTAAGGTATTCTATCGATATGAGTTTAAATGCCCTGAGAATCGAATTCCGGAATAAAGCTTTCCAGAGCTGTCTCTCCCTCTTGTATAAATCCATTCTCAACTCCGATTTCCAGTGCATAATCTATTAGTTCGTTGTATTCCTTCTGTGTTACTTTGCGGTCAAGTTCCGGGTATGATTTCACCTGCTCCAATGGGGTATACTGATTCATAATACTTAGATAAATGATATTACCATAGGTTTCATACAGATATTTTATCACTTTCTTAGAGTCCTTAAGGCCTCCCGGCAATAAAAGATGTCTCACAATGACACCTCTTGTCATGATGTCCTCCGAAAACTGTGCTTCTCCGGTCTGTCGCACCATCTCAGCTATGGCTTTTGTCGCTACTTCAAAGTAATCGCTGCTAATAGAATAACGTTTTGAAAGATTTTGTCCACAATATTTGAAATCCGGAAGGAAGATATCCACATTTCCTTCCAGCATATTAACAGTATCCACACTTTCATAGCCACTGCTATTGTATACAATTGGAATATGAAGTCCCTTTTCCCTGGCAAGTCTTATGGATTTCACAATGGATGGCGCATAATGGCTGGGAGTTACCAGGTTGATATTATGTGCTTTCTGTCCTTGCAGCTCCAGAAATATGTCTGCCAGACGTTCTGTGGATATTTCTTTTCCGGCCAGGTTTCTTGAAATATTATAATTCTGACAATAAACGCAGCCTAAGGAGCATCCGGTGAAAAAGACTGTTCCGGAACCGTAGGTTCCCGATATGCAAGGCTCCTCCCAGTGATGAAGGGCTGCTCTTGCCGCTGTTATTGCAGCACCCGCTCTGCAAAAACCCAGAGTTCCATTCAGCCTGTTAACATGACAGTTCCTTGGGCAGAGAGTACAGTTCTTATAATACGCTTCTTCTGTTACAGCACTTCCACTATTTAATTTTGGCTCATTATTCGTATTGCCCATAATATCCTTTATCATAAATTATACCCACTGCTGCCAGGATTTTCACCCAGTCATACGATATTTATTAATTAATACATTTTTATTTATAATCAACTTTATGTTATTCTTATTCAAAATCATGTAATTGCAGCTTTTTAACCCGTACAAAACTACTTTCACATTACTTCCTGAAAAACGTGCAGAGTTTATTTTACCTTATTCGATGAATAATTACAATGAAAAAAAGTTGCTGCAATCAGTTATTGAATTTTACTGTATTTTAGAGTAAATTCTTTAACTTATGCAGCAACTTTTACGTTTATATAAACAGGTTTACATTAGACTCCTCTGCTTCTCCCAGATAGTAGCCTACACCCCCAATCTTTATACCTTCTATTAACTCCTCCTGCTTTAATCCCATCACATCCATAGACATCTGACAGGCTACGATTTCCACTCCGCCTGCAATAGCTGTTTCTATTAGACTTTCCAAAGAATCCACATTCTTATCCTTCATTACCTTACGTATCATCTGTGCTCCCATTCCCATCATATTCATATTTGAGAGCTTAAGTTTCCTGCTGCCTCTTGGCATCATTCCGCCAAACATGGTATCCATGAAACCTTTCTTTACCTTAATCTTCTTTGGCTTCCTTAATATATTCAGCCCCCAGAAGGTAAAGAACATGGTTACTTTTCTTCCCATAGAGGCTGCTCCGTTTGCTATTATAAAGGAGGCAATGGCTTTATCCAGATCACCGCTGAATACTACCATCGTCTTATTATTTTTCTCTGTGGATATCGGCTCCTGCCTTTCTGTCTTTATAGACTCTCCTTTACGAATTACAGCAACAACATTCCCCTGTTCTTTCTTTCGTATCAGAAGTTGATTACCGGTGTTTTTACACCAGGCTTTAATATCCTCGTAGAAACCTGGGTCAGAAGCAGTAGCTTTGATTACTTCTCCTTCCTTTAACTTATCAACTGCCTGCTTTACTCTAAGAAGTGGTCCCGGGCAGCATAAACCTGTAGCATCCAGTGTTTCATTAACCACATCTGCTGTAACTGCTGTAGTTCTATTAACATAACTGCTCCGATTAATAATGCTATTGCTATCGCTAATACTATTACCTATGCCATCCTTTGCCCTGCTATCCTCTAAGTCTGCTGCCTTTATTTCTGTTCTGTCCGGCTCTCTATCATTATTAGAATTATACAAGTAGTCTTTGGCACTGACATAACCTCCTGTAATATTCTGCACCTGAAACCCATGCTGCGTCAGTATTCTATCAGCAATATATCCTCTTAAACCAACCTGGCAATATACAACTATCTTCTGGTCCTTATCCAGTTCTTCCAACCTGCTTCGCAGATTGTTAAGAGGAAGATTTGCTGCACCCTCCATATGTCCAAGTTCATATTCTTCTTCATTCCTTACGTCTATAAGAAGATACTCCTCTTCCCTGCCTAGTACCTCCTCCCAGGTGGTAAGATGGCTGTAACCTTTCAGCACATTTTCTGCGGCATAACCTGCCATATTAACAGGATCTTTGGCAGAAGAATAAGGAGGTGCATAAGACAATTCCAATTTCGTAAGATCTGAGACGCTTCCCTTCATACCCATTACGGTTGCTATAACATCCATCCGCTTATCCACTCCCTCGTAACCAATAGCCTGGGCTCCGAGTATTTTGCCCTCCAGATTAAATAGCAGCTTAAGGGATATATTAAATGCTCCCGGATAATAGGAGGCATGGGACATAGGATGCAAATGAACCATTCTATAATCCAAACCTGCCGCCTTAAGACTTCTTTCATTGGCTCCCGTTCTTGCTGCTGTCATGCCAAAGATCTTAATAATAGAAGTGCCGAGAAAACCATCAAAGCGAGAAGGGTTACCGGCAATATTATCAGCTGCGATTCGTCCCTGCTTATTTGCCGGACCTGCCAAAGCTACCGCTGCTGTCTCTCCGGTTACAAAATCTACTCCTTCAATAGCATCACCAACGGCATAAATATCCTCCACATTGGTTTCCATATGGCTATTTACTTTGATATGTCCTCTTTCACCAAGCCCTATTCCGCTGTCACGAAGGAAATCCGTATCCGGTCTTACTCCCATGGCAAGTATAATCAGTTCAGCTTCAAGACTCCTGCCGCTCTTAAGCTGTACCTTAATCTCCTGTGGTGTATCAGTAAAGGCCGCTATACCGTCATTTAACTGAAGGTGAATACCATTCTGTTCAAGCTCCCTTTCCGCCGCAACTACCATATCTCCATCAAATGGAGCCAGAATATGAGGTGCTGCTTCAACCAGAGTTGTTATAATTCCCCTTTCTGTCAGGTTCTCAGCCATTTCTACACCGACAAAACCTCCTCCGATTACGATTGCTTTTTTCGGTTTCTTTTCATCTACATAGGCTTTTATCTTATCAGTATCAGGTACATTGCGAAGAGTATGGATACGGCTGCTGTTAATACCCTGAATATCGGGTTTGAATGCCCTTGCTCCAGGTGACAGGATAAGGTTGTCAAAGCTTTCTTCGTATTCTCCCTTATCCTTACTCTTAACAGTAACACTCTTTCTCTTAGTATCTACTGAAATCACTTCACTGTGAATTCGTATGTCAATTCCAAAACGTGCTTTCATGGCTTCCGGTGTCTGAACCAGAAGATTATCCCTTTCCTTAATGGTCTCACCGATATAATAAGGAAGCCCGCAATTAGCATAGGATATGTAGCCATCCCGTTCGAACAGGATGATCTCAACGTTTTCATCGAGCCTTCTTAATCTTGCCGCAGCAGATGCACCTCCGGCAACTCCACCTACAATCAGTACTTTTTTACTCATAATAACCTCTTTTCTAAATACCCAATCTTCCTTTGGATACTCGTTAAACCGTTGTTGATTATATATTTTTGTTTATCAACTTATATCCCAAGTCACACCGCAAGCAGACAGAAGAATTGACTCCTGCATCTATTCCAGTTCTATTTTCCTTCTATTTTCTTCTGCTTTCCGTATTGCTTGTAAGAATCCGAACCAGTTCTCCGATCCTCTCATCTTTTATCCGGTAGTATATTTCCAGGCCTTCTCTGCGGCCTTCTATAATTCCGGCAGATTTTAATTTCTGCAAATGCTGGGATACTGTTGACTGGGGTGTTTTCAAACAGGACTGCATAAAGCTTACATTGCATTCCCCTTTCTCCAGCAGACCATTTACCATACAAAGACGAACCGGATGGGCAAGTACTTTCAGAATCTCAGCAGCCTCCATATATTTATCAATGTTATTATCCATATGAACCTCTTTTCCTTTACTGTATGAACAGTTGAAGTTTGTCTTGCAACTGCATCAATATATTCATATATTACGATATAATGATATATATGTCAATGAGAAAAATACTATAAGAACAAAAATAAAAATTGAGCCTATGAAATGATGAAAAGCGCTGCCTCATACACATATAACCGTTACAGTTTATTTTACTACTGCTCCTATATGTTTAAGGTATGATATCGCTATTTTCATTTCAAAAGCTCATTTCATAACGGACTATTATACAAAAAAAGTCACCTTAGAATACCTATCACTTACTAAAGTCTAACTGTGGCAAGATGTATAAATCCTTTGGGCACTGTTATATCTTCAATGGTAATATCCCTCTCCATCCCTCTGTTTTCTAATGCCAGGTCCAGATGACACATGGCTATGCCAACATCTATGGTATTTAATCTGGACATCAGATGTTCCGTGACAAACCCTGTGTGTCTTCTACATACAAGAATTTCTTTCTCCTTACAAATAAAATACCAGGTCTGAGTATTCCTGGCAGAGGGAGCAAGTCTTGCAGCTTCAATTATTTCCTCATATCCGCTGCCTTCACGGATTTCCTCTAAGGACTTACGTTTAAATCCCTCCTTACTGCTTCTATGTACTTCCTCTTTCGGATTTCCAAAAGCCAGCATTATGACAAAATCTAGTCCGTCGACTGCTTCCGGTAGAGCCACAGACGGTTTTGCCATTCCAAGCCAGCAGCTACCAAGATTGTTGGCAGACAGATAAAGATCCATCTGCTGAAGCATATAGCCAGCATTTAAAAGAAAGTTATCTTTATTCTCAGAGTAAATACCAACATAATGAGGTGCTTTAATTGCCATCAGGGTTTTGACCTCTTCATGACTGTAGACATTGAATTTTACTCTGATATCCGGAATCAAAGGGATTACTTCTTCTCCAAACTGTTTTATTTGCTGTAATAAAACACTATCCAACGAATTCATATCAAATTTTCGTACAGATTTTCTCTTTTCAATTATTTCATAAAGTTCTGTTCTCATTTATAATATCTCCTTTTTATTTACTACCTTTATTATTTACTCATTTACTCATTTTAATATTTACTCCCTTTACTCTATTAAGTTACATCTTATTCTTTTACTCTTAACTGAAATAAGAAAAGTTTAATACAACATTTTTATATCCAAAAAAAGTTAAAATTTAATTCATCCTATATATGTATATTACTGTTCCTACTTATTTAATTTATATTTATGGAAATTGTCTAAGTCCCTTATCTTATAACCGCAACAAAAATAATGGCAAACTCCGTTTCATAGATTTTAATAGGATACATTCCGGCATTTCCGATAAATTTTGTTATATCTTCCGGCTTGTCCGGATATATCCTGATCCGCCTTGAACCAATCTCTATGTATTCTGCCTGGGACTTTTCTATTGACAGGACGAATCTTCCCCTGCCGGTCAGCAGACTGGCTGCCTTGGCAATCGCTTGTTCTTTCTCCTTAACGTGCATAAAGGTAAGAGAGGAATAGATGACATCAAATTTCTTAGGGAACTCATAGGTCATAAAGTCACCGCAGACCAGCTTAACATTGGTATAACACCTTAGATTCTCTCCCGCTCTTTTCACTGTCTTTGGTGAGAGGTCAATTCCCCATAATTCCTTGCAATAACCACAGGTTCGTATTGCAAGCCGTCCTGTTCCAACACCGATTTCCAGAACTGTCTTCCCAAGATCCAACTGCAGATCTTCAAAGAACAAATGCCCATCCCATTTATCCATATATTGTCTTAGAGGAAGCGTATCATTAACCGGATCATTATTTTCTTCAACTAAAAAATCATAATGTCTGATCACATCATTCATACATAGTATCCTTTCTTCATTTATAGTATGTATAAAGTTAAATCTATCTTGCAATTTCGTATTAATTGGCTTAGCGCAAAATACAATTCATTACAAACTAATAGCCACGCCTTTTCTAACTGACACTAAATCATTTCATTTGACAATAAAGGAAACATACTCCATAATATTTATACTAATTTACATTGGCGGAAAAGAGTAAAGGAAACCCTATTATTCTCCCTTAAATTGTACGTGTACTAAAGCACACAGAAAGGAGCCAGGCATGAATACTGCAAAGGCAATGGAACACTGGGTGACCTGATATTATATCAATAGTAATTTTACTGCCGATTTTATTGGTTTTCTATTGCATTTATTGGTTGATATCACTGAATAAAGTCAAACGTAAGACACAAGATGAAATAATTAACGAAACGTAATTTATAATGATTACATACTCATTTCCCTTAATCATACCCTGGGTTTACCAGTACCGGAAAACACTTGTGTAAAATATATGCTTATTCTGATAAATATGAGAGAAAAGTTAATAATCAATCCTTCTATTTGAGTAAAGATAAAGTGACAGCTATTGATCTGAAAATCGAGGCTTCAAAACAGCTATTTAGCAAACGCAGGCAGGTATACGAAATCCTATGGTCCCTTAGGTGAATTGATAAATAACAAAACAGAAAATTCAACAGGTTTGGTAGATATTTCATATCTTATATTTACTTATACGAAAGAAAATGCCGTTGACTATATTGCTTTTAATACTTCTGCGATATTAGAAGCACTTCAACTCATTGAGGAGTTCAATACAAGGCACGACAGAATACAGAAAGAAATATATCTATGATAATTACGCTTATCGTCTGAAAACATAGTGTTTATCAGCACTCAAGCCTGAAAAATAAAGCTTTACTTTAAAACTGTGTAGTGTTAAAATTAAACTATGATAGTATTAAGAATATTTTAGCAGGAGATGAAAAATTGAGCAAAAATATAAGAACCCATGCTGTGGATTATTTATTTGAAGCTATCTTGAGCTTGAAAAGTCAGGAAGAATGTTATACTTTCTTTGAAGATATTTGCACAGTAAATGAATTGCTGTCCCTGTCACAGCGTTTTGAGGTTGCCAGAATGCTGCGTGACCATAAGACCTACTTAGAAATCGCGGAAAAAACAGGTGCATCAACTGCTACAATCAGCAGAGTGAATCGATCCCTTAATTATGGTAAGGACGGTTACGATATGGTGTTTTCAAGAATTTCGGATTTTAAAGAGGATAATGACGAACCAAGCGACGTATAAAGAGATAAAAGTCTGATTTGTAAGGATTATTCCTAAGCAGTCAGACTTTTATTGTTTCTTCTCCGTTTCCTTTGCCATATCATCTATCAATTTCTCAATCATCTGTTTCTTTAAATACACATCAAAGCCTAAAAAGCAGATAAAGGAAAAGACATTTAAGAATTCCTTGTCTTCCTGGGATTTCACCTCTGAAAAGGTTTCCTGGGATTTACGGTACTTTCTGATAACATCCTTAAGAAGATTATCCATCTGTTCTTCTTCGTATTTAAATACTTCTTTATATATCTCTTCTAATCCGATTTCTGAAGATCCACCATAGTACTTCTCGGTAAGCGGACCGAACATCTGCTGAATATCATTAATACTGAGGATATTCTTAAAATAATAAATAAATATCAACATCAGCATATGCTCCTTGGTATATTTCTTTTTATTGGGAGCCGGCAGCAGATCATTCTTTGTATAGTTATTGATCATGGTCTTTGTTAAGAGTTTGTCCTCGTTATAACGCTTGGAGGATTTCAGATGCTCGTCCATAAAAGTCGTGACCTGATCCATGTATAAATCAATGTTAGGAATATCATCCGGATTAATATAATCCAGTTTCTTCATCCCCTGTAAAAGGGTCTTTAAATACTTGTCATCCCTAAAGTCCATTGTAATCACCTCTTCTTCCATTATATAGTATCGAAAACTTGATGTAAACAAATATTTTTTGGAACACTCTTTCACAAATGCTTCATATACTGACAAGAGGTGATTTTTTTGATGTGTCCGGAAGAATTAGCTGCTTTTGCTGCTTCTCTTGCCATTGCTATTTCAAAAGACAAAACCACGGATGAATTAGATCTGATAGCCGTACTCTTATCTCAAGTCAGCAGTACGCTTGCAACTATTTCCATACAAAAAAGTAATCTGGAACCGGATTCCTCCGACAATGAGAGCTCTGCTGTGCTTGCCGGACAGCAGAATAATCCTATTAGGTAATAAGAGGTATCCCTTGTCTATCCCCCTATTCCATGGTATAATTAAACATATGTTTGCCTGTGAGCTT
>JAQSXJ010000096.1 GCA_029256725.1 Anaerocolumna sp. | reverse complement strand
ATTCCATATCCGGCAGAAGAAATTGATGCAATGTGGAAGAAAGTGCTGCTGAACCAGTTCCATGATATATTACCCGGTTCCAGTATCAAAGAGGTATATGAAGTTACGAAGCAGGAATATGCTGAAATAGCAGATACAGCCGGCTCTATTATTCGTAACTGCCTGGAGACTTTAACGGGTACAGGAGAAGGAGTAACCATCTATAATACCCTGGGCTTTGTAAGGGATGATATTGTAAATCTTGGTACTATTGATGCAAATGCCCTTAAGGATGAAGCAGGTAATATTTATCCGGTTCAAAGAACTGGAGATGGTGCAGTTGCTTATCTGAAGGGATTACCTTCTAAAGGCAGTAAAACCTTTGAAGTAATAAGTACCAAAGAAAGTGAAGTACCTTTTAAGTTAACGGGTAATCACCTTGAAACACCTTTCTATACCATTGAGCTGGATGGACAAGGATTGTTTACCTCAATTTATGATAAAGACAACGACAGAGAAGTATTACAGGAAGGCCAGCAGGCAAATCTGTTCCGCATTTATGAAGATAAACCTATTTATTATGATAACTGGGATATTGATATCTTCTATACAGAAAAATTCTGGGATATTACCGGAACCACCCGTATGGAATGGACAGAGATCGGCGAAGTTCGTGCAACTTTAGAAATTGACAGAAATGTCAGCAATTCAATTATAAAACAGAAGATATATTTCTATGCAGACAGCAGAAAGATTGAATTTAATACTTATGTAGACTGGAAAGAGCACCAGCATCTATTGAAAGTACATTTCCCCGTAAATATCCACTCAGATGAGGCTTCTTTTGATATTCAGTTTGGTAACCTTACAAGAAAGGTACACAGCAACACCAGCTGGGATGTGGCAAGATTTGAAAGCTGCGGACATAAGTGGATCGATCTGTCTGAAGGTCACTATGGCGTCAGTCTGCTAAATGACTGTAAGTACGGACATTCAGTAAAAGACGGCAACATGGCTATCACACTGATCAAATCCGGTATTGAACCTAATCCCACAACAGATCAGGAAGAACATTACTTTACCTATGCAATCTATCCCCATGCTGAAAGCTGGAGAGCAGCTGGAACTGTAAGAGAAGCTGCTAACTTTAATCAGCCGGCTTATGCAGTAAAAGGTGGTGTTCCAGGTGGATTAACCTCTATGGCTTCCCTTGATAAATCAAATGTTATGCTTGAGACTGTAAAACAGGCAGAAGACGGTGATGGGGTTGTACTCCGTATCTATGAATTTGAAAATGCTTTGACAAAAGTGCAGGCAATCCTTGAAAGGGCAGCAGACATTGTATCTGTTGAGGAGTGCAATCTGCTGGAAGAAGTAATAACAGCAGTACCGAGAACAGAAAAGGGCTTTGCCTTTGAGATAAAACCTTATGAGATAAAAACCTACAAAATTAAGTTCAAATAATTGTAAACTTGTATTTCCTAATAACCAAAAATATTACATAATAAACTTAAAGGAAAGTGGCTGTTGCATGTTGAGCAATGCTGCTGTAAGAAGCTCCATGGCTTTCCTCCACACACCGGCTTCAAGACACATTACCGATTTTGTGTGCTATAATCGTACAAAGATTGTTCGCTTTAGCACACAAAATCGGCAACATGTCTTTCAGGCAGTGCATTACAGGAAAGCCATGGGGCCTCTTACAGCCTTACATTCATTTTGCAACAGCCCCTTTCTGTAACGTTAAATAGATTAGTGAATAAGTTTAAAAATATATTCAACTTATTTGTAACATGAAAGGTGGGTGTTTATGAATATTATACCAAGACCCCAAGTGGTCGTAACGGGAAATGAGTATTTTGTTTTATCATATCAGGTAAGGCTTCTTATTGATGCTGCCTGTAGCAGTGAAGTATATACACATGCAAAGCTTCTGAGTAAAGACATACAGTTAAAGCTTGGATATAATCTGTCCATAACAAAAGGAGAAGCTGATACCAACAGTATTTACCTGATCCAGGCAGAAGCTATGAAACCAGAAGAGTATAAGTTAATCATTGACGCTGATGGTATACGAATATTTGGAGGAAGCAGTGCTGGAATACTCTATGGTATACAGACCCTAAGACAGGTTATAGCTATTGAAGGAGCTGTATTGCCATATTTGTGCATTGAAGATTATCCGGATATACCAAACAGGGGTTATTACTTTGATGTAACAAGAGGAAGAATCCCAACCCTTGCCTATTTAAAGAAGCTGGTTGAAAAACTCAGCTATTATAAGATAAATCAACTGCAGCTCTATGTGGAACATAGTTTCTTGTTTAAGGATTTAAGTGAGGTATGGAGAGATGATACCCCTCTGACAGGTGAAGATATTCTGGAGCTGGATGCCTATTGCAGGCAATATCATGTAGAGTTGATACCTTCCTTATCAAGTTTTGGACATTTATATAAGCTGCTTAGTTCTAAGACCTATGCTTCTCTTTGTGAGCTTGAAGATGCTGATAAACAGCCATTTTCCTTTGATGACAGGATGGACCATCATACGGTAGATGTAACAAATACAGGCAGTATTCAGCTGATGAAGCAGCTTATTGAGGAATACCTTCCTTTATTTACTTCCAGATATTTTAATATCTGCGCAGATGAGACCTTTGATTTAGGGAAAGGAAGATCAAAGAAACTGGCTGACCAAATTGGTGTCAACAGCATGTATATCCAGTATGTCAGAGAATTGTGCGAATATCTGGTTGAGAAAGGTAAGATCCCTATGTTCTGGGGAGACATTGTCAAAGGTTTTCCGGAGGCAATAAAAGAGCTGCCCAAGGAAACCATCTGCCTTAACTGGGGGTATTCCAGGTGTGAAGGAGAAGAATCAGCCAAAGTACTTGCAAAAGCGGGAGCTGTTCAATATCTGTGTCCTGGCGTTGCAGGCTGGAATCAGTTTATTAACTTCATTGATGCTTCCTATGAGAATATCAGCAGAATGTGTACATATGCTCATAAATATCAAGCGGTAGGTGTTTTGAATACAGACTGGGGTGATTTCGGGCATATTAATCATCCTGAATTTAGTATAGCAGGTATCATATTTGGAGCAGCATTTTCCTGGAATCATCTGATTCCGGACAAAGATGAAATTAAGGCACAGATTTCCCGCCTTGAGTTTGAAGACAATTCCCTTTCCTTTGTTCATAATGCAGCGATGCTAGCAGAAAATAGTGTGTTCGACTGGTTTCATGCTGTCCGTTACATGGAAATGGACAGTAAAGGAAAAAGTGAAGAGGAGAAGGAACAGTTCCTGACCTCGGTGGATTATGACGAGGTGAAAGCGGCAAACGATACGATCAATCAAGGTATCCTTCAGCTTTACAGAAATCTGAAACATCTTGATACCTCAAAAAGAGATCTTGTAAAACCTTACATTGTTGCAGCAGAAGGGATGGTACTGTTTAATACAATCGGTGCTACTCTTTGTAAAGAACTTTACGGTGTGGACAGTGAAGCTGCCGCCAACTCAAAGCTTTTGGCGGAACAGTTGGAGCATTGGTTCTATGCTTATAAGGAAGTGTGGAGAAGTGTAAGCCGTGAATCAGAACTATACCGTATACAAAATGTAATCCTATGGTATGCTGACAGACTGAGAGAAAATTAGAAATTAATAAAAAGAATCGTTACATAGAAAAAGTACCAAATGAGCTTAAAGATACTTTTAAGAACTTTTTAAAAAAAATTTGCAGTGGTGCCAGAAAGCTGCATCCTGTTGGAGTCCGTCTGAAAACTGCTTGTACCAGGCTAGATGTTAAACATACCCCGCTATGCCTCCCAAATCACTCCTTGTCTCCCACAAAGCGGAACGTCCAGTCCGGCACAAGCAGTTTTCAAACACGCCCTAGAAAGAGTGGAAGAAAATTATAAATTGAAAGGATGCCACGTTAAGATTCTTTCACTCCTTATTATTTGTGGCAGTATCGCAGTCCAGCCTGCGATATGCAATGGGTATAAAATATGAAATATTTGTATCAGGACAGTAACCTTTCTCCAAGAGAACGTGCAAGAGATTTACTATCTCATATGACAGTGCGGGAAAAGGCCGGCCAGCTTAACCAGCATTTATATGGATTTCAGGTATATGAACGAAGGGACAATGAGGTCGAATTAAGCAAAGAGCTCTTAGCGGAGGTAGAGTACTATGGAGGATTGGGCATACTCTATGGACTTTATCGGGCAGATCCCTGGTCCGGTAAAACCTATGAGAATGGTTTAACCGGAGTTCTAGCCCCCAAAACCTATAATAAGATACAAAAATATGTCCTGGAACACTCAAGACTTGGTATACCCATGTTATTAAGTACAGAATGCCCCCATGGACATCAGGCTCTCGACGGATATCTTCTGCCGGTTAACTTAAATGCAGGAGCAGCCTTTCACCCAGAGCTTGTAAGGAAGGCATATGAGGTCTGCGGCAGCCAGCTAAAAGATCTGGGGGTACACCTGGCACTTATTTCTGTACTGGATGTATTAAGAGATCCCAGATGGGGGAGAAGTGAAGAATGCTACAGCGAAGATCCGTATCTTTCCGGTGAGCTTGCAAAAGCTGCTGTTATGGGAATTCAGAGTAAAGGAGTAACAGCAGTGGCGAAGCATTTTTGTGCCCAGGGGGAAGGGACTGGTGGTATCAATGCCAGTGCTGCCCGGATAGGGGAAAGGGAACTAAGAGAAATCCATCTTCCCTCTGCAAAAGCCTGCTGTCAGGTGGGGGTACAAGGAATTATGGCAGCGTATAATGAAATAGACGGTATCCCTTGTCACAGTAATAAAAAGCTGCTGACAGGAATCCTGCGGGAAGAGATGGGTTTTGACGGCATAGTCATGGCAGACGGACTGGCAATTGACCGATTGGATGTCATGACAGGAAATAATGCAAGGTCAGCAGCCATAGCATTAAAGGCAGGAATCGATATCAGCTTGTGGGATGAAGGCTTTACAAGACTGGAAGAAGCCTATGATAGTGGGTTTCTGACACATGAAGAACTTGACAGAGCAGTCTTTTTAGTATTGAAGCTTAAATTTGAATTGGGGCTCTTTGAAAATCCTTATATTGAAGAAAAGGATATTTCAAAAGTCTATTCTTACCAGAGCCATCCGGAGGCACTTCAATTGGCAAGAGAATCTGTGTGCCTGCTAAAGAATGAGGACAATATTCTTCCCCTCGATAGAAAGAAAATACGTTCTATTGCTGTAATCGGACCTAATGCAGATGAAATCTATCATCAATTGGGTGATTATACTCCTCCGATTCGGGAGGAGGAAGGGATTACCGTCTTAAAAGGAATCAAAGAATTCCTAAAGAACAACGGAGAGGACATCGTCGTCAGGTTTTCAAAAGGCTGTGGTCTGATAAGGAAAGAGGAAGACTATATAGAAGAGGCGGTTCAGGTAGCAAGGGATTGCGACTATACAATTCTTGTACTGGGTGGTTCCTCCAGCAGGTTTTCTAAGGTTGAATTTGATGCAAACGGTGCGGCAAAGTTAAGTGAAAGCCTGGATATGGACTGCGGTGAAGGAATAGATTCGGCAGTTTTAAGCCTGCCAGGTCTGCAGGACAGGCTGGCAGAAGCAATAGCACAGACAGGGAAACCTGTTATTTCTGTCCTGATTCAAGGCCGTTCATATGCGGTACCGGAAGTTGACAGATATTCCAAGGCACTGCTATGTGCCTTTTATCCGGGTATGACAGGCGGGCAGGCAATAGCGGAGATACTTTTTGGTGAGAGCTGTCCTTCGGGTCATCTTCCGGTATCTCTTCCAAGGCATGTCGGACAGCTGCCGGTTTATTATAATTATAAAGACTCCTATAATGCCATGAGTTATTCGAATGTGCCGGATAAAGCACTATATTCCTTCGGACATGGTTTATCCTATACGACATTTCAATATAGCGATATAAAGCTTAAGTATCAGTATGCACTAGATTGCAATGGAGAAGATAACGGTCTAAAGTGTGAGAGGCAGAAGGAATGCTCAGATAGTATAAGACTGACCCTGGATGATATGAAAAAAGGCAGCATCAAAGTGGAAGTTAATATCACCAATAATGGCAATTATGACGGTTATGCGCTGCTATTACTTTTTATAAAGGATCTGCAGTCCAGTGTCATAAGACGTGCAATAGAACTGAAAGACTTTACAAAGGTATGGGTTAATAAGGGGGAGTCGAAAAGGGCTGTATTACAGCTTGATGAAGAAAAGCTCTCAATCTGGAATGAGCTTATGGAATTTACAATGGAGGCGGGAGACATTCAACTGACCGTATCGGATGGTTGTCAGGCTTTCTGGCAGGGGATGGTTGTATTATCAGTATAATATACTGAGCGTAAATTAATCAAAGTGCAGTATAGGTGTCAATAGTACATTGCTTGCTCAGGCCTGTTGAAAGCATAGGGCTGTTGTATAGAATTAAAATTAAAGAAACCGTAGGGCTTTCTATATGTATGTCTGAAAGCCATACGGCTTCTTCAAGGTTATATTGTATAAATTGTTACAGATTAGTATGCAACAGTTTTCAGTTATGACGGTTTAAATACAACAGCCCTATTTATAATAGTTAAAGCTGTACTTAATAAAGCTTTCTCGTGGATGTATTTCTTTGATATCAAAATACCCTGAAGTAATAAGGCGCACAAGGTAAGTAATTATCTGAGGAGTCATAACTTCCTCCATTCCACAAATCTAGTCGGCATAAAATTTTATTAAGTTAATCCAAAGCGACTGCGAAGTGCTTGGTATTCCTTGGGCTGGCTATAATTGAGCTGATATTCAGAGGCACTTGGCAGTGCATCAGCTACTGTCTGTACGGAAAATAATTGTTTTCCGGTCTCGTCATGGAAGAGGTAATTTGTCCCGACTGAGCCATAAGGGATGGCCTTGACCTGGCTTAGTGGATATTCTCCTACAAGCTGAATGTCCTTCTCTTCCGGAAGATAGCTGTAAACTAAGATAGGACAGTTATAAACATCAAACACCAGAACATAGGAATAAAAAGTAGTTTTGTTGAGCAGAAAACTTGTTTGTCTGGTGAAATGTCCGTTGACAAATAGTCTGTCTGACACGTCGATGCTTTCCAACTCCAGTAGTTTCCTGATTTCTTCTTTCAACTCGGAATTATGTTCTTCCATTAACCCGCTTTCCTGGTATTTCTTCATAGATACTTTATAATAGATGGTATAACCTACTACAAGAACAATTACTAATAAAAACCACCACATTACCATCAACTCCTTTCTTGTTTTTTCGTTGTTCAGAAATCACATCCATGAGTAAAGCTCTGCAGCTATAGGAAAATTATAACATTATAATATAATATTCTTCTATTAATTTCAATATAAAATTTAATTGAAATTAATTAAATTTTAAACAACATAATGTGAAAAATAAATAGTGAATTATTCCTGTATACTTTACCGGCTAAAATGTCTTCTGAAAACAGAACCTTCGGACATTAAGACAGATTGAAGTGAAGGAGAAGAGATACTTGCGGATTTTCAAAACCTTACCTTTGATCTGATTCATGGGAAAACTGATATATGATAAAGAGGAAATACTTAGCTTCATTGATAAAATAGTTGAGCGAACCAAACGAATGGACATGTCCTGGGACTGGCCTTGTGGAGTTGCTTATTACGGACTGGCTACAGCCTATGAAACTACGGGGAATAAAGAGTACATAGAATTTCTGAAAGAACGGATTGATGAATTAATAGACATCGGACTTCCTTCCTGGACGGTAAATACCTGTGCTATGGGTCATTGCCTTATTACTCTATATCAAGAATATGGCGAAGCGAAATATATGGACCTTATTAAATCAAAGGTAGAGTATTTAAGCCACAAAGCTCTGCGCTTTGGCGATAATGTACTTCAGCATACGGTATCCAGCAAGAATGATTTTCCGGAACAATGCTGGGCAGATACTTTATTTATGGCAGCATATTTTCTGTTAAGAGTAGGAGTAATGGAAAAGGATGAAGCACTGATAGAGGATGCCCTGAATCAGTATTACTGGCATATTCAGTATCTGCAGGATGAGAACACCGGCTTATGGTATCATGGGTATAACAACATAAAGAAAGATCATATGTCAGGTTTTTATTGGGGAAGAGCCAACTGCTGGGCAGCCTATACCATGAGCCGGGTAGGTAAAATTCTGCCGGAGTGTTATTTGTATCCGAAATATCTTGAGATAGTCGGAAGTCTCAATGAGCAATTATCCGCGCTTAAGCTGCTCCAGACAGAACAGGGACTCTTTAGAACCATTCTAAACGATGAAGAAACCTATGAAGAATTATCTGCCTCCGCCGGTATAGCTGCCGCTATGATCTGGAAAGGTAATCCTCTTCATATTAAGCATATACAAAGAGCCTTACAGGGAGTACTTAAGAATATTGCACCCGATGGACGATTGATGAATGTATCCGGCGGAACTGCGGTTATGAAGGATAGAGAAGGTTATCAGAATATATCTGTAAAATGGGTTCAGGGCTGGGGACAAGGGCTGGGACTGGCATTCTTAAGCGCAGTACTTATGTCTGACAGTATTTTAGGAGATGGAGCGCTGTAAGCAAACCCTGTTCAGGAGGAGCATATTTTGATAAGCCATATATAATCGGTATTGCCGGTGGCAGCGCCAGCGGCAAATCTACCTTAAGTGATGAATTGGAAAAGCAGTTATCCTTATACTCAATGAAATCCATCTGAGAAAGCTGTTAAGATGATTCTGGGTTATGTACTCGGCGAGACAGAGTTAAAGGAATAAACCTAAGTTTCTGTTCCATACTGTACCAAATGCATTGATTGGATTAATAAGAATTTCTAAAACAACAAATTCCATGTAATAACAACATAATACAATTCCTTTTATTATTGAACTGCTATATTCTACAGATTGTAATGAAAACACCAAAAATGGCAGAAAGGATAATAAAATGGAAAAGATGATGGGATTTAACCCGCCCATGGGATGGAATTCCTGGAATACGTTTACCTGGGATATTAACGAAGAATTAATACGCGATGTGGCAGACTGTATGGTTAGAGATGGGTATCGTGATGCGGGATATGAGTATATTGTAATTGATGATTGCTGGAGCCTGAAAGAAAGGGATGGAGAGGGAAGACTTGTTCCTGATCCTAAAAAGTTTCCTGGTGGAATGAAGGCATTAGCAGATTATATACATGAGAAAGGCTTAAAATTTGGCATGTACTCCTGTGCGGGAACACATACCTGTGCAGGATTTCCGGGATAATCCTGATAGATATAAGTAATATCAGATCCATTCTGCAATGCACTGTTGCGGGCATAATCTAATGAACGGTGGGAGTAGTCTATTCCGGTCACTTCATATCCCTTGGTATTAAATCTTTCCGCATAAAGTCCCGGACCACAACCCAGATCAAGTAACTTCATATATTGCATGGGAGGAGCAATCTGTGTAATCCAGTCCACCGATTTTGCTATAAAAGCATGATTTCTGGAAGCGGCATCCCAAGTGGGATCAAGATGGGCTTTTAGCATTTCGTTGGAAATATGCTCATCGTCCCAGAATTTTGCAGTGCTTTGTTCATATATCTCAGGTTTCGGGAGAAAATAGGGTTTGTTACTCCGGTTTATTTCTGGGGGCTTCCTACAGTGGTACTGGATTTCCTGGAGAGGCTGGAGCTGCAGCAGACAGACAAACATTATGTGTATCATATTGTAACCCTTTGATTTGTCTGACAGTGAAAAAAACCGTAAGGACACCCAGGCAGCAGATATTATGATTGCTGAAGCAATTCAAAAAATAAAGGGAGAAATTACAGGAGAGTTCAATAAGAAAAAGGGACCGCCCGTTGGAGGAGTGTTCTATAAAGTGTACGATTCAGCCAGAAAGACTAAGAAATTCAAAGTGGAGGATTCTTGCATAGGATGTGGTCTGTGCGCTAAGAACTGTCCGGTAGACGCAATAGAGCTGCAGGATAAGAAACCGGTGTGGGTGAAGGAACGCTGTGCGCTTTGCTTGGCATGCCTGCACCGATGTCCGAAATTTTCAATCCAATATGGTAAGAATACAAAGAAACATGGGCAATTCGTAAATCCTTATGTTAAGCTCTAATACGAGAAACAGTAATACCAGGTTATATCAATTTTTCTTATGATTAAATAATAAGTGTATGTGTTTTGAAAAGCTTTTGGAATCTTTCTCTGATAATAAAATATGAGCAGTTATTCCGGCAGTTACAGGTATAATTAGGGTAACACCAAGACCACTGCATAAAATGGAGATGATCTCAGCACAAAAGACCTTTGAATTCATAATGGTGCCGAAGGAATAATCCAAGTCTTTCATCCATAAGATCAAAGCCATAAAGCCGCCCACAAATGCGAAATATAAGGTATTAGTCGTAGTCCCAAGAATGTCTCTTGAGATGTTTAGCCCGGATAGAAATAGATTCCTGCGGGTGATAGCAGGATTATGAAGAAATATTTCGTTCATAGAGGATGAGATGGAGATTGCTGTATCAATAATTGCACCGATTAACCCCATAATTATGGTACTGACAGCAATCTTATTAAAATCAATACCTATGGTAAGTGTGTACAGACTGATTTCCTCGAATTCTTCTTCGCTGAAACCTTGTATTCTGGTTATACTGCCCATAATATAAATTAACAGGAACATTCCTGCCAGTGTAAGGAGAACCGAGAGGAAAGCAGCAACGGTTTTACGACTTCTTCCATTAATATAAAAAAGAGTAAAATAGCTTACCAAGATACAGGCTAATATAGTTACAAGGATTGCATTGAGATTATGAGCAATCAGTAGGATGGTAATAAAAAGGATTGAAAAATTTATAATTAGAGATAGAAAAGACCTGCTGCCTTTTTCTTTTCCGATTAATTTCATTAAGATAAAAAGAATAGCAGCTAAAATAATAATAACATTCATAATTCTTAATCAAGCTGTTAGGATGGCTGGTAAGAAGTGTCTAATCACTTTATTTACCCTAACCCTGGCAGTGGTTCCTTTCTCGTTTTATGTTAATGCTAAAACAATGCGATAAGCTGGGGGCTGTCTTTTTAAGCTATTGGCAGATCGATTGTTTTTATAATTACGTTTTTAAGAATCTTTGTCGTATAAACAAAGAGAGGTATAAAGATATGGGTATAGTAAGAACGATTCCGATGCCTCCTGTCAGTGCCCGTATCAGTTCTAGGGAAAGATTAATACTAAAGGTATAGCCGACTTGATAACTGTTTCTTAGATAAACAAGCAGTATTGGTATTGTGCCGCTTACATAGGCAAAAAATAATACATTTGCCATAGTTCCCATAATATCTTTTCCGATTTCCATTCCGGACTCTTTGAGGGCTTTTGTGGATATATCAGGACTTTTCTCACAAAGTTCGTGAATAGAGGAAGAAATTGTAATGGCAACATCCATAACTGCCCCAAGGCAGCCTACCAGTATCTCTGCCATAAATATTTCATGGGGAGGTCTTGTAAGAAACTGCATCTCTTCATATCTTACTCCCTTTTCATTTGTCAGCTTCATTACGGTATATGCTATGAGTAGGGTAATGAAGGTTCCGAGCAAGGTGGATAGAATAGCTGTAAATGTCTTTCTGTTATAACCACTGACAAGCAGCAGGGACAATACAGTAAAAATAATCACTACAACGCTGCAGATAAACAGCAGATTGATACCTTTCCTATACAAATCCATGACAAAAGAGAAGAGAACGATATTAAATAGTAAAGTCAGTAAAGAGTACAGACCTTTTCTTTTGCCGACTGCTATGATAAATACGATAAATAATACGGCCATTAATACGAGATAATGATCTCGTTTCAGGCCTTTAATAGTTCCTGTCAATTGTGCTTTATCTTGGTTATCCAGGGATATAAATAATTTATCTCCAACCTTATATTCATTGTCAGCAGCACCGGAATAGGTATATTGGTTCTTTAGTTCCACTTCCTTGCCGATAAAATCGCCGTTTACGATTTTGCCAGTTAACAGTTGGGTATATGTAATATCTTTATTTCCGTAATAATCGGTTGTCTTTTCTTCTTCCAGTAATTGAACTTTTGTTATTTTAACAAGAGTCTCTTTGTAATAAGCATAATTATTATTAACAAATAGGATGGAAAAGAGGCAGAATAATCCCAGAAGCAGATAAAGTATAATTTGTTTTTTGTATTTAACATGTTTCATAAGCGCACCGTTTATATGTATATGACCCTGATTAATTTTGTGTAAATTTCTTCAAACATAGTATCACATTATACTGGGAAAGTAAATGTTATAAAACCTTAACCCAAGTGTAATTATTATGTTTAGAATAAAGACTGTCATTTTTTTTTTGAGTTTTAAATTTGTTTAGAGTGTAAAAAAGACAGCCGAAGCTGTCTCTGTAATCATTATATACCAGGTTTTTGGGTATTTATCAGTAATCACTTTAAATATTCAGGTGTGTTTATCTGTAATCGGTAAAACTGCTTTCCATGAAATTCATGTCAGTTTCTTTATAGACCTTTCTTACCCACTGGCACCAGCATAAATCTATCTCAGCTTTTGCAAGAGCCCTTTGGGTCAGGATATATCCTCCAAAGGCAGCATTTTCCTGTTCGAGAGATGTGTCTTTTAATTTAAGCAATGCCTTTTTATATTCATCTATTTTATTCTTGTAACGTATCTCAAGTTCATCAAATAACTTATTGGCTGTTTCCTCATCCATACATTTAATACAGTACATTTTAAGGGAGGCTTCATCACGGATTACCTCACTGCCGGTTTCCGATGAGAACCACTCATTGAGGAGTTCTCGGCCGGAGTCTGACAAGGTGTATATCTTCTTATCCGGTTTACCGCTTTGCTTTTCGCTGACGCATTCAATATAGCCTTTGACAGTTAAATCAGAAAGAAGCGGATATATGGCACTGTGAGTAGAACGCCAGAAACGGTTGATTTTAGCAGTCAGGTCGTAGCCGGTTAGTGGCTGGGTTGATATCAGCCCAAGCAGCCCATAGGATAATTTATTCATTGGTTCACCTCAAGATAATAAAAGTTTAGATGGTAGTGTGAAATGTCCTTTACTTCGCACTACTAGCTCCCATTGTATAACACATCTGCATGCAGATGTGCATTGCCATAAATCAGGGTGTTAATTATGCTTATTAATAATTCAAACTAGACTTTACAGGTTAAGCAGCAGAATGTCAATAATAATATTAATATATCTTATACTTAAACCGGTTCTTCTGCCGTTAAAATATTTATTTCAACGGGTGCTGATTGCTGGTGCTTTTCTGGAGTACCATCTGAACCATCTGTATTATCTTTCTTTAACAAGAAGCAAAGAGGCAGCGCGAACAACATAATGATTGCAGATATAAAGTAAACATCATTGACACCCATTACGAAAGAAGCAGAGGAAAGTCCTTCTTTGCTTAAGTTCAGTGCAGCACCGGAAGCTGCCATATCTTTTGCGTGGGAACCGGACTGGTAAGTTAACAGGGAAGTAAATATTGCAATGGACAGGCAGCCGATACTCTGAGCCACCCAGTTGTTAATGGAAGAGCCGCTGCCGGATTCCTTCTTATCCAGAGAAGACATACCAAGCATTGTTACCGTACCCAGTGCCATGGCAATACCGACATTACGGAAGGTCATACAGAGAACCACATAGGTATGACTGGTGTCAAGGGTAAGATGTGCCAGGAAGAAAGAACCTGCCGCCATGGAGATAACCCCGGTAACCAAAAGGATTCTGGGATCGATACGGTTATAGAGTTTGCCAACTACTATAGTACAAAGAGCCATTGCCAAGGAGGAGGGAAGCAGTATCAAGCCTGCATCAAGAGCTGATACATGTTGTGAATTCTGTAGAAATAAAGGTGTCAGCAGAGAACCGGCATACAGACCCATAGTAACAATGCTTCTAATAATGACACTGACTGAAAAACCTCTGGATTGAAACACTCTGAGATTAAGGATTGGGCTCTTGACAGTGAATTCTCTGTAGATAAAGAACAGGAGAAGAAAAATACCAAGGCCAAGGAAACTTAAGGTCTTACCAGAAGCCCATCCCCAGTGGGAGACTTCGCTGAAGGCGGTGAGCAATAAGACACTTGCAAGCACACAGGACATAAAGCCTTTCAGGTCAAAACCAGCAGGCGGATTAAGTTTATAAAAGGGTACATTTTTTATGATAAAAATGACAGCAATGATTCCGATCGGGATATTCATAATAAAGATAGCCTGCCAGTTAAAATATTGAATAAGCCAACCGCTGATAGTCGGTCCGATGGCGGGAGCTACTGTTGCAGAGAGGCTCCAAAGACTCATGGATACGGCCTGTTTCTTTTTCGGAACCAGTTGATAGATAAGGGACATGGTTGAAGGAACTGCTAAACCGTTGAACAAGCCCTGTAGTATACGAAAGGTAATTAAGGCTTCTACGTTCCAGGAAAATGCACATAACAGGGATGAGAAGGTAAAACCCAGTATGGAAATTAGATAGGTCTTTCGGTAGCTGAACTTTTCTCCCAGAAAACAGGTAATTGGCGCAATAATACCTGTAGCCAGCATAAATCCAGTGGTAGTCCATTTAACTGTATCAAGGCTGGTATCAAAATGCTCCATCAATACAGGAAGGGCTATGTTAATTGTGCTGGTTGCAAGGGTTGTAAAGAAGCCTCCGATTAGAAGGGACGCCATGAGAAGAGGGTAATTAAGTTGTTTGGGTTCATTTGTGTTCATAGAATTCTCCTGACTTTTAAATAGAATGCTAAACCATGTTAAATATATATGTCAAAAATGACATAAGAATAATAATATAACAGAAAGAAACATATGTCAATAATGACATATGTTTTGAATGAGATTACATTTGAAGTTATATGAATCAAGGTAAATCATGGCATCATTTTAATGACCCACTTGGTGGTATTCTGCTTTGATTTTTGGGAATGTAGACCGATACATCCCCAATATTCACCTTGCCGTTTCTCACAAATTGCATTCCACTAATTGAAACGCTCAGCCCGGTACATGAGTTTTCGGACACCCTAGATATTAAGTGTAAAACCTTTCACACCGCGGTATTTTTCTCGTAATTTGCCCGGTGATATGCCTACATACTTATGGAAAACTTTATTGTAATAATTAGCACTTGTATAACCTACCAGATGAGATATTTCTTCTGAATTATAGTCTGTGGTTACCAGCAGTTTGATCGAATGTTCTATTCTGAGTTTCGTAAGATAGTTCCAGGGAGTAATGCCTTATCCTTGTGAAAATTATTTAGCATAAACCGGATGGAGGCATCTATTTGGTTATTGCTGGTCAGATCAGTTTATGTTAGGAGATAATATCCTGGTAGCGCCTGTTTTAGAAAAAGGGGCCACCACGAAAAGAGTCTTCTTTCCGGAAGGAATATGGATAGGAGATGACCAAAGCAAAGTATGTGGCCCATGTGTTCAAATAGTGGAAGCACCATTAAAAAGATTGCCCTGGTATGAGAAGCAGTAGGCCTTCACTATCCTTTTAGTTAGTATCTCACCAATAAGTACATACTTGTTTTAGCAGACGTATAAGGTTATCATATAGAAAACAATATTTCTAGGAGGCTGTACGATGAAAAAGGAAATACAAGTATTAGACTACGCAAATGATATTATGAAGGCGGTGCAAAGCGGTGTGTTACTAACCTCTAAGGCAGATGGGAAAGTAAATTCCATGACCATATCCTGGGGAACTTTAGGTATTGAGTGGGGGAAATTAATATTTACCGTATTTGTAAGAGAAAACAGATTTACCAAACAACAACTGGATAAGAATCCGGAATTTACGATTAATGTTCCTTTTGGTGATTTCGACAAAAAAATACTGGGAGTATGCGGCACAAAGTCAGGACATACGGTTGATAAAGCAAAAGAACTTAATCTGACCCTGGAGGAACCGGCGGTTGTTTCCGTTCCTGCTATCAAGGAACTTCCTTTGACATTAGAGTGCAAGATTGTATACAGACAGAAACAGGAGGCGAAGGAAATAACGGAAGAATACAACAAAAGATTTTATCCTCAGGATGTTGACAGTACCTTCCACGGAGCTAATAAAGATTATCATACCGCATATTATGGTGAGATTGTAAGTGCTTATATTATTGAATAATTAAGTATAGAGGGTGTTCTATTAGTCAGTTCAATTAAACAGGAGATAACGGATATTGTATTATTAGATTACTTCGATATCCGGTATATATTCCTAAGATTGGAGTACTAATATAACACCTTCTTTTTGTGTTGAGGACAAAATAATTCTATTTGCATTAAGTACAATCAAATAGTGTAATATTTTACTTGATTATATTCTAAATTGGTTTATACTTACCTTTAAGAAATATAAATGAGAAGCATTTTCAAAAACTGCATTATGACGTTCGTAAGCTGTCAAGCTTTCAGAAAGGGAGATAATATATGGTTAAATACAAGGTTAAGATTACAGATATTATAGAGGAAGCTCAAGGTACCAAGACTTTTATACTTGATAAACCGGAAGAGTTTACATGGATAGAAGGTGCCCATACTCATATTGGAATGTTGGGATTTGATGAGGGAGAGATACCAAACAAAGCCTGGGTTCGCCATATGTCAATTATGACCTTGCCGGAAGATAACAAGATAGGCTTTACAACCAGAGTATTAGCGCCCTTCTCAGAGTTTAAAGACAAATTATCGGGATTGCAGGTAGGAGACGAAGTGATTCTTTTTAAAATCGGTTCGAGGATGTATCTAAGAAGAGAGGATAAACCGGTAGTGCTGGTATCAATGGGAGTTGGAATTGCAACGATGAGACCCCTGATAAAAAGTTTTATGAAAGACCAGACAGGTATCCGGGAGCTGATCAGCCTTAATGTGGATTCTTCTAGAGAGTTCATATACAAAGCGGAACTGGATGAACTGCATAACCCGAAGCTTAAAAACTACTTTGTAGGAACCAGAAATGAGTTTTATGAAATTTTGAACGAGATATCTGAAAATAATGATGCATACTATTATGTAGTTGGAAGTGATAACTTTATTAAGGACATAATAAAATATCTCAAGAATAAAAATATCCCTGAGAACAGTATACTTCTTGATAAAAAGGAGGAGTTATTAGCCGATTATTTCAGTTGATAGTCTAAGCAGTATAATTAAAATATAAAAAGAGATAATAGACGCAAGATAAAACAGGAGGGTACGGAATGGAAGCTTTTGCAGATTTTATATCGAAAATTGATGATCCGGAGCAAAAAGCCCGAGTGATAGAAGTTCTTGAATGGATAGGTGAGAAATATCCAAATCTGGAAACTAAAATTGCATGGAATCAACCCATGTTTACCGACCATGGAACATATATAATAGGTTTCAGTGTGTCTAAAAAGCATATGGCAGTTGCTCCTGAGGAATTGACATTAGCTAAGTTTGTAAATGAAATTGAACAGGCTGATTACAGCCACACCACCGGACTTATACGAATTACCTGGGATAATGCGGTGGATTATGGTTTACTGGAGAAGATGATTGAATTCAATATTCAGGATAAGGCTGATTACACTACCTTTTGGCGAAAATGAAATCCTAAAAATATAGGCAAAGAGATTTCTGATAATTATATAGAGAGGTTGTTGTATTTTGGCCTATGTTGCAGGAAGAAGCCCTGTGGCGTTTCCACACGCCACAGGGTTTCTTTCTGCCTTTCATTCATTTTGCAATAAACACTACCTTTCTTTAGGTTACGGAGTAAACAGGATATTAAGGTGTCATTATGGTCGTAGATGCTTATTATGCAAAAGAAAATGAAGAGATAAATATATGTTTTTTTGCTATAATTTAGTAAAAACCTTTTTACTGTACAATTTTGGAGATAGCAGATAATCTTGTAAATGATGGTAAAGTTCCAGCAGACAGATTCATTTGATGTTATACATTCAGTCTTATGAAGGTATAAATTATAAATAAAAAGGGGTTGCAAAATGAAAAATTACAAAGAACCAGTTGAATATGCAAAACAGTCCTGTGATACCATGATGAGAAAATACACTGCACAGGAGCTGCCGCCGAAAGGTCACTTTCATTATCATCAGGGAGTTTTTCTCTCCGGTGTCTACAATACCTATAACTTGTGCAAAGAGGAAAAATACTTAGCTTACATAAAGGACTGGGTGGACTCCATCATTGACGAGAAAGGGGAGATTCATACCTTTGATAAGGGACAACTAGATGATATCCAGCCGGGAATTCTTCTTTTCCCGCTGCTTGACAGAACCGGTGATTCACGTTATCAGAAGGCATTGGATACCCTCTTGCCGGTGATAAAGGATTTTCCCAGAAATGAAGAGGGTGGATTCTGGCATAAGGAGTGGTATCCTCATCAGATGTGGCTGGATGGCCTTTATATGGCTGGTCCTATCAGTGCAGAATATGCCAGGCGTTACAACAAACCGGAGTATCTGGATATTGTCATCGAACAGGCTTTATTAATGGAGAAAAAGACCAGAGATGAAAAGACAGGCTTACTGTACCATGCCTGGGATTGTTCAAAGAAGGAGTCATGGGCAGACTCTGTTACCGGGTTATCACCGGAATTCTGGGGCCGTTCCATTGGATGGGTTCCGGTAGCGGTGTTGGATGATCTGGATTTTATAGATAACAGCCACCAAGGCTATGAAGCAATGTGTGAACTGGTTAGAAACCTTCTGATAGCAGTATGCCGTTACCAGTCCGAGGGTGGTCTCTGGTATCAGGTAGTGGATAAAGTGGGTGAAGAAGGCAATTGGCTGGAAACCTCCTGCAGCTGTCTGTTTACTGCAGCACTATGCAAAACAGTAAGAAAGGGTATTCTGGATAAAGACTATCTTGTTCCTGCAAGAAAGGGATTTGAGGGAATTATTGATTCATTACAGTGGGATGGGGAAGATTTATTAGTCGGTAATGTGTGCATCGGAACCGGAGTAGGAGATTACAAGCATTACTGTGAAAGACCGGTATCGGTAAATGATCTTCATGGAGTTGGCGCTTTCTTAATAATGTGTGCTGAGGTGCAGCAGATTCTGTAGAAATTTTAATAGGATGAAGCCAATATCAGTATAGCAGAGTGCAGCAGATGTTTTCGGAAAATCGTGCATACGACACCTTATAATTATTTGATTGAATACCGTATTAAACGCAGTATCGAATTACTGAATACAACTGGGCTGTCGGTAACGGATATTGCGGTAAATGTAGGATTCAATCATGTAAACCATTTTATACAATCCTTTAAAAAGAGCCAGGGAATGACACCGAAAGAATTTAAAAGCGGCACCTATAAATAATGAGACTGAGAAGGAAGGAGAGTATGGCAGTATTATTTAAGGATACCTGCTGTACAGGAGAAATATGTTTGCTATAAAAGAAGCCACAGGGTGTCCCTTTGACAGGAATTATCTAAAGAAAGAAAATCGTAAATTTGATATCTGCGCCTATGGTGCCGGTACGGATATGCCTCCCGTAACCAACACCATTGCAATAAATGCAGCAATAAGGGAAGCCTCCATAGAAGGAGGTACTGTAATTATTCCCAAAGGGGATTTCAGAGTCTATACTATCGTTCTTATGAGTGGTGTGAATATCTATTTAAGCGAAGGCAGCATTTTGCATGCGGCAAAAACTGACATAAAGAATTCCTATGAACTACAGGAAGGTGAAGGCGGCAATTACGGTGAGCCGGAGGCTAATCTTTATGCAGGTCTCCAGGATCATGGGCATACCTATTTTCGGAACAGCCTCATATATGGAAGTGAGGTTCAGGATGTTATGATCTACGGGCCTGGGGGAATTGACGGAAGTTTTCTAAATGACAAGGGTGAATTGGAGCATGTGCTGATGGGAGGCGATCCCCCGGAACCGGAGAAACGTTCGGAGGCCGGTCACCGCGGTGAATGGTTCGGGAATAAGGCGCTGTAATAGCGACCTGTGTGACCAATTTGTTGATTGAACAGCTATTAGTTGATACCAATAGAGATGCCCTGGACGTGGATTGCTGTCAGAATGTGACCATTCGAAATTCTGTCTTTAATTCCTTGACAGATGATGCCATTGTCTTAAAGGCTTCTTATGGCGGTGGTATCTTTATGCGCCTTGAAAATGTATTAGTTGAGGATTGTACAGTCAGTGGTTATGATATGGGCTCCGTTTATGACAGAACCTATACTACGGATAAGCTGATAGCTACGGATCGGTGCGGCCCAACCGCAAGAGTCAAGCTAGGAACAGAATCTACCTGCGGATATGATTGTGTAACGGTACGACGAATACATTTTAAACGTTCCCGTGGCTTTGCGCTGGAAGCGGTGGATGGGTCTGATTTAAGCAATATTCTATTTGAGGATTCCAACATGGAAGATGTAAGCAGTTCGCCGATTTTTATCAGAGCAGGTGACAGGGGACGGTATCCGGTTACGGGTAACTCGTCAGAGAATGAGCTTATCACAGCGGCAGGTTCTAAACCAAATGTACGTCTTAATAACACGAACTGGATACTTCCGGCGAAGGACAATTACACAATATATCCGGTACGACGATATCTGCCTGCATATAATAGAAACCACAGTGTTACCTCAGATGGCTGTTCCTTCTATGAAATCGTAAATCAGGGTGAACCCTGCCTTTTAAATCCAGCAAATTATCACGAAGAAAAGGGAAGGTTCTTTGCACTTAAGTACGATATGGATTCCTTACAGTATATACCTGATTATGACCGCGAATTAATGGCAGGTGAACTGCCCCTTTATGCCAATGCCTGTGGAAGTGAGGGTATCGCTTCGGTTCATGATATTATTATCCGAGATATCACGGTTAAAAATGCTGATCCAAGATACCCCATTGAACTGATGGGGCTGGTGGGCAGCAGACTTCGTAACGTAGCCCTTGAGAATATTTCGGTTGAATACAGGGGAGGTTTCACACTTCGTGAGGCAGCGGAACAACGTCAGGTCAACACCAATTGGGAATATACCCAGAACAAAGGAAAGAAAAGTATTCAATCCCTCCCTTGGCTTATTAATACCTTTTTCTTAAAGAACGAAGGGCTGCTGCCAAGGGTGGAATGGGACCCGAAAGAGAAATCCTGGAAGGCAGCACCTTTTAATATACCGGAACTGCCAGAGGTTTATCCTGAACCAAGCAATTGGGGTATTCTGCCGGCTTATGGACTTTATGCTCGCCATGTTGAGAATCTTCATATCACTAATTTGAATCTGCATTATCTTGTGGAAGACAGCAGATATCCTATCATATTGGATGATGTTGTCTTGGGCACAGTTCGTAATATCAAGGCTGATCATACGGCAGATAAGGAAGAAGTCGTATGTGTTACAAATAATTATAAACGGCCTGCCGGACTGGAATATGTGCCGGACTACCCCTATCTCACGACCTCTGTTGAGGAAGTGGACATCGACAGTCGTCTGTCCGTAAAGCAGGTTCAAATTGCTGCTCCGGCACCGGGTACGCCAAAAGACAGTCTGTATGCCTATGAAACAGCAGCAATTACAGATAATGGCTATACCTATGAGCATGAGACTGCCAGTTATCCGCTGCCCCAAACCGTATACAGTCCGTTTTTCCAGCCGGTCCCGGAACAAATGGTCCAAGTGGGGAAAGAGCTTATGTTTGAGGTCATAGCCAGACAACCGGCCTATGAGGTTTCACTTTTGGAAACTGACGGAAAGATATACAATGAATCCCAGGCTGTGAAGGATTATAATGTCAAAGGTGTCTCAAGTCCTATGACTTTGCAGGTAACCAATTTACCGGAGGGAGCGTTTTTTGAGTCAGCCTCCTTTATACCGGGAAAGCCAAGTGTATTTAAATGGATACCGACTGAAGAAGCGAAGCGAAAAGAGCCATATCATTTGACTTTTACAGCAGAAGATGGAATTATACCCGTGAAAATGGACGTTCTAATAACGGTAGTAACATAGAGAATGATTGGGGAGGAAGGATATGCTTTCTATATGAATTTTTCCGCTGAAACCAGAGAAATTGAAAACCTGACCCTGGAAAAATATGATTTTGCAGTAAAGAAGTATAAATTAGATAAAAGATAAGAATTTTAGTCTATAAAACTATTGGTGAAGGATGGTTATCATTTATGCGATAATCATCCTTTTTTATTTATTAATATCAGCTTAAGAATAAAAATATAACAGGGAAAGAATTAGTCGTAAGTAAAATTACACAAAAAATCCAGGACTCACTACAGGGAAAATGCTGAAAATAAATTATATATTCAAAAATTTACTGACATTAAGAAAAATTTAATGGTATAATGGATTATTGTAGAACAATTAGTGATGATGGTTTCCCTTGGAACAGGAGGTATGTAATGTTTGCAATAGGTGAAATAAAATCAGAAGTTAATAAAAGAAAAGTTACATTGCCAAAAGAGTATCGGTTAAAAAAGAAAAATATATTGGGCAAATGGAAGGATAAATCTACACTGTATCTTTCCGAATCAAAAGGCGCATTAAATTTTGCAGCAGGAATAGGAGGAGCAGTATTCGAGGCGGATATTGGTAATAGTGAACAACTGCAGCTTCCGCCTGAGTATGACAAAGCCACAGTGCAGATCAGAGGCTGCATTTCAACCATAGAACTAATCTTTAAGCAGGAGAAAGGGGAGGAATAAATGTTCAAGATTGATCATTATATTGTCTACGGACTTACGGGAATATGCAGAGTCAAGAGTATAGGATATCTTACGGAGGATGGTTTTGACAAGAGTAAGTTATATTATACCCTGGAGCCTTTGCATACAAAAGGCTGTGCCATCTATACGCCTGTGGAAAACAATAAGGTGAGGATGCGGGATGTAATTTCGAAAGAAGAAGCCAAGAATCTAATGCATGATATTCCAGCGTTAGTGACTATAGATATATACGACGATAAAAGAAGTGAACCAATGTACAGAGAAGCCTTGAAGTTAAATGATTGCCATGAACTATTGCAGATATTAAAAGTTCTTAAACTGAGAGAAATTGAAAAAGGTGTAAGCAATAAAAAATTGTCTGCAATTGATAAGAAATATTTAGACCTTATCACGAATAATCTTGCGGAAGAGATCTCATTGGTTCTTGAGATACCCCGTGATAAGACAGAAGTTGAAATTCTGGAGAAAATGAGAGCAGCAGATAGTTTTTCATGCTAAAATAAAGCTGCTTTGATTCTGAAACCAGACTATAATGTTAATAATAGTAAAAAGGAGTAAACTGAAACCAGGTTGACTCCTTTTTGCATTAAAATAATTGTTGTAATATTGCACAAAAATATGTATTGCCATATACGAATAAATAACCAAACTTTAAGCACCAGGAGAGATTTTGCTTTTCAGGAGTGTTGCATTGTTGATAGAATAAGAATGAAAGGAATAGACGAGCAGAGTCTTTCTGCTTACCAGAGAACGAATCCGGCAGATAGAAGCGAGGGCCATCAGAAAGCTGAAAGGGAAAAAAGAAGTACATCCCTTAACAGGACAAACAGAAAGGATTTCAATGAAGACCAAGTCTTATATTAAAATAAAAGGTGCAAGAGTTCATAATTTGAAAAACGTGGATGTCAATATACCAAGGAATAAGCTGGTGGTAATAACCGGTCTCAGCGGTTCCGGTAAATCCTCCCTGGCTTTTGATACCATCTACGCAGACGGACAGAGAAGATATATGGAATCCCTGTCCTCTTATGCCAGAATGTTCTTAGGACAGATGGAAAAGCCGGAAGTCGATAGTGTAGAAGGATTATCACCTGCTATTTCCATAGCACAAAAATCCACCAATCGAAATCCTCGTTCTACAGTGGGCACAATTACAGAAATCTATGATTATCTGAGGCTTCTTTACGCCAGAATTGGTATTCCTCACTGTCCCCAGTGTAACAGAGTGATACGTAAGCAGACCGTTGATCAGATGATCGACACTATTATGGCTTTACCGGAAGGAACCAAGTTTCAGCTTCTTGCCCCGGTTGTAAGAGGCAGGAAGGGACGCCATGAAAAGATCCTGGAACAGGCAAAGAAAAGCGGTTATGTCCGCGTTATTATTAATGATATTCTTCATGAACTGAGTGAAACTATCGAGCTTGACAAGAACATAAAACATAACATCAGCATCGTCATTGACCGCCTGGCAGTGAAGGCAGGAATCGAAACCCGACTGGCAGATTCTATCGAACATGCAGTGAAATTATCCGAAGGAATTGTATTGATTGATGTGATGGGAGGCGAACCGATTACCTTAAGTGCAAACTATGCCTGCCCGGACTGTGGAATCAGCCTGGAGGAAATCGAACCGAGAATGTTTTCCTTTAATAACCCTTTTGGAGCCTGCCCGGAGTGCAGCGGATTGGGTTATAAGATGGAATTTGACGATGATCTTATCATTCCTGATAAATCCATCAGCATCGATGAGGGTGCTATCGTTGTTCCCGGCTGGCAGTCCTCCAAGGATGAGGGCAGCTTTACCAGAGCAATCTTAAGGGCCCTGGCTCAACGGTTTAATTTCGAGCTTACGGTACCCTTTGAAACCTATTCACAGGAAATACAGGATATCTTGTTACATGGCACCGATGAAAAAGTTGATGTCTATTATAAAGGACAGCGTGGAGAAGGAGTTTATCCCCTGGCTTTTGAAGGAATAATAAAGAATGCCGAAAGAAGGTACAAGGAAGGTTCAGAGGTCGTTAAAGCAGAATATGAAAACTATATGAATACCACTCCCTGTAGGGCCTGTGCAGGTCAAAGACTTAGAAAAGAAGCTCTTGCAGTAACCGTAGCAGAGAAAAACATCCATGAGGTCACGGAATTCTCCATTGAAGAGTTCCATAAATTCTTTGTAAAGGTAGAACTTACGGCATTTCAGCAGTCCGTGGCAGAGCAGATATTAAAAGAGATTAAATCCAGAGCAGAATTTCTTCTGAATGTAGGATTAAAGTATCTGACCCTTTCCAGAGCAGCATCTACCTTATCAGGAGGAGAAGCACAGCGAATCCGCCTGGCTACACAGATAGGATCCGGTCTGGTAGGAATCACCTATATTCTGGATGAGCCCAGTATCGGACTGCACCAAAGGGATAATGATAAGCTCCTTCATACCTTATTCCATCTGAGGAATCTTGAAAATACCGTAATCGTGGTGGAACACGACGAAGATACCATACGAGCTGCGGACTATGTAATTGATATCGGTCCTGGCGCCGGGGAACACGGCGGTGAAATCATTGCTGCCGGTACGGCAGAAGAGCTGATGCAGAATCCGAATTCCATAACCGGTGCCTACCTAAGTGGTAGACTGTCGATTCCGGTGCCGGAAATCAGACGGGAACCAAAAGGTTTCATAAAGGTTATGGGAGCAGCAGAAAATAATTTGAAAGATATAGAGGTAGAGTTTCCTTTGGGCGTGGTTACTTGTGTGACCGGTGTGTCCGGTTCCGGTAAAAGCACTCTGGTTAATGAGATATTATATAAAATCCTTGCAAGAAACTTAAACAGAGCCAGATGTATCCCCGGAAAACATGAAAGCATCTGCGGGCTTGAGCAGCTTGATAAAGTTATTAATGTGGATCAGAGTCCCATTGGCAGAACACCCCGTTCCAACCCGGCTACCTATATCGGTGTATTTGACCTTATAAGGGAACTATTTGCCCAGACGCCTGCAGCCAAAATGAAAGGTTACGGAAAAGGCAGATTCAGCTTCAATGTAAAGGGCGGCAGATGTGAAGCCTGCAGTGGAGACGGTATTATAAAAGTTGAGATGAACTTCCTGCCGGATGTGTATGTGCCCTGTGATGTCTGCAATGGAAAAAGATTCAACAGAGAAACCCTGGAAGTAGAGTATCGCAGTAAGAATATACATGATGTGCTGGAAATGACAGTGGAAGAGGCTCTGACTTATTTTGAGCATATTCCAAGAATCCGTAACAAGATCCAGACCCTTTATGATGTAGGTTTATCCTATATAAAGCTTGGGCAGGCTTCCTCTACTTTATCCGGCGGCGAGGCGCAGAGAATTAAGCTGGCTGCAGAACTCAGCAAACCGGGAACCGGTAAAACCGTATATATACTGGATGAACCAACTACGGGACTACATTTTGCAGATGTTCATAAACTGACAGAAATATTAAAGAAACTGGTTGCAAGCGGCAACACTGTGATAGTAATAGAACACAACCTGGATTTGATCAAGACTGCAGATTACATTATTGATCTGGGGCCGGAAGGCGGAGATGGCGGCGGAACAATTGTAGGGCAAGGAAAACCGGAAGATATCATTAGAATCAAAGAATCCTATACAGGGGAGTACTTAAGAAGATATTTGGAGTAATATATAGAAGCTGTTCTATAAAATATCTTCTGCCTAAATGTAATAACATTAAAAGTACGAAGTATCAAAGATTAATCTAAGAGTTACAGGATTATATCAGATATAGAACCCCTTTTTGCAAGCCGTCACGGAATGTGGCGGCTTTCTTTATAACAATATTAATACAAACAGGCACTCTTATAATAGTAACGTAGAGTAGAAAGGTGTATTACAGTAATTACATGCGTCTGAAGACTTATTCCTGACTTTTATTCATTTGAGAAAGGCTCCTTATAAGGTGAGGTGTTAGGATTTAGAGCTCTCCGGTCTGTAAGGTCATTGAACCAGGATATACGGGTTCATAACTTCTGTACCTTGTTGGTGTAATGCCTATCTGCTGCTTGAATATGCGGCTGAAATAATTACTGTTATTAAAGCCGCATCTTAAAGCAATATCACTAATGGAAAGGCTGCTGTCCTTTAATTGAAGACACGCCTTGCGTATTCTTAAGGAAATAATGTAATTCATAGGCGTTGTATGATAGGTATCCCGGAAAACCCTTATAAAGTGCCGTTCCGAGTAATGAGAGAGATCAGCGAGCATCTGGATGGAGATATCCTCATTATAATGATTTTCTATGTAGGAAATGGCTTTAGCAATATTAATTATATCCATTCTGTGAAAGTCATCTTTAAAGTCGTAGAATCTGGATAGTATTACAACAAGTGTCATAAAGCTGGATTGCAGAAAGGTGCGCCAGCCCTCTGATTTATTCTGATATTCTGAGTGCATCATATCAACCATTTTACATACTTTATCGAAATCTTTCTGTAACAGCTTAAGTCTGCTGGAGAATTTATATTCTTTTGAAACATAGGGTTCCAATAGAAAGAGAGCATGAAAACCTGCCGAACGGGTAATATCATAATTGCCGGGAAACAGGCTGTCCAGACGAAACATAATATTGCAGATACGGAAATTATCAGTATCCTGATAACCGTGGGCAGTATTATTTCCGATAACAAAAACATCGCCTTTACTAATCTGAAATTTCTCATCATCTACCATGTGCGAAGCACTTCCACTCAGGACGATAACCAATTCAAAGAAATCCTCATGTGTATGGATAAATAGATCTTCGTCATGACGTCCGTATTGAATGAAAAATGGAAAACCCTCATCATCCGTAAAATAATCTAATTTCATGTATGGCATAGGAACCTCCAGGTATTGGCTGAAATGTGCTATAAAATGGGAAAATATTACTGTATCATGTGTTGTGTAACAGCTGTTACTGTTATAGTATAGTAAAAAAACAATTATTTTACAAGAAATTTGTAGAGAGATTTGCATAAGTTGATTCAAGTTATTTTCCATTATTAAAAATCTAAATATCTTATATTTAAGCTTATTTAATGCTGAAATGTAAGAAAACGAGAAAAAATATAAATTCGATCTATAAGGAAAGCTTCCTTTATTTTAAGATAGAGAATTTCAGAAAATTAAATTCGTTTGCACTAAAAGGACAACCTGATAAGTAATTATATGGGGATGTCTCTTATGTGCTAATATATGGCACTATAATGATAGAATTGTATGGTTGTCTGTGCTAGGATGAAGAGGAAATATAAAATTATGACTTACCAGGAGGCATTTATGGCAAATCCCTTTCTTCCCTTATGGGAATATATCCCCGACGGTGAACCCAGAGTATTCGGAGATCGTGTATATGTATATGGTTCTCATGATACTGCTGGCTCAGATCATTTTTGTGATTATAAACTGAAGGTATGGTCTGCACCGCTAAATGATTTAAATAAATGGGAGTGTCATGGCGACAGCTTTCATACACGCAAAGACAGAGACCACGAGTCAGACACCCATTGGACAGATAATGACCTCTTTGCGCCTGATGTTGTTGAAAAAGACGGTAAATATTATCTTTATGCATATATTATCGGAGCAGTTGGTTGTGTAGCAGTCAGTGACAGACCGGAAGGTCCCTTTAAACTATTATCCAGATATCAGTACAGGATACCGGAAGGAAAAGGCGAAGATTGCTTTGGCAGCGGTTGGTTTATAGATCCTGGTGTTTTGGTGGATGATGACGGTAAGGTATATATATACTGCGGTTATGAGCGTTCTTTTGTTGCTGAAATTAACCCGGAGAACATGTATGAAATAATTGACGAAACCTATCAGGATGATATTATTCCGGTAGAAGAGCCCTTTACCTTCTTTGAAGCCTGCTCTCCCAGAAAAATAGGGGATACCTATTATCTCATTTATTCTCCCAGAAAGGGCAACAGACTTGTATATGCCACTTCCAAATCACCTAAAGGACCCTTTGAATATAGAGGAATTATAGTGGATAACGGACAGGATTATCCTGCGGGAAACAATCATGGTTCTATCTGCTGTATCAACGGACAATGGTATATTTTTTATCACCGCATGACCAATAACACCATTATGTCAAGACGTGCCTGTGTAGAAAAGATAACCATACTACAAGACGGCAGCATACCTCAGGTGGAAATGACCTCTCTGGGATTTGAAGAAGCTTTATCACCATATAAGATAACACCGGCAGAAACAGCCTGTGTTTTAAAAGGCGGAGCCTTTGTAACTGAAAAAAATGTATTTGAAAGACCTGTAACCGCTATTACCAGCGGTTGTATTATTGGCTATAAGTATTTTGATTTTGGTGAGGACTACGCAAGCCTTACAATGGACTTAGCTGTAAAAGTAAGTGGGACAGGCTGCAAATCCAAAATCAGGATATTACTTGATGATTATGAAAAAGGGGAAGAAATCGGAGTATGTGATATCGGTGCTGACAGCGGCAGCTATCAGACGACAGTGAAGACGGTTACTGGCAGACATGCAGTTTATTTTCTGGTACAAGACTGCGTTACAGGTTGGACAGCGGATATGTTCAAAGGAAGACATTTATTTGAATTAGAATCTTTCGTATTTATGAAATAAATCAGCTACTAGATAGTTAGAAACTTGAAGGTAAAACATAACCAATGAATATAGACTACAACATTTTATTGGAAAAGAAATACAAATCAGGAGGTGATAAAGAGATACAAAAGAAATACTTATGTACTTGAAATACCAGGGGAATACTTATATTGTAGTTAGTTTTGAAATGTGTTATTTTCTATATCCTTTGATGAATAGATTATTACATAGGATTTAAGTAGGATATATGTGAAATGAAAGGATTTGCATGGATTTATATGTGATATTACATACATTTCAATTCACACATTCAATTTACGCATTCAATTCACGCATACGATTCATGCATTCAATTCATGCATACGATTCATGCATTCAATTCATGCATTCAATTCATGCATACGATTCACGCATTCGATTCACACATTCAATTCAAGCATGCATATTAACTCACACATATTATTCTACACATAGTAACTCATGCATCTTACAAACAGAATTACAACTTTGCTTGCAGAATGCATATGTGTTAGTTAGTGCTAGGATATTCTAAACTCAATATAAGGCATAAAGTACCATGATTTAAGGATTTCTTTGTAGAGTAATAATTTATTAATAAGGAGGTATTTTACATGGCTAAACGTAAGACTATCAGAAGCTATATACTGGCATTGGGGTTGCTGGTTGCTATGCTTGCTTCAACGATGTATTCCATGATGCCTGTTAGGGCAGAACAGACCAGTAATTTTGATCAGTTAAATCAGAAACAGCTTGTGACCGCCATGGGCACAGGCTGGAATCTGGGGAACACCATGGAAGCCTTTAGCGACTATGGGCCTAATGAAGAAATGTGGGGTAATCCAAAAGTTACTCAGCAGCTTTTTACGGCAGTAAAAAATGCCGGTTTTAATACCGTCCGCATACCGGTTACTTTATTAAAAGCAATTGGTTCTGCACCTAATTATACCATTGATTCGGCTTGGTTAGCCAGGGTTAAGGAAGTGGTTGATTATGCCTATAACCAGGGGCTTTACGTAATTCTTGACGGAGTACACGGTGACGGATATCATACCATTAATGGTGCTTGGCTTTTAGTAACAGCCAATGATCAGACCACAGTCAGAGATAAGTATAAGAAAATCTGGCAGCAATATGCGAATACATTTAAAGACTACGATGAACATTTGATCTTTGAATCCATGAATGAAGTGTTTGACGGCAATTATTATGATCCTGATCCGGTATTATACCAGAATCTCAATGCCTATAATCAGATATTTGTTGATACTATCAGGCAATCCGGCGGAAACAATGCTTCCCGCTGGTTATTGGTTCCTGGCTGGAATACCAATATCGATCATATGACACTGGATTTTGGGTTTGTAATACCCGCAGATAGTTACCGATCTTCTGCCATTCCTGCTGATGAAAAGAGAATTATGATTTCAGCTCATTATTATTCACCTTATGAATTCACCCTTGATAATAGCAGTTCCATAACCCAGTGGGGTTCCATCTCCACCGATCCCACGAAAAAATCCAATTGGGGACAGGAAGACTATATGGATTCACAGCTGGCACAAATGTATTCTACCTTTGTAACGAAAGGTTATCCGGTGGTTATCGGTGAATACTGTGCCACAGATAAAACCGATAAGGATGCAAGTAATAACACCTATCGTGCTTATTTCAATAAAATATTGAATACTGTCTGCAAGAAATACGGAGCGGTACCGGTATACTGGGATATCGGAGCTTATGGCCCTGGTGGCTCCGGAATCATTGACAGAAAGACTTATGCGGTAGTACAGCCGGCAATACTTGATGGTATTATGAGTGGTATAAATTCAACGATTACACCTACTCCCACCCCGACGCCTACCCCCACTCCTGTAGGCAGTGGACCCAAAATTTCAGTACTGTATAAATGCGGAGATACCAGCGCTTCAGGAGGAATCCGTTTCAGTTTACAGGTTAAAAATGACGATAACACAGCAGTTTCTCTTTCTGATGTAAAGGTCCGTTACTGGTACACAAGAGATGACGGCAAATGGCAGTCTTTTAACTGCTACTATGCAGTAGTCGGTTCCGGTAATGTATATGGAAATATGGTAAGAATACCCCTTTCTACAGCTTTTAGTACAGCCGATTTTTATTCAGAAGTAGGCTTTACAAGCGGTGCAGGAGTCCTGAATCCCGGAGCCAGCAGCGGTGAGGTGCAGATTACCTTAACGAAATATGACAATTCAAAATATAATCAGATCAATGACTACTCTTTTGATTCCGGTAAGACAGATTATGGACAGAATCTGAAAATAACAGCCTATGTAAAAGGGGTTCTGGTGTATGGCACCGAACCGGGTGGCACCACTCCCGTAACACCTACCCCAACAGTAACGGTTACGCCGACAGTAACGGTTACACCAACAGTAACGGTTACACCAACAGTAACGGTTACACCAACAGTAACCACTACGCCCACACCTACAGTGACCGTAACCCCAACAGTAACCACTACGCCCACACCTACAGTTACCCCAACCCCAACAGTAACTTCCACCCCCACAGTTACCCCAACCCCTACGGTAACTCCAATACCTGGCGGAAACATTAAGCTTCAGTTCTTCAATGGCAATACTACAGCTTCTACTAATACTTTGTATCCAAACTTTAAAATCATTAATACTGGTACAACAAGTATTAATCTTTCTGATGTGAAGTTAAGATATTACTTTACAAAGGATGGAACCAATGCTGCCAGTTATGCTTGTGACTGGGCATCGGCAGGCAACGGAAATATTACCGGTACCTTTACAAGTTTATCGAAGACAAATGCTGACTGTTATCTGGAAATAAGTTTTAAGAGTTCAGCCGGTACTCTGGCAGCAGGAGCAGAGACTGAGATAAAAGGAAGAGTATGGAAGTCTGATTGGTCAAACTTTACGCAGTCAAATGATTATTCCTTTAATGCCACAGCATCAAATTATACGGATTGGACTAATGTCACCGGTTATTTTGCCGGTACTCTTAATTGGGGAATAGAACCGTAAGTCTGTAATATTAAAATAATTATATTATTAGAAAGAACCGGTAACAGATAATAACTGTTGCTGGTTTTTTCTGCGTTAAACCGAGAAGAACATATGATATATAGGCAGGTGACTATAGTTTTGGTCAATGGTAAGATTTTCTTGTTAAAATTTATGAGTCTGATATAATAATATAAATCATAGATTTATTTAAATTATGATGGCATAATAGATCCATCGGGTTGGTAAAATATATATTCAAAATGTATCAATACATTTTATAGAATTCGCAAGTACAATTATCGTAACTCTCTTTAATTAAATAATTTATGCCACATAAAAAACAAGGCTAATGATAAACTAGAGTAATAATAAATTAATGATTATAAATAAGGAATAATAATAAAGTAATGCTCATAAATAAGGGCTAATAATAAACACCCATTAATAAGCCAAGCCTATAAATAACCCAAAGGAAGACCAAAAATGAAAAAGAGATTTATATTGACTATAGCTTTAATAATAGTTCTATTTACTGCAATTATCTACTGTGTCCGCCCTGTTGAGAAGTTCAATGAAACTTCGACAGAGCAAGTATCCTTGAAAGAAATCATGAAAGAGAAAATGATGGATTCCATTACAGGGATGTTAACCAATTCCTCAAAAGAGTTCCAGTTTGAGTTATCTGAAAAAGATATAAACAATATCATATCTATGAATATGGATAAGTTAAAAAGCAAGAAAATAGACAGTGTACATTGTGCCATACATAATGGTGAAGTTTATTTTTATGCTGATACGAAGTTATTATCCCTGTTTCCTAGCCAGTTAATCTTAAAGACTGACATCACAGTAGAAGGTAATGCCCTGCAGGTCAATGTAAACAAAGCATATATAGGCAGAATACCCGTATTTAAAAGTTTAATAATTGATAACCTGAAAAATAAAATAGATAAAGTGAATATTGAGGAAGAAACCTCAGTTATCTCAATACCTATAACTTTACCGGAAGCAGTCACAATAAAAGATTTTCAGACCACAGACAGGATTAATTTTAAGATTGCAATCTCCGTAAAATCTTTAAGTGATGTGGTAGAAATAGTTGAATTTTTTGGCGGTAAATTAATGAAATAATAATTGATAAATTGAATAATTGTGTTTTTTTAAATAAACCAGTGTAACGGAAAACTTGCTTTCGCTACACTGGTTTTTTGCTGTCTGTATAGGTTTATCAGCCATGCCTTATAAGGATTGTCAGGAAATATCACTATTCTGCGGTCTTGTCCCTGCTGTATGTCTTTTGAAAATGTTCCATGCTATAATAAGCCCACAAATAAATGAAAAGAGAGGAGCTGAGCTTATTTATAAGGCAGTAATATTTGATTTGGATGGTGTTATTGTATCGACAGATGAGTATCATTATCAGGCGTGGAAAGCCATTGCAGAGAATGAAGGAATCTACTTTGACAGGAGGATTAATGAAGAACTTCGAGGTATAAGTCGAATGGAAAGCCTGGAAATTGTATTAAGAAAGGCAGGCAGGGAATATACAGCACAGGAAAAAGAAGCACTGGCCAATGAGAAAAATGAAATCTATAAAAAGCTGCTTGAATATGTGAACAGGGGGTAGCAGCCTCCATCAAGCATTTTCCCGGTGACGGGATGGATGAAAGGGATCAGCAATTAGTAGCCTCCATTAATTCCATGTCCTGTGAAGAATGGGATAATACCTACGGAACAGCCTATAATTCTTGTATAGAAGCAGGAGCTTTAACCGTAATGGCAGGACAAATCTTGCAGCCTTCATATACCAGAAAATATAATCCTGAAATACAGGACAGTGATATGAGAGCGGTTAAATACGGTGTGACCAGAGATTACGTAAGAGGGCTGGAAGTTGTGCTGCCCGATGGCAAGGTGGTGGAATTTGGAGGCAAGGTAGTTAAGAACAGCACCGGATATGCTATGAATTGGTATTATTACAAGAGCAACCTTAAAGATTCTTCCTTTACCGAAGAAAGCAATCAGCTTACTGATACCCTTTCCGTCTCTGGAAAAGGCAATTGGTACCGTACCTCTTATTATCAAATCCAAAGCCATCCCCACTGCAATTGAATTCATGCAAAGGGAAGTAATTATCGATGCAGAAAAATACCTGGGTAAAAAGTTCCCTGATAACAGTGCAGATGCCTATCTGCTGCTTAAATTTGATGGAAATTCTACGGAAGAAATCGAAAAAGACTATGAAAACGTAGCAAGAATCTGTCTGGAGCAGGGAGCCATTGATATTTTAATCTCTGATACCACAGAAAGAGAAGACTCCATCTGGAAAGCCAGAGGTGCTTTTCTGGAAGCCATCAAAGGTTCCACCTCCTTTATGGATGAAGTGGATGTCGTAGTACCAAGAAGTTCTGTAAATGAGATGGTGGAATATATCCACGGATTATATAAAGAAGTTAATATCCGTATCAAAAGCTTTGGCCATGCAGGAGATGGAAATCTACATGCCTATATCTTAAAGGATGAACTAAGTGAAGAAGAATGGGAGGAGAAGATGAAATCCGCCATGGATAAGATCTATGGTAAAGCCAGAGAGCTGAGTGGTCAGGTATCCGGTGAACACGGTATCGGTTATGCAAAGAAGTCCTACCTTATGGAAGCGATGGATCCGGCTACCGTTGAAATCATGAGAGGTATCAAGAAGGCTTTTGATCCAAAGAATATCTTAAATCCTCATAAAGTATGCCAGATATAGAAAATATAAGGGATATGGACTCAGCTGAGAGTTAAGTAAAGTTCGAATTTATCATATAACAAGATTAAAAAAAGCGTATCCTTTGAATTGCTAAAGGATACGCTTGGGACCGAACTTTTTGCTGCCATTTACAACGACGCCTTTTACAAATTCTTGATATTGATCTAAAAACTGTGAAGTAGTATCTGTGATTTTACCCAAACCAATATTTCGTGTTACCAGAATACAGGGTTCATTAACACTGACCTCTACGGACTGTACAGGATAACCTAGACTTTCTGCAAATTTCTTTCCTAATCCGGTATAGCTATCATAAACGATTAACATAGAATCTCCTTGATATATATTTTACTTAATGCTCCCTATGAGTTAGAAATGACTAACTTATATGGGGTATTATATATAGTAAATCCCAATGGAATGTAGTGTATACTATACCTGAATTTAATGGAGATTCAGGATTGGAAGCATCTAAATATTTCTTTACAGGGACAATCGTCGGAAATGATACGGCGGAAGATTTTGACGAAATTCCCAAGGGGGGGTTCAAGTCCATTAATTTATATCTCACTAGGCAGTGTTAATACGGATTTATCGATTTTTATAAAATGTGTTTGGAAGCATTTAAGACCTCGGATTTTTTTGTTATGATGTCAATCGGAAAGAAATGCAAGGTAGAGCAGTTGGGGGATATCCCTTCAAATTTCTATATTGGGAATTTCTTACCTCAATTAGCGATACTAAAGCAAGCAGACGTTTTTATAACACATGCCGGGTTTAACAGTGTCAATGAGGCTCTTAGTTATGGAGTACCCATGTATGCTTTTCCTATGGTCAACGATCAGCATATGGTTGCAAGGAGAATAAAAGACATGAAACTTGGAATAGTTGGTCAATTCAAAGAGATATCACCACTATCCTTAAGAGATGGGATCAATGACCTGCTAAGTGATATAGAGTTCAAGGAAAATTGCACCAGAATATCAAAGCAGCTGAAGGGAGCGGAAGGTCTTAAGTTAGTGGCAGAGAAGCTGGAGGAAATCTGTCTGCAAAGTGAGTGACCTTTGGATTGCTAATCTTGAATGTTGGGCATATTCAGGACAAATTAATATGTTAGGCTATTCAATATTAAATAAATTGGAGGCCTGTAATGAATAAAAAATCAATAGCAATAAGATATTTCACAAAAACGGATAACACAAAAAAATTAGCAGATGATATAGCAGAAGTATCCGGTTGTAAAGCACAAACTATAGATATACCTGTAGAGGGCAAGGTGGATATACTTTTTTTGGGTGCTTCCGTGTACTGGGGTGGAATAGACCCTCAAGTAAAAGCCTTTATTCGAACCCTTGATGCTAAAAAGATAGGAAAAGTAGCAGTGTTTTCAACCTCAGCATTGGCTGAAAGAGCATATCCTGAAATGAGAAAGCTTTTACTAGCACAGGGTATTACAGTGGATGAAGAGAATTTCTACTGCAGAGGCCAATTTAAGATGATCCACCGCAATAAGCCGGACAGTTCAGACTTAAGAGCAGCAAGAGAATATGCGAAAATAATATGCAATGACAAATAACTGTCACGTTAAAGAGTCAAATGTTACTGAATAAGATTGATAATATTTCTTACTTGAAAGAGTTATATAAGGAAGGTAAACTATAGTAAGACAAGTTGTATGTGCTTATGGTACACACTTTAAGTTGTAACACAATAACTAGGTATATACTATGGAACTAAGATCAATTTATATACAGGTGAAATTAGAGCGTGTCTGAAAACGCAGTGCACCGTTCTTAACGGTCTTCTTTGCTATATTCTGCCATACAATTATAGAATCGCAGTACCGCTATGTAACAAAAATCACGCGTTACTGTCTCTCGCGAACTGGCTCACGCAAAGTGGAACTTCCAGCCCGGCATAAGCAGTTTTCAGACACACTCTAATAGAAAGCGGTGAAACAATGTTTTCTATATTGGTTGTGGAAGATGATGAAACATTAAATAAAATGATCTGCGGAAAATTAAAACAGGAGCATTTCAAAGCCTTTTCAGCCTTTGACGGAGAAGAAGCCTTACAGATAATGGACAGGGAATATATTGATCTGATTATCTGTGATATTATGATGCCAAAAATGGATGGTTATGAGCTGACCAAAGTATTAAGGGATACTTCCTATAAGCTTCCGATTCTTATGATAACAGCCAAAGACCAGATTGAAGATCTGGAAAAAGGTTTTAAAGCAGGGACGGATGATTATATGATCAAACCCATTCGTATGAAAGAAATGATTCTGCGTGTGGATGCCCTGCTTCGGCGTGCGCAGATTACCAATGACAGAAAAATGACAGTCGGGAACGCAGTTCTTGATTACGATGCACTAACCGTTAAGATTGGTAAGGATTATTATGAGATGCCGCCCAAGGAATTCTTTCTTCTGTTCAAGCTGCTAAGTAACCCTAATAAGATCTTTACGAGACTTGAGCTGATGGACGAAATCTGGGGAATGGATGCGGAAGCTGATGAACGGGCAGTAGATTCCCATATTAAGAAACTGAGACGTAAATTTGAAAGCTATCCGGATTTTGAAATTATAACGGTAAGAGGGCTGGGATATAAAGCCAGGTTCTAATATTGAAGTAGTATTTTCTGTATTCACGAAAGGGGTTAAAATGAAAGAACAGGGCAGAAAAGAGAATAAAAGAAGAGTAAGGGTATCGCTCAGGCTTTATTTTTCAATGGTATCCATTACTACTTTATGTTCTGCGTGTATTGTCTCTTTGGTTTTGGTTTTAGGTGGAATGAAACTGTTTTACCATGGGGACATAACACTGCCGGTGGTGATAATTGTTGCACTTCTGGTCTGCGGACTGACTATTCTCCTTGGGGGGACCATGCTGTGGTTTGGCTCCATCCACCTTACAAAACCCATTGAAGAAGTAAGCCGGGCGGTGAAGAAAGTAGCAGAGGGAGACTTTACTGCTCATATTGAAAGAAATGAAAGCAATCGGGGCGAATATGAATATGCCAATGAAATTGATGAACTTGCTGAGAATTTCAATACCATGGCTGCAGAATTAAATGGAATGGATTATATGCGTAAAGATTTTATGAGCAATGTATCCCATGAAGTAAAGACTCCTGTAGCTGCCATTACCGGGCTTTCCGAAATACTTCTGGAAGGCGGGCTAACAATGGAAGAACAGAAAGAGTATCTTCAACTTATCAATAAAGAGTCACTCAGATTATCCCGTCTGTGTGAAAATATGCTTCGTATGTCCAGATTGGATCATCAGCAGATTGTTGTTAAGTCAGACAGTATTCGTGTTGATGAACAGATACGTAAGTGTATTATCATGTTATCTGAAAAATGGTCTGATAAAGTCAGAAACTATGAAATAGACTGCGGTAATCTGGTAATACAGAGTAATGCAGATTTATTAATGCAGGTATGGGCAAATCTTATTGATAATGCCATCAAATATTCGCCTGAAGACAGCAGCATCTATATAACCGGAAGAATTCATAATGACAATTATCTGGTGGTAGCCATTCGGGATGAAGGAGATGGCATCAGTGTTAAAAAGCAGGCTAAGATATTTGATAAATTCTATCAATGTGAAGAGTCTCATAAGAAACTTGGTAATGGACTTGGTCTTTCCATTGTAAAAAGAATTCTTGAGCTCCTTGGCGGAACAATTAATTGTACCAGCGAAGAAGGCAAGGGAACGGTGATGGAAGTCAGAGTCCCTTTAAAATAAAATTATATAGATAATATGTAATAGCTTAATTATAGTAACATCGAATCTATACCATATCTAAATACTTCATAATTTTATAGGACAAGCCAAAGGACATAAATTCATCGCCGGTTTCTATCTTACAATCCATAATAGAGCGTATTTTATCCATACGATATAACAGGGTATTCTTGTGGATATGCAACCTTTTGGAAATTTGGGCAGGTTGCCCCGGTGATTCTAAAAATTCATGAAGTGTTGACAAAAAGTCTGTTCCGTGGGTACTGTCATACTGCATTAGTTTCATCATGCCAGGATGGATAAAGAAACGGATTTCCTCCTCTTGTTCACACATTTCAAAAATATGATACAGATAATACTCGGAATAATAATGAATCGGAGCAGACCGGTTCATTTTTTTGCTTAAGTCAACTGCCTTTAAAGCTTGTTTGTAAAAGCGTCGTGCATCTCTTAAATCCTCAAAGAAATTACTCATACCCGCTGTTAGTTTATTAATATTCAGAAACTGCATCAGCCGGTCAGATTCAAGTTCTGTTATACCTTCTTTTCGATTACGACTGATTAAAAATATGATAGAATTTTCATAGATAACATAAATGCTGTTAGGTAATATATAATGCAGTTCTTCTACTATAATATTCAGTTTGGTTGAGGTATCCAGGTAACTTCTTGAAGGGATAACCAGAATATATTGGTCTCCCTTTAGATCATACCCGATAGTCTGGAGCCTTTCCTTCACCGTTGAGTAATTGTTTTTGGGATTGTCCAAAAGTTCTGCTAAAAAATATGAATACATGAAGCCTTTGTTGGCAGTAATAAAGCTGTCCTTTTGAAGTTCCATGGAAATAATACGGCTGGTACGGTGTAACAGGATACTGTCAAATTCTCCAAAAGGTCGGTCCTGTTCATAGAGCATTACATGACCTACTTCAATATTATTAATGGTAATAGCGTCAACTAACATTCCTTTGTTATGTAGTGGATTCACAAAGTAAATAGGGGCATTTTGCTCCCTTACTTTTTCATCAATCTTATTTTTCTTAAGGTAAGCAATACCTTCTTCATTAATGTATCCGATGCGGTTTTCTTCCGAAGCAAAGGTAGTGTCTGCAATAATACCCGAGGACATGGCAAGATACTTATGCCTGTTGTCTACTACATAAATAGGATTTCCAAATACCTCATAAGATACATCTGCCAGATACTGAAGTCCCTGTTCGGTAAAAAAAGCATTGATCAGTATATGAAGTGCCGCATTGATTTTTTGAATATCCTGCAATTTATCAGAGATATCATTGAACATTTTGGCACATTCAAATTCATTTTCCGTATATAGAATCCGTAGTTTTGAACCGTGATAAAGAGAGCTGTCAGGAAGTTTACCAAAGCAGAGTATGGTGGAATCTAAGGACAAACTGCTGGCAGGTAAGAGTTCCGAGGATCCCAGATATAAAATATGTTTGTGAAATTTAGACTGCTCCTTTGTTAAGAGCTTGATTGCACGGATATCGACAGTAGCATCCAGGTTACCATAACTTTGTATTGCATAGGAATGCAAATACTCTTTGATTGCAAATAGTTCCATCTTTCTATCCTTTCATTTTAGCTTGATACTAAGTTCCTTTTTTCATTGTGCGTTCGCACAAATAGTCCATTAAAATTACCAGATGCTTTGTGAAGAAGCCCAATGAATTCAATACTTATATTATATATACTAATGATACAAGATTCAAGAAATATTCACCAGCCGAAAGGCAGATAGGAGTTACAATGGAATTAAGAGATGAAGCAATAGAGAAAATCAAAGAAAGATTATCCGTTATTATCGGAGAAGGTGATTATTCAGAAGATACCTCTTTTGAAGCCCTGAACATAAAGTCTGTAAACTATTCTCAGCTGACTACCGCGTTAGAGGATGAATTTGATGTAGAGATACCATTTATGGACTTTAAGCGTAAAGCTACCGTTAAGGAAGCGGCTGAGTATATCGTACAGTTAGTAGAAGGATAAGCCTGGCAGGAATGGAAGTAAAGGGATATTAGCAAAGTACTTTTGTGTGATTATAAGACTTTTGAATAAACTAAAATCAAGGAGGAGCAAATGGAACAGCCACAGTTATCTGCAAAAAAAGAAGTATTTAACGGACAAGAGCTGGAGACTTTGTACCGTCAGGCAAGAGTTCCCGTAGATCCGGAAGCGGGACTGGACTTATCAAAGCTAGAGGGAATTGCTGCGACGGCACATGGTTTTTGTGCAAAATTCAATCAACGTACCTATGTAAATGAAGACGGTATTCTTTGTGAACAGGACGTTCCGGTAATTTTACGAGACGGAACCACGATTTACGTTGATATATTTCGCCCAGAAGGCGAAACCAATATACCCTGTATTGTTTCCTGGAGTTATTATGGCAAACGCCCGGGAGATGGAATGAGTGAGTGGCAGGTTATGGGAGTGCCGCCGGGAACCATATCCACTATGTCAAAATTTGAATCACCGGATCCCGGCTACTGGTGTAGGCAGGGTTATGCCATTGCAAATGTGGATCCCAGAGGAACAGGACATTCAGAAGGTGATATTAATATGTTCGGTACCCAGGATGCGAAAGATGGTTATGATTTTATCGAATGGGTAGCGGGACAGCATTGGTGTAACGGAAGAGTAGGTATGGGCGGAAACTCCTGCGTTGCCATGACTCAGTTTCGTATTGCAGCACAACAGCCGCCCCACTTAGCTTGTATTGCACCCTGGGAAGCTACAACAGATATTTACCGTGAATCCATTTACGAAGGCGGAATTCCTGCCTTAACCTTTAATGAGTTCATTGTAGCCTCCTTAACCGGACCCAATAAAATTGATGATCAGGTGGCGATGGGACGTAAATACCCTCTTATGAATGCCTATTGGGAGGATAAAATACCGGATTTTAAGAAAATAAAAGTTCCTACTTATGCCTGTGCCTCCTACAGTCATTTCCACTTAAGAGGTTCCTTTAATGCTTTCCGTAAAATCCGTTCCACAAGAAAATGGATGAGAGCTCATAGAGAGCAGGAATGGCCGGATATGTACAATCCCAATAACATTGAAGACCTAAAGCGTTTCTTTGACCGCTATTTAAGAAATATAAACAATGGATGGGAAATGACCCCCAGATACCGCATTGAAGTAATGGATGCTTTTGATTGTGATTTCCAGACAAACCGTCCGGAAAAGGAATTTCCTCTAGCAAGAACTCAGTATAAGAAACTCTATCTGGATGCTAAGAACCTGTCCCTTTACGAGGGACCGGTGGAGACAGAAGAAAAGGTAGGCTATGACGGAAATGAAGGTGTTGTGAATTTTGATATGGCCTTTGAGGAAGATACAGAAATCACAGGTTATATGAAGCTTCGTCTTTATGTGGAAGCTGTCGGTCATGACGACATGGATTTATTTATCAATATCCAGAAAGCTGACGAAAGCGGAAACTGGCTGCCTACCTATATTCTTGGAGAACCGCATCCCGGAACCTGGGGTAAAATGAGAGTTTCTCATCGTGCCCTGGATGAAAAGCTTTCCACAGAGTATGAACCGGTACAGTCCCATCTGAAAGAAGAAAAATTAAGTCCCGGAGAAATTGTTCCTGTGGATATTGCAATTGTTCCTTCCAGCAAGCTCTGGCACAAAGGACAGAAAATCAGAGTGCAGATTGCAGGAAGATACATCAGAGAAGGCTGGTTCGAGCCCCTTTCCTGGGAAACGGATAATAAAGGCAGCCACGTAATCCATACCGGAGGAAAGTATGAATCCTTTCTTCAGATTCCCGTAATTCCGCCTAAATACCAGGCAGGAGATTACATATACCGATAACCTCACCTTTGTAAGGACATGATAAAGGGCTGTTGCTGATGCAATGGTCCTTTTCTGCCAGCGCTGGTGGTAATGTAGTGAGACTGACAAGCAGAATAGCAAATATCAAAGAAAGCAGGTAACTATATGAATATCATGGATAGCATTATGGAAAAAGCCAGAACTCATCAGGTAGTAGTAGCTTTTTCTGAAATAGAAGAAGAGAAAATTCTATTAGCAGCCAAGGAAGCAAAAGAAAAGGAAATATGCAAACCACTGCTGGTAGGAAAAAGCAGTGTAATAAAAGAAGCGGCAACGAAGTATGGAATAGATATTAACGGAATGAATATCTGGGATTGTGAAGAGGAAGATAAGCTGCAGGAGGTAATAACAAGATATGTGGCACAAAATCCTATATACAGCGAAAAATCCATGAGCCGGAAAGCGAAAGACTCTTTGTACGTAGCACTTATGCTGGAGGCTTTGGGAGAGGTGGATGCTACTTTCGCCGGGTTATCACATACTACCGGAGAGGTTATCATGGCAGGGCAGATGATCGTCGGTTTAGAAGAAGGTGTAACTACCGTATCCAGCGTAGGAATAGCTAATATTCCGGGTTATCAGGGTTCAGAAGGAGAGTTGCTGGTAATAGGTGATAGTGCTGTTTGTGCCAATCCTTCGGCGGAAGATCTGGCCAGTATTGCTATATCAGCCTGCGATACTACAAAAGCAATTCTTAATTGGGAGCCTCGTTGTGCACTGGTATCCTTTTCCACCACCGGAAGTGCAGAACACGAACTGATTGACAAGGTACGAAATGCCAGAGAAATTGCTAACAGCAGGAGACCGGATCTGAAAATTGACGGAGAATTTCAGCTGGATGCAGCAATATGTCCTCCTATAGCAGCAAAAAAAGTGACCAGAGAAAGTGAAGTATCCGGTAAAGCCAATATTATCATATGGCCGGATCTGAACGTAGGAAATATCGGTGTAAAGCTCTTACAGCAGTTTGCCCATGCAGATGCTTATGGTCCGGTGCTCCAGGGCTTTAAAAAAGTAGTATGTGACTGTTCCAGGAGTGCACCGGTTTCTGAATTGGTAGGAAACATTGCAATTTCCGCAGTACGTGCTCAGGGAGGTAAATAGATGAAAACATATAAGATATTTGCAATTAATCCAGGCTCTACATCAACCAAAATCGCTTTATTTGAGAATGAATCCGTGCTGTATTCAGCAAATGTCAGTCACGAAGCAAAAAGACTGGAAGAATTTGAGAATATTTCAGAGCAGCTGCCTTACCGTAAAGAAACCATACTGGCACTGTTAAAGGAAAATAACATATGCCTTGAAGGGATTGATGCCTTTGTAGGGCGGGGAGGCGGTCTGCTCCCATTGGAGGGCGGAACCTATGAGGTAGATGAGCTCTTAATTCAACATGCCAGAACAGGTGCAAATGGAGTTGTTCATCCGGCACAGCTTGGCAGTCAGTTAGCGGAAGAATTCCGCAGAGAGTATGGCGGCAGCTGTTATGTAGTAAATCCTCCGGATGTAGACGAATATGAGGAGGTAGCCAGGGTAACCGGAATCAAGGAGATAACCAGAGCCAGCCATATTCATTCCTTGAACCAAAAAGAAACTGCAATCCGCCATGCAGTGCTACTGGGGGAAAAGTATGAGAATTGTAATTTTATCGTATGCCATATCGGAGGTGGTATATCAATCGCTGCCCATAAACTGGGTAAGATGGTAGATGGCGTAGATATCGTAGAAGGAGAAGGTCCCATGGCACCAACCAGAGCAGGAGCTGTGCCGGCAGCACCACTGATACGCTTATGTTTCTCCGGAAAATATACAGAACGAGAAATGTTAGCCAAATGCACCAGAAGCGGTGGTCTGGTAGATCATCTGGGAACCTCCGATGCACTGGAAATCAGCAATAAGGCTGCAGCCGGCGAGCCTTCTGCTGTACTCATCTGGGAGGCGATGATCTATCAGATTGTTAAAAATATCGGTGCCATGGCAGGTGTCCTCCAAGGTAAAGTAGACGGTATTTTGTTAGGCGGCGGTATGGTACATAACAAAGGTTTGGTTGAGAAGATAACAAAGAGTTGTGAATTCATTGCAAAAGTCAGTGCATATCCTGGTGAGTTTGAGATGGAGGCTATGGCCAGTGGTGCCATTCGTGTACTGGAGGGTAAAGAAATTGCTAAGAAATATACCGGAATACCTGTATTTAACGGATTTCATTTTGATTAGCAGACTTTATTCCAAAGAGTATATAACAAATAAAAGGAGATATCAATGAATCACACAAAAGTGAAGAGGATTAACCTATTAACACTGGCACTGGGGATAGCATTGCTTCCGCCTATTTGGGCGGTGATCTCCCCTTACCTTGGAATTACCACAGGAGCAGTTGCTTTAATCTGCGCCGGTGTATATGTAACCAATGGCAATAAACGGTCAGACGGACTCTCTATTTCTGTTGGTTTCCTATGCGGAGATATATGGGCAGTAACTGCTTTGGCGATAATGAAACAAATGAAATTCAATGAGGATCTGGAACTATTCCTTACGCTGTTTCTCCTGGGTGCTGTGGCTGTTATCATAGCAAATCTAATGCCGCGCTTTATCTTCTTACCTGCCTGGCTTTGCGGTTGGGCTATTGGTCTGACGATTATGGCTCCTGCTGAAAATATCGGAACGCTTCCTTATCAGATTGGAGCAGCGATGTTAGTGGGAGTATGGTATGTGGGTGCCGGAGTAGATATATTTCAGAAGCTTGTCTCCGGTTGGATATTAAAGAAATCCGATAAAGAGGGATATAGAGAGGATAAATAATTTCAATGTCTGAAACTAGGGTGTGTCTGAAAACTAAAAATTGCATAAAATCCAAATTTTTGCTAGAATTAAAAAACTTGGAGATTACTATTATGGCACAAAAACGTTACGAAA
>JAQSXJ010000095.1 GCA_029256725.1 Anaerocolumna sp. | reverse complement strand
ATTATGATATAAAGACGGAAGAAGATAAGTTAGAAATCAGTATACGCAAAGGTAATGACTCCATTTTTAGTTAGAGAATATAAAAATAGAGTATAGTAGGGTACTGATATTAGTTGCCGCCTCAAGATACTTTGTCCTAATAAATAACCATTCAGCTATGAGCTCTTTAAGACTTCAATTATTCATTCTTTGAAGTATTTGCGGCAATAATAAGTAATCCCATAATTCCTAATGCAACCCCAATCCACCATAGTCCACTTTCTAAAGGAATTGCAAAAATAACAATTTTTGATAAACAAAAAACTCTTTGACAATAAAAAAGGCACTCAATCTTGAGTGTCCTTTCATATAAATTATTCGTTCTTGATTCTTGAGAGCTCCCGACGAGACTTGAACTCGAGACCTTTACCTTACCAAGGTAACGCTCTACCGACTGAGCTACGGGGGCAGTTACTTATTTAATACAAATCCTTTAAAACTGTATTCAGTTTTAACCGAATTCGTTGCAATGCATTATCAATTGACTTTGGTTCTTTCTTTAATTTGTCCGCTATCTGAAGGTAAGAATAATCATGCAAATATAAATCCAAAACTGATTTTTCAAACTGACTTAAATGCCTTACGAGTTCATATTCTAACATACTTGTACTCTCTTTGTCAATAACTAATTCTTCAGGATTTGAAATTTTGTTTTGACTCATGATATCGGCAAGGGTTTCTTTCTCATCCTGATCGGCATTCTCACTGTAAGCAGGAGCATATAATGACACATAGGTATTCAAAGGAATGTTTTTCTTTCGATTGGAGGCTTTGATTGCGGTGTAAATCTGCCTAGAGATACAAAGGTCAGCAAAGCTATAAAAGGTACTGTCTTTATCCGTATCATAATCTCTGATTGCCTTGTAGAGGCCTATCATGCCCTCCTGTATTAAATCCTCTTTATCCCCGCCAATTAAAAAAAGAGCCTTTGCTTTGTTTTTCACCAGGCTTTTATATTTGGTGAGCATAAAGTCCATTGCATAGGAATCTCCGCCATGAATCATAGAAATGATTTCATCGTCACTCAACTGATCCCATATCTTATCAGGCATTTTGTCTTAACCTCCCCTGGTCTGTTTGAAAATGTCTAAAGTGATTGCTATTTTACAATCAGTGTAGCACAGGCCTTAGTAAATAGCAACCAGTTAAGCAAGGATGCTGTTTCTGTAAGAGTAATTATTTATAGAATTCATCTATAGCTTTCATTATATGTCTTTAAATTGTTTTCTTAAGCATTGTATAATTGCTTCTAAATATAAAAGAGAGGTACTGCCTAATTGCTTAAGCAATACCTCTCCTACTCCTTAGAGTTTAAACACCTCTAATTTGTTGATCAATATAACCATCTCCTTTCCTATTGGAATCGACCGGTCAACTGTATTATCTCATAGTTTCCCACTGCAAACCAGGGTAAGAATGATTATATCTGATTTCTCTTATATATGATTTTTCTGATGGTATCTTCACTCAGATGATATTCTTCTGATAAATTCTTAACCGGTTCTCCCTGTCTGAATAAACAGGTTATCTCTTCATTTCTCTTATCAATCCATTCACGGGTGCCACTAATGCATCCCCATTGTGCCTTGCTGCTTCGTTTTGGAATATAAACAAGACATCCTTCAGCGTATTGCTGTACTTCCTTTAACAGTTGGTCCGGCAATACATCTGCTCCTTTTTTGTAATTCAATCAGCATTACCTCCGTTATTACATTACTCTCAACGCTACGAAATACTAAGCTTGTCATGTATAGCCACCTCCTTAATTTTTTTGTATATTATTATAATATTTATCAGTATATCATACGAAATTACAAATTTCCAGTTTTTTATTATTTTAGTTGGATTGTAGTTTTTTCTTCATGAATTTAAATCCACTTGTTGTATAATGGCTTTTAATTATGATAAACCTTTTTAAATTTTATTATTGACCCACAAATTATATATAATACTGTCTTTAGTAAAGTACCTCATCCTGCTGCTTTCTTATGATATCCAAGATAGCCAGGAAGTATCTTGGTGAATTTACAAACACCTGATAGAATTTATCCCCGCTCTGTATATAAATACTATATTCATTCTGACTGACCAATCCAATATCCTTGATCTTTAATTCAAACCCTTTCTGCGTATGTATAAAAATAAGGCTTTTATTTGTTATTGCAATCTTCCCTACATACCGGGAGGACACGTCCTTATAAATGTCCTGACTGTTGCTATAACCTCTGGTTTGATAGGTACTGTATGCCTCTCCTCTAAATAAGCTGGGAGATTTCTTTGTTGTATATAAACTATGGTTTACTGTACCTACATATTTATTTTCTGTTTCAACCAGTCTTCCAGGTTCCAGAAAATGCAGAAGGTCATTTCCCAAACTAAATGCTACGTCCGTAATAATCGGTAGTCCCGCTTGCAGACTGTTTATTTTCTTGTTTTCCTTCTCATAAAATTCTTTAAATCGTATACGCTTGTATAACCCATTAATATAAATAACGCCTACCGGTAATATCATAATAAATCCAATGATCATATAATCCACTGCGCTATACTTACCAAAATTTTGCACCATGGCAATCATACACCGTACAATCCAACCGGCAACTAACGTATAACCGAGGTATCTTAAAAATTTTTTCATACATTACTCCCTTTTCTTTTGCAAATTGTATGCTTTTTATCTATTAATGTAAATTAGATATTACTTTCCCATTTTGAAAACGTATGATTGTTTAACCTTTTATCCCTTTAGGTTAAAAGATTATTTCAGGCTAAAAGATTATTTCGAATTATACTTATACAATACCAGCGTTTATATTATAATGGAATATAACTAAATATCCATATATAATTAAACAAGCCGATTTTAATTGAAGCTTTTTGTCCAATGTTATATCATTTTATAAACAGAAAAATTAATAGTATATTAGAATTTAACAGAAAGTATTTATATATTATCTTTATTATCATATAATGGATTACTAGAAACCCAGACCGTAACGAATAGAAAGGATAAGCCTATGAAGCATTTATTAGATGAACAGATTAAAGAAATTAATAAAAAAGAAGAACTTTTCTTGCAAGGAAAAGATAACACTTATTTAAATCAGAAAATAAATCCTCTACTTGATAAACTTAGGGATAAAATACCCTCAAATTTAAAGAGCACCCTGGATAAGGCCTTTTTTAAAGCCTTTGAACTGATTTACGAAAAAGGAACTGATGTGATTGAAAAGACCTATAACAAAAACAGCATACTAGTAGATTACGACATTAATAACCAGGCTGTGAACAAGAAATTGACCAAAAAGCATATCAAAGATCTGGATAATCCATCACTTACTTCCAGTCGCTTCAACTCTGCATTCTCTGCGGTAGAAGGAAGTGTCCTTGGTTTGTTTGGCATTGGACTTCCGGATATACCGGTATTTCTAGGGCTAATCATTAAGTCAGTAAATGAAATTTCTTTAAGTTATGGTTTTCTGGGAGATAAAGAAGAAGAGAAAGCTTATCTGCTGCTTTTAATACAAGCCTCCCTGTTAAAGGGAAAAGAGCAAAGAGAGTTGAACATGCGAATTGACCAGCTGGCTTATGATATTGAGAACGGAACCATTCCTGCTATTAATATTAAAAAGGAAATGAAAGCTGCCTCCTCCTGCTTTTCAGAGGCTCTGCTTACTGCCAAATTCATTCAGGGAACTCCCATTGTAGGGGCTATTGGCGGTGTTATCAATCATAGTTATATTAAGAAAATAACTGCTTATAGCCAGATAAAATATAAGAAACGTTACCTGCTTAAGAAAGTTAATGAACAGTATGCTAATACCATTGTAAACTAATAGAAATATCATACCGGCAATTGCTTCGTCTTTAGAATATGCTACCTTATACCCTGTAATTACTGAAGGCTTTTTTACTTAAAGCTAACACATCTGTGAAACAACCTATATAACAGGTAAATTATTAAAGACTGCCATACCAATCACTGGAGGTATTTTACTTGAAGCTAAAACATCTGCGGACCCACCTATAACAGGTGAATTATTAAAGACTGACATACCAATCAAAAATCTCCTTAAAAAGCCGTACAGCTCTTTAAGGAGATTTCTTTATACGAATTCATTTAGGCCATTCTCTGTCTTACAATCTCATAAGAGAGAATTCCCATTGCTACAGAAGCATTTAAGGAATCGATATTGCCAAACATAGGAATCTTTGCCAGATAATCACACTTTTCCTTAAGCAATCTTCCAACTCCTTCTCCCTCACTGCCGATAACAAGTCCGATTGGCCCTTTCAGGTTTTGCTTGTACATAACCTCACCTTCCATATCCGCACATACGAACCAGAGCCCCTGTTCCTTTAACTCTTCAATAGTAGCTGTCAGATTTGTTACCTTGGCTACCGGTGTATAATTAATTGCTCCTGCTGAGGTTTTAGCAACAGTTGCAGTAAGTCCTACTGCCCTTCTCTTCGGTATTATAATACCATGCGCACCTGCCTGATTGGCCGTACGAATAATTGCTCCCAGGTTGTGGGGGTCTTCTATTCCATCTAAGATTATTATAAAAGGAGGCTCACCTTTTTCCTTAGCGGCATTTAAAATATCCTCTATCTCTGCATATTCATAAGCTGCCGCATAAGCAATGACACCCTGATGCTTTCCGGTCTCTGATAGCTGGTCAAGTCTCTCTTTTTTTACATAGTTTATAATTGTGTCACCTTTTTTTGATTCTCTTAGGATGGACTTTATCGGGCCATCCTGACAGCCATCCAATATAAACAGCTTGTCTATGGTTTTTCCGGCACGAAATGCTTCTAATACAGCATTACGGCCTTCAATAGTAAGTTCCTCGTATCTCATGAATTCCTCTTCTTTTCTTATATTTATTTAAAATACACTTAGGGGGATGTAATTATAACCGCCACTTCATGTTATAAACAGCTTTATTAATGCTTTATTATGCTTGTATTCCATCTAATACATCTACTTATCATAATTTTAATATGTTAAAAGTATTTATACCTTATCTGCTGTCGCTCCTGAATTTGCTCTGTCTATTCCGGCCTTCACTATTTCAAGGGCACGGCTAAGACGGTCATCCAGGTACAGATACCCAATCAGCGCCTCAAAACCTGTTGCAGAACGATACTCCGTTATACTGGCATTTTTGGCAGTGGTAAAGGACTTTGCATTACGTCCTCTTTTATATATCGATAGCTCCTCTTCTGTCAGCATGTCCTCAATACGGTGAAACAGCTCCATTTGGGCAGAAGCTTTAACCATACTGCTGACCTTCTTATGAAGCTTGTTAACCGGAGCATTTCCCTGCTCCACTACCAATGTTCGGATAACTAAATCGTATACCACATCGCCTATAAATGCAAGGGTTAAAGGAGAATAAGTCTTAAGATCTGTATCCGTAAGCGAGAAAGTCTCCTTTAAGATACCGATCAAGCCATTATCTATGCTCTTTTCCATCTTACACCTTCTCTTGTATCTTCCAGTACAATGCCCTTCTCAAGCAGGAGGTTTCTTATCTCATCAGCTCTTGCAAAATTTTTCTCTTTTCTGGCATCCTGACGGTCCTGAATCAATTGTTCAACCTCTTCTGCCAGCAGCTCTTCCTGTTTTAAGGCCTTAATGCCAAGTACATTTAAAAGCTGTGTTATTTTATCAAGAGCTTCTTTTAAGAATAGCATAGAGGATGCTGAACTTGCATTGGTATTGGCGATTCTTACAATTTCAAATACAGCAGTTACTGCATCTGCTGTGTTGAAATCATCTTCCATGGCAGCCTCAAATTTCTCCTGCTGCTGTGCTATATCAGCAATCAACTCCTCTTCTCCCTGCTGCAGGGAGGTTCCGCTGACACTAGCTATTGTTGTGCTTTCTACCTTGCCGGCATTATCAATCAGAAACTTAAGATTAGCTGCTGCAGTAAGGATTCTGTCAAGTGCATTTTTAGAAGACTCCATTAAATCCTGGTTGAAATTAATTGGACTTCTATAGTGAGCACTTAACATAAAGAAACGTAGGACCTGAGGATCATAGATTTCAGTGATTTCCCTTACGGTAAAGAAGGTTCCTGCTGATTTGGACATTTTTTTGTTATCAATGTTCAAGAAAGCATTATGCATCCAATACCTTGCAAATTCCTTCCCGTTGCAAGCTTCACTCTGCGCTATTTCATTCTCATGATGAGGAAATACTAAATCCTCTCCACCGGCATGGATATCAATCTGCTCACCAAGGTATCTTTTGCTCATAACAGAGCATTCAATATGCCAGCCGGGTCTTCCCTGGCTCCAGGGAGATTCCCAGAAAGGTTCTCCCTCCTTCTTAGGTTTCCAAAGTACGAAATCCATAGGGTCTTCTTTTTCTTCACTTACAGCTATACGGATACCTGCTTCCAGATCATCCAGATTTTTCTTTGACAGCTTACCATATTCAGCAAAACTTCTGGTACGGAAATATACTGTGCCGTTCTTTTCATATGCATGACCTTTTTCAATGAGAGATGTAATCATCTCTACCATACCTTCAATTTCTTCTGTAGCTTTGGGATTATAGGTAGCCGGTTCTACATTCAGTCTTTCAACATCTTTCTGAAGCTCAAGAATATAACGCTCAGATATTTCAGACGCAGAGACCCCTTCTTCTATGGCTTTCTTTATTATCTTATCGTCCACATCTGTATAATTTGAAACAAAATTTACCTCATAGCCTTTATATTCAAAATATCGTCTTACCGTATCAAATACAATAATCGGTCTTGCATTTCCTATGTGTATTAAATTGTACACCGTAGGACCGCAGACATACATTTTTACCTTGCCTTCTTCTAAAGGAATAAATTCTTCTTTTTTCTTCGTCAGGGTGTTATAGATTTTCATGATAACCTCTTTTCTGTTAATCCATTTACTTCTTGGATATTAAATATTTGTATTTCTTTATTTATTCTCACTAGCTCCCATTGTATGCCGCATCTGCTTACAGATGTGGCACTGCCGCAAATCAGGATGTGAATTATGCTTTTTAACAATTCACACGAAACTCACATATACCGCAAGCCTGCTTTTGTTACTGTCCAAATAAGAAGTGCGAAATGTCCTATCTTTCACACAATCTCCCATTGCAGGCCCCATCTGCACACTATCCATAATGCCTTTATTTCTTATTAATAATTTATCTGAAAGCTCCTTCAGATAAATTATTATAGCATACTATTGTCAAAGGATATCTCTTCTTTGGGTCGATTATTTAGAGCCTCCATCAACTGAAAACTCAACTGAAGCTGTTTCATTTCTTCGGTTAATTTGCTATTTTCAGACTTTAAGTTTAGAAGTTCCATAAATACAGGATCCGGAAGATGTACCTGATCCATATCCTCTCTCGGAACTTTCAGGTTATCCCTTTTTACTACGTGACCAGGTACGCCTACAACTGTAGAATTAGGCGGTACTTCTGATAATACAACAGAACCTGCTCCTATTTTTGAGTTCTCACCTACTGTAAAAGAACCGAGGATCTTAGCACCAGCACTAATCATAACATTATTACCAATAGTCGGATGCCGCTTTCCCTTTTCTTTTCCGGTACCACCCAGTGTCACTCCTTGGTATAAAGTAACATTATCTCCTACAATAGCAGTTTCACCTATGACCACGCCATGACCATGATCAATAAACAGCCCTTTTCCGATAGTTGCACCGGGATGTATCTCAATACCGGTCTTTCTTGCTGTTCTCTGAGAATACCATCTGGCAAGAAAATAATGTTTATGCTTGTAGAGTTTATTCGCTATACGGTATCTTATAATTGCTTTAAAGCTTGGATAAAGAAATACCTCCAGAGGTGCCCGGATGGCAGGATCTCTCTCTTTTATTATTTCAATTTCACTCTTAATATATTTTATGATACCCATTTGCTTCCTCCTTTTCAAATAGAAACTATAAATATCTGCCATACTATTTATGTAGAACGTAGAGTTTTGCCTGCCTGAATACAACATAGCATGCAGTCATGATTATAAAAATCTTTTCTTATGCATTGCAAGTGCACTCACCTTTTAAACCATTATGCATTAGATACAATTCTCAAAAACATAAAAAAACTCCGTCTCTAATTAGAGACGAAGTTATTCCGCGGTTCCACTCTATTATGCAGCTTATAAATTACTGCACACTTAATCGGATAACGGCCTATACCGGATTAAGCTAAACCATCGGCCTCACTTAATCAGCTCCCAGATGCACTTTATCCGAACTCAGGTAAAGGATGCTTTCAGCCGGTGACACCCCATCTCTGCTGCCTTCCTACGGATTACTTTTCTGTTCATAGCTTTTCTTCTATTATAAAATAACTATTATTGATTACTAGCACTTAATCTATATATCATTCTATGCAAAAGCAGTAAAAATGTCAATTCCTATTATACAACATCATTAATAAATACATCCTTATACAGATTTATTTTTGAAAGGATCTTCATAATATCCTCTTTGTTGTCACTCTGTATCAAGGCTTTTGTTTCTTCTGTGCCTAACTGCCCATAAAACAACCTTGTAAGATCTCCGATATCACCGTATAGATGAGGAGATTCATCGGATTCAGCAATGCAACCGCCATCTTCATTTAGCGTCAGCAGCATTCTTTTGTTGTTGCCAGGAATTCTGTCATCTTTGGCTTCTATAATTATAGAAATCTCTTCTACAGCTGTCAAACCTTCCAGAAAAACTTTTAGATTTACAATACGCATCATAATCGAAGGTCTAAACTCATTAACTTGCGCTTTTAAATCAGATGAAAATTCTTGGTACAGGCACTGAAATACTTCTTTTTCAAAGTCCGGCTCATAGAGACATTCTGCAATTTGCAGGCCTTCTTCTAACATGTATGCTGCATATCCAATAGGCAAGCCATTCTTTTTAATAACTGCAATGCCACCCTGACCGCTTTCCATCTCAATCAAAAGCTTCTCATAATACTTTCTGCTTCTTAATATATAATATTTGCGATATTTCTTTAGCAGTTCTTCGGTAAACTCCGTGAGTATTCTTCTTTCCTCCAGATCTGACATCCCTAACTTAACCAATTCGGCCTCTGATTCCTGTTCTTTGTTGTTCTGACCATATTTTTTAATTTTAGCGACCCAGTCTTCTTGAAAATACACATTTCTGAATTCATAGGGATAATAGATACTCTCTGCTGCCGGCATAAGGTAGGTGAAAGGTTTTTCTTCCTTATACATCGAATCCAGAGCATCGTTGATTAAAAGCCCCATATAACCCTTTCTTCTCTCTTCCGCCTTTGTAGCAACGCCTACGATATAATCCGCTTTTACCTCCACATCCCAAATCTCGAAGGTATATGGATTCAAATGAAGCATGGAACATAATTTATCCTCTTTATAAAGAGTGTAGATGCGATTATAGGGAACTACCCACTCAAAATAAAAGTCTGTATAGGAGCCTGAATCCCCGAAGCATTCCTGCCACAGCCGGTAAACATCTTCTCTGACATTCTCAATTCCGTTTTCTTTTGCTTCCTCCAGGGAAGTATATATTTTGTACTCCATTCTTCACCTGCTTTCCCTGTAGCTGTATCTTAAGTCATTCCTCTTATCGGTTCTTTGAACAGCCGCTGCAACCGCTGCAGCCCCCGCTGCTGCCACCGCTGCTTTCCTCACCAAATACTCTGGTTCTTTCATCATAACGATAATCTGCAACGGAAGTTAAAAGACACATGGAATTACTGGAAATCCCCTGTCCTTCTCCGGTAAATCCAAGACCTTCTTCCGTGGTGGCTTTTATGTTAATCTGATTTAATTCTATTCCAAGAACTTTTGATATATTCTCTCGCATTGCTTCAATATGCGGCGCCATTTTCGGCTGCTGTGCAATAATTGTAGCATCAATATTCTCAATGAGATATAAATTCTCCTCAAGTAATTCCTTCACCCGCTCCAAAAGCACCAAACTGGAAGCGCCTTTATATTTGGGATCCGAGTCAGGAAAATGCTTTCCAATGTCTCCTAAAGCTGCTGCTCCTAAAAGGCTGTCCATTATAGCATGGGTTAATACATCTGCATCTGAATGACCTAAAAGTCCTTTTTCGAAAGGAATCTTAACGCCCCCGATGATTAAATCACGGCCTTCTACCAGCCTGTGAACATCATATCCTGATCCTATTCTCATATCTATCTGATTGCACCTTAAAGCTAAAAAAAGAGCCTGGTGCAACTACTCCTTTATATATTTTATATTATTTATATTACAAAAAAAGACTGTCGGTAAGACAATCTTTTTAATAGCGAAGGACGGATTTGAACCGCCGACACTGCGGGTATGAACCGCATGCTCTAGCCAACTGAGCTACTTCGCCATATATGAGCAAATGTCTTCCAGTCTATAAACGTTATGATTATGACTTTATTATCTTTGCTTTTTCATAAAAATGGGACCTATAGGGCTCGAACCTATGACCCTCTGCTTGTAAGGCAGATGCTCTCCCAGCTGAGCTAAGATCCCATTCGTACTTGTCTCTCAACAAGTACTTTTATATTATATTTGGACAGGCTTATTTTGTCAAGCACTTTTTATTTGTTTTGTTCTAAAAATTAAAAAAATTTAAAAAGTATGAACTCATACCATCCTAAACAATTAAATTATTTCTCTAAATCAGAAGGTCCAAAACCTAGGGGCAGCAATTCCTCCAGAGTATATAACCAATAGTCATGCTCTGATTTTGCAAGAATTACCAGAAAGTTCTTAGGGTTACAGAATTCCATCATCACCTGTCTGCATACACCGCAAGGTGAACAGTAATCCGTCAGTACTCCATTCTTACCGCCTACTATGGCAATTGCCATAAATTCTTTATCCCCTTCACTTACTGCCTTAAAAAATGCTGTTCTTTCAGCACAATTTGTTGGTGTAAAGGAAGCATTCTCTATATTACAGCCTTTATACACTTTTAGATTCTTTGATAATAGAGCTGCTCCTACTTTAAACCCGGAGTAAGGGGTATAAGAATAATTTAAACTATCAATTGCTTCCCTTATAAGCATTTTACAGGTATCAGCATTTATCATTCCTGCCAATTCCTTCTTCGTTGCTGGGACAAGCTGCCCTTCATGCCCGCAGGCAAGCTCATGCCCTTCCTTTGTGCTATTATGCTCTCCCATGAAATCATCTCCTTGACTGCATTTTTGTGGTTGTTCAATAAGTTGAACTAATTTTATATAGAAAAAACAAAATTTAATTTATATATTAATTTTATCATCAAATATATCACTTTACAATAAATATTCTTGCAATATAAATAAAAGAAGTATAGGATATATTAGAAAACATTTTTTACCCTTATGGGCAGAAAAATACCTTATACGGAAATTATATAGATATATTATATTATTTTGCAAAAGACCTTGAAATCCTACTATTCCAATGTTAATATAGGGTATAGTAACTTATCATGAAGGAGGTACCTATGAAAATATCAACAAAAGGCCGCTATGCCCTACGCCTTATGCTGGATCTGGCTCTTCATAATACTGGTGAATACGTGACAATCAAGAGTATTTCTGCTAGACAGGAAATCTCAGATAAATATTTGGAACAGATTATAACCCAACTCAGCCGAGCCGGGTTTGTAAAAAGTATTCGCGGTGCACAGGGAGGTTATCGTCTTGCCAAAGCCCCGGAGGAATATACAGTAGGTAGTATTTTAAGACTTATTGAAGGAAGCCTTGCACCAGTAAGTTGTTTGGAGGATGATGCAGATCCCTGTACCAGAAGCGGACAATGTGCCACACTGGACGTATGGAAGCAAATGTATGATGCCATCAATAATGTCGTAGATAATATTACTCTGGCAGATCTTGTGGATAAACAAAACAGTATGACAGGCAATGATTATGTAATTTAAACCGCTATACCGTAAGCCCGCTTGCGGTACTGCCTGAATAAGAACTCGCAGTTAATAATGAATTCATTTCGCTATTTCAAATGTTTTCCTGTTAACTGCGTGTTTCATATTATAAACAATGAAAGGTGGAGTTTTATGTCAGAAAAGCGTAAATATCATTTTGAAACCCTGCAGCTTCATGTCGGCCAGGAGAATCCCGATCCCGCTACTGATGCTCGTTGTGTCCCCATCTACCAGACCTCATCCTATGTCTTTGCAGATGCAAAGCAAGCAGCCGGAAGATTCGGTCTGTCAGAAGGAGGTAACATCTATACCCGTCTTATGAATCCTACCTCGGATGTTTTCGAACAGAGAATTGCTGCACTTGAAGGAGGTATTGCTGCACTTGCAACAGCTTCCGGATCAGCCGCTATTCATTATGCTATTACCAATATAGCACATGCCGGTGACCACATTGTTTCTGCAGTGACTATTTATGGCGGTACATATAATCTGTTCGCACATACCCTTGAAGAATCCGGTATTACCACAACTTTTGTAGATCCTGATGAAAAAGATGGTTTTTCTAAAGCCATCAAACCTAATACAAAGGCTATCTTTATTGAGAGTCTTGGTAATCCCAATTCCAATATCATCGATATCGCTGCTATTGCCAAGGTTGCTCACGATAATCAGATTCCCTTAATCGTTGATAATACCTTCGCTACACCCTATCTTCTTCGTCCCATTGAATATGGTGCTGATGTCGTGGTTCATTCAGCCACAAAATTCATCGGTGGACATGGAACCTCCATCGGTGGTGTTATTATCGATTCCGGTAAGTTTGATTGGGAAGCTTCCGGTAAATTCCCTTACCTAACAGAGCCAAATCCAAGTTACCACGGCGTAGTATTTACAAAAGCAGTAGGTGCTGCTGCTTATGTTACCAAAATTCGAGTTACTCTTATGAGAGATACGGGAGCTTGCATCAGTCCCTTTAACTCCTTCCTCTTCCTCCAGGGACTTGAGACCCTTTCTCTTCGTGTGGAACGTCACGTGGAAAACACTTTAAAAGTTGTTGAATTTCTGGCGAAGCACCCCAAGGTAGAAAAGGTTAATCACCCCTCCCTTAAGGATAATCCTTACCATGACTTGTACAATCAGTATTTCCCTAATGGCGGAAGCTCCATCTTCACCTTTGAGATCAAGGGCGGCGCAAAAGAAGCCACTGAGTTCATTGATAAACTGGAAATCTTCTCTCTCCTTGCCAATGTTGCTGATGTGAAATCCCTGGTTATTCACCCTGCAAGCACTACCCATTCACAGATGAATGAAGAAGAACTGCTTGCATCAGGTATTAAACCGAATTCCATTCGTCTTTCTATTGGTACGGAACATGTGGATGACTTGATCTATGATTTAAATCAGGCTTTTGGTGAGTAAGCAGACTGTGATACTATCATGAATAGGTCAGGATAAGTAATCCTATGCCTAACCAGATATATCATTGTATAGCTAAAGTAATCTACACTCAAACCGTCTGTAACTCTAAATTTTACAATAAAAAGTTACGAAAGGTGTAAGGAATTTTGATTTCCTTACACCTTTATTTATGTCACTTATTATTTAACTTATTTTATTAATGAACTATTTAATGTACATTTTAGCGTACATTTTTAATGCACCTTTTAACGTATATTTTTAATGCACCTTTTAACTACACTTTTAATGTACCTTTTAACGTATATTTTAATGTACTTTTCAATGCACATTTTTAATGCACCTTTGAACGTATATTTTAATGTACTCTTTAATGAACTTTTTTGATGAACTTTTTTGATGAACTTTTTAAATATACTTTATTTTATACCACTATTTTATGTACATCTATTACCGCAGTCTATTAATCTTACCATTATTTCTTGGGGGTTATATCTATCGTTTTTCCCTCCACCGTATCACTTAAATAAATTTTACTGCCGTCTAATGCCACATAGAAGACTCCTGCCAAGGTATTCTTTGTATCCCCTTTTTCATGAACATTAATACCATAGCATTCAATTCCACCGATATTAGAAGTCCAATCATCATAGATAATAACATATTCTTTCAATTCTTTAGATAATTGAAGGGTTTTACGAGGAATTTCACTTAACAGCTTAAGGGCTTGCTCTTTACCAATGCCATTATCCGCTGCACCTTCCTCCTGTCCTTCTTCAGAACCTGCCTTATTATACAATGGATGCTCTGTAAAGGGGGCTGTAGTTCCGTCACTGTTATAACAGAGTACTTCACCGTTTAATTTATCCACGATAATATTAGGTTCAATTGCATTTACACCGTCACTCACTTCAAATATGTAATAAAGTCTGTCACTTACATTTAGATGATCGTCCAGCAATTCAAAGTAATAGTTTTCCTCTCCTAATATGGCTTCTATTTTTTCTATTGCCTGCTGGTCTGTAAGCTCTTCTCCATCCTCTTCCTCTTTCGGTTCTTCTTCAGCCGTAGGGGTTGGCGTCACTTCTGGAGTTGTCTCTATTGTAGGACTTGGTGTTACTGTAACTACTACCGGTTCCTCTTCATTTTTGTCCTTACGGCAGGACATCAGCAGAACGCCTGCCATGGCTATGCATAATAAAAGAATAATCCTTCTTGTTTTCATTCTACTTTCCTCCAATCTTCCTGGGAACAGGAAACTGCTGTTAATATTGCTACATAAGTTGAATTTAAGTTTTTTCTTGTCTCGAGATAAAAAGAATTAAGTATGTGATATCACTTATATCTTTACTCCCATACTTCTCAGATCTTTGAGCGCCTGCTCAAATTCTGTAACCAAAACAGTTTGAAAACCGAATTTTTTGGCTCCTTCTAAGTTCGCTGCAGAATCATCCAGAAATACTGCTTCCGTAGGATTAAAACCATATTTGGTAATCAGTGTTTCATAAATCTCTGGTTCCGGTTTTATGTATTTTACTTCATAGGAGATAACTCCTCCGTCTGCTTCCGGGATGAAGGTAAAATGTTTTTTCGCATAGGCAAAATTTCTTTCACCATAATTGGAAAGCAAATAAACCTTATAACCATTTTTCTTAAGATCTCTGATGAACTCCTTTGCATATGGAAACTCAATTACTGTTTTTGTAATATCTTCAAACAGTTGCTTAATCTCCGTTTCCACAGTAGGGTCTAATTCACAACATTCTCTTATTATCTCAGCTTCTGGAAGTGCACCTCTATCCTGCTCTCCCCAATAACGGGAGAGTACGGTGGCTTTCGCCACCTTCTCTCTTGTTACTGTATCATAACCGCAGTCTCTCAGATAATCTTCCCATCTGAATGCTGCAAGTACCTGCCCGATATCCAACACAACCGTATTTATCATCCTGTTCTGTTCTCCTCTCGTTGTTATAGAGCTTTAAGAGACCTCATTTTTTATCTGATGAATTATATGCTTTCTAGAAAACAAATATAAGATGCTTTAATATGTGCCAGCTTTATATTTAAAAGTATAGTACTTACTTCATCTTTTCTATGAGGCCCTTTTCTGTCAGAGTGTAGAGCTTCTCTGCAACCTCCTCCATATACTTTCTGTCATGGGTAACACTTATAATTGCACCTTTGTAGGATGCCAGTACGCCTCTGATTACCGGATTAGAAAGCGGACTTAAATTTCTGGTAGGTTCATCCAATACTAAAACCTCAATACCGTCTAATATCATTTTTAGCAGAATAAGCTTTGCTTTTTGTCCTCCGCTTAATTCACCGATGGTATGTTCCATTTCATCCCTGGTAAACTTCATGCCTCCCATAAAAGTGAAGGCTTTGGTTATATCCTCTTTTTGTCCGCTGGTAGTTAGAAATTCTATGGTAGTCTTCTTATAATCTAATACCTCTTCATAGTTCTGAGGCATATAAGCAGCCTTAATATCCGTTCTGTTAAGAAGGTCAGCAGCAATCTTACGGAGCAGGGTAGTTTTGCCGGTACCATTATCACCAATGATAGCGATATGCTCCGGTCCCATTACGCGAAGATATATATCCTTTGACAGAACTCTCTCCTCAGTTCCTTCTCCCACTTTCAGCTCACCCAGCGTGAATTCAATAATTCGCTTTCCTCTTGGAATCTTGATAGTGTCTGGAAAATCATAGAGAATGGCATCTTCCGTATCCGGTATTTCCAGGAAGTCTTCTTTTTCTTTATCATAACGTTTTTCCTGGGACTTAAGGCTCTTGATCTTCTTCTTAAGCAGTCTGCCGCCGGCAGGATTCGCTCTGGTTATGGCATTTTGCTGGTGCTCAACCTTATCATATATCTGGCGGAAGCGCTCCATTTTATCCTCATAATCTTCTCTCTGTTTCCTTGCCGTCATTTCCTGCTTTGCCAAAGAAGAGGACCTTTGGTTCTTATATTCATCATAGGACATGTAGCTGACAGTATAATGAGGTTCTGTCTTTCTCTTTAACTGCTCTAAATGAATTATAACATTAGCAGTATGTTCTATCAAGGTTTCATCATGAGATACATAAAGAACCGGCTTATCCGTCCGGTTAATAAAGTCCTCCAGCCAGGTAAGAGAGCCTATATCAAGATCGTTGGTCGGCTCATCTAACAGAAGTACATCCGGCTCTTCTGCCAGTAGTTTAAGCAACTGCAGCTTAACTCTCTCTCCTCCGGACAGATTCTTTATCGGGTCTTGTGAAGCTATCATTACCGGGTCAGGGTTAAAGGCCCAAATATTTTCATCCCGAATACTGTAAATATCATTGTCTGCCAAATATTCAGCAGGACTCATCTTAAGCCATTCTTCGTCTGCCTCCTGCTTAAGATACCCACATCTGACACCGGAGGTTACCTGACCGGTGTAATCACAGTAATTCTCTATGAGTGTCTTGTTATAAATAAATTTTAGCAAAGTACTCTTCCCGTTGCCTTCTTCACCTATAATTACCGCTTTCTGCCCTCTGTTCAGGGTAAAGCTAAAATCTTTGATTATATATCTGTTATCTTCTCTGTTCGTTATCGTTACATTTCTTATATCCAACATACACATTCTCCTCTCAAAATCCTTACACTATAAGTTGATGTCTCTTTTTTCACTTCCAGCTATATAAGGCTTTACTATACGGCTTCTTATAATGGGAAGATGCAAAATTTATCTCAACTTATAACTTAATGTGCACTTCAATTAATTTTGGGCAATAAAAAAACATCTTCCCTGCGGAAAATGTTCACTAGCTGAAGTTATTCAATTATTATAATATCCTTACCTGCAATAAGGTATATTATTGCCCTATGCTTCACCAATTCATACTAAGCTCAGGAAACAATAAAACATCAGACGGTCATAAACATTCCGTATAAAAAGTCATTATTCAATTGGCTGCGATTGAATGTTCTACTCATTTCTCTTTTACACGGAATACTCCTTGATGGAGGTATTCTTATCCTTTCTGAATTTGTTCCATTTACTTACAACAAAGGTATTGTAGCATAGGGGGAGGTATTAGTCAAATATTTATTTTAATACCGTTGATAAATTTAAGGGCGGGTTGTTGGGGACGGACGATGATTTTGAGCACTGTTTGTGCGTTTTGTTGTTCGAGAACCCTTATTCCACTAAAGTGTCATAAGGAACCTCTCAATACAATACACCCAAACAGTGCTCAAAATCATCTGCTTATCTTCTTATTGCTGCTTACTTCTTCATCTGAACTTTGGGACTGTTATCTTGAAGTTATTTGAAGTAATTTGAAGTAATTTCATGACTTTTTTCTTTACGGTATTTTCATGTATGTATATTGTTGATAGTAATATAGTATATTACATATATAGAAGCTATAAAACACATATAGCAACACCCTCCAGAATAAAAATAAAGTTTCTTTATTACAGTAGGTATTGCTATTAGTATGATATACTCCCTTTAAATAATATTCTTAATACTATTTTATATTATTGGTTATCTATGGTAATATTATGCACCTTAGGTTTAGTATATAATTATATCCCTCAAGCGTAAAAAGTCATGTTTCCATAGATTTCAGGCAAAATGTGCAAAACAGAAAGAACGAATGCGCCTATGAAAAGGGATTAGAAGTCCTTTTCTCTGGATATTTTGTGCTATATTATAAAACAGATTGTTTGAGCGCCAGCGAGTTATCTGTTTTATAATATGTCCAGCACAAAATTTCCAGAGAATTAGGACTTCTTATCCCTTGGAATTGAAGCATGAGTTTTTTCTGTTTTGTGCATTTTGCCGTCCACTTGCCAAAAACTCCCATTCACACCTTCAATCCTTATACATCTGTAATATTCGGAAAATCCATATAAATATTTTTACTCATGTTTTACAGTATACAGCCTAAAGTCATATGGTAATAGCTCGATACTTTCACTTAAGATAACCTTACTTGCACTTATAGTATCCATACAATTTAATTCGATTAGTTCTTTCGGCAGACTGATTAACGCAGAGGTTGCTTCATTGTGGAGCAGGACATAGAGGGTCTCTGCAGGCGTTGTTTTTTTGTAAAGTATTGTGTCAGTTGAGGTGGTTATTTCTATCCATTGGAAGTTTTCCGTGCGAAAGCTTTCTTTTTCTTTTCTTAGGCGGATAAGGGTTTTGATCAGGTTATAGAGTTCTTTATTCTGTCGTTTTTCCTCCCAGATCATACACTGCCTGTTACTGTGCTCGCCGCCTCCCATTCCGATTTCACTTCCATAGTAGATGCAAGGGGTTCCGGGGTAAGTCATCAGAAATATGTAGGCCAGTTTTGCTATGTCCTGATTCCCCTTCACTACATGGAGTATTCGTTCCGTGTCATGGCTGTCTAAGAGGTTGTAGAGGTTATTGGTTACATGTTTGGGATAAGTTGTTAAGAGACTGCTGATGGCTTCTTTGAATTCCTTGCCATGAAGCTTCATGCCGCCTTTTTCCTCTATTCCGAAGAAATTCCATACGGGAGTGGTAAATTCATAGTTCATTACTCCGTCAAACTGGTCTCCCTGGAGCCAGGGATAAGAGTTATCCCAATTTTCTCCCAGTATATATACTTCCGGGTTTATGGTTTTTACTTTCTTTCGGAAAGCTCTCCAGAAGTCATGGGAGATTTCGTTTGATACATCGAGTCTCCAGCCGTCTATGTGATATTCTTTTATCCAATATGCCGCTACATCAAGAAGGTATTCTCTGGCTATGGGATTTCCGGTATTCCATTTGGGCATGGTCTGGGCATAGGCAAAGGTCCTGTAGTTTAACTCTTCTTTGGGGCATTCCTGGGGCTGGCCATTCCTTAGTTCTCCCGTGTAATAGGGCTTTTCCGGGTCAATGATATAAAAGCAGTCGTAGTACCTTGAGTTTACTCCGTTTTTTAATACGTCCTGCCAGAATGGATGTTTGAAGCCGCAATGATTAAATACTGCATCCAGCATTATCTTTATGCCACGTTTATGGGCTTCTTCTACCAGAAGACCAAAGGTTTCATTATCTCCGAATTCCGGATCTATTTTATAATAATCTGTTGTATCGTATTTATGTGAGCTTGGGGATTCAAAGATGGGATTTAAATAAATGCCGTTAAATCCGGACTCCTTTATGTAATCTAGCTTTTCTATTATTCCTGCCAGATTTCCTCCGAATTTCTTATCATAGCCGTCCAGAGCATCACTTCCCCAGGGCAGGACATCTCTTTCCTCTTCAGGCGTTCCGTTACAGAATCGCTCCGGAAAGATCTGATACCATACGGTTTCCGGCACCCACTCCGGTGTTTTGTATAAGTCTTCCTCGTTAATATATGGGTAATTGTAGTAATTACTTAAATTGTACAGGACGCTGTCTTCTTCTGAATAGGGTATCCAGTTACGGCTTCCTATCAGGTATTTCTCGGAAGCATTGCTGACAACAAAACAATATTTCGTTCTTTTCCAATTGATGTCCGGTATTTCGGCAAACCAGCAGTCATGGTTTGCTGTCACCTGCTCTTTTACCATGGCAATATGTTTCACCGAACTTTTATCAAAGTCATATACGGGCGAACCATCCCCTCGGGGAATCCAGTTAAAGGGATCTACCGCCAGTACTTCTGCTTCTTTCACTTCTCCCCTGGCCGTTTTCAGCCTGAGATGTAAAGTATTTTCATCATAGGCATAGGACAGTGCGCTCTTGGGTTCATGTATCAGGGATGAAAATATCATTGCACTTTCCTCACTTTTCATTTCTATTCTTGTATGAGTTGAACTTCTCTTACTTTTTTGATCACTTGTAATACTGCTGCTATACTTAGGTAAAATTCGTCCAACTTATATAGGTAATCAAAATTCTTCTATTCAGCTTATTCACTGGCAACCAGGGCATCGAAGTCCTTCTGTGCCTTTTGTGCTCCTTCTTCCGGCGTCAGAGTTCCGTCAAATACCGCACTTAATACACTTTGTGCAATGGTCCAGTAATAAGATATCCGCTTTGTACTTGGCATGGGAACAGATTTGGTGAACTCCTCGCAAAATACTCTCAACTGTTCGTCATCTTTTAGGCCTTCTACTTTTGTTATATCTTTGTTGGCCGTTATTTTATAGGATTTACTGTATAAAAGCGCTGCCGCCTCATCACCGGTCAAAAAGGTGGCAAATAATTCTGCTGCATTGGGATATTTCGTATAAGCTGATACATAAGCATTTTGAACGGCACTGAAAGATCTCATGGGCTTACCGTCTAAGGTCGGTAGTACGGTTACACCAAAATCTATGTTTTCATCCTTTAAGGATTTAATCAGCCAGGGTCCGATGGGATAATATGCTGTTTTTCCGTCTTTAAAATTCTGCTCTAACAATGACATGGTTTCCATTTTCAGATCATCTGCTTTGATAGGAATGATTTCTTTCAGAGATGCGATTGTCTCCAGTCCTTTTATGAATTCCGGCGTATCAAATCCCGGGTTATCTCCCTGCATACCATCCGCTCCAAAAAGCTGAAAGCCATAAAGACTCAGAAAAGGAAACGCCGGATAGCCGTCTGTTGGAACTGTCAGATACCAGAATTTATTTTCTCCTGCATTGTTATAAGATAAAGCTTCTTCTTTGATCTGCTCAAAGGTGGAAGCCGGTTCACCGGTTACCAGTGCTTTATTATAGAGCAGTGCATAGGTTTCGATTGAAACCGGAATGCCGTAGATTTTACCTTCTGAGGTTACTGTTTTAACGGCAGTTTCATTAATTTTATCCTTTATGATTGCAGCGGAGGTTTCACTAAGTTCTGCTAATATTCCCGCATCTTTAGCCGTTGCAAAGGAATCATGAGCCGCCATAAATATATCTGCACCATTGCCGGAAGGCCCGTCTAACATCATTTTATTAACGGAATCCAGACCATTCTCCTGAACCTCAACCATTACACCGTATTTTTGCTCAAACAATTCAGCTACTGCTTTACCGTATTCCAGATACCCGGACAAAGTCCAAAAGCTTAGCTTAGCGCCTTCTTCCGGTGTAATTTCTTTGCTTTCCCCATCTTTGGGGGCTTCCGTACTCTCCGGTGCTGTCTTATCTTCTGAACCGGTCGTTGCCTGATTTTCTGTCTTATTTACTTCTTGTTCCGTAGGAATGTTCCTGCTGCACCCGGCTAATAACCCTGCTGTCATCACAGCTGCCAGTAAAATACTAAGGATTTTTCTTGATTTCATAATTCCCTCCATTCCGCCGCCAAAGACGGCACAAAATCTTCTTCTCTTGATCTTTGTTCTTTATAGTACTTTCAAAATATCAGCCTTTGTCAGCTCCTGCTGAAACCCCTTGTACCAGATATTTCTGAAAGATTATAAATATTATCGTAATGGGGACTGCTATTAATACCGCACCTGAGGCAAATACCGTAAAGTTGATGCTCTCTTTCCCGTTAATCAATGCAAAGAGTCCTACTGCCAGCGTCCTGCTCCTGTCCCCCGACAGCAGGATGTTTGGCAGGATATAATCCATCCACGGCAGCATAAACTGGGATACGGCGCAATATGTAATGATTGGCTTTGACATTGGAAGGATAACTTTCCGAAAGGTTTGGAATCTGGTGCAGCCATCCATATAAGCCGCTTCGTCAATAGCCTTTGGCACACCGTCCAGATATCCTTTTACCAGCCAGGTATTATAGGGAATTGCCCCCACTGCGTATACGATAATCAGGGATATGGATTTCCCCACCAATCCCAAGGTTAGAAACAAGGTATATATCGCCGTCATAGACAAGAAGGTAGGAAACATGGATAGGATCATAATAGCCATTAGTCCTGCCTTGCGGCCTCTGAACAGGAACCTGGACATTATCCAGGCTGTTATCATAATTAGCAATACCGACAATACCATATTAGCCAGTGCAATCTTAAAGGTATTATAGAACCACAAGGCATAGCTGGTTTCCGAAAACAGGCGGTTATAGTTGGCAAATGTCAGTTCCTTCAGGTTAATTGCAACCGGCGGTCCGCTGCCTCTTTGAAAGGAGGACAGTATAATCCACATAACCGGTATCAGGACGATGAGAGACATCAGGATAAGTTCGGCATGTAACAAAAATACAGTAAGCTTTTTCTTCATTCTTATACCCCTTGCATACCGCAAGCTGGCTTGCGGTATTGCCACAAATAAAAAGGTTGAAAGAATCTTCAGTGGCATCCTTTCAATATTATATTTTCTTTCAACCTTTCCCTCCTATAATTCTTTAAAGGATACGGTTCTTCTAAAATTCCAGAAGGAAACAGCACCTACGAAGATAAAGAGCAGAACGCTCATAACTGCCGCGATATCATACATCTGTTGGTTCAGTGTCAGTTTATAGATCCAGGAGATCAATATATCCGTACTGCCTGCAAATTGCATATCCGGATTGTTGGGACCACCTTGGGTCAGGAAATAAATTGCACCAAAAGCATTAAAATTCCCGGCCATACTCATTATCAGATTCGCTGCGGTTGCCTGGAATACCAGGGGCAGCGTAATTCTCAAAAAGCTTTGATACTTGCTAGCCCCATCAATCGCTGCCGATTCAAAAAGGCTCTGGTCCAGATTTGCAAATACGCCAAGCATCATAACCATAAAGATAGGAAAACCCAGCCACAGGTTTACAATGATTACGGAAATCTTTGCTATTAACGGATCTGATAAAAAGGGAATATTCTCTGAAATCAGCCCTAATTTTAACAGAACCTGATTAACAGGTCCAAACTGCCCGTTTAAGAGGTTTCGGAAAATCAGCAGGGATACCATCTGCGGAATAGCCCAGGGTAAAATGAGAATGGTCCGAAAGATATTCTTAAAGCGTACTGCGGGATGATTAAGGATCAGTGCTTGAAACATTCCAAAGAAATAAGTGCTCATTGTCCCGATGAAGGTCCAGAGTATCGTCCAGACTAACACTTTAAAAAAGGTATGGGACCAGATAGGCACCGTAAACAGCTTCTTAAAATTGGCTAAACCCACCCAATCCAGCAGCTTCCCCGGCGGCAGGTGATCTCTGTTGTAATTTAAAAAGGCAGTCAGTACAGAGAATACAATAGGCATTACTACAATAAATAAAAAGGCTATCCCAATGGGTATTAAAACAATATAAGGGAAATTTCTGCTGTAAAATCGCTTAAAATCCTCTTTTGTATCTGTATATGTACCGCCTCTGTCAATCTGTAAACCGGATGTATAAGCATCCTTTAGATTCCAGACGTAAACCAGAAGAAACAGCATAATCACAAACAGAGCAATGACTCCTCTGATCAATAACATAGTCGAGTGGTCACCGTATTTTCCTCCGGTTTTTACTCCTAAGGTAATAAGTCCCCAGATTCCTTTTGTAAAAAAACCACCGTGGAGCCTTATTGAAAAATCTGTGATGAGACCGCTTGCATATTGAAGCCAATAACCGCTGAACAACTCAATTCCAAGGAACAGCCGCTGCCCCATATCAACGCCGAGAGACTTAATGCTTTATATTTTTTCACGTTAACACCTGCTTCCCATAAATTCTTATCTATGTATGTTTAATTATTTCAATTCACTTATGCGCTTAACCTACTGTAATTATAGACTTTATCACCATTCTAGTCAATTATAATTGTGCATTTTATATATTTTCAACGAATTAAACAATAATATTTTTGTGGTATTTTCACTTAACAAACTTAAATATCATCTGTATGAATATTTGTCATTGCTTTCGCACTTTTCTACTTTTTGTTAAGTACTTAAAGGATTTTAACCATAAAAAAAGAAGAAACCGTATTTTGTTCAAAATCACGATTTCTTCTCTTATTAACATATTGACCTTACATTGGTCGTATGTAAGTTATTCGCTCAACCTCATCAGGATTATCAAGCCGCAGCATTCGATCCATTATTTCTACTGCCTTTTGAGCTTTCACTTTGTTACTGATCACAATGGTCTTTGTGTCCGGTAACAGCATGATATCTCTTTCTGAATTGACTACCACTGAGATATTACGGTTATCAACATAATTTTCTACCTGCATACCAAGTATTTCACCGATTACAAGTCCCTTTTGGTTATGATGTTCCTTAAGAAACTGTATCAGACTTGCATCATGACGGTTTATAAAGATGTTTTCTAATGGTATTTTCTTTGCTATAGTCTGTAATACATTCTTATTGGCATGATCCTCCATAACTACATAGAAACTGCTGCCCAGTTGTTCTTCCGCCTGTTTTAAAACGCTCTCATAACAAGTCAGAATCTTGCAGAAAATAGGATCCTCAATATATCCTTCTATAAAAATAGCAGGTACATAATAGTGGGAGGCAATTGCTTTCATACTTTCTTCCTCCATATCCATAATAAATACCGCATCCAGAGAACGCTTCTGCCCAATGGTAAAGTCCTTCTCCATTTCTTGGGTTGATAATAAAACAACATCATACCCCTTTGGATACAGGCTTCGTTGTATTTCTCTGGCCAGGTCGTAATATTGATATATCTTACTTTTCTTATCCTGTCCGCCCATATTTATTATGATTCCCACCAGGTAACTTCTTTGACTTGCCAGAGATTTGGCAGTCATGTTAGGAACATACTTTAGCTTATTGGCAGCTTCGAAAATACGCATTCTCGTTTCATGACTGATTCTTTCTTTTTCCGAATAATTCAGCACATAGGAAACTGTTGCAGTGGAAACTCCCGCAGCAGCTGCTATATCTTTCATGGTAATCCGCTTCTCTGACATCCATAGCCTCCCGACTCATAACTTATGCGGTTAAGTATATCATTACCACCTTCACCTGTCAATTTGCCGCTATCTATCTCTGTGACAAGTTATCCTTCATACCTTTGCCGCGACCTATTACCTTGCATATTCTTTGAATTCAAAAAAGCTGCTATAAATGTCCTTTTCCCAGACAATTATAACAGCATATATTTTATTCATATCTTATTTAAACTGATGATTTCCCAGCTTATAGGTAGCACTGCTTAATCTTCCGCTGAAAAATAAATAACTTCCGAAATTCTTTGATTTGCCGCTTACTGTGATACTCTTAATACCGCTTAATGCTTCTTTTGCAGCCTTAACGCATTCTTTCTCTCTTGAAGAGGTAAATTTACCTGCATCGTATTCAGATAAAGCTTTGTTTAAGGCACCGTTTCTTACCGGCCCAAACTGATATTTCTGATATATTACGGATTTCACTGAATCAGGAAAAGCTGAAGCTCTTACTCTATTCATTACTACAATACCAACTGCAAGTTTACCGCTATAGCTTTCGCCGCCTGCTTCACAGTATATTAATGCGGAAAGTAATCTTAAATCCGATTTGCTGTAATTAACGGTTTCTTTCTTTTCTACTGTTTTCTTTGTTGTTGTCTTTGTTGTAGTCTTTTTGGTAGCTTTTGCTGTTGTTTTCTTAGCTGCTGCTTTCTCAGTGGTCTTAGTAGTTTTCTTCTCAGTTTCAACTGTTTTGTCTGTCTGTGTTTCTTTATCTTCCGTTACTGCAACATCTGTATCTTCTGTTACTGTCTCCTTAGCAGTGTCTTCCTGCTTGGTATCTTCTGTAACCGTATTTTCTGTTACTACTGTTTTATCAGTGTCAGCTTCTGTACTCTGTACTTCCGCTGTATCTGTTGTTGTATCTGTTGTTGTATCTGTTGTTGTATCTGTTGTTGTATCTGTTGTTGTATCTGTTGTTGTATCTGTTGTTGCAATATTTTGATCTTCTTCTGCTGCATATGTGTATATATTAGCGAAACCTGCTAAAAATAATCCAGCTAACATACACAATAGTAACTTTCTGAATTTCATAAAGACTCCTTGTTATTGGCATCAGCCACATAATTTTTTCTTACAATTATTACAGGTTTTTCTCAAAATGTTAATGACCTATAATATTCAATTAATAATTATGTAACAATTATATCATACCAAAATTAGGATTGCAAGCTTTTCTCTACTATTTTGTAATAATTCTGTAATGTTTTTGCCTTAAAGTTGACATCA
>JAQSXJ010000094.1 GCA_029256725.1 Anaerocolumna sp. | reverse complement strand
CCTGTTGAATACAGGCTTAATCACTTAGCTGCATAAAGAAATTGCGTAGTAGTTTTCAACTACTACGCAATAAAGTCTAACTTATTGGGGTCACATCATTTGCAGGCTTCTTTTTTATTTCCTGGGCTTATATATATGGTAAGGCTCAGTAGCAAGCCTTTAGGCTGTGCTGACCGCCATAAAAATAGTACTTTATATAGATGGGAAAAATCAGTGCACTTTACTGTGTTAAACTATCTTTATACTTTCAGTTGTTAATATGCTATAAGCTTTCATGGTTTATGATGTAAAAATATCCTGACAGTCCGATAACCTTTAAATGAGGCTTTGAATGATTGTGCAAACTGTGCAAAAAGTAAAAAATGATTGCTATAAGGGCTGTTTGTTGGTATAATATGTTGTAAAACAGGCTCAATATAGAAGGAGAGCCCAAGAAAATTGGGGTACAAGAATGTTAATTGATATGATTAGTCTCGAGCTACAGGGAGGGGAGAAAGTATATGTATTACCCTACATAACAGGTAATATGATATTTATTTCAACTGGTGTATGTGTACTTCTCCTAATCGTATTTGCAATCATCCATAATAGAAAGAGTAAAGCTTTCAAAACACTGGACGGACAGAAGAAGTATTTGGAAGAAGAATATGATACTCTCGAAATTTCCTTTGAAGAAGCCGTTAATAACAAGAACCAATTGCAGTCAAAAAACGAAGATTTAAAAAAAAGCAATGAGAAACTAAAGAAATTAGCCTATTCCGATTTACTGACCCAGCTGCCGAACCGTTATGCGCTGACTGAACTTTTAGATAATGTCATGTTAACGCTGAGAAACGAAGAAGTGGTAGCCCTAATGTATATCGATGTGGATGATTTTAAGCAGGTTACTGATAATCTCGGACATTCCTATGGGGATGAGCTCTTGATAGATATAACCCACAGGCTGAAGCAGTCTATCGATGAGAACGATTTTCTGGCGAGGCTTGGAAGTGACGAATTTATTATACTGTCTCAGAACTTTACGGATATCGGTGAATATGAAGATAAATTAAAGAAGATTCTTAAAGTATTTGAATACCCTTTTGTATTATCATTAAAAGAATATTTCGTTACAGTGAGTATCGGTATTGCAATGGCGCCAAAGGATGGAAAGACGACACAGGTGCTGCTTAAAAATGCCGATTCTGCTATGTATTCAGCGAAAGTTACCGGTAAAAATACCTTTGCATATTTCAAACCTGCTATGAATGAGCGGTTAATGGAAAAGATTCAGAATCAATCAGAATTAAGACGCGCTATAGAAAAACGTGAATTTATCGTATACTATCAGCCTCAGATTGATCTTAATACAGACAAAGTAACTGGTTTTGAAGCATTGGTAAGATGGGATCATGCAGAGAAGGGAATATTAAAACCCTATGAATTCATATCCTTATCAGAAGAAACGGGGCTGATTGTGCCAATTGGTGTCATTGTTATGGAGGAAGCTCTAAAGCAGCTGAAAGAATGGCAGGATAAAGGTTATACCGATCTTACGATGAGTATTAATGTATCAGTCAGACAGTTAAAAGATAATGATTTCTATTCCAAAGTAAAAGAAGTTATTGAGCAGACTGGCGTAAATCCTGCAAACGTTGAATTAGAAATTACCGAATCAGCGGCTCTTCAGGAAAGTGAACAGGCTAAAACGGTGATAGAAGCATTGAGCGAACTTGGTATTTCCTTTGCTTTGGATGATTTTGGTACGGGATATTCCTCAATGAATTATCTCAAATTATATCCCATCAGCAGTATTAAGATGGATAAGAGCTTTTTTGACACACTTTTTACCGATGAGTTTAACAAGAGTATCATAGAATCTACCATAGCACTGGTTCAGAGTATGAATCTCACAGTTACGGCAGAAGGTCTGGAAAGCAGTGAACAGGAGGAATTCCTTAAAAGTGTCAGATGTAATAGAGCCCAGGGATTTTTATACAGTGAAGCATTGCCGGTTCATCAGGCAGAAGCATTTCTTATAAGCAATAAGTAAGAAGAGATAGATCAAGCTAAAATACGGCAGCTACTACAAAGAGAAGGCCATATTAAGTATTAATAATATAAATAAGCTCCACTTTATGATATATATTTGATGTACAAATGTATGCAATGAAGTGGAGCTTATTTGATTATGGACAATGAAGTTTCTTTAACTTATAAAATTAAGCTATATTAATCAGTTCTTCTTTTGCATAGTCGGCATATCAGAAGCATGAAGTACCCCTCGACTGAAGAAGAAAAATAATACAGCCAGAATAATTTCCCACATACTTAACAGAATAAGACCAATACTTAAGGCGTTTGCCATGTATGCGATTAATAAAGCAATAAATCCAGGTATCATAGTAAACATAATGAAGAATAGATAAACAAATAGCAGAAGTCCCTGGCTGATAATATTCTGAAAGATTCTCTGAGAGAGCATATTGGCGGCAATCAGATATACGGAAAAGCAACTGCGCGCTATGGCACATAACAAAGCAATTACCGGGTTCCAGTTCGTAAATATCAGTGCAGGCAGGAACATAAGGAAACTCTCTATTATATGTTTTAATATAATCTCACCGTTACTCCAAATAATTTTGTTGAGGGAGGATTCGGGTATTAGGTAGATATAATGAGTGTAGAGTTCCTTTAAACCACGCCCGGTACCTATGAAAAAGCATTGCAGGTAGAAGGAAATAGCCAGAATCATTAACATGGTCATGCTATCTTTATTAAAGTAAGCAGCTATATTTGCTCCCGCTATCATAAACAGTGAACCGCCATCCAGCAAATAGAACCGATTATTTCTTGAGGATTCTAAAAGATGCTTATAAAATATAGCCTGTGCACCAATACCACCCAGTCGTTTATTACCTTTATTAACTTTCTTTGGTGTCTTACCGATAGCGTTGATATTGCCTTCCGTAAGCGCTCTTTTCTTCTCGAAGGAGGTTTCAGTAGCCACTAACACATCCTCATAATAATCAGAATTATACAGAATAATTACTGCTACAAAGAAGATACCAAGAAGCAGTGTAAGTAAGAGATTAAAGCCTGCACCTGTCATATCTCCTGCCAGATAGGCTCTAAGACTCTCTGTAGTCCAGCCTACTATTGGCAACAGCTTTAAGCTGCCATTCTCAATGATAGAAAAGAGAGTTTCTTTATAATCGCCTATCTCCAGATACTTTCTAATATAATCAACAGCGAATACTATTATAGGCAATATGGATATGATCTTTACTATCTTTTTACGTCGTTCATGCTGATTGGTTATCATGTAGATAGCCAAAGACATGAATTCACAAATCAAAAGCGCTAATACATATCCGCCGAAGAAAAGGAACAAGTGGATTGTATTTAGACCTAGAGAGGCAAAGGTTGTACCCTGTAGCAGTAAGAATAATCCTCCTATAAGGCTTTTTCCAGCCTGTGATAATATTCCGTAACCAAGGATTTGCTTCGGGTTTATCGGGGCACCAAAGAGCAGATTAACATCGCTCATTTCAAAGAAACTGCTGCCGGAGGATAACCCCTTTGTTATACCGCCAAAGTAGAAAAACATCAGATAGACGGTAAAAAATACTAACAGCCACTGGGGTTTGGCATCTGTGGGAAGAGCCGGAGGGGTTAAAACGGTGAGCACTATGGAATACCCAAAGAAAAGAATTACAAATAGGTATAAAATAACCATAGATGGCTTCCGCAGCATATTTTTAATTTTATTTTTTAAGGTTCTTGTTATTAAGAAAAGAATACTGTTCACAATTGGCTCCCATCTGCGTTCTTTAACACGTGCACAAAGTCAAGGGGAGTGAAAGAACATTTCGTTCACTCTATACCTCTCATTCTGCCGATCATTTTTTATTTGCCTTCGGTTATAGAAAAGAACAGAGCTTCCAGACTGCTCTGACTGTCCAGATCTTTTCGTCTTCTACTCTCCATGATCATTCCATCTTTCATGATATGCGTAGTGTCCCAAGCCTCCTCCATGCTGTCAATCATATGTGTGCTTATGATAATGGAATTTCCATTATTTTTTAGCTCCGTAATGATTGATTTTAATTCTCTTATGGCATGAGGATCCAGACCTACAAAAGGCTCATCAAATATAATCGCATTTGGTTTGGGGAGGAGAGCACAGCAGATACTTACCTTTTGCTGCATTCCTTTTGAAAGTTCCTGACCTAACTTTGTCCGTTTATCAGCCAGCTCAAAACGGGTTAAGAGCTCCTCTGCATAGTTCTCCCAATTTTTCAGACGGTATGCTCTGGCAATAAACTGAAGATGTTCCTCAACGGTAAGCATCGGATACATGGCCGGCAGCTCCGGTACATAACCTAACTGTCGTTTGGCTTCTATACTATGGTTGTCATATCCATTAATCATAATATTACCGTCAAAACGCAAGAGTCCGCAGATACTCTTTATCAAAGTTGACTTTCCGGCACCGTTGGCACCGAGCAGTACAGTGATTTCCTTATCACCGGCCTCCAGGCTGATATCATTGCTGGCAATGGTTTTACCATATTTTTTTGTTACATTATTAACCTGTATCATAATGCCCCCTAGATTAAATTTATGAAATTTGTGCTACAGGAAAGAAGGATCTGTAGAAAGTCACATGGGAATATTATACATGAAAAAGCTGGCAAAGTATAGCCGGAACTTAAGTATCTTAGAGGAAGTCAGATTAGAATCGTTACATATAGTTTAGAATAAATAAAATGATAGGTACTGCGTAGACAGATGTTAAAAGATGAAATATAATAATCACTAAACGATTTATTAATATTAAGTTATGATATTGAATAGCTAATTAATAAGCGATAGAATTCTGACGTTGTGGACAAATCAATGACAACTCAGAGGACACTGTTATATCACGACGAAAATAAATGTTGTAAAAACATAGATATAACATTAACAAGTTATAACAGCATATGAAGACAAGAAATATACAAAATACAGGAAGAATGTAGTTGGTATGGAAGATTATAAATATAAGAATTGCTAAAAGGAAGAGAAGAATGGAGAACAAGAAATCAATACTTATATATTTAACCGTTTTTTATGTACTTATTGAATTGTTAATCTATGTGAGTTTTATGACAGGAGATATAACCGGTGTCCTAAAGATTACTACTATCACTCTGATAAAATATATATCAGTTCTTTTGTGTATTTTATATTCCACAGTAGTATTTATATTGTACAGGGAAAAGGATTCTTTGATTCTTATTGCTGCTTTCGGGTTTACAGGCATATCGGATTATTTTTTGCTTTTTACGGACAGTTTTACTTTAGGTATGTTTTCTTTTTCAATAGCGCAGCTTATTTATCTCTTAAGACTTTGGTATCAGGATTATAATGAAGGAAAAAGTGCAGTTATATTCTATCGTTTAATCCTAAACTTTATTATATGGATTGGGGTTTTATTTATATTAAAGCTACTTGGAATTACAAATGGAAATACAGAATTATCTGATAGGTTGCTGCTTGCCGTGGCAAGTTTTTATTTTGTTACTATACTCCACAATGTTATAAGGTCTTTCATTCATGTGAATAACTGCAAGAGCTCAAAATCTTTCATTTTTGCGATAGGCATGCTTTTATTTATTCTTTGTGATATTAATGTAGGTATTTATAATATGGAGGGTTTTGTTGTAATAAATCAGGAAGTTTTTGATAAGATATACAATTTCTCAGAAATAGCAATGTGGATGTTTTATTTACCTGCACAGGTCTGTATAGCTTTAAGCGGAAGTGTGGTAATAAGTGTAGTAAACAAAACGAAGAAAAGTAAATATGACGAAAAAGCGAAATGAATTTTGTGAAGAATTATTTCCATGAATTTCTTGAACAGTTTGTATGTATCTGTTATTATACTTTATAAGTCAAGTTTTAAATCTTCGAGTAATCTTTTTTTTCTATAATTATAATTCTGACTATTAGAAAACCTTCTTACAAGGGATTCTATTGAAAAAATCATCAAAACAAAAAATTCAAAATAATAAATCACCAAAACAAAAAAATTTCAAAAATAAAATCACCTTATATTCAATATTAATGACGATATCATTTCACTGTCTCAGTTTTTATAGAGATTTCTGTAGTTTATTAATTCAGTTTTTATACACATCTCATAACTTCTTATTCTATTACATTTCATATCCGTAAAACCCAGGCAATACTGACCTACTCATGCGAGAAACGGCTAAGGCAATGTAGAAATTCCTTTGCTGTTTATTAATAAATCAAATAAAGGAGAGTTATATGCAGAGAAATCTGAAAAAGTTAGATTTCAGTTCATTTGCAGTACAACTGAAAGAACTTGTAAGTACACAGTTAGGTGAGGAATATGAATTATATCTTCACACTGTTACCAAAAATAATGGAGGACTAAGAGAAAGTATTGTAGTAAGGAAAAAGGAGGAACGGGTAACTCATAGCATATACCTGGAAATGTATTACACGAAATACCTAAAGGATATGGAACTTGATAGTATTGCAGCGGAGTTTCTGCAGGCTTATAATCAGGCGGCTCTTAATAATCTGCCGGAGGCAGAAGTGCTTGAGGATTATAAAAAGATTAGAAAGAATATATTCTTCAGGCTTGTTAACTATCAGAAAAATGAGGATATAATAGGAGATATACCATATTTGCCATTTCTTGATCTTGCTATTACTTTTCATTGCCTGGTTCAAAATAAAAAAGATTATATCAGTTCATTAAGGATAACAAACCGCCATTTGGAACTTTGGGGGATTAATACCAAAATGCTTACGAAGGTTGCCAAAGAGAATACCCCTCGCATCTTTCCGGCATCAATCAAATCCATGGAGGAAATTTTCGACTTTTCCTTAACATCCGAGGCGAATATAAACCGTATGTATGTTGTGTCTAACAGGACGGGTATTAATGGAGCAAGTTGTTTGTTGTACAAAGAAGTAATAGATACTTTGGCAGAAGAGCTTAATAGTAACCTCTTTATTCTCCCAAGCAGTATTCATGAAATTATTGTTATTAAGGATGACGGATTTGTAACGAAAGATGAGCTTGTTCAAATGGTTATGGATGTTAATCTGACACAGGTAGCTGAAGAAGATTTTCTATCAGATAGTGTCTATTATTATTCAGTAGAAGAGCAGAGGCTTATGAAAGCTTAATTCCTTAAAGAGAAAATACATCAAATTGAAAATTATAGAGAAACTTTCATAATTTCCATATATTTGTGCATCCTAAGTTTATTGAAAATATGAGTATGTAATTCCTAAGGAGGAGTGAATATATGGAATTAGTAAAAATAGCTGTATTATCTTTAGGTTCTGTTACGGTACTTTTTATACTAACGAAACTTATGGGTGACAGAGAAATGTCCGAGTTGAGTATGTTTGATTATATTACCAGCATAACGATTGGATCCATTGCAGCAGAGATGGCAACATCACTGGAAGATGACTATAGAAGACCACTATTAGCAATGATTATCTACGGAGCCGTATGTTTTATAATATCATTATTAACCTGTAAATCGATTACTTTACGAAGATTTTTTGAGGGTCATTCCCTGATAATGTATCAGAATGGAAAGATTTATAATAAGAATATGCTGAAAGCTAAAATAGACGTAGATGAATTCCTATCCATGTGCAGAGTTAATGGATACTTCGATCTGAGTGAAATTCATACAGCAATTCTGGAGTCCAATGGTAAGCTTAGTATACTACCTTTGTCAAAGAACAAACCTGTAACAGCTGAGGATCTAAATCTTAACCCGGAGCAGAGTTTTCCTATGTCGAATGTGATCATCAAAGAAGTAATGCTTGCAACCTGTGACAGCACGGACAGCCAGTTAAATATTTATGTAAAATTACCGGTTGTTCCTAAGAATGATATGTTTCAATAGATGAGTATTGTATAGATTTCACTAGAAGCATTGAATAAATATATATTTATTTATAACATACACTCAGGTAATAGACTTATTAATATAAAAAAAGTATCTCTAATCATAGGTAGTTGGAGATACTTTTTTGCTAAAAACTATGAAAGATTATTTCTATTAATAGTATCGGCGAAACTAAAACGACGAAACTTAAAAACATTCGATTTAATTACATGGTAGCCTGTTCTGAATTCAAAATCAGTCCAATTAGTTCACTTGAAATATAAAAACAGAACATATATAATAGGTGCATGGTTTTTATATTACATAATAAGAAGACTGGCAATGCAGGAGGAAAGATGTCAAAGTTATATTTTAAATACGGCTGTATGAACAGCAGTAAATCTGCTAATTTATTAATGATTAAACATAATTATGAGGAACAGGGATTCCGTGTGTTACTGCTAAAACCTCAAATTGATGATAGAGACGGTCAGGACATTATTAAATCCAGGGTTGGCATACAGAGTAAATGTATCACTCTTGGAAGTGCCAGTTCCGTGTATTCCTGCTACGACCCTGATAAAATAGATGTTGTCATGGTTGATGAAGCTCAGTTTTTAAGCGAAGAGCAGGTGAATGAGCTATATCAGATCTCATTTCGTATTCCGGTTATGTGTTTTGGACTCCTTATTGACTTTACCCAACATTTATTTCCGGGCAGCAAGCGTCTGGTAGAACTCTCTGAGAGCATTCAAGAGATTAAGACGGTATGCAAATGTGGAAAGAAAGCAACGATTAATGCACGTTTTGATCAGACTGGGAGAGTTATGACAAAAGGTGAGCAAATTGACATTGGGGGTAATGAAAAATACAGAGCCCTGTGTAAAGAGTGTTATGCGAAATTAGTGAATGAAGCTGAATAGACGATGTAATTATTTATATTACTATCTAATAATAAATACATTATAGTAAAATGATCCGATTGCATTAATGGAGTTACAAAGAGGAGCAAAAGACTCCTCTTTTTTATTTTGCAATAAAAGTAAATATATGGTAAAATAATTCCAAGGTACTAGTTATGATTCTTATAGTCTGATAGTACAGGATTCGGAATAGCAATCACAAATTAGTACATTATTTGAGGATGGAAAACGAAACATTAGCACATCATTACAAAGAGTGTAAGAAGTTGCCAACAGGAAAAGGAGAGGACTAATTATGGGAGATTTATTACAGTATGTAGTAGTATTAGTAATGGCAATTTGCTTGGCAGTTGGTTATATCATTAAACATAGTCTGGATTTTATACCTAACAAATACATACCTCTTATAATGGCTGTATTGGGTGTTGTTTTAAATGTTTGGGTTAATGGATGGGAGTTCACCCCTGAAATCCTCTTAGGGGGATTAGCCAGCGGGTTAGCAAGCACCGGAGCATTTGAAGCTGTGAGGAATCTTACGAAGAAAGAAGCTGATAAATAGTGGATATCATCCAAAAGTACATGACCAAGAATCGATGCTATACATCACCTGTAACGATAACTGTTAAAAAACTTGTGCTGCATTCCCTGGGAGTAGCGCAGCCTAACTCAGATATTATATTTAATAAGATGAATACTAACAATGCCACTGTATCGGTTCATGGTTTTATAGAAGCTGACCGGATAATACAGGTATTGCCTTGGAACTATAAGGGATGGCATGTTGGTACAGGTAAAAAAGGCTCCTACAATAATTTTGCAATTGGTATTGAATTGTGTGAACCTAAGGGACACACTTATAATGGCGGAACAATGGTTAATTATGATGTAAGTGCCAATAAAGCTTATTTTACCAAGGTATATAACAATGCAATCCAGTTATTTGCTATGTTATGTATGGAATGGGAGCTTAATCCTTTAAAAGACATTGTTTGCCATTGTGAGGTATACACCCTTGGTTATGGTTCAAATCATGCGGACGTTATGCAGTGGCTGCCTAAACATAAGAAAAGCATGGATACCTTCAGAACTGATGTTAGAAATAAAATGAATAATATTACCGTAATAAAAAAGAGTTCATCTGCAAAAGAGACTGAATTGATACAAAAACAGCTTATATGAAATAAATTGAAAGACGCTCATTCTGCTAAATGGAAGGGGTGTCTTTTAGGTTGTTGTTTATATACTATTTCATTGCAAAATTACTACATTGAGGATAATATAGTATTAAACGAGAATAACAAGTCCATTATCAATAATAATCGTATTTATATTAGTAAAATCCTATTGAGGTATTTAAAATGAATATAGAAAATAAAGGTACCTACTATTCAAATGACCAATTAGAGAAAATTATAAAAAAGATGGCTTTAAATACACTACCAAATGAATTAATAATTTGTGAAAAAAGGAAAGATTTATTTCATTATATAAGAAGAGTTAATGTTATTGATAGGTTTAGTTTACTGCTTGATATAACAATATGGGGTGGTAAAGTAGAAGGAATATACTTTGAAAAATCAAAAACTATTTTTATTTTTGTATTTAGTCAAACTGATGATGGATTGGATTATCAAAGTAAACAGCTTTATTCGCTGCACTCATTAGCACATGAAATGAGACATGTGTGGCAGCAGAGAAATAACTTTACAAAAGAAGTTGAAGAAGATGCAGACCATTTTGCAACTAAATTTATTAATTCAAATAGTGAGTATTTATCAAAAGTTATGAAATGGGATGATGAATGGGAAGTGGAAGAGGAATAGAACGGAGTTACTAATTTTGGTGGTGCGGTAATAAAGCCAGTCTATAATGGGGGGAGGGAGTTTAACAGTTTAGAAAAATCAATACATTCAGGCATTTGTTCCTCCTGAAAAAAGGCAACAAAAAATGCACCTAAAGGGACTCGAACCCCCGACACGAAGCTTCGGAAGCTTCTGCTCTATCCACTGAGCTATAGATGCATAACCATATTTTACAATAAATATTGTATAAGGGCAAGCAATTTTTTAAATTTTTTGAAAAATTGAGAAAATGCCAAATTGTACCAACAAATGTTACGTAATTATTAAATATGTTACAAAAGATAAAATTAAAGTATTGCAATTTTCTTAAATGTCTGCTATTATGGTACTTAGTTAATTAGTACTATTGATTGGTTCACTTTAAAGGAGATTATAATGAAACTTCGATATAAAAAGATAATAGCCATGGTAACTGTATGTACAATGGGGATTGGAATGATAACTTTTTCAATAACAAGACAGGAACAGAATAAATCTACCGGCGTAGAAAATAAGGTACAAAGTCTTTCTGCAGATAATTTAGAAGCGGCTGATGTTCTAGAAAGTGCTTCAGCAGATGTATCAGCAAAAGCAGCAGTATCTGCAGCTTCACTGCTTCCCGGCGAAGACCTTTCACCTACCCCTACTGTAACTGAAGATGCTGAGGCGGATTCTGATGTACTATTTGTGGCTAATAATCCTCTTGAGAAAAGCACTAACAAAGAGCTCAATACATTAATAAAAAAATATCTGAATGCTAAATTAGGCGGAAAAGTAGATGATTTTAAGAGTCTGGTAGATAATACAGACTTAATTGATATCAAGGACATAAATAGAAAAGCAAAGTATATTGATAAATATGAAAATATTGAATCTTATATCAAGACAGGACCTGAGGAAGGTTCTTATGCAGTATATGTTTATTATGATTTGAAATTCTCTGGAATTGACACTGCAGCACCTGGAATGATTGAATACTATGTTAAGACTGGTGATGACGGTAAATTGTTTATAAATCTCAGTAAGAACAATGCTGATACTACGGAATATCTGAAGACATTAAGAGAAGCACAGGATGTAGCAGACATGATTGATTCTGTTGACACAAAATTTGAGAAAGTTCGTAAAAAAGATGAATCCTTAGCAGCTTTCTACACTAAACTTGAAGATTCAGCTAAGACTGTATCATCTAATGAATAAATTTATTTAATATATATTTTGAGTGTTCCTTCAATTATAAAAAACCATTTAACATGGAGTTTTATATTTATTAAGTAACTGAAATATTTCTTTGAAATAACATTAATAATAATATTAATAACAGTGAAGATTGTATAAATGTGAGACATTTATGGCTTCGCTGTTATTTTTATGTGCTTGTACTTTTTTCCATGTGCTGATATAATAAATTAGCATATTTTCCATCATAATAATGGAAGAAAATCAAGGATCTATAAAGAAAATAATATAAGATAGTTAGGAGCCACAATGGCAAAAAGAACAAAGAAATTACTACAAACGGAAGAGTATTCCGATAGCACAGATAGTATCAGATTAAACCGGTTCCTAAGTGACTCAGGAGCCTGTTCCAGACGCGAAGCGGACAGACTTATTGAAGAAGGCCATGTAATGGTGGATGGTGTTAAAGCCGAAATTGGTATGAAAATAACAAAAGATCAAACGATATCACTTAATGGGAAACCTGTTATGAGAGAAGAAAAACTGGTTCTGATTGCTTTAAATAAACCAAGAGGAATTGTATGCACAACTGACAGGCGTGATAAAGATAATGTCATAGATTTTCTAAAATTTGATAAACGAATATATCCGATCGGAAGACTGGATAAGGACTCAGAGGGACTGCTGCTGCTTACTAATGACGGAAGTATAGTAAATAAAATTCTTCGCGGCGGTAACTATCACGAGAAAGAGTATGTCGTGACAGTTGATAAACCTTTGACAGCAGAATTTTTAAAGGAAATGGCAGAAGGAGTACCAATACTTGATACGATTACCAGACCTTGCACCATTAAAGCACTGGATAAATATACTTTTCAGATTATACTTACCCAAGGATTAAACCGCCAGATAAGACGTATGTGTGAACATTTAGGTTTTAGAGTTCAGACTCTGAAAAGAATTCGTATTATGAATATTCATTTAGGACACCTTCAAACGGGTGGATATCGTAATGTTACAGAAAAAGAGATTGCTGGTCTTACAGAGGCTATCAGGGATTCTGTAAATACAGCGGAAACAAAGAACGATAATGCGAAAGAAACCAGATATGAGCCGAAAAAGAATGACAGAAAAGTAATTAAGCGTGATACGAGAAAAGATTCAAAGGATGAAATAAAAAAAGGAAACAAGACCGGATATAAGAAAGGTATAAATAGGGATTATAAGAAGGTAGACAAAAAAGAAGATAAAAAGGAATATAAAAAGGAATATAAAAAGGAAGATACTAGGGGATATAGAGAAGATAAAAAAGATTATAGAGAAGACGATAAAAAAGATTATAGAAAAGATGATAAAAAGGGGTATAGAAGAGAAGATAAAAAGGGTTTTAGAAAAGACGATAAAAAGGATTTTAGAAGAGAAGATAAAAAGGATTTTAGAAAAGAAGATAAAAAGGATTTTAGAAGAGAAGATAAAAAAGATTTTAGAAAAGACGATAAAAAGGATTTTAGAAGAGAAGATAAAAAGGATTTTAGAAGAGAAGATAAAAAAGATTATAAAAGAGAAGATAAGAAAGAATTCAGAAAAGATTATAAAAAGAATTTTAATTCTAAAACTGAAGATAAGAAGGACTACAAAGCAAGTTACAAAAGTGGATACAAGAGTGATGAAAAAAAGGTTTATAATAAGAACAACTATAAAGAAAATGTTAATAATAGTAAATCTACTAAAGATTCAATCACTGCCAATTCCATAAACGGCAATTCAACATTCCAATCTGGTTCAAAAAAGCCGTTTAAAGGACCGAAGAATAATACATCTGAATATTCAAATTCAAGGCCTGTTGCAAGAAATCACTACGAAAAAGCTACAGAACGAAAAAACGGATCATCAGGTCGAAGAGGAAGTTATAAACCAGGACGTTAATAACTAAATATCTTATAGCGAGTGAAAAAAATATTTATAATTAATATGTAGTCGGAAGGGCATGTAAATGAGTATAAAAGAAAAACTGGACAGGCAAAAGGAATTGGTTGTCCTGCTTAATGAGGCCGGAAGGGTATATGAGCAGGAAGACCGCGAAATCATGAGCAATTACGAATATGATAAGCTTTATAATGAGTTGCTTGAACTGGAACAGGAAACTCAGACAGTACTATCTAACAGCCCGACAATTAAGGTGGGGTATGAGGTCTTAAGCGAATTGCCTAAGATGAGGCATGAAACCCAGATGCTTTCTCTTGACAAGACCAAGGAAACGGATACCTTAAAAGATTGGCTTGGAAATCAGAAAGGCTTATTGTCATGGAAAATGGATGGACTTACCATTGTTCTTACCTACAGAGAAGGAAAGCTTTTTCAGGCAGTTACCAGAGGAAACGGTGAAATCGGAGAAGTTGTCACCAACAATGCCAAAGTATTTAAGAATCTACCCCATTCTATTCCTTATACAGGAGAACTGGTATTAAGAGGAGAAGCGGTTATACGTTATACGGATTTTGAAAAGGTAAATGCACAAATACCGGAAACGGAAGCTAAATATAAGAACCCCAGAAATTTATGCAGCGGCAGTGTCAGACAGTTAAATAACGAGATAACGGCTAAACGTAATGTACGTTATTATGGCTTTTCCCTAGTGAGGGCAGATAATCAGGAACTTTATGAGAATTCAAGGGAAAAACAGATGCAATGGCTGCAAAGCTTGGGATTTGATGTTGTTGAGAGCAAAGTGGTAACAGCAGAGAATCTGGAAGAAACAGTGGCCTGGTTCGCAGAGCAGATTCCGACGATGGATATTCCTTCTGATGGGCTTGTATTAACTCTTGATGATATAGCTTATGGGATTTCCTTAGGTTCTACCTCTAAATTTCCCAGGGACTCCATCGCTTTTAAATGGAGAGACGAAATCAGAGAGACTATTCTTCGAGAAATAGAATGGAGTGCATCTAGAACTGGTCTGATTAACCCAATAGCAGTATTTGATCCGGTAGAACTGGAAGGAACAACCGTAAGCCGCGCAAGCCTTCATAACATCAGTATCATGGAAGGCCTTAAGCTTGGACTTGGAGATACCATAAAAGTATATAAAGCCAATATGATCATACCCCAGGTGGCAGAGAATGTAACCCAGAGCGGTAATGTGGTAGTACCGGATAAATGTCCTGTATGCGGTGAAGAAACCAAAATCAAGGAAGAAAAAGATGTAAAGGTACTTTTTTGCAGCAATGAGGATTGCCTGGCCAAAAAGATCAAATCACTCACGCACTTCGTAAGCAGGGATGCCATGAATATTGAAGGACTTTCAGAAGCAACCATTGAGAAATTCCTAAATACGGGTATCATTCATGAAGTTGCGGACCTTTTCCATTTGGAGCAGCACAAAGACATTATAACGGAAATGGAGGGTTTTGGGGTAAAATCCTATCAGAACCTATCAACATCCATTGATAAAGCCAGGAATACAACGGTTCCAAGATTTTTGTACAGCCTTGGCATACCGGGAATCGGACTTTCAACTGCCAAACTCATATGTCGTGAGTATCAGTTTGACTTTGCAGCTATACAGGCTGCAGATACTGAGCGGCTGACAGAAATAAACGGAGTTGGCGGAGTAATTGCTAATGCTTTTGTAGAATTCATGAGAAAAGAAAGCAATACTCATATGATAGAGGATTTATTAAAAGAGATAACCTTTGAGATTCAGGAAACGGAAAATACACTCTCAGCATTTACGGGTAAGACCTTTGTAATAACTGGCTCACTGGAGCAGTTCGAAAACCGTAATGCATTGAAAGAGTTCCTGGAGGAACGGGGTGCCAAAGTTACAGGATCAGTAACAGCAAAGACAGATTATTTGATTAATAACGATAATCTCTCTAATTCCTCTAAGAATAAAAAAGCAAAAGAGCTTGAAATACCGGTTATAACAGAAGCTGATTTATTAAAAATGGTAGAGTAAGGATATGTTTTATTTGGCTTTTAATTCTAGTATAATACAAAAATTTTTGTACGACATTGTCTTATAACAAGAAGGTATATAAAGATTAAAATAATGCAAAACTGGTGACACTTCATAATAATGTGCTGGTTTTGCATTTTTTTGTTGACAAACATACGTTCTTTGTGTATTCTGTTACTACATTATATTAGAACGTAAATATGTTTTAACGACTCTGATATTAGTCCTGTTAAGTCTAAAATACTCATTTAATTGAAGTAAATTTAATCATGAGACTAAAGTCAGCATTTTTTTGCAGTTCGAGACCAACTGCGTATCTTTTATTAATAATAGAAAGGAATGCTTCTGCAAGGACAATTAATGGAAAATACTTGGAAAAGAAATGTATCAATATTTTTAGCTAGCCAAACACTATCACTATTTGGTTCTTCTTTGGTCCAATATGCGATAACCTGGTACATTACGCTAAACACTAAATCCGGAATAATGATGACAATATCAATTATTTGCGGGTTCCTTCCCACTTTTTTTCTCTCGCCCTTTACCGGAGTATGGGCCGATCGTTATAACCGTAAAATGCTAATTATGCTTTCTGACAGCCTTATTGCTGTATCGACACTTATACTGGCAGTTGTATTTTTGTTGGGATATGATGCCTTTTGGATGATATTTTTAGTATCTGCTATCAGAGCTGTGGGGTCAGGTATTCAGGCACCGGCAATCAATGCTTATCTGCCCCAGTTAGTACCGGAGGATAAGTTACAGAAGGTAAATGCCACCAATGGGACGATTCAGTCAATGATAATGCTAGTTTCACCAATGTTAAGCGGAGCGTTGTTAAATGAAGCTGGAATTGCTCCTATTTTCTTTATTGATGTAATCACTGCTGCACTGGCAGTTACAATACTATTATTATTCTTAAAGGTACCTTTTAAGAAAGGGGCCAGAGATCTACAAAATGTCTCTTATAAAGAGGACATGCTTCTGGGACTTAAATATGTTAGAAAACATGAATTTGTAAGAGAATTTTTTGTGTTCAGTGGATTTTTTATGTTTCTGGCAGCTCCTGTTGCCTTTTTAACTCCTTTGCAGGTTACCAGAAATTTCGGTGAGGAAGTATGGAGGCTTACAGGTATTGAGATTACCTTCTCTATCGGAATGATGGCAGGAGGAATATTAATGACCCAGTGGGAGGGATTTAAGAATAAAATATATACAATGACCTTATCCAGTGTCGTAATGGGTATATGTACTTTTGCGTTTGGATTCGTAAATGTTTTCTGGATATATCTGTTCTTAATGGGTGTGTTTGGTTTCGTAATGCCGTTCTTTAATACTGTATCAACTGTAATGCTGCAAGTTAATGTTGAGGAGGAGTACCTGGGAAGAGTCTTTGGTGTCTTTGGTATGATCAGCAGTGCATTAATGCCGCTTAGTATGCTGATATTCGGCCCCTTAGCGGATGCAATTGCTCTGGAAGGAATACTAATAGCTACCGGATTACTCTTATGTCTGGAAGGTTTTATGTTATCTACCAGAAAAGCCTTGTTAAAAGTGGGTGCACCGAAGGAAAAATTGATAGAAGTACCTATTGAGGGAGCAATAGAAGAACTGAAAGAAGAGCAAAAAGAGCCATAAATATTTTAGAATAAAAGTAAATTTAACATGTGCAGTAAGAATTAATATGGTGATTGTAAGGAGTAAATTAAGGAGTAAATATACTGCTTGATATAATAAATATACTGCATGATATAAATATAGAATATTGACTTTATAACAATAATATAGTATATTAAGTTAAAATAATAAAGGCTGTGAAAAGAAAAGTAAGCAATGGAAAATGTTACAGAGAGCTTTATAAGGTGAGAATAAGCGCAGAATACATTGCCCAAAATGGTCTTGGAGCCGCGTACCGACTACAGTAATTGTATAGGCTACGATGGGAGTGCCCATTACAGCACCAGAGTATCGAATAAATTCCGTACTCGCAAAGGTCTATATTGTGAAATATAGATAAATTAAGGTGGTAACACGAAGCATATGCTGTCGTCCTTGAAATTATAAGTTGAGGAGGGTGGCTTTTTTTGTGTCCTTAAGTAGGCGCAGCGTGGAATAAAAATTTTTCTTATAATTAAAAAAAATATATTAAATTTATAACCAAATAAAGAACAGAATTAAACTGCTTATTGTAAAAACAATATTGAACTGTTATTGAGCAAAAAGAAAGAGAGTAGGTGGATAATATGCCAATTAAGGTACAAAGTGAACTTCCGGCTAAAAAAGTGCTGCAAGATGAAAATATATTTATCATGGATGAAGGAAGAGCTGTCCATCAGGATATTCGTCCTTTACGAATAGCAATATTAAATCTCATGCCTTTAAAGGAAGATACAGAGGTGCAAATTCTAAGAAGTTTATCCAACACACCTCTACAGGTTGATGTCACTTTATTATCAACAGGAACTTATGTGGGTAAAAATACAGCCTCCGGTCATCTGGATCAATTCTATCTTACTTTTGATGACATCAAGCATCTTAAGTTTGATGGACTGATTATAACAGGGGCACCAGTTGAGCAGATGAAATTTGAAGAGGTTACTTATTGGGAGGAACTTAAGACTATTATGGAATGGTCTAAGTCAAATGTTACCTCAACCTTTCACATCTGTTGGGGAGCCCAGGCTGGTCTTTATTATCATTATGGAATACCAAAGATTTCATTGGAGGAGAAGCTTTTCGGAGTCTATAAGCATCATGTATTAAATCGTAAGATACCTTTGATCAGGGGATTTGATGATGTATTTTATGCACCGCATTCCAGATATACAACAGTCTCTAAGGAAGAGATTCAAAAGAAGCCTGAATTAACCGTATTGGCTGAATCAAAAGAAGCCGGAGTGTTTATTGTTATTGCAAAGGATGGACGACAGGTATTTGTAACCGGTCATCCCGAGTATGACCGGACTACTCTTGATAAGGAGTATAAGAGAGATGTCGATAAAGGATTGCATATTGATTTGCCGGAGAATTATTACACGGATGGGTTAACATATGTAAGGCCAGAGCTGACCTGGAGATCTCATGCTAATGCTTTGTATACGAATTGGTTGAATTATTATGTGTATCAGGTGACTCCCTTTGATTTGGATGAGATGCCGTTTGTATATGAGATTTAAAGGAAATTCATAAAATTCATAAAAGCACCTTGAAGTTAAATTTATTTTAAACAAAGGTGCTTCTTTAGATTTTATAAACCTTATATCAATCGAAAAATATTTACTATAAAAATAAACATTCCTGGAAATAAAGTTGCGGGAAAGCCCTTGTATTTCTCCTGTTGATGTTTATTTAATACAAGAATAGCAATTATATTAATGAATTGTCCAATTAATATAATCATCACTGCATATAATCCGGATAGAGTTCCAGAAGATTTAATAAAATATATTGTGATAGTTGAATAATACAATATATCTCCTACTCCTATAATCTGTTGTAGTCCTGGTCTTCCTGGTATAGGAAGACATATAGATAGACGAGCCATTGTATTAATATTACCTGTCAGTTTTGCATTAAGGGTATTTTTTCCTCGGGAAGAGAATACTCTCGCTTAAATGCACGTGTAAACGCTTCTTGGGAATCAAACTGCAAAATGATGGCTATGTCCATAACGCTCAATTCTGTTGTTAAAAGAAAATCTACAGCCCTGTACATCCGCCGTGTTTTAATATAATCTCTAATTCCAATTCCCGTTTCGCGCTTAAATATTCTTAAAAAATGGTATCTGGAGAATCCTGCCATTCTCGATACATCCTCCAAAGTAAGTTGCTCGCAAAGATGCTGATCGATATATGTAATTATGTTTTGAATACTTATTGTATAATCCATCGAACAATCCTCCAAACCAATTATAGCATGGGGCACTCTAAAAAACTTGATTATAATTGCTGTTTTTTGCGCGCTATTACTTCGATAAAAAGGCGAGTATGAAAAACTATAACCGGCAGTACCTCTATTGTTATAGCTAGTTTATACTTTGTATAGTGATTTGAACTTCATTAAATAAGCGCATTAACAATTTAGAAACAATTCATAAACAAAATACAAATATCCATCGATTAAACTAACCCAGCAATTAATTATTGAACCAGAGAGAAAGGAGCTTTTCATTTATGAAAATAGGAAAGCAGCAGAATAGAAAGAAAACCAAAAGGGTAGAAAAAAGTATCAGAAGTCAGATAATAGCAACAGGCCTCTGCCCATTAGTAATGATGTCTACCTCCGTATCCATACTATCCCTTAGAGGAGCCGACCCAATGCTGGTATCCAATACCATTGCCCTGGTGCTCCTGATAGGGATTGTTCAGTTGCTCTATGTTGCCCATAGTATCGTGAAACCAATCCGTGTTGCAGAGGAGTGCATTATGCAGGTGGCTGAAGGAAGACTGGATTTCGATATCGATGATAAGATAAGAAAACGTGGTGATGAAATTGGTTCAATGGCTGAATGTCTGGTAGGTTTAAGAGATAAATTAAGGGGTACTATGACTGATATCCAGGAAGTATCTGATAAACTGTTAAGTTCTGAAGAGATAATGGAAAGAATGGTGGTAGAGGCCAACTCGGTTACTGGTCAAATCGAGACGGCAGTAGAGATAATTTCTAAGGATGCGAAGAATCAAAATGTTGATATGAATGAGGCCTCTGAACATATTGATAAAATAGGACTTCTGATAAGTAACATTGTGAGCAGCGTGGAACATTTGGAAGAAACCTCAGCCAAAATGAAAGAGGATGGCAATAAATCCAGCGAAATCATGGATGACCTTGATGAATCCAATCAAAGAACCAATAATGCAATTGAGAGGATAAACCAACAGGTACATTTAACCTATAACGCTTCTGTGCGAATCAATGATGTCATTCAGATGATAACCTCTATTTCTAAACAGACGGTTCTTCTTGCTTTAAATGCCAGTATAGAAGCTGCCAGAGCAGGAGAGCATGGTAAAGGATTTTCTGTAGTTGCTGAAGAAATCAGCTTATTGGCAAATCAATCAAGTGCCTCTGCAAAAGAAATCGATACTATCATTCGAGACCTGTCAACAGAATCAGGTAAAATGTTAGACATTATGAATGAGGTGCTGGCAGATGTTGATAAACAGAAAGTAAAACTGGTTGAGACTCAGGGGCATTTTCAGAAAGTGAATGCTGGAATTGGTGTATCTCTGCAGGAAATCCTGGAAATCAGGACACAAACTCAAATCTGTGATGCTGCAAAAGAAAAGATTACAGAAGCTATTGAAGCCTTGAGAATGATATCCGAGGAAAGTGTCTATTCTACCAATGAGACACAAGAATCTGTTATTGGACTTAATCAAAATATTGGTGAGATTGCCGTTACAGCTGCACAATTGAAGGATTATGCAGAAACTCTGAATAATCAGATAAGGTATTTTTCAGTGCAATAAATTATAAGGCAATTGCCTGTTTTTATGATATTATATAAGCGGAGCGTACCATGAAGGATAAAAGGACATTAAATATAATTCAATATGCCAAAGAAACAAGTACTTTCTTTAAAACCCAATACGGAAGCAAGTTAAGCCGTTCCCTGCATATAACCGGTGCAGCTATAACTGTCAGTATTTTTATTGTGACAGGTAAACTGATTATGGGGATGGTGTCGTTGTCTTTTTTCGCCTGTGCAAATGCGTTTTATTCAATTGGTATGATTGGAGCAAAAAGTATTGCCTTAACCGGAATCAGAAAAGCTCAGGATAAAAATAAACAATATCAATATTATCTTTGTTCAGGTGTAGTACTGATATGTTCAAGTCTTCTCTACATTCTCTATTCTATTCGGTTATTTTATAATCCGATGACAGGATTCTATCACATGATTGCTGCCTTAGGAATTGCTGCAGTTACCTTTACAGAAGTTGGACTGAACATAAGAGGTGTAATTGTTACCAGGCATAATAATACTTTGCTCATTCATGCAATTAAAATGATAAATTTATCCGCTTCTCTTATAGCGCTGGTATTAACACAGACAGCTTTATTATCCATTACAGATAATGAAGCAGACCCAATAGAAATCTCAAATGCCAATGGCGTGATAGGAATTCTAATGGGTACAGTGGCTACTATCATTGGTATATATATGATATACAGAGTTAAAATGCTTAAAATTAAAGATATGTTAGGAGACGTAGGGTAACAAAAGAACAACTATATGAATATTGTAATATGAGTTGAAGACATTTACGCTGCCCTAGTGTCGAAAACATTAACAAGTATATCAATGATTGGATTAATTGCATAAAGATTAATATAAGAAGATTAAGATCAAAAAAATTGAAATGAAATAAAATTAAGAAGAAAAATACTAAGAAGAAAAATACTAAAAATCATAATCTTAAAAAGAAAAATACTAAGAAGAAAAATACTAAAAATCATAATCTTAAAAAGCAAAATACTAAAAATCAAAATACTAAAAAGCATAATCTAAAAAGCAAAATTTTAAAAATAAAAATAGAATACGAAAAATAATAATGTGAAAAATAAATCTAAATATTTACAATGTAAAATTAAATTACAGAAAATTACTCTATAAGATAAAAATGTCACTAAGGTTAATATAAAAAATTAAATATAAATAAAAATATAAGAAAAATACGTAAAAAATAATATAAGAATATACAGAAATAAAAAGATTAAGAAATAAAAAGGAGGATAAAAATGATTAACATATTGGTAGTAGAAGATGATGCAGAATTAAACAGAATCGTCTGTACTTATTTAAATGACAGTGGTTTTCAGGCTAAGGGCTGTCTGAATGCAAATGCAGCTTATGAAGAAATGTATAACAATATATATGAATTAATAGTATCAGATATCATGATGCCGGAAATAGATGGTTTTGAATTTGCTAGAACAGTACGACAGGTTAACAGAACAATACCGATATTGTTTATGTCTGCCAAAGATGATCTGCCCTCCAAGCAAAAGGGATTTCAGCTTGGGATTGATGATTATATGGTTAAACCTATTGTATTGGACGAGCTGCTGCTGCGTTTAAGAGCACTTCTTCGCAGGGCTAATATTGAAATGGAGAGGAAATTGGCCATCGGGAATCTGACCCTGGATGCAGATGCTGTAACCGCAACCGTCGAAGAGGAAGAAATAACGGTTACCACCAGAGAATTCAATATTTTGTATAAGCTGCTGTCCTATCCTAAGAAAACCTTTTCAAGAGCGCAGCTGATGGACGAGTTCTGGGGAATCGACACGGATACAAGCCTTAGGGCAGTGGATGTCTATGTAACAAAACTTAGGGATAAATTCTCTGTTTGTGACGGGTTTAAAATTGTGACAGTACGTGGAATTGGCTACAAGGCGGTGCTGTCATGAACATGGAAAGCAGACCTGTTCATAAACGAAGGAACTTTCTGAATGTTTTACTTGTTTTTTTCCCTACCCTGTTATTTTTCTATTTAATAACAACAGCGCAGTTCTTTATTTTAGGAGAGTATTTGGATTATCAGAATATTTCATCTATTCATATCAGTCTCATAATAGGCTTTTGGCTTCTCTGTGCATCGGTCTTTACTTATCTGACGCTAAGGCAGATCAATTACCGTTATGAGAAGCCCATGCAGGCATTTGCTAAAGCAACCAACCAGGTGGCCAATGGTGATTTCTCGGTCTATGTGCCACCGCTGCATACAGCAGATAAAATGGATTATCTGGATTATATGTTTATTGATTTTAACAAAATGGTCGAAGAACTTGGGAGTATAGAAACGCTAAAAACAGATTTCATTTCAAATGTGTCTCATGAGATTAAGACACCTATTGCTGTCATACAGAATTACTCAGAATTTTTACAAAAAGAATTGGTTTCGGAGGAGCAGCGGTTAGAGTATGCCAAAGCCATAGAAGAGGCATCAAAGCGCCTTGCCAATTTAATTACTAACATCTTAAAACTTAATAAGCTTGAAAATCAAAAGATAAAACCAGAGGTCTGTGAATATGATATTTGCAGACAAATAAGTGACTGTGTGATACAATTTGTTGATGTATGGGAGAAGAAAAACATTGAATTTGAGGCGGACTTAGAAGACCGCGCAATCATTTACGCTGATGAATCGCTGCTGGAACTGGTGTGGAACAATCTCTTGTCCAATGCTATTAAATTCACAGAACCGGGTGGTACAGTTACCTTAAGACAAAGCTCAACAGAGGACAGAATTATTGTAACAGTAACGGATACCGGGTGTGGTATGAGTGAAGACAGCATGAAACATATCTTTGATAAATTCTACCAGGGGGATACATCACACTCCAAGGAAGGAAATGGTCTTGGACTTGCCTTGACGATACGTGTACTGCAGTTACATGAAGGAACTATTACTGTTAACAGTATGCCTGGTACAGGAACGACCTTTACTGTTACTCTGCCAGTGTTTCTTTCAGAAAATGGGGAGATTGAAAGATTACAGGAGGATATCTATTTATGACCGAGATTGTGAAAAACAACCGTGCCTTTATAGGCTATGAATATAAGGAAGTTATTACAAATGCAGAAAAGGTTTCGTTTCTCATTGATGTTTATGAGAATTTCGGCTGGATAGTGGATAAAAATATCACACCTTCACTTACAAGGAACACCTCCCCTCGTAATTCAAGTGTTGTTCTGCGCTTGAAAAGAGACCGTAAAATAATGAATAAAATGGAACTTACCAGGTTGCAGCGTAACTTTGAATTTTGTATGAAGGATATTGAACAGTTAGAAAATTCTAAGACTTCAAGAGCTACTATGTATGCATTAATTGTAGCGTTTATCGGGACTGCTTTTATGGCAGGTTCCGTTTTTGCCGTTACCGCAGATCCTCCAAGAGTTGTGTTATGTACATTTCTTGCTATACCCGCATTTGCAGGGTGGATATTACCGTATTTCATATATAAGAAAGTGGAAAGGGAAAGAACTGAAAAGGTTAATCCACTTATTGAAGAAACGAAAGATCAAATCTATGAATTATGTGAAAAGGGCAATAAACTGTTACATGAATGGAAGAAAAAATAATT
>JAQSXJ010000093.1 GCA_029256725.1 Anaerocolumna sp. | reverse complement strand
ATTCTCTTTATTATCAAATTCCCAATAAGAAAAGTACTTTACGCATTTCACTATTTTTGTTAATTCTCTTGGCGGGTTTCCAATCTCATCTAAAGTAAAGAATCGTTTAACGTATTTAATATCGATACATCCGTCCTGTTGTTTTTGTTCATCTGCTATTGTGGTTATAAGTTTTTCGAATTCTTCCAATTTGTCTGGCTTGACCTGAAATATTTTTACCTCGGAAAAAGAATCTTTCATCAAATTTACCTCCGTATAATTAAGGATACTTCATTCGTTATAGTAAACAAATGTGAATTAACACATAAAGATTATACCTCAATTTTCCAGTTATGCAAATATTATCAATAAAATGCTTTAACCAGAGTAAGAATAAATTTATTAGCTAATTCTACAATTCTGTTCCATCTTTAAGAGATAAGTGTATTAGATTTAAAGTAGAATAATACAAAATTTTAATTCATCACTATATATCTAATACGATATTTGTTATAATTCAAATTAAAAAGTTGTTTCTGGCTTACCGAAATTACTTCTATATCAGAAAGGAAAGTTTATGAATTTAAAAGAAAGAGCGAAAAAGCTAAAATACGATATTCCAGCGGTTTTCATAGCTTTAAGGGATAAAGAAACCCCATTAATAGCGAAAATCCTTGCAGGTATTACAATTGCATATGTATTATCTCCCATTGACCTAATACCAGATTTTATACCTGTTTTAGGGTATTTAGATGATGTAATAATACTGCCTTTCCTCATAGCACTTACCATACGAATGATTCCATCCGATGTATTTGATAAATGTCGTATCAATGCGGAAGGATTATGGATAGACGGTAAGCCAAAGAAATGGTATCTGGCTCTACCTATTGTGGCAATATGGTTGATTGTGCTCTTTCTAATTATTAAAATATTTTTACTCTAATAATGAGTACATACATACTTTGCTATAGACTAATTCAATTATTGCTCGTATATACCTTCAGAAGTAAATTTCCCTTCACCCTTTAAAGTTGCATTGAAAAACTCTAAGATAAGCCTGTTCTCCAGTTCAATACTCTCCTTGGCATCAACTTTATCTGCTTCTCCATTTAGTAAATAAGTAAGAAAAGGTGAAATTAAAGATAAATCAGCCCATCTGCTGATTTTGTATAGAAGGAGTGCCCCGGATGATCTACCGAGCAAACAACATATCCATGGCTGGCTAATTCCTCAAAAGCGGAATTATTACTATCTTTTATACCAAATGTGCCATGGGAAAAGAAGAGCAGTGGATAGGTTCCGGCTGTTTCTTTTGGATACCAGAATCCAACATTCACCAGTCTTTTGTAACCTGTAAAATAATCAGTAATGGAATCAGATGTAAAAGTATATTCAGCCGTAGATACTTGGAACTCCCCGGTAGGCTGTAGTGCTTTATACTGAGGAAATAGAAAAGGCGGAACTAAGACAAAAGTTCATTCTGTCTTATCGTCAGATTTCCTAAACATCCCTCTATCATAACACTTCCATATCTCAAAATAATCCTCTTTTCTCACTGTATATTTTGGATTCATTTGTATTGCCAATTGGTCAAAGGCAATAGAAGCCTGATGCAGCTTTTCTGCAATCTTATTAAAACCTTCATCATATTTAGCATATGGGCACTTGTTATCCTGATTTTGGAGATATTGCAAGGTATCTCGATATCCATATCTATGAAAATTAGTTTTGTACTCTTTATCCCTTAACATCATTTGCAGAGCTAGAGTATCATTAATATTCATATTCGCTAAATGATCCGCAATAAGATAATCGTCACGATATAGCTTGGCCAAAGCCTGAATCTGTACAAACCAAAATCTATCAGCATTTTCCAAGGGCCAATCAGTACTGTTATCTTCCTCAAAACAACCCAAGGATGCTTCATCGGGAGTAATCACGGCAGCCGTTTCATCTTCTATAAATTCAAATCCCATGTCATATCGCATTCCATTTTTTAATATTAATCGATATAATTGGTGCTCCTTTACATATGCAAGACCTAAATAGCTGTCTTTGGTGATTCCATACCTACCTAACATCCTCCTATATATATCAGGTGTTATTGTATCATTGGGTGATATTTTTACAAATATGGTAAGATCAATATCACTTAGTACATCGTGATAACACTGGTTTACAGCGTCTGCAATATTTTGTATGATTTCGTCCTTATCTGACTTCTTAATATCAATATCTCTAATTTTTACAGAACATGTCTCTGCGTTAGTAAAGCCTCGATTGATTAGTTTTTGCAGCTCTTGTGTAATAACACTTTGATTTATTTCCATTAATTTATACCCTCAATTACTTTCATTTGCATTTTGCATTATTTATCAAGTGTTTTTCGATTCTAAACTTCTCTTTAATAAAAAGGATTAGTTTAAATATATCATTTTCTGGATAATATTACAAACAGATAAATAACTCTCTTTTTAGTTTTTCTTATTACTATCTCTTCATTAAATCATGATATTGCCTTGATTCCTGAGACTGTGCATAATTTCAATGATTCGATTTTGAGAAGCTGTTATTTCTGAGATAGTGGGAATGCCTATAGTGCCTATTTCATCAATAATAGTAACAGATAGCTTTTAAAAACATTGTTTAGTACTTCGGTTTGGATTTCACCGCTTCACCGCGTATCCTAAACGAAAATTTATAAAAGGCGGTGGAGTTTAATAATATCAGTGATATTATGTCATATAATTAAATAGGAATTTTCGCGGAGAAATAAGTATGATTATACATGTCGTACAATTGGGAGATACACTTACATCTATAGCGGAAAGCTATGGAATCTCCATAGACAGTTTAATAGTTAATAATGGGTTAGAAAATCCAAATGACCTGGTTGAAGGAGAATGTAACCAGAGCCAATGCTATTACTTATGATGCGGCAATTGAGCTAGCATTAACAACAGGTTCTAAAATACAATTTGATGAAATATCACAAAATCCTCATTTTGAATATTATCTTGGTGTAGAAATACCTAGAAAATATGTTGTATGGTTTGTTGATGCAAGAACTATTGATACACTATTAGACCTTGTAGCAGCAAATGATTTTCCGGGCATCTCAATCTGGAATATAATGACGTATTTAACGCAGTTGTGGCTGATTATTAATTCACAGTATGATATTGAAACAATAATTATTTAGAACCTTGTAAAAAATACATGTAATAGATAACATCTAAGAAATAAAAACTAGTAAATTAAATATAAATAGAACTTATTAAATAACAGTTTCCAATTGACTTATTATCATTTGAGCTTGGAAACTGTTAAGGAAAGGGGTGTTAACCAATAAAATATAAGCTGTTGTTCATTTATTACAGAACAGAATCTTAATCTTAAAATCAATTATGCTGTGGGAACCAATGTTTTGTTATATTGACAAATTTAACGAGTAGAAGCATTACAGGAACCTCAGTCAATACACCCACTGTGCAAGCCAATACTACCGGGGAAGTCGGTCCAAAAAGTGCGATCGCCACTGCCACAGATAATTCGAATAAATCAGAGGCTGCAATAAGTGCAGCTGGTGCTGCTATATTATGGGGTTGTTTCGTCCATTTACATAACTGATATGTAAAAGTGGCTGAGATTATGTTCTGCAGTATAAGCGGTACGGCTATTAAAAGCACAAATAAAGGTTGAGCTAAAATAATGTCTCCCTGAAAGGAAAAAATAATTATTAGTGTCAGTAGTAAACCTATTGTCGTAATACCATCAAATCTGGTTACGAATTTTTCGTTGAAGTACTCTTCCCCCTGTCTCTTTGTTATGAAAGCTCTCGTTAGAAAACCGCCAATCAATGGCACCACGACAAACAATACAATAGAAAATATAAGTGTATCCCAGGGAATCTGGACATTGTTAACACCTAGAAGAAGTTGAACAATCGGTACGAAAAGTATCAGTATAAGCAGATCGTTTATTGAAACTTGTACCAATGTATGTGCAGGATCTCCCTTTGTCAGATTACTCCATACAAATACCATAGCAGTACATGGAGCTGTTCCTAAGAGAACTGCACCTGTTATAAAATCCTTTGCTAAATGTGCGGGAATCAGTGTTTTAAAAATTACCAGAAAGAATAGGGAGGCCAGGCCGAACATAAGAAAGGGTTTAATCAGCCAGCTACTACCGCTGGATATTACAATTCGGAATCAATCAATTTATCTAAAGCCTGGGCTGTCAATAAGGGTCTGTCGTTATGAATGGCATTGTCAAGTATCATGCCAGTATACATTACCGGATCTTTCGTTGTTGAGAAAGGCGGTGCATAGGCTAAATCAAGATGAAATAGATCCTCAACCTTTGCTTTGAAAGTGATGGCGGTTACAAATACATCGATTCTCTTATCAACACCCTCATATCCGATAATTTGTACACCAAGAAGTCTGCCTGTTACCTTATCAGCTACGCCTTTGATTACCATTTCCTTGCCACCCATATATACCGGTTTGTCGGGCTTAATATTGTGACATACTGCAACATCATAACCTAAATCAAGTGCCTCGCGTTCGGTAAGGCCGGTTTGGGCTGCTGTCATATCAAATACTTTGAATATTCCTGTACCGAGAACACCTCGAAATTCAAGGTTGCCATTAGTTATACTGTCTCCAGCAATTCTTCCTGTTTTGTTGGCTGTTGAACCTAAAGGCCGGTAAATCGGCTTTCCTGTAAGGGAATATAGTAGTTCGATACAGTCACCGCATGCAAAGATATTATTTATACTGGTTTCCATTTTACGGTTAACCTTAATAGCTCCTGTAATTCCAAGCTCAATACCAGCATCTTTTGCCAATCGAATATTCGGCTGTATTCCTGTTGAGAGTAATACCAAATCTGCGCTGATTATTCTGCCATCAGATAAAATCACAGACTTTTCTTTAATCTCAATTATAAAGACTCCTGTTATCACAGTTATTTCATTAGTTTTAAGATGTTCTTCCAGGTAAACTGCCATATCTGAATCAAACCCTGGAGTTACCTGTGACTGTTTTTCAATCAGTGTTATGGTGAATCCAAGCTTTTTGAAATTTTCACACATTTCAAGACCAATAAATCCGGAACCGGCAATTACAATGCTGTGAGGATGATATTGCTCTGCAAAACTTTTAATTTTTATCATATCATAGATATTACGTAAGACAAAAACATGCTCAAGATCAATGCCTTTGATGTCTGGAATAACGGGTATTGCACCGGTGGACAGCACCAGTTGATCATAATAATCAATAAATATCTCATTAGTTGCAAGGTCTTTGATAGTTACTTTCATCTCCTCAGGATGAATGGATAACACCTCATGCAGTGCAAAAATATCTACATTATATCTATTCTTAAAAAAGGCCGGATCACGAGGAGTTAATTCGGATAAATCTCCTATAACTCCGCCTATGTAATAAGGCATACTGCAACCGGAATATGAAATATAGTGATCTTTTTCATATATAACGATATCAGCAGCTTCATTGTTTCGCCTGGCTTTTGCTGCTGCAGAAGTTCCTGCAGCAACAGCTCCTATGATTACAATACGCATATTGTCTATCTCCTTTACAGGTCACAATCGCAACTTACATCCATATCAATTAATAAAGCAGTATCCTGGATTTCTTCTAGGATATGGTTAACCTTTGTAAATCCTTTCTTACTCAGTGAATAATACATCCACTTACCTTCTCTTCTGCAATTAATAACTCCGACTTCACATAACAATTTCATATGATGGGATAAAGTTGATTGGGAAATGTTCATTTCTTCTAATAAATTGCAGGCACATTTTTCACCACTTTTTAATAGATTGATTATCATTAATCTATTTGGGTCGCTTAATTCTTTAAATATTGCAGCATTTTTTTCGTATATTTCATTCATGACGGCACCTCATATTGATGTTTATCGATATGATATATGATAGCACTCATATTGATAAACGTCAATATTCATTAAGGGTAATAAGCAGCGGTGATTCTTTTGGGAGTACAATAACAGCTTTTCATTGATTATTTAATAACCATAACCCATATGTTATCATCTTTAAAATAAATTAACTTCACATACATAACAATATTTTGATTAATTATAGTGCAGTCGTATTCTAAAGAAGACAGCCCTGAATAATTCTTGTGTTCCATATAATTGACTCTAATATTTCTGGTGCTTTGTATTTCACCATTCTCATCCATGTACTTTATCATGAAGGGAATCGTCATTCCTTTGCTTGTGAACCAGCAGGCACAGGCAATTTCTATTCTGGTTCCTTTAATATTCCCCTCATCCGGAGGGTTATTGTTTATACCTATACCAAAGCTAGACATTTAACTCAACTCCTTAATTATTGCTGATTTTTAATTTACTATAGTCCACGGTTCTTTTCTCTCTGGATATTCCTCCTGACATATGATCAATGGGGCTTTGTATGAACACAGCTCTCTGTACAGTATCTATCCCATATCTGTTTCGCAGAGTATCAACCATTAGATCTGCATACTCAAGCTTCTCATAATCTTCCGTATCAAAGATACACAACTGCCTTCCGGTGTTATAATCTTTGATTCTGGAGGTGTGAATACCAAGATGTCTTATGGGTGTACCATCCCATAGCTCATCAAAAAGCATACAGGCAATTTTGTGGATTTCTTTGGTTATATTTGTTGCTGTCATTAGAACAGTTTGATGGGAACCGTAATTAAAGTTATAATCTTTAATTCCAACTGAGATAACTTCTGCTTTCACATTATCTTTCCTTAACCTGGCTGATACAGTTTCTGCCAAGGCAAGGAGAACCATCTTCGCATCTTCTGCTTTGGTAACATCATGTGGTATCGTCGTACTATTGCCATAGCCTTTATTTGCCAGCGGAGTGGATTGAACCCCTGACAGATCTATACCATTTGCAAAAGCCCAAATAACTTCGCCGTGTTTATTCATATGACTTCTCAATATGCTGGGATCCGTATTGGCTAACTCTCCAATTGTCTTAATGCCAAGGTTAAATAACTTTCTGCTGGTTGCTCTTCCTACAAAGAAAAGTTCTGATACCGGTAAAGGCCACATTTTATCTTTGATTTCCTCCGGAAAAAGGGTATGTACTTTATCCGGTTTCTTAAAATCTGAAGCCATTTTAGCCAGTATTTTATTGTTTGAAACACCAATGTTAACAGTAAAGCCAAGCTCTCTTCTGATCTGATCCTTTATATAGTTGGCAATCTCAAGGGGAGCTCCCCATAATCCCATTGTACCGGTCATATCTACAAATGCTTCATCTATACTATATTGTTCAACATCAGGCGAATACCTGCGTAGTATCTTGATAAAGGCTGCCGACGAACTTTCATATAAATTATAATTGGGCGGAACCAGGATAAGCTTGGGGCATTTCTGTAAAGCTTCTAAGATACTCTCTCCGGTTTTTATACCATAACCTTTGGCAGATATTGATTTTGCCAGTATAATGCCATGCCTTTTACTAATATCTCCCCCTACAGCAGATATCTGATCTCTTAAATCCTCCTTGCTCCCTAAACGATTTGTACGATACACTGCTTCCCAGCTTAAGAATGCTGAATTAACATCTATATGAAATATTATTTTTTCCATTTATTCCTCCGGTAAGAACGTATGTTTGGATATACTATAACAAACAAATGTTCTTATGTAAAGCGGTAATATATGTAACAAATATAGGAATCATGCCGATTACAGCAAGTAAGGAGTTATGCTTTTCAGTAAAATGAAAGCATAACTCCTATAACTTATTAGGAACTCACATAGATTTATGATGTTTTATAAAGTAAGATCAAACACTTACAAAGAGATATATTCATGTCATCAATCCTTTTGAAATACTTGCATAAGGATAAATAAATAACAGAAGAATGCTATAAATACACATCTTTACATACTATAATCAGTTAGTCGAAGAAGGAATTAAGCATTTCCACATATTTTTCTGGATATACCAGGCTAAGTTCACCGTGCTTCATCGCAGGTGCTATATAAAGTTCACTATTTTTAATAGCTTCCTGCAACCGTCTGGCAGATTTTTTCATGATACCAATTTCATGTTCGCCAACGATAATAAGAACCTTTGAAGACGTATTTGAAATACTGTTTTTTAAATGATAATCACCATTGCTTAAGGTGATATTAATAAGGGATTGTTTAGAGATCTTTAAACTGTCCTGATAATATCTTTCAAACATATCGGCAGGGACACAGAGAGATTTTGCCTGCATTTTTGAAAACCATTTTTTCTTAACTAAGCCATAAAAAAGCTTATAGGCAGGTAGTGTCAAAGCCGCGGTTGCTTTTATTGGATAGACCAGTGCACTTTCAATTATTGCATACGCTGCTATTTCAGTACGATGTGAAAGAACCTCTGTTACAATCTGCGCTCCGATGGACAGACCACCTATGGCAAATACTTTACCATTACAGTGTATATCAATATAGGTAATGAGTTTTTCTGCTGAGTCCTGGATGCTGACAAATTCTTCATTACCATTCTCACCGTGCCCTTCAATAATAGGGGTAACGACATGAAATTTAGATTGCAGTTGATTTATAACGGATTGCAAAGACCAATATGATAATCCGCCTCCATGTAACAATATAATAGTTGGTAGTTGTTTATCTGAAGTTTCCTTAAATAACATTATGCCTCCTTAACCATGTACTGCTGTATGGTTTAAATATACCATTTTATGGCGGAAGTTTCAAATTGAATTTGACTGATATTTTGAAGTTTAATTTGCCATCTTATAACTTTCTTTGGCTATTGGATATTTCTTAATAAAGGCATTTGTACGGTATTTTGCATCTCTTCTGTGATTTTTGAAGTCACTGTCATTTTTCAGAAAATAATCATAGAATAATACCTGTTCACCAGTATCAGTAATTGGATCATCCCATGTCAGGTCCAGGTTGTACCATTTATTATTTATTTTGACTATGTTCCATGAATGAGAGCTGCCATTTCCCAAGCCGGTTATTACTCTGTTCTCTATACCGGCATCTGTTAATAAACGATAAGCCGCAAGTGAATAACCATCACATACCGCTGTTTTGTCGATTAAGGCATTGTAAGCGGTATGGTTTTCCAGGGATTGATCATATACCGTCTTTTTAATAATATAATCGTGAATTCTTTTAACCTTTGTATAGTCACTTTTATCACTGAGTTTCAGAGCCTTAAGAACTCGTTTTATCTCTGCGTCCAGTACCTTCTCCTGCTTTAAGGTTGTCCGGTATATTGCACCAAAATTCAGCACTGCAGTCTTACCATTGGTATACCACTGCCAGTGAGAAGTCCATTGACTTACTGAAAATCTAAGGTAGTCGCCATCTTTGGAGGTACTTTTATAATCTATTGCAGCTGTTTTATCTAATAGATCAGTATTCTTTCCAATTTTATTCATTACTTCCATATTCATCTCGATCGTAAACTGCTCTTTATGAGCCAGCAGATTTTTTCTGATAATACGATAAACTTCATCTTGCGATGTGTAGGTTTTGGCATCAGCAGTTACGGGGGGTAACACTATAAGAATGCAAATGATTACTAGTAGAATTTTCTTTAACATAATTGCCTCCCTTGCAAGGTGCTTTTCTCAAAGTTGCAGTTTAATATTTTCATAAATATTCTGTGTCTGGAGCTTATACTGTATTGGAAAGTAACCTTAACTGTACTGCAAAGTAATAGGCTTATACCTGTATCTTAAATCCGATCCGGTTTTCTAGCTAAGGATTGAAATAATATCATTCACGATCATTTCTGTAGAGATTCCATTTTCTTTTAACAGTTCTTCCGGTACATAGCGATCCGGAAAGCTCTTTTTAATACCGTAGTTCTTAACTTTCATTTCAGTTGGTCCGTAATAGCTGGCAATCTTCTCTCCAAAACCACCTTCTAAGACTCCGTCTTCCAAAGTTATGACAAGTTTATGGTTTTCTTTTAGACGGTTCAGTAATTCTTCATCCAGCCCAGTAATAAATTTAGGATTAATCAGTGTTGCATGGATGTCTATTTCCTTAACAAGCTGATCGACAACTTGTTCACCTAACTGATAGAAATCACCTAATGCTATAATAGCAACGTCTTCTCCCTTATGTGTAACCTGATATTTATTAAGGAGAGAATAATCTGTTGTATCTTCTATTCCTTTTGTTATCATGCCCATTGCTGGTACTCGAATAGCTACCGGGTGGTCTTTTTGATGAATACCCCATTCAAGCATGGCGAAATATTCTTCTTTACAGGTGGGAGCTAAATAAACCATATTCGGAATATTTCCCATCATTGCAATATCAAATAGTCCGAGATGTGTTACATCATTCATTCCGTATACGGATGCGGCAAAGACTAATAATAATGCCGGATTATTATTAATACATAAATCCTGGGAAAGCTGATCATATGCACGCTGAAGGAATGTACTAAAGACGCAATATACTGGTTTTCCTCCGTTTTTGGCAATTCCGGAAGCTAATGCTACGGCATGTTCTTCAGCAATTCCTACATCGATATACTGTTTTCCGGCAAGTTCACGCCGATCTTTGGTAAATCCGAAACCAGGTGCAGTTGCTGAGGTTATCATCGTAATTGTAGGCTCTTCTTTCATTGCCTCTAATAAATATTCTGCAGTTCTGTTCTCATAACTTTCAGGATTTGATCTGGAAAACTTATATTCTCCTGTCTCTAAATCAAAGGGAGGCCCTGCATGATATATTTCTTTCTTTTCTTCTGCCAGTTTATAACCTTTTCCCTTAATCGTATGAACATGGACTACAATTGGATGTTCTATATCTTTCACACTTTGAAAAGCTTGAATTAATTCTTCCATATCATGGCCATCTTTAACGTATAGATAGTCAAATCCCAAGGTTTTAAAGAAATTATTTTCACTTGCACCTTCTGATTTTCTAAGTTCATAAAGATTCTTATATAACCCTCCATGATTTTCTGAGATGGACTGGTCATTATCATTTACAATAATGATCATATTTGTGCCTGCTTCAGAAACATTATTAAGTCCTTCATAAGCTTCTCCGCCGCTTAAGGAACCGTCGCCGATAAGAGCAATTATATTCTCCTTATCTCCTTTTAAATCTCTGGCTTTTGCAAGTCCGCAAGCAAGGCTGACAGAAGTTGAGGTATGCCCGATGTTAAAGAAATCATGTTCGCTTTCCTGAGGATTGGAATAACCTGTTACTTCGTCATATTTTTCAGGAAGTAGGAAGGCATCTTTTCTTCCGGTGAGTATTTTGTGCACATAGCTTTGGTGGGAAACATCATATACAATTTTATCCTTTGGTGAGTTAAATACATAATGTAAGGCAATGGTTAGTTCAACAAGACCAAGATTTGGGCCGATATGACCGCCATGTTCACTTAATTTTTTTAGTAAAACCTCTCGGGTTTCTATGCTCAATTGATTTAACTCTTTGATTGACAACTGTTTCACATCTTCTGGTGAATTGATTTTCTCTATAAACATAATGCTTCTCCTTATATTTCGTAATTTTCCTGGTTTTTCATAACCATAATTTTAAAAGTAATTTTATTACCATATTACTTTATCTTCCTACACTGCTTTTGCTATAAGAATATAAGTCCTCCTTAATTAATTTCTAATTTTCTTGAAAAATCACACATAATAAAGTATGATAAATTTATCATACAACCTTAACCTAACTCCAGGTCAATATATAATACAAAAA
>JAQSXJ010000173.1 GCA_029256725.1 Anaerocolumna sp. | reverse complement strand
TTAGCTCCTGTAAGGTTACCATTCCCTTCTCATCCACCAGCCTTAATATTTCTTCAAACCGTTTTTCTGTCAGCATTACAATACCTCATTCCATATTTTTAATAAATTTTAATCATTTTACACCAAATACTTATACTTTGAAACGTGAAATTTTATATTTTTACAAAAAAATCTAGTACAGCCTTGCAGAGTTAATGAATTTATGCAAGGCCGTACTAGATTTTTAATTTATTCTATTTTTTATGAATGAAATTGTAGACAGTTTTTACAAAACCAAGCTTCTCTATTATGCACACTAACCAGACGTCAAATTTCGGAATCGATTGTAATATAGCCCTTCTTTTCTTCAATACCTTCGTATATTTTCGGAACCGTAAGGCGAAGTATACCATCTTTGAAAAAAGCCTTGATATCTTCCAGTTTCACCTTATCACCAACATAGAAACTTCTCTTGCTACTTCCTGTAAAACGCTCTCTTCTGATATAATTTCCATCCTTATCCTTTTCCTCTTTATTCTCATTCCTGTTAGCGGTAATGATTAAATAACCATCACTTAACTCAGCCTGCAGGTCTTCTTTGGAAAATCCGGGTAATTCCATGTCTATGAGGTAATTACCTTCCTTTTCCTGCACATCTGTTTTCATCATCTGAGATTGATTAAACCATGCAGGTGATTCAAAGAAAGAATCCTTAAAAATTTCATCAAATAAACTATTCACTCTGTTTGCCAGAAACATAGACTATACCTCCTTGATTATTATATTTGTTATTGTTGTTATATATATTATATAACACTAATAACTATAAATGTCAAGAAGAAATTATAGTTTTTTATTTTGAAAGTTTTAAAATTTCTCTAGCCTCTGCTACAGTTGCTACCTTAAGCCCCATAGCATGTACCAGTTCTCCCAGTCTTTCCACCAATTCATAGTTTTTTTCTGCACTTTTACTTGGTGCCAGATAAGCACTGTCTTCAAAACCGATACGAACTTCAGCTGCTCCCATAGCAATTGCACCCGCCAGAAAGCTCCAGTTATCCCTGCCATAATGGGTAACACCCCATAAGCAGTCCTTAGGAACAAATGACTTAAAAGCGTACAGAGCATCTATTGCAGGCTGCATTCCACCCCTGTGACCAAATACCAGATTAAAAAAGACCGGTTCAAGAAAAGGCTGCTCTTCTCTTAGCTTATTGATATTTTCAATCATTCCAATATCAAAAACTTCTATCTCCGGTAATATTTTTTTATCATAGCAGATCTTTGAGCAATATCTGATATCCTCCAGAGAATTTCTATAAACAGCTTCTCCCAGATTGGTAGAGCCTCCGTTTAGAGAAGCGGTTTCAGCTTCAGGATAATCTAAAGGATTGCATCTTTCCTTAATGTTCATATCAGAAACTCCGCCAGTTGAGGTCTGTACCACAACATCTCTCTGTCTGAGCACTTCATCAAATATCTCACACATAACAGATATATCCGGTGTAAGCTTACCCTCCTTGTCTCTGCTGTGAAGGTGGCACATGGAAGCCCCTGCATCTATGCTCTTTACAATATCTGCTGCTGTTTCCTTTACGAAAAAGGGGCCTGCTGCTGCATTAACAGGGGCAAGGGATATGATTACCTTATTCATACAATTTCCTCTCTTATATAATATTAAATTAACTTTGCTCCAAGTGCCAAAAGCCTTGCTTCCATATGATTTCAGGCGAATTACACAAAACATGGGTTCTTACTGCTTTATGCATTTCGTAGCCCCTTGTGACAAATTGACCTTTTGACACTCTAATCCACCTTTTGAGTTATAATCCTTGACATCACCGGAGGCAATACCGCCTATCGTGAATAATCAAAAGCTATTCCTTTAATCCAAGTTTTACAAAACTATAAGTATCTGTCCAGTAGTTTTTCGTTCTGTCCGCAATGTCTGTAGCATCTGCTTCTGACTTACGCTCCACCCAGCTCCATTTGCCGGTGAAACTGTCTGGTCCAACATTATAGCATTCCCCATCAATGTGATGATGCGGTCCGAGAAGGTTACGGTTTGAGGCATAAATCCATAGTTTGATTTCGTTTGTGCCCTCCTTTACATAGCCACTGATATCAGCGGTATAAGGAGCCCATAATGAATCCTTGACCTGACAGCCGTTTACAAAGATTTTAATCAGCGGTGCATTCTGTTTTCCGAAATCCAGCAGATACTTTTTATTCCTATTATTGATTTCGATATTCTGACTGATTACCATATCCTCTGCAAAGAATAGAAGTCCCTGCTTTGTAAATTCATTTCCTGTAAAAACCTCCGGCTTATCAACTATCAGAAAAGGTCCGTCATTAAACATGGCTTCCCTATCAATATCTCTGAAAGGAGTTTTTGAAATTACCCCAAAATCACCTAAGAGGTAGATACTTTCTAATTCAACATCATAGGTTATTTTATTCTTTTCCGTTTCATACACATTTTCTCCGTAAAGCACATCATATACCTTCTGGCTCTGGCGGAAGATTGTATGTAATGTTATTTCATTTCTGCCGTTTATAACAGTT
>JAQSXJ010000092.1 GCA_029256725.1 Anaerocolumna sp. | reverse complement strand
TACCTTAGCGGAAAGGAATAACATGGAGTTATACCATTCATTCCAGTAACCGAGTGCCAGGAACAAACCGATGGTAGCAAGAGCCGGTTTTAGCATTGGCAGAATCAGTTTGATAAAGATGGTGATATCACCGGCACCGTCAATCTTACCGGATTCAGTAATCTCAAAGGGTATGGCTTTGATAAAATTCTTCATAAGAATAATCAGCCAGGGTGACATTAACAGCGGTAAAAATACTGCCAGGTAATTATCTTTTAATCCAAGATATTTGGATATCAGCAGGTAAAATGGAACTAAACCGCCTGAAAATAAAGTTGTAAAATAGATATAGAATGAAATCTGATTACGGAAAGGGAAATCCTTTCTCTGTAATGCATATCCTGTCATTGAAATAATGAATAAGCCAAGGAAGGTACCGCCTACTGTCATTAATATTGTTACTACATAAGAACCGAATAACTGCTTGGAGTTTCTTAATACCAGTTCATATGCATAAGTGGTGAAACCCTTCGGTATAATTGCAAAACCTGTTTTTCTAATAAGTCCCTCTGTACTAAAGGAGGTGGATATCATCAATATGAAGGGTAACAGGCAGGCTAAGGAAAACAACCCGATAAATATATAAGCAACAGTTTTTATGATAAGATCTGATGAACCCAATTTAATTTTACTATTCTCTTGCATTTTGACCTCTTTTCTGCATATATTACTTTTAGCAATAACGAAATTTAGAATAATGAGTAATCACTGTCAATCTTCTTTACAATCCAGTTACAGAAAAGTACTAGTGCAAAACCAAAAACTGACTGATAAAGACCTACCGCACTTGCCTGAGTAAAGTTAAAGTTATTCATCATGGTACGGAATACATAGGTTTCAATAATGTCTGTTGTAGGGAACAACATGGAGTTGGAAGGTCCGATGATATTATAGAACAATCCAAAGTTACCTTTTAAAATGCTACCCATGGAGAACAGTAATAAAATGATAATGGTGGGCTTTAATCCCGGAAGAATAATGTATCTGATCTTCTGGAAGGCATTTGCTCCGTCAACCCTAGCTGCTTCTACTGTTTCCGCATCAATACCCATGATTGCTGCAAAGTATACGATAGAACCGTAACCGGTCTGCTGCCATAAATGAACAAGTACAATGATAAAGGGCCAAACTGTCTTGTTGGAGTAAACTTTAATGGGGTCTCCGCCGAACTGTCTGATAATACTGTTGATGAATCCGAAATCATAATTTAATAAGTTATAAACTAAAAGACCTACAAGTACTGCCGAAATAAAGTAAGGCAGGAACATAAATGTCTGAGTAACCTTTTTAAAGTGTTTGTTTCTTATCTCATTTAAGAGGATAGCCACAAAAATCTGAAGAGTATTTCCTATCAGTATAAATGCCAGATTGTAAAGGAGCGTGTTCCTGGTCAGCATTGTAATCTTGCCGGAAGTAAACAGGAACTTGAAGTTGTCGAAACCAACAAAATCACTACCGAAGATTCCTTTGGCATAATTGAAGTTGGTAAAGGCAATGTACGCACCTGGCATAGGTATGTAGGAAAATACTAAGAAAAATAAAATGGCAGGAAGACACATTAAGCAAAGTACCCTGTATTTCCAAAAATTTTTAATAAATGATGTCTTACCCACTGTCGATACACTAGTTGCTTCTGCTCTTTGTTTTCTTTTCATGCTTCTTCTCCTTATCCAACTTTCATTCCAGCCTCTCTCCTTAATATCTGTAAAATCAGACATTAAAATTCATAAATGAAAAATATTCTCTGTTAGCTTCTAAATTTAATATTTTTAAGTTTGTACTTAATAACCTATAATATCATAACTTGTAAGCTTGTATACTTTTCATAATAGCTTTACAGGCGATTTTGCTGTTTATATTATTATCAGCAATTCTGCCCTATTAATGCCTTTTAAGAAACCGCTTTCATAGTGATTATTAAAAAAATGCGATTTATCTTCAAATAACATGTTTACCTCTTTCGTGCTTTCTATTGTGCATTCTGTTGTAACGGCAGTTATTGAAATCGCTTTCATATCACGATTATAACAATAAGCTTTTTTCTTGTCAAGAGATATATTTGTGATTTTTAACATTTTATTTCAGAATGCTTTGTAAATGCTGATATTTCCTTCACATTTCCTACATTGTTAGTAAAATAACGTTATATTCCTACCAGCAAAATAACCATTAATTCAGTATTTTTACGCCAAAAAGACCATACTCTGTCTATTAAGAGTATGGTCTTATCTCATTTTCAGCATTTATTTCACCTGGTATTTGATCAGGCCAATACATTTTTGCAGGAATCACGGATTGTCAGATAGGTATCAACCGACTTTATCTTTTCAGTCTCACAACCGCTAATTATATCTATGATAGTTTTCATCATTTTCTCAGAATGCATTTTCAAATTGTAGTTAACGGAAGTCAACTGAGGTGTTGCTATTTCTGAAAAGGAGGTATCATCATAAGCAACCAGGGAAATATCCTTAGGAATTTTGATTTTCATTTCCTGGCAGGCTTTTAGAATACCCATCGCTACCTGATCATTCACTGCTATTATAACTTCCGGCAGATGATTACTGTTAAGAAGCTGTTTCATAGCCGCATAGCCGCCGTCTATATCATATTTACAGTCAATAATAAGTTCATCCACAAGCTCCAGATTATGAAGTTCCAGACAGTTCTTTAAGGACTCACGCTTTCTTACGGTAGGTATTACCGTATTACGTCCTCCTATCAGATTAACTTTCTTATGCCCGCAGCTTAACAGATAATCAATCAGTTCTTTCATTCCATGTTCTTTTTCCGTGTAGACCTTATAACATTCCGCTCCGGGAAATTCACCGCCAACTACCACAGGCATCTTTTTCGCTGTTTTATTAATTAACTTCACATACTCTTCATCCGGTCTGATTTCATCGGCATTACCCCCAACCTGAATAATCGCATCTACATGCTTCTCACACAGATTCTTAAGATGGCTCAATTCGGATGAAAGATCGTTCATAGTATTGCATAAAATCATATTATAGCCATACTGACTGGCAACCATCTCGCACTCTATAAAAATATTAGAAAAATACGGATTGCGGATATCAGGAACCATCATCCCAATCGTTTTGGTTTCCTGTTTACTCAGACTTCTGGCTAAGCCATTTGGTTCGAAATCATATTTTTTAATGATTTCCTCAATTCTTATTCTTTTCTCTTCGCTAACCCTAGCATTATTTGTCAACACCCTTGATACCGTAGCCGGAGATACACCCGCTTCTCTGGCTATGTCATATACAGTTATTGCCTTCTCACTCATTACCTGACCCCTTATTATGTAACATTTTTATGACTATATTCATACATAAGTCACTCATAAGCAGAATTCCAGTTACTCTTTTACACGTGTAAATAGTTGGTACATTTGGTTTTTTTATGATTGCAAAAGGTAAAAAAACTTAATTCCGCTTACATATCTCCACTTTCGCTTTCGCACTGTAATAATAATATAATATACGTCTTCAAGTCAAGTCCTTTAATTTTTCGCTGTTTTTCGTAAAGGTTTACTGGTTATTTTTCTACATTTGTGATAGAATTACTATAGTTTCAAATTTATTACATGTAATTGAATTGTTTAAAATTTAAGAGGAGGACCTAATGTCTGATATAACAATTTCCGAAGCAAAAAGATGCCTGCAATGCAAGCGCCCCTTATGTAAAGAAGGATGTCCCGTTCATACCCCGGTAAATGAAGTGATTCATATGCTGCTTGACGGTAACATCGTAGAGGCGGGGGAAAAGCTGTTTCTCAATAATCCACTTTCCGTTGTATGTTCACTTGTCTGCCCACATGAGAAACAATGTGAAGGACATTGTATACTAAACAGAAAAGGCGACCCCATCAAATTCGGTATGGTTGAAAACTATATTTCTGATTATTATCTAAATTATGTTGAAAGCCCTAAGGTACCAAAATCCGGTAAAAAGGCAGCTATAGTAGGCTCCGGCCCTGCCGGAATCACCATTGCAATTATCCTTGCCTCCAAAGGTTACGATATAACGATTTTTGAAGCTCACGATAAGATCGGCGGCGTGCTGCGTTACGGTATTCCGGAATTCCGCCTGCCGAAAGCCGTATTGGATAAGCTTAAAGATAAATTGATTGAGATGGGAATTAAAATTCGTCCCAATACTTTGATCGGTCCTATTATTACTGTAGAAGATCTGTTTCGTGACGGTTATAGTGCTGTATTTATCGGTACGGGTGTATGGAACCCTAATACCTTAAGAATAAAAGGAGAAACACTGGGACATGTGCATTTTGCCATAGATTATCTGAAGAGTCCCGAAGCTTATTCCCTCGGTAAGAGAGTCTGCATCATCGGTGCAGGTAACGTTGCAATGGATGTTGCCAGAACTGCATTAAGAAACGGCTCCAGAGAAGTTACGATTCTCTATCGAAAAGGAGAATCAAGTATAGAAGCTGAGCCCGTTGAGATTGAATATGCAAAGCTTGACGGTGTTAAGTTCAGCTTCTACAGAGCACCTTTTGAGATTACAGATTCCGGCGTAAAATATCATGAAACAGAAGTAATCGATAAGGATGAAAAGGGAAAAGAAACGGTTAAGATACTGGAGGAAAACGAAGGGTTCTTTCCCTGTGATTCTGTCATACTTGCAGTTGGCCAGAGTCCAAGACGAAACATTGTTAATAACTCCAAGGGTATTGATGTTAATAAAAGGGGTCTCCTGGTCACTGATGAATTTGGTCATACTACCCGAGAAGGCGTATTTGCTTCCGGTGATGTTGTTACCGGCGCTAAGACTGTAGTCGAGGCAGTACGTGTATCCAAAGTTGTAGCTGAAGCTATGATAGAATATATGGAGCAGGCATCTCATTCATAATATGAAACTTATAGGAAAATTAAAACTCCTGCCATTTTCTTTCAGGTATTCCAATCTTTTTTCCCGGCATTTTACCCCCGGAACCAAAAAAACATAAACTAAAATCCTTGCAATACAAAAGCTCTCCCCGACAGAAAATTCATTAAATGTCAGGAAGAGCTTCTTTCTACCTCTAATATGTTACTTACACTAAGCACCTGTTTAAACTGTTTTCTAATAAGATTCAAGTGTTAAAGCATTCCATACAATTTCAGGCAAATTGCATAAAACAAAAAGAACGAATGCGCCTATGGAAAGGTATTAGAAGTCCTTTTCTCTGGATATTTTGTGCTATAACCTAAAACCGATTGTTTGAGCGTAGCGAGTTATCGGTTTTAGATTATGCCAAGCACAAAATATCCAGAGAATTAGGACTTCTTATACCTTGAAATCGAAGCATGAGTTCTTTCTGTTTTGTGTAATTTGCCGTCCCCATGTAAAAAAACTATCTCTTAACCATTCGCTCCTAATAACAAAGCACTTCATAACCTTCCTCTGTTACCAGAACCATAATCTCCCACTGCGCTGATGGTGCACCGTCAGCCGTATAAACAGTCCAGTCGTCTGATTCATCAATAAAGATCTCATTTGTACCCATATTCACCATTGGTTCTATGGTAAAGATCATTCCAGGAACTAAAAGCATTTCCTTGCCTTTTCTGCTGACATAGCTTACCCAGGGTTCTTCATGAAATTCAACTCCCACACCATGACCGCCAATTTCCCTTACGATTGTATACCCGTTTTTCTTAGCATGATCATTAACCGCTTGGCCCATGTCCCCTAAAAATCCCCAGGGTTTTACTTGTTCCAGACCTTTTTCCAGGCATTCCTTCGCAACCTGCACCAGCTTCTGTTTCTCCTCACTGACCTCACCAATCATATACATTCTGGAGGAATCTGAGAAGTAACCATTATAAATGGTGGATACATCAACGTTAATAATATCTCCTTCTACTAAAATATCTTCTTCTGAAGGGATACCGTGGCATACCTGACTGTTAATAGAAGTACATACACTTTTAGGAAAACCATTGTAATTTAAAGGCGCTGGAATTCCTCCCAGTTGGAGAGTCTTCTCATGCACCATTTTGTTTATTTCCTCTGTGGAAATCCCACTCTTTAGATTCTCGCCAACATAATCAAGTACAGCAATATTGACCTTGCAGCTTTCTTTAATTCCCGCTATCTGCTCTAATCTTATCATCAAAGGTTGCATGACAGAATTTGTATTTATTTCCACTGCCGCACCAGCAGGGATCATTTTTACCTATTTTTTTCTCCATACTAACTCCTATCTGTGTACCTTGGCGCATAAAAATCCGAATGTTAAAAAACGTCGTTTTATTGTTTTAAACTATCCACATTTATGCCTTGGCACACTCCAATTAAAGTGGAAATTATTTTCTAATTTCCACACTAACCACCATTCGTTCCTTAGCGCACTCCAATTAAAGCAGAAATTGTTTTTCATTTCCACACTAACCACCATTCGTGTCTTGGCGCACTCCAATTAAAGCGGAAATTGTATTTCATTTCCACACTAACCACCATTCGTGTCTTGGCGCACTCCAATTAAAGCAGAAATTGTTTTTCATTTCCACACTAACCACCATTCGTGTCTTGGCGCACTCCAATTAAAGCGGAAATTGTTTTTCATTTCCACGTTAGCTCCTTTGTATACCGCAGCTGCTACAGATGTGGTACTGTTACAAATCAGGATGTGATTCCGCTTTCCTGCATATACAATCTGTGATTGGATACTCGTAAACTATCCATCCTATCAGCATCTTTCCTGCATTGATTCGGTGTATATCCGAAATTGCTGACAAAAGCCCTGGTAAAGGCTGCCTGGGAAGAATAGCCGTATTTCACTGCAATATCCAAAAGCTTCTCTCTGGACTGGGTGATATCGGTAATAGCGTGGGTTAATCTTCTTTCCGATACATACTGCTTAAAGGTCATTCCCACCGCTTCATGAAACTGTGAGGAACAGTAATAGTGGGAGTAACCAATAAATTCTGCCATTCTTTCCAGAGTGGGATCATTTGTTATATTTTCATCTATCCAGTTTACCATAGTTTCAATTACTTTTGCTGACATACACTCACTCCTTTAGTCTATTATATTATATCGGTCAGATTTTTTCTTGATATAAGTTGCAGATTTTTTCTATTTTATAAGGGAAGCAAATGCCCGTACCCTTCTTTCTCCATTTCTTCAACCGGAACAAAGCGAACCGCCGCACTGTTTATGCAATAACGCAATCCACCCTTATCTTTTGGTCCATCAGTAAATACATGACCCATATGTGCGTCACCTAATCGACTTCGTACTTCTGTCCTGCGCATTCCATGGGTAGTATCTGTTTTTTCTGACAGTACCTCAGAATCAATGGGTTTCGTAAAACTAGGCCAGCCGCAGCCGGATTCAAATTTGTCCTTGGAGGTAAAAAGAGGTTCTCCGGTTGTAATATCTACATAAATACCTTCACGAAAATTATTCCAGTATTCATTCTGAAAAGGTGGTTCTGTACCATTCTCCATTGCCACCTTGTATTGAAGGGAAGTTAGGTTATCTTTTAAGAAACCTTTGTCAGATTTTTTATATTCTTTTGAGTTTCCATTATTTTTATCCATATGCGTTGTCCTTTCTACAATATCCATTTAAGTTTTGTTGCTTTCATACAATCTATTCTGTTGTTGAATTATAATCTATAAATATAGGTATACTTGACAACCCTGATACACCACCTAAAGTTGGAGTCGTACCCTCTTCATTCCGACTTAGCAAAAATACATTGCTCTCATTATTATAGTAATAATTGCCTGCCATAAAGTAAGAAAACCTGGCATTAACTTTATCCGGGTCTATACCAGAAAATATATAATAACCACCTTTATAATAAAATAAATCTACAAACCGATCAACAATAGAATTATTATTTTTATCAAAATAACCAATTCTTATGAACGTATTTTTTTTATCTTTTGCTTTCTGCATAAATGCTTCCATATACTCGACACCTTCACTGGTGATCTCACTATAGGCTACTCCATCACTGGTGGTCCCACTGTTCTTTTCCTTGTAATATGGCATCTTATCCTCTATTGCCTGTTCCATGGAATAATCGTCGGGTATTTCCTTAAGGGGTACAACATCTTTTTCACCGCAGGCTTTTAAGAGCATAGCATAAAAACCATTGCTGTAATTGTTGTTGGCTATTGCAAATTCCTGTCTAAAGGTAAGATAATTCTGACTCTCATCCTTTATATAGGCAGTTGTAAGCATAGAATCAAGATAAACCTTCTCACCTTTTAACTTTTTAGAGATCCCTACCGCCTCCATTTCTTTTGAAGGCCAGATATAGTATTTTAAAACTTTATCAATTTCACCTGCTTCCGTGGCACCATAGGGCAGTTCGGTAAGAACGCTCCCCTCCTCCTGCCAATAAACAGTATCTCCAATAACAATAGCTGGATTTAAAGGAATCTTCTGATTAAAAATATTATCCCACAACACAAAACCACTAATAATCAGCATAACACATAAGATGGATAGTAAAGACCATTTAGCAGCTGTCAGTTCCTTCTGCCTTCTTTTTCTGGCATTACGAAATCGATTCTTAGCAGGTGTATCCTTCTGCCAAAGAAAACGAAAGACACTGACCATATAATCCTCTTCCGGATAATCTCCCTGATAATAGAAACCTGCTTTTTCGTAAAATTGTCTTAACTTCTTATTCCCCTGATAGCAGTCCAGGTAAATATTTTTCTCCCGCTTTATACTAAACTTCTGTACAAAACGCAGAATTTTCTCTCCAATACCTTTCCCTTGATATTCCGGTAAGACTGCAATCCGATGCAGATAACAGTCCTCTTTGCTTTGAATCCCTTTATCAAAATAGTTATCAAGAGGTTTGATTGAGAATACTGCTATGATACTTCCCTCTTCTCTTACAACATACTGAGATTTAAGATCCTTTTCTATATCTTCCCTGTACCAGGGATAATTCCACTGAGGAATTTCATTCTGCAAAAGTTTTAAAGTGGCTTCATCAAGCACAGTAACAATATGATCTAAATCTGCCAATACAGCCTTTTCTATTCTCATACTTTAATCCCATCTGCGTGCTTTAGCACACGTATAAATAAAGGGAGTGAAAGTGCTTTTCTCCACTCTTAACTCCTGTTGATTACTTTTCCTTTATAAATTCCATCCTGTAAGTCAATTGATCTTGATAAAAGTACATCCCATTTTATGGAAATTACCATTCTTTTCAAAGATTGATTTTCTCATCATCCAAATAAGGACAACAATATACCGGCAGCCACTGCCGAACCAATAACACCTGCCACATTCGGTCCCATGGCATGCATTAACAAATAATTTCTGGGATTGCTTTTCTGTCCTTCTATCTGAGATACCCGGGCAGCCATAGGAACAGCTGACACACCAGCTGAACCAATCAAAGGATTAATCCTGCCTCCTGAAATAATACTCATTATTTTAGCTATCAAGAGACCCCCGATTGTACTGAACATAAAGGCTATAAGCCCAAGCAATATGATCTTAACTGTTTCCGGCTGTAAGAATTTCTCACCTTGTGCAGTTGCTCCGACTGTCACTCCAAGAAAAATCGTAACAATATTAATTAACGCGTTTTGTACGGTTTCTGACAGACGCTCTGCTACCCCCGATTCTTTCAGAAGATTCCCAAGCATCAGCATACCAATAAGTGGAGCCACAGAAGGAAGTAGTAAAATACATAGTATAGCAACAATAACAGGAAAACATATTTTTTCAAGTTTTGAGACCTTACGTGCCTGCTCCATAACTATTTCCCGTTCTTTTTTTGTGGTCAGCATTCTCATTAAAGGAGGCTGAATCATGGGTATCAGTGCCATATAAGAATATGCTGCCACTGAAATAGGTGCCAATAAATCCGGTGCCAGTCTGGTTGTAAGATAAATAGCCGTAGGTCCGTCAGCCCCTCCTATAATAGCTATGGAAGCAGCTTCTCCGGGAAGAAATTTAAGTGCTATTGCCAATATAAAAGCTATCGCAATTCCAAATTGCGCGCCAGCACCAATCATTAAACTGCTAGGTCTTGCGATAAGCGGACCAAAATCTGTCATTGCTCCAATGCCAAGAAAAATCAAGGAGGGATAGATTCCCAGTTTTACTCCTAAGTATAAATAATATAATAACCCACCCGGCTCAGAATTACTTATAGGCTCATTCATTAAACCAGTTAGCGGCAGATTTGCAAGGAGTATTCCAAAAGCAATAGGCAACAGTAACAGAGGTTCAAACTTCTTTGCAATGGCTAAATAGATTAAAACACACGCAATAACTAACATAACGCACCCTTGCCACGTCAGATGTGTAAAGCCAGATTGATTCCATAATTTTAATAATGCATCTATTAACATACTAACCCCTTTCCTGAATATACAACTGCACTTGTATATTCCTTAAGCTAATTCGCAAAACGACCTGATGTTTAAACCAATTCCCAGGCATAACACAGGCTAACCCGCAATACTCCCCAAACAACAAGTGTAAAATATTTTTTTCACATAACCAACATTCTCACCTTGGTACGCCCCAATCAAAAATGGAACTTGCTTTCTAATTTACACACACCAATCTTAATATATTTACTTTCTATGCTGCATTTCAACCAAACGGATAATAGCTGAGAAAAGCTTAATTATTCCCCATAGTATGGCTAAAACAGTTAAAACAACCAACATACAAAATAAAGCATATAGAAAACTTTCACCAACAGGCATCTCACTTACCTCCTTTTCCATAATAAAACAACACTGAAACTAAAAAAAGCTCCCAAAAAGGAAGCTACCACCCTGAAGCCGAAACTTGAAACAGCCACAAGGAGCTGCCAACCGGATAAAAATCTATTTTTCTAAATAATACCTAAAAACTATACTTATTGTCAACTATATATAACAGATGAGAAAAATATTTTGTATAACAGATGAGAAAGATGCTATGGCAGTTATTAACTTAATTATTACTCGTATATATAGGAATGAGAATTACCAAACTAATATAATAAGTTTGGTAATTCCCTGCTTTTTCCTACGACAATTCAAACATACCAGTATAAAGCTGATAATATTTACCCTTTTGGCTAATCAGACTCTCATGGTTTCCTCTTTCAATAATCCGGCCATTTTCCAAAACCATAATAGCATGGGAATTACGTACAGTAGACAATCTATGGGCAATAACAAATACAGTTCTTCCCTTCATAAGTCCATCCATACCTTTTTCAATAAGGGCTTCTGTACGGGTATCGATAGAGGAAGTAGCTTCATCCAGTATCAGTACCGGAGGATCTGCCACCGCAGCTCTTGCTATGGTAAGCAGCTGTCTCTGTCCCTGTGACAGGTTGGAACCATCAGCTGTTAAGAGCGTATCATAACCTTTTGGCAGATGCTTGATAAAGGAATGGGCATTGGCCAATTTAGCTGCAGCCTTCACTTCCTCATCCGTTGCATCAGGTCTTCCGTAACGGATATTTTCAAGAACCGTACCGGTAAACAGATGGGAATCCTGTAATACCATAGCAAGGGAACGTCTTAAATCATCTTTTTTGATCTTGTTTATATTGATGCCATCATAGCGAATCTTGCCATCCGGTACATCATAGAAGCGGTTAATCAGGTTCGTAATAGTGGTCTTACCGGCACCGGTAGAACCTACAAAGGCAATCTTCTGTCCTACCTTAGCATAGAGGGACACACCATTTAATACTGTCTTCTCCGGTACATAACCAAAGGTTACATTATCAAATTCCACTTCACCTTTTACCTTGGTATAAGTAATGGTACCGTCTTGATGAGGATGCTTCCAAGCCCAGATTCCAGTCTTTTGGTTGGTCTCAGAGAGAGTTCCGTCTCTGTTTTCTTTCGCATAGATAAGAGTAACATAACCGTCATCCACTTCCGGCTCTTCATCGATCATATCAAAGATTCTCTCCGCACCTGCTAATGCTGACAGGATCGAGTTAAACTGCTGGGACATCTGTGTTATGGGCATGGAGAAGTTCCTGGTATACTGAAGAAAGGCAACTACCGCACCAATGGTCAAATGTCCGCCAAGAGAGAGAATACCTCCAAATATTGCTGTTATTGCATACAGAACATGAGAAAGGTTACCCATAATAGGCATCAGAACACTGGCAGAAGCATTAGCGCTGGTTGCAGCTTCACAAAGCTTTTCATTCATTTCCTTAAACTGTTCTTTGGACTCTTCTTCATGGCAGAATACCTTAACAACTCTCTGTCCTTCAAACATCTCTTCAATATAGCCGTTTACCTCACCTAAATATTTCTGCTGTTCCTTAAAGCGAAAACCACTTCGTTTACCGATGGTCTTAATGATGAATATCATAAGGATAACCATAAGGATAACCAGAATGGTCAATTGCCAGCTTAAGTAGAGCATCATGATAAATACACCTGTCACACTGATTGCAGAGGCAATAAAGTTAGCAACGGTATTGCTGAAAAGCTCTCTGATTGTATCTGTATCATTGGTGTAACGGCTCATTACATCACCATGAGGATGTGTATCAAAATATTTTACCGGCAGAGCTTCCATCTTTCTAAAAAGCTCTGTACGAATACGGTATAGAGTACCGGTTGAAATACTGAGCATTACTCTGCTGTAGATATAAGTTGATAAGATACCGACAAGATAAATACCTGCCATGATAAACAATGTCTTAATAAAACCCTGAAATAATGAGCTGTCATATTCCTTTAGCAGCGGTGCCAGATATTCATCCACCACTTTCTTCAAATAAGCAGTTCCTGCTATCTGTGCCAGGGAACTGATGGCTATACCTATTAGCACCAATACTAAACGAAAACGATAGGCAGACATATACATAAATATTCTCTTTAAGGTTTTACCTGCATTTTTAGGTCTGCTGCCGGGTTTTACCATCTTCTTTTTATTCTTTTTACCCTCTAGCTTCATAGAGTCTGTCCCGTTAGAGTCTGTTCCCATAGAATCTGCTCCCATAGAGCCTTCCGTCAGAAATCCATTCTGTTGTTCTTTTTGTTTTTCCATCTTTATGCTCCTTTCTGCTGGGATTCATATACTTCTTTATAGATCGCATTGGTTTCCATTAATGCTGCCGGAGCATCAAAAGCATTCACTTCACCGTCATCAAGTACCAGCACTCTGTCTGCTTCACTGACAGAAGAGATTCTCTGTGCAATAATGATGGTTGTGGTACTCTTAAGCTTGCTATTTAAGGCATCTCGTATTTTCTTATCCGTTGCCGTATCAACTGCACTTGTAGAGTCGTCAAGGATAATTATCTTAGGACTCTTAAGCAATGCCCTTGCAATACATAATCTCTGTTTCTGACCGCCTGATACATTGACACCACCCTGACCCAGCCAGGTATCATACCCCTCAGGAAAGGAAGAAATAAAATCATGGGCTTGTGCTGACTTACAGGCCTCGATCACTTCTTCTTTGGTAGCTTCTTTGTTACCCCATCTTAAATTGTCAATGATAGTTCCTGAAAATAGCACATTTTTTTGCAATACCATAGCTACTTCACTGCGAAGATGCTCCAAAGTATAATCTTTTACATTATTTCCGCCAACAAATATTTCCCCTGAAAGCACATCGTAAAGTCTTGGAATAAGCTGTACCAAGGTTGTCTTTGAAGAACCGGTGCCTCCTATGATACCAATGGTCTCACCGGGTTTAATAGTAAAGTTAGCGCCTGTAAGTGTGGTGTTCTCTTTATCCTTAGAATAACTAAAGGATACATTTCTAAACTCTATAGAACCGTCAGCAACCTTCAGCTCTTTATCGGCACCTGTATCTGTCAGGTCAATCTCTTCTGCCAGAACTTCATGTATACGTGTCATGGAAGCTCTTGAGATTACGACCATAATAAATATCATGGAAATTAACATAAGAGAAGTCAATATCTGTGAGATATAACTGATAAAACTGGATAACTGACCAAGCTCAAACTGACCGTCAATTACCATATTTCCACCAAACCATAAAATGGCTATAATACAGCCATACATACTAAACTGCATAATTGGACTATTTAAAATAATCAGTTTCTCGGCCAACACCTGTGCTTTCCTGACAGCATCGGCAGAAGCTTCAAATTTCTTAATCTCTTGTGGTTCCCTTACAAATGCTTTGACTACACGGATACCAGTCAGATTCTCCTGGACATCTCCGTTCATTCTGTCATATAAACCAAGCATAGCTACAAATCTGGGATGTGCCTTCACCAAAATAAATCCCAGTGCAATTCCAAGAAGAGGAACAGCTACCAGGAATACAACTGACAGGCTTCTATTGATAATAACTGCCATTATAGTAGCTCCAATAAGCATTACCGGTGCTCTGGCTGCCATACGGATTATCATCATAAACGCATTTTGTGTATTTGTTACATCTGTTGTAAGTCTTGTAATCAGCGATGAGGTAGAATACTTATCCACATTTGCAAAGGAAAAATCCTGTACCTTATCAAACATGGTCTTTCTTAGATTCTTGGCAAAACCCATACCGGCTTTTGCACCATATTTCGCTCCCATTCTTCCAAAGTTCAGGGAAATAAGAGCCATTGCTACCATAAGCGCTCCCATTTTCACAATATAACTAATACCCCCATCCCCCAGAATACCTTTATCAATCATACTGGCCATAACAAAAGGGATGAGAATTTCCATTAATACTTCCCCGATCATGACCAGCGGTGTTAAAATGGTGTATTTCTTATATTCACCAACACAGCCAAGTATTTTCTTATACATTGACATTCTCCTTCCTGCTATTTCATAAAAGTCTCTACATTCTGGATGCTCTTTTTAAGCAGAAGCCGAAACATTTCTTTCTCGTCTTCCGTCATACCCTGAACGATAACTTCTTCTAACGTAACCAAATAACTCCTAAGATGCCGGTATAAGTCTTTCCCTTTATCCGTCAGCCAGACCTTTTTAATTCTTCCATCTAACGCATCTCCGCTTCTTGTTACCAATCCATTCTTCTCCATATTTTGAAGAATGTTTGTGACACTGGAGCGTTTCAGTTCGAACATAATCTCAACATCCTTCTGATTAGCAGCATTATCACTACTATAGCTGTCAAGAAAACGCATTACCCTGACTTGTTCAAAGGTAATGCCGTGTTTTACCAGATTCTCATCTGCCAGATATTTAATATTTTTCCCGAGCTTTTGAATGTGATATCCGTAATCTTCCGGACGTCCCTTATTACACATATCCATACCTATATCCATTTCTTATTGAAGTTACCTAATTAGTTAGATGTCTAACAACTATTCTATAAAATATTTTTAATAAAGTCAATACCTCATTCTTTACCATAAAAGAAACCATATTAATCCGCTAATATGGCCTGCAACAACAATTACATAACAAGGTCATCCAACATAAGGTAGTACATACACTTCCGGCTCCCTGGGCTGCCCTTCCGTATCCGCTTCCCATATTCTCATACCAGATTCCGCCGCCTTCCATTCTCTGCAGCAGCATACGATAAGAGGGGTTACCCGGATCCAGGACAACTGCCTGTCTGGCAGCATTTAATGCTCCTATGTTATTCCCAAGTCCCTGATTGGCAACTGCGGTGTAATAATACCACGTGGCGCCTCTTTCCCCTATGGAATCCAGTACTGTCATGGCTTCTCTATAATTTCCCGCATTGATATAATTAGCTGCTGCCCTAAGCCTTCTCATATCCTCCGGGTTTTGATAGGAACTGCTGGCATTTCCAGAGCCAAAAGGACCGTAGTTCTGTCCGCTGGTTCCTTGTCCAAAACCACCTGTTCCATAACCGCCTGTTCCATAACCGCCTGTTCCAAAACCGCCTGTACCGTTAGCCCCTTGACTATAGGTATTTCCTCCATATGCACCGCCGCCTGAATAGTTACCATTTTCCCGTTCCTTCATAACTCGGTCATAGGCTACCTGTATTTCCTTAAATCGTTCTTCTGCCTGCGCCTTATTGGGATTATTGATATTGGCATCAGGATGATATTTCCGGCTTAAGGAACGATACGCTTTCTTTATATCATCGGCATTTGCGTCCGGTGCTACTCCTAGAATTTTATATGGATCATATATCATAAATTACCTCCATTGCATATCTCAGGATCACCTGAGATACTGCCAATTACTATAGAATACAGGGAAATCTGCCGATTATGCATTCTTTTTCGTTTCTGCCTGAGACCTTTCAAATTTGACCCAGACTCCTGCATAGAGGATATTGCGAAGTATATCTGCATTCATCAATACCGGAAGTCTTTCAAATTCTCTTGCACATTCTGCCATCATAAGGTTTAAGACCTCTCTTGCAGGTACCTCTTCTGTTTGCAGAAGAAAGGGGTTATAACTGCCGCTTTCTCTATCTTTCTCCATGTCTTCAAAGGCATCGCACAAATAGATGAACTTTCCAAGATAGAAGCCAAGGTTTCTGATGGTCTGAGCCCATTCATCTTCCTGATAGACAAAGATTTCACCCAGCATTCTGCCGGTAAGTCCTGCTGCCAAATCAATATCTGTTTCCTTCTTTTCTTCGCAAGCCTTTAAGTCTTCCATGTATTTCTCAACAGCTTGTGTCTGTCTTGGATATCTGACTTTAAGTTTCTTATAATTCTTTTCCATAAGTTTGGCTAAGGAAAGCTTTCCGATGTTTTTATCATCCACCCAATCATCCATGAGATTATGATATGCCAGTAATATATTCATATCAGCTGCATATTCGGAGATATCATTCATCCTCATATTGTGTTTTTTGGTGGGATGAGCGATACAACGATGACTTTCAGTCTTTTCTTTCGGTTCATACAACCCGCTTAGGAGTACTACAAGAAAAGTCATATCATAGGTTAAGGTAGCCTGCCCCATAACACCATGATTCTTTTTAAGTGACTGACAGAGACCGCAATAATAGGAATGATATCTCTCGAAATCCTTTATTTTAAGTTCCGGTTTATTTATGGTTATATAACCAAACATGATGACTCCTTTGTTTATAAATTATGAATAATACAAAAACTGAAATGAGCAACTTCTGTGCTCATTTCAGACTTCTTCAATCGTAATATTTTTCTTTATCTATAATGCTTGTTTGAAAATCACTCCCAGGGAGTGTCTCTATCTTTAACGGATTCATTATAAATGTCATTGGTCTAGTACTAGCTCTTTCTTATAAATTCTGCATGGCATTTTGGGCAGGTAATGCAGATTTTCCCTTTGCCTTTTGGTATTCTTATCTTCTGCTTACAGGTAGGGCAGGAATATATATGGTAATTTTTATTCTTCTCCCTGCTGCTTTTAAAATTCTTAAAAAATCCAAGGAATCTCTCTTTGTGCACCAGATACTTCTGATTCTCGCCATACCTTCTACCCGTATCCTTAGAAAACATCCTAATATAGCAAAGTATCAGCAATATAAAGGAAACGGCTGATAAAATGGCATTTGCAAGGAATGTAGACAAAAGCATTATAATTACACCTATCCATAACAAGAACTGGCCTAATTGATCCATTCCATATCTGCCAACCATAAACTGTCTGAATTTTTCTTTCATAATGACCTCCATCTGCCTCTTTTGCGGCATACAAATACTTAGCGAAAAGCCTTCACAATGCTTTTATGCGGTTGAACTTATCCGTCTATATAAAGGTCCGTCCTTCTTAACAGCACGGAATATTGTTTGAAAATAATTAATTCTGTTACAACCTTACAGTAGTAATAGAGACTTGTCAATGGATTGAAGTCATTCTTAATTTACTTTTTATACATATCAGACTTTTTTCATGAATTGGCATATGTTATAGTATGATTTGAGGCAAACGGTGGTTTATCTCATATAAGAAGTCCTAATTCTCTGGATATTTTGTGCTTGCAATATTATAGAACAGATAACTCGCTACGCTCAAACAATCTGTTCTATAATATAGCACAAAACATCCAGAGAAAAGGACTTCTAATACCTTTTCATAGGCGCATTCGTTCTTTCTGTTTCCTGCAATGCACCTGAAATCCAATGGTAATAAGGCTTTCGACAGTTAAATCATACTATTCTTTAATAAAACATACTGATTTTTCTGCGTGACAAAGTGCACAGATGGGAGTTAGGTGATTTTTAAAACTTAATTCATATTCTGATCTTTATACGTACCAAGGCGCGTAGATGGGAGTTAGGTGATGTTTATAACTTAATCACATCCTGATCTTTATACGTACCAAGGCGTGTCGATGGGAGTTAGGTGATGTATAAACCATAATTCACATCCTGATCTTTATACGTTCTTTATACGTGCCAAGACACACAGAAGGGAGTTAATATGAATTGCAGAATTGGCTGCGGTGCGTGCTGCATCGCTCCTTCCATATCTTCACCCATACCTGGTATGCCTGAGGGTAAACCGGCAGGTGTACGCTGTATTCAGCTAACAAGCGATAATAAATGTAAAATCTTTGGTTCAGACACCAGACCGAAAGTATGCGAAAGCTTAATGCCTACCAATGAAATCTGCGGTATTAATACACAGGAAGCCCTTGATTTCTGGGACACACTAGAGTCCCTTACAAAAGGCTGAAACCCTGCATTTTTTTGTATTTTCCAGCATATATAAAAGTAATTTATAATATTCTTTTTATGGATGCATTTATAGCGGGAGAAGGCAATGGATAATACCGATAAAATTTTACTTCCTAAAAACAAAGGCCCGTACTTTGGTAAGCTTCAAGTGCAGGTTATTTGTGAAGCGGGTTCCAGACCTATTGATATAGCTACTGTTAAAATATATAACCGCGACGATCCCGAGATTTTAATAGACACTCTTACCACCGATTATTCCGGTCTGACAAAGCCAATAGATCTCCCAGCTCCTCCACTTGACTACAGCATGGAACCTCCTGGCGAAAGACCTTATTCTGAATACCTTCTTGTAGTAACTGCGCAGGGTCTCAAAACAGTTATTATTGATGGAGTTCAAATATTTCCGGAATCTTCGTCCAGGCAAAGAGTCGTTATGCCGCGTAATACGGATTCTGATGAAAGTTCAAAGGTAATCGTTATACAGCCCCATTATCTCTATGGCACCTATCCCCTTAAGGTTTATGAAGATGAAGTAAAGGAAATGTCTGAATCAAATAATCTTCCCCCCATAGTAGTACCGGAATTTTTGGTAGTACACAATGGTATCCCCAGTGATTATAATGCAGTGGATTATTTTGTTGAATACAGAGATTATATAAAAAATGTTGTGTCCAGTATCTGTTACCCAAATTGGACCTCTGAGACTATTAATGCTATCATTTTGGTAACCCTGTCTTTTACCATGAACCGTTATTATACCAATTGGTACCAGCGGCAAGGATATACTTTTAATATTACCGCTTCGCCAGCTTATGACCAGTTATGGATTTATGGGCGTAATATCTATGATAATATTAGTGTCGCAGTAGATTATATGTTTAATTTGTTTCTGGCAAGGCCTGGGATATTACAGCCCATATTAACCCAGAGCTGTAGAGGAACTATTACTGATTGCCCTAGAATGTTATCTATCTGGGGTTCTAAATTGTTAGGAGATACCGGTTACGATGTGATCTTCATCCTGCATTTTTATTATGGAGATGATCTATATATCAGTTATACCAATGAAATTGCCAGTGTAATATATCCCTGGCAAGACACTGAACTAAGTAACGGATCTACCGGTGGAAATATTAATGCTCTGCAGAAAATGCTGGACTTGATAGCAAGAGCCTATCTCGTCATACCAACCCTTGAAGAGGATGGAATATTTGGTCCTCTAACCGAACGGGCAGTGAAAAATTTTCAGGAACTTGCTCTGTTGCCTGCCACCGGTATTGTGGATGCCGCTACCTGGTTTTCTATGTACCGGACCTATAGCCAGCTATTAAATGCTGAACGAAAGTGTGTGTAACTCTAACTAAAAAGACAGGCAGACTGTTGCAGAAAATGTGTATGGCATAGCTCCCTACATCGGCTTAAGGATGCATCGCTTCATTAAGCTTTTCACTCCTTTTTGCAACAGCCTCACCTGTCTTTTTATTATCTTAGAAGTTCAGCCAGTTCCCCCAGGTAGACTATATGGAGTTCATGGAGTGCCCGAGTAATTGCTACGTATAGCAGTTTGGCATCAGCATCACTTTTTTCATAATTGTTAACATCAGGGTTCCATAATAAAACACTGTCAAATTCCAACCCTTTGGTCATATGAATGGGCAGAACCATAATTCCATTGGTAAAGTTCATCTGTTCCATATCTTCATTTAAAGGTTCAACCTCGATCAGCTCTTTAAGCTTATGATAAACTTCCTTCGTCTCCTCCTCTGTTCTACAGATCACTGCCTGTGTGGTATACCCGGCCTCTCTGCTGCCTCTTAGAATCTGTGCCGTCTGTTTCAGCATTTCTTCTTCGTTCTTTACTTTACATACTTTTACCTCTTTACCATGACGTATTATAGGCTCGATATCATAAGTCTTAAAGGTACAGTGCTTTAACACTCTGCTGGCATAGTTTGAGATTTCTACTGTATTACGGTAACTTTTGGCAAGTACATAGAATTTATCTTTGTCTAAAGAGAACACATCGCTGCGCAGGGCTTCCCAATCATTCATACCCGTATCAAAGTGGATATTCTGCGTAATATCCCCCATTATGGTATAAGTACAGCCGGTGAAAAGCTGTTTCATGCAATAGAATACTGATACACCAAAATCCTGTGCCTCATCAACAATAATATGACTTACATATTCAAAATCCTTTGTATCCTTTATCCTTCTTTTTAGATAAGCAAACATGGTGAGATCATATAAATCAATTTCTTTATTTATAAAACCTGCTTGAAGCTGTTTTACCACATCTTCCTCCGGAAGGTTATGAATAAAATTCTGATAAAGCTCCTTCTGCAGAAGACTCTCCATAAAATTCAGATATATCGTTTCATAATCTAATTTTGAAATTTTCTTCCCAAAGTAGTCTTTGTATTTTTTGGTCTCTATACTTATGATTTCTTTTTCCTGCTGTTCTCTTTCATTAATAAGCCGTATCTTACTGACCAATCGTTTATTTAAGAGTTCCTGTTTTTCCTGAAGAGGCTTCTCCTTAAAGATTGTAAGAAATTCCTTTATTTCCGTTTCTGAATACACTTTCTTGCCGTGATAAATAATATCCTCTGTCTTAATTATCGTGGATTCATACCAGTCCAGATAATATTCCAGGGCTTTTATAAAATCCAGAGAACCTTTGTATCGTTTAAGGCGGGTTATTGTATGATTGTTTCTGTCACCTATTGTACGGCTTCTGGCAAAGGGATTCGTAAGTTTATATTTTTTCTTAAGCTTATCAAATTCCTTATCCAGAAGAGATATTAGAAATTCTTCCAGCGTCATTTGGTTAATATTATATACATCAAGGTTTGGCAGTACTCCTGTGATATAATTAAGAAGCATTTTATTGCTGCCTATAATATAAAATTCATCTGACCGGCATCTTTCTTTATAGTTATATAAAATGTATGAAATACGGTGCATAGCCACTGTAGTCTTTCCACTGCCGGCCACTCCCTGTACGATTACACTGTGCCAGGGTGTATCTCTAATAATTTCATTCTGTTCCTTTTGAATCGTTGCAATGATTTCCCCTAATACCACTTCTTTGTTCTTTCCAAGGTATTTGGTTAGAAATTCATCATTGGCAATAACATCCGTATCATAATAATCCACCAGGCTGCTATCCTGTATTTCAAAGGTTCTCTTTAAGTCCAGACCAATGAGGATTCTGTCTCCATATGGTGACAGATAGGAACTCTCGCCAACATCACTGTCATAATAGACACTGGATACCGGTGCTCTCCAGTCAATTATAATGATCTCCGTACTGCTCTTACTTACTCCATTCTTACCAATATATAAAGAAAATTCTTTCTTCTCTTCCTCTAGTTCCTCTCCGTTAGTTATTACTCCCAGTTCTTTATAATCGATTCTTCCGAAAAAGGGCTTTTTCAAGGCCGCCAGATTCTTGCTAAGAGATTTCTCCAGATCTGACTGCATACTAAGTCCGATTACCAGATCATTATGAAGCTCCGGGTTATTGGAACGGTAATTATCATAAAGCTCTTTGGTTTCAGAACGGACTTTTGCCAATTCTGCACTCTGACTATCTACATTAAACCTGATAATCCCCACGCATTCCTTTAAATGTTCTTCTTCCCTTTCCCACTCACTTCTTAGCTCTTCATGTCTTTCACTATTTTCCATGATACCTCCCTAAGGTCTATTGCGAACTAATGGTTTAAGTCCGTTTAACAGGTTACCTGTATCATATTAATAGAAATTTTAAAAAAATACTAGACTTTTATTTTCAATTATGGTATCATATATAATGAAGTATGCATAAAAACGGACAATAAATTGTCTGACAATTTAACAAATAATTTTACCGCATTGGGACTTAAGGTTTCAATGTTTTTTTATTTATCCGCTAATGAATTCCTCTATAATAAAAAAGTACAGGAAAACTAATTACCCTCGTTTTCCTGTACTTTAAATTATTACTATACATTATATGAATCTATCCTAATCTTTTAATAATTTCCTCTTTCAACTCTTCCATTCCCTTATAACTCCCAGCCATATCATCCAGCAGTTCTACTATTTTAATCAGATTATGTATATTTCCCTTTTTCTTATAAATTCCAATTAAAATATTTTGAAACTGAATAAGTGAAATCTTATCCGGTATCACTCCTTTTATAACCTCCGGATATTTTACTTCCAAATTATCAATCAGTTGTTTTGTCAGCTGTTTATTAAATATCTTATCATAATTTTTGATACAGTTTTCCTCCAGAGCTTTGTAGATCTGCGAAAAAGTTGCCTCTTCTTCTTTTTCAAAGGTATATTCAAATAGATTCGTATCATAAAACAGGATACGGTAGGTGAACTGCCCTATTTCTGTATTATCACGAATTCTGACTTGAGGAATCAATATACCAAAAGACGCTGCTGCTCTTTTACGTATCTCATTTACCTCAGGGAAGCCTTTACTGCTTTCTTCAGCGGCAGCCCCAAGCAGACCGATGCCGATTTCTAACAGCACAGGCTCTGCAAGCAGGTTGTTAAGAATTTCCTGAGAAGGTTTTAAGCCAGCCCCTTCATAAAAATCCACCTTATTTTCACCCTCCAGCAGATAATCAATGGAACAGTTTAGAATATGGCAAAGAGATACTAATAGCTCAATATCCGGATATCCCATACCCCTTTCCCATTTGGAGATAGCCTGGGGTGTAACACCAAGACGCACTGCTAATTCCTCCTGGGTATAATTACTGTCTTTTCTTAGATTCATTAATCTCTCTTCAAATCCTCTCACTGCCACATCATTTTCCTCCTCAAGATTTATCTTCCATGGCAATGATACCATTGCGTTTATAAAATGTAAAACAACCGAATGTTTATCCTTCTCTCAACAGGAGCATCCGGGCAAATTTCTATTTTGGTACTGCTATATTACAGCTTTAGATTTCTAAAATTTATCTTGCGTAAATTTTCCAAAGAATATTATATTAAAATAAGTAATTATTCATATAGTTTCTAAAAGGCTCTATTATTTTTATAAAATTATATACAAATATCCGGTAGAATATTGTTAAAAATTATGATTGTGTTAATTCTTTAACAATATTATAATAGATATAGAAATAATAACAATGTGCCAGTTAACATATTATAGTTAACGATATTATGTTGAAGCAACTGCTCACATTTGGCTAATAATAAGGAGGATTTTCATATGATGAGATACACACTGCCCAGAGATATGTATTATGGCAAAGGTGCATTAGAACAGTTAAAACACATTGAAGGTAAAAAAGCTATCCTTGTTTTAGGAGGCGGATCCATGAAACGCTTTGGTTTTGTGGACAAAGTAGTTAATTATTTAACAGAAGCCGGTATTGAAATCAGACTTTTTGAAAATGTTGAGCCCGATCCGTCAGTAGAAACCGTTATGAAAGGTGCCGAAATGATGCGTGAGTTCGAGCCCGATTGGATTGTTGCTATGGGTGGCGGTTCACCTATTGATGCAGCGAAAGCTATGTGGGTATTTTATGAGTATCCCGAAACCTCCTTTGAAGCAATTATTCAGCCTTTCTCTTTCCCTACTTTAAGACAGAAAGCTAAATTCATTGCTATTCCTTCTACCTCCGGTACTGCTACTGAGGTTACTGCTTTCTCCGTAATAACTGATTATGCAAAAGGAATCAAATATCCTCTTGCAGATTTTAATATAACACCTGATATTGCTATTGTAGATCCAGACCTTGCAGAAACCATGCCTAAGACCTTAACCGCTCATACCGGTATGGATGCACTGACACATGCTGTTGAAGCTTATGTATCTACTCTTAACAGCCCTTTTACAGATCCACTTGCAATCAAAGCAATTCAGATGGTATTTGAATATCTGCCTGCTTCTTATGAAGGTGATATGTCAGCCAGAGAACAGATGCACTACGGACAATGTCTTGCAGGACAGGCATTCTCAAATGCCCTTCTTGGTATTGTACATTCCATGGCTCATAAGACTGGTGCTGCTTTCTCAACCGGACATATTCCTCACGGCTGTGCTAATGCTATCTATCTGCCATATGTTATTAAGTTCAATGCAAAAACTGCTGAAAAACGCTATGCTGAAATTGCAAGAAGCGTAGGTATCACCGGTACCGATGCTGAATGTGTCAAAGCTCTATGTGATAAGATTGATGAATACAATACTAATTTAAGCATTCCTAAAAACTTAAAAGAATTTGGTGTTAACGAAGCTGAGTTCAAAGAAAAAGTTGCTAAGATTGCTGAACTTGCTGTAGGTGATGCATGTACAGGCTCCAATCCCAGACCTATTACACCTGCTGAGATGGAGAAGCTGTTAACTGCTACTTACTACGGAACTGAAGTAGATTTCTAAAAAATAGTTACATAATATAATATATATAGAGTCCACTTATCTCTTTTAGAAAGCTTCTTATACCCGAAAGAGAAATGGAGCAACTTTAAATAAATATATTAAATAAATATATACAAGGCTGCACCTTCCACTTGGGAGTTTTACCCGGAAAGAACTGGGAACCTTTCCGGGAACAAAGCTCCTAACTGGAAGGTGCAGCCTTTTTGCTATATCCATTTATTAAACAAATTGAGTATCAGTCTTTCTTTCATATGAGTACAGGCAAAGTGCAGAAAATAGAAAGACGAATACGCCTATAAAAGGTATTAGAAGTTCTTTCCTCTGAAAATTTTGTGCTATATTATAAAACAGATTGTTTGAGCGAAGCGAGTTATCTGTTTTATAATATGTCCAGCACAAAATTTTCAGAGGATTAGAACTTCTTATACCTTGAATCGAAGTATGAGTCTTTCTATTTTCTGCACTTTGCCGTCCCATTGCGAAAAACTAATCTTTTGACACTCAAATAATTATATTGAACCATCCTATATCACTTTACTGTATTTCCTCAAACCATCTGGCACAAAGATTTAAAGCACCGCGAAATCCAACATAGGGAGGAGTGTGAGGGTTAAAGTTCCATTCATTTATACTTCTTTCAGTAAAAAGCTCTGAAGTATTTCCCTGTACTTTTTTCTGAACTTCCTTACGTGCCATTAGTATTCCGGTGCTCATCTCCTCCAGTACTTCCTGTAACTCTTTTTCTGTCTTAAAGGGCAGGTTGTCCTGTTCATATTCTTTGGAATCACACCAGAAGATTCCTTCTTTTATAGAAAGCTCACGGCAGGCAAATTCTCTTAAACCCTGAACCACATCTGCATTGCCTCCGGCATGAAAGACCGCCCTGTCACCGAAGTATTCAAGCATATGCTCAATATTCTCAAATGCTCTCTTTCCTTCCCTGAGCTCTTCCTCGATAAACTTATGATCAGCCGTCAGACCAGTTAACTCTTCTAATTGTTTTATCCATCGCAGGGTTCCTTTATAGCCATAAGGTCTGCCAAGCAAATAGGGGGTTCCGAATTTCTTCTTTAATACCTCTGCCCCTTTCTTACCTTCACTTCTGATTACAAGATTAACCTGCGCTGCTCCCATTGATTGAATGCCCTTAACGTCTGCTTTTGTTGACAGTACGCAGGATACTTTCATTCCAAAAGCTCCTTTAACAATTCTTTCAATCTCCCTTGCATCCTGTTCAAACAAGTGCAGGTCAATACAAGAACCAATAATGTTACAGGTAAGCTCCTCTGTTCTATCAACCTTTACCGGCAGATGTTTCAGAAGTTCATACAGCGAAGTCTCGATACCTTTATGATAATTATAGGAAAAGCTTCCGCATGGAAAGAATAAAATAGGCAGCTCCTCATACTGATATCTTAATTCTTCACAAATAGCTTCCATATCGATACCAATAACTTCAGGTACAGAAGATGGTATCAAAAATACTGCCTCTGCTCTAAATTCTGCTAATATCTCATCCAATGCCTTGCCAATTCGGTCTGTAATACCAAGGGCTATATCCTTCTCATCAAGATGTGTAACATATAGCTTGACATCCTCCTCATTATAGCCGGCCTGCTCAAACCATCTTCTGGCGTATATCATATGCCCCATGGAACCAAATTCTAACACCACTGCACCTTTAATGGTTCCAAGGGTCCAGAGGGCTCCCATCCTTCCGGAGGGAAGCGGCTGTTGTTTATATAGACCCATGACTATCCCCTCCTTTTAGTTGTAAAATTACCGGCTGTTCTGTCGGCTGCTCAGTAACCGCCTGCTCCGCTGGTTGTTCAGTATTCAGCTGTTCTAATATCGGCTGCTCAAACACCTGCACTTCTTCCATATTCTCAGCCAATTTCATCAGCTGATCAAGCAACATTATGCTTCGCTCATAACCGGTCAGTGAGAAAATCCTATGAACGGCCGAATTCATAAGTACTCTTGCTTTTGGTATATGTAAGCAATGTCCGATGGAAAGAAGTTCATAATCCCTTGCCCAATGACCGATGTTGTTGTTTTCTGTTATGGTTACAAGGTATGGATCCTTTCCATGCTTTAAGATATCTTCCTTCCATGGGATATCTTTTTCATACAGATTCTCAATAGAGAGAAGTTTTAGTTCCATTCCAAGCTCGGACAGATAAGCTGCAGCAGGCAAGGCCAGTAGCTCCTGACTGGTCATGATAAAAGGAATACCCTTTAATATCTCCTTTGCCTGCACCTCTTTCTCTTTTAATTCCAAGTAAGAAGCATAGAGAAATTCCTGCTCTGTATTCTCCATGTCTAGTTGTTTGAAAAGCTTCTGATAATCTGCTCTGACGGCTTTTGCTCCAAAGCTTTTGCAAAAAGGAATTTCAGGCTTATTAAGCTTCTCCGACAACAGACTTTGATTGGCATCCAGAAGCACATTTAGTGTGCCGTTACAGATTTTTTCTGCTGCTTTAACAATTGTCTTCAGATTCACTTCTAACAGATTACAGCCGTCTTCCTGCAGGTAATTCTTAAGGGCAGCACCTTCTTTCCCCATTAAGGCACCAAGAATATTTACATTTCTTTCACTGTTCTTTATTTCATCTGCTTTCAGGGCAGTGTCTTTATAAAGCAGTCCTAAACCACTATAGGTATCTAAAAATCCAGGATAATAACCATTATATTTAAAATGGGCTCCGTCTACAAAGAAAAGCTTTGCGGATATCTTACCTTCCAGCTCCTTTATGACAGCCTCCATGTCTTCTCCAATTAATGCAGGTACACAGGTCAGAATTAACATTATTATCTCTGCACCCTCACTGTCCATCTCCTTAAGTGCTTCCAGTAATCCCTTCCTGCAACCAAAAACCACTTCTCCTGCATCCAGTTCATATACATAATGAAGCTCACCGTTACGTCCTCTTTGCTCTGTCATGACATAACGGCTGTAATACCCGCATTCTGCACTTCCAATTACAAGAGTGGAGACACCGCTCATATTTCTTGTCAGAGACAAGGCTGTATGCATCGGGCAGTGCCTGCCGGGGTCTTCTGGGATACCGGAAAAAGGGACAACGGTTCTTGCATTTATTTTGGAAAGAGGTAACCAGCCATGCTTGTTTCTATCTTTCATTTCATATCTCCTATTGCTTCTTTTGCTATACAATGGTTAACAGAGAGTCAAAAGTTCTGTTTGGTTTTCATACGGACGAAAAAATGCACAAAACAGAAAGACTCATGCTTCATTCCAAGGGATAAGAAGTCCTAATTCTCTGAATATTTTGTGCTTGACATATAATGAAACAGATAACTCGCTACGC
>JAQSXJ010000091.1 GCA_029256725.1 Anaerocolumna sp. | reverse complement strand
TGGTTATATTGGAGAAAGTGTAAAAAAAGAAATAGAATATGCTAAACAAAAAGGAAAAGAAATAATTTATTTAGAAAGTGCTGATTAAACAAATTCAAAACAGAGTGATATGCGGAACTTCCCATTATATTTATAAGCAGTCATATTAATCCAATGGAAAATCAGATTATTTATATTTGTACGAAAGGATGGAATGTAATTATGAGAGAAGACTGGTCAAATGTTTCAGAAGACAAACTTACTGAATTGTTTCCAATTATTCTAAATGAACACGATCCTAAATGGATAGAATATTATATACAGGAAAAAGATTATCTGCAATCCGTTTTCGGAAATCATATTATAAGAATAAACCATATTGGAAGTACGTCTATTCCTGGTTTGATTGCAAAACCTACTGTTGATGTTTTGCTTGAAGTTTTAGAAGATATTGATATAGAGGCAATAACTGAAAAGATGTTAGACGAAGGATACGTTGTTAATGCAGCTAAGAGTGATATTATCACATTTATAAAAGGTTATACACCACGTGGATTTGAAGGACAAGCAGTACATATCCACGTTCGGCATAATGAAGATTGGGGGGAGTTATATTTTAGAGATTTTTTAATTTTGTATCCAGATGTGGCAAGAGAGTATGAAAAATTAAAGATGAGGTTAAAAGACCAATTTTTGTATGATAGAGATGGCTACACAGAGGAAAAAGGGCAATTTATTCAAAAATATACAGAGCAGGCAAGAGGAGAATTTCCTAATAGATATTACCCAATGGGTTAATATAATTTTTCTTTTCACAAACTTCCCATTATATTTATTAAGGTAAATTCAAAGGAGGTTTTTAATGAGTGAACGTGATAATAAAGCAATTACAGAACTTAAAAAGCGAGTTGATAAATATGATAGGTACTATTCCAATTTAAATACGGATAATAAAAGGCCTTCACTAATAGTAATGGAGCTTAGTCATAATGAAAATGGCTATATCAACGGTAGATATGTAAATACTAGATTTTTCAAAATATAAAAAACTTAACTGATTTTGAATTAACATAATTAATTGAGGAAGCTATTCATAATATTAAGATCGATAAAATAGGAAAAGCAATACATAGTGTAATATATTTATATCAGTGGAGGTAACAAATGGCTATTGAGATACGCAAGTTAACACCAGACCTTGCAGATGAATATGTGAATTTTTTTGATATTACACCACACGATGATAACATAGATGAACATAAATGTTATTGTGTATGTTGGTGTAACGATGATTATCGGAGCAAAGACTTTTCAACAGCAGAGAAAAGAAGAGAGTTAGCTCTTCAATATGTGAAAGAAAATAATATTCAAGGTTATCTTGCCTATAGTGACGGTGCGGTGGTTGGATGGTGCAACGCAAATACGAAATCAGATTGCTTAAAATGCGCTAGCTGGCAAAGATTTATGTCATATGTGCCTTTAGACGAATCTGGCATAGATATAAAGGTGAAATCCGTATTCTGTTTTATGATTGCATCGGAAATGAAACGACAAGGTATTGCCACACTGCTATTAGAGCGTGTGTGTAAGGATGCGGCTCAAGATGGCTTCGACTTTGTGGAGGCATACCCGTACAAAGAATCTAGTTATCAATCATCGAATTTTGGTGGATATTTTGAGTTGTATAAAAAATTAGGATTTCAGGTATCTTTAGAAACGGAACAAGGGCTTGTTATGAGGAAGAAGTTAAAGTGCGCAGTTTAAAATAATTAAACTGAGAATTTAAGGTGGATTCGTTGGTGATAATTATTAGCCTGTTAAACCACAGAATAAGATGGCGGTAGCGGTGGTGAACTGGAGTATGGAAGCATCAGATGGCTATATATAAAGAAATTAGTCCAATGGCAGATGAAAAAATATCTGACAAGCAGTATGATAGTGTATTTAGAAAAACCGCGGGCTGAAAAATTTTTTTATGTTGTATGCAGACGGTGTACTGTTTGATTCCCAATGTACAATCACCAAAAGAAGAAATCATATTTGTAGGTATGCTAATATCCATTATGTTTATAAAGCAATCATTATAAGAATAGAAATACATATTATTAACAATAACGGTGGTTTATTATATGAAATTATCAAAATCTATTGATTTTCTTCTCGAAAATGCAGGGCCAGTGATTCAATATAGGCTACAGAAAGAAATTCTCTGCAATCTAAAGAAAACAGAAGAAGAAAACTTATTGGATCAAATCTATCAAACACCTCATTTCAAACTATTGAAAAGCTATATCAAGCCGAATGGTTATATCGGTAGCGGGGCGCACAGCTGGGATAACTGGCGGGGCGTGATACTCCATGAAACACCTTTGCAGGATGGTGAAGCAGTTGCACGGCTGTTGTCCTACTTTGCTATACCCAAAACCCATCCGATTATTATGAATTTCGTTGCTGCTATGCGTGACGAGAATACTTTGCAAAACGAATTTTCATATATTCCGCCTGAAGTAGAGAGATATAACAATCGGTTCCGAGGAATCAGCAGCGGTTTTTGTTTGATGATTATAATCTATACCATGCAGGCGATGCTCGGGTTTGGTGATGATGAGTATGTAAGACCCTTTCAAAGTATCGCCCTAGAAGCGTTTGAGAGTATATTACCATTCTCGTCGCTCAATGAAATAACTAAGATACGCAAAAGCAAAGCGAAATATAACTATCCCTATATTGAGGAAAGTGCGAGTTTCCCATGTCAATACCATTTAGAGGTTTTGGCTTATACAAACGCATGGCGAACACCAGAAAATATAGTGTTGTTGGCTAATGCACTTAATCATTATAACGAAATTCTACATGGTGTAAATCCTATACACGTCAAAATTGGCTCGAAGTATTACGCTCCCTTTCCGCTGAATATGTCATACAGCCCTATCCGGCCATTTAGCGCAGAAATAATTGACAGCATATCTTACCGACGTCTGCTGACAGAAATCGCAATGCTTGGAGTAGGTGAAAGTGTTAAGGTGATTAAGGATTCTATTGTAGGTATCGAGAACGCAATGGATGATGATGGTATACTCAAAATGAGATTTGATCTGCCACATAACAAACGTTACTCTCCGAAGCACATTGATTATCCGACCCCCTATGCTGATGTTCGTCTGGAAACGGATTATAAGCGCAAATACGCCCTTGAATGTGATTTGACTTTTTGGGCAGTGCAATTTTTATATCTCTGTGGTGCTGCTGACTTTCACTAATGGGCCAATTGGGATTATTGTTCTAGTTTTTTATATTCTTTGTGGAGGCATTGTTTTCTATAAAAGTAAGAAACAAGCGCAATATAATAAATTTTAAGCTAAAGGAGATTACAATGACAAAAGATTATAACTACGGTATAAGGTTTAGTAGTAAGCTCCATGCAATTCTTTAGATGAGCTCATCAATACGCATGGAGCGTTACAGTAAAGAATTGCATTATAAATTATAATTAGCAAAGTTAAACATTGAATTATAAAATATAAAGGAGCAATTCAAATATGAAAATAGATGTAATTTTAAGCAACGAGGAAACAAGCTATATTATAAAAAATATGTACCCGCTATATCTCCATGATCTGGCAGAAATCCATGGAATACTGCCTAATCAACATGGTATCTTTGAAGACGATGAAACACGTACTCTTGCCGAGCAATATGATATTCAGAATATCTGGTTTGAAAATCCGAAAGAGCTTTTTCCCTACTACGTAACAGTTGATGGCATACCGGCAGGCTTCTGCCTCATAGCCAGTGGTAAATATGTATTAAAAGAAGTGGATTATTACGTCAACGAGACCTTCATATTACGTCCCTTTCGCAATAAAGGCATCTCTCAAGAGGCGGTTATTCGTGTGCTTGATAAACACAGAGGCAGATGGATGCTTGATACCAGTTCAGAAGACATCAATAGCCATGCTCAGTTGTTTTGGAGCGGAATTATATTGGCCTATACAGGTGGGATATATCAGATAGAGAAAAGAGTAGTTCATGATATGCCAAGACTGGTATTTAAATTTCATAATCAGTAAATGTATTAGTATATTACAGATCATGGATTTAAGCAACTACGGCAAGACCAATACCTTTCGCAGGCAGCTGATAGATTACTCTAAGGCAATGATTGGTACCGTTCCCATGTATGATGCAATAGGGTACCTTAAGAAGGATCTTATGGATATTTCGGCGAAGGATTTTCTGAAGGTGGTGGAAGCACATGCCAGACAGGGAGTGGATTTTATGACCATCCAAGAAATCTTTAAAGCCTCCCACCGCCTGACCAATATCGTATCCAGGGGAGGCTCTCTGTTGTTTGTATGGATGGAGATGACAGGAAATGAGACCCCCTTTTATGAATATTACGATGAAGTCCTGGAGCTGTTAAGAGAATATGATGTTACTTGGATATGACCATATTACTTCTGCCATCGGAGGTGCCATTGCAGCTGCAAACGGTGCGGATTTTCTATGTTATGTTACACCTGCGGAGCACTTAAGGCTTCCGGATCTGTCCGATGTAAAGGAAGGAATATTCTGATAACTATAAACTGTCTGAAAATATATTGATGATAAGAAAACAGGTTGCCTGAAAATCTTCCAATAGCTGCATTATCAGCTGGGAGATTTCAGGCAGCCTTTTTACGTTTAAGCGAATAAATCGGAGTGAGAAAGATAAAACTACTGATTCCTGACATTATGTTAAACCTGCGTAAAATATAACAAAACAGGGAAGAAACAGCAGATAAAATACATATATTTACATATAATCGAGAAGATGTCGAAATTGTTAAGTTTTTTGTAAGTTTGTTTACTAAATTGTAAAATTAATTAAAGCTTACTTAATGGTATTATTTTTAAAAAGGTATATAATACATTCTCGTAGCCTTTTTTATATAGGCATATCTAATATGGCAAGGACCATATAATGACAACAAGAGGGAGGACAAAGCAGTGGTTTTTAGCAGTCTGGAATTTATTTTTAGATTTTTACCGTTGTTTCTTATATTTTACTATATTATGCCTGCCAGGTTTCGGAATGCTGTTCTCTTTCTAGGGAGCCTGTGCTTTTACGCTTGGGGAGATTTAAAATATCTCGTTTTGATTCTTATATCAATCTTGATCAATTATTTAGCGGTCAGAGAAATGAAGCGTAATAAAGTATATTCCAGGATATGGCTCATAGCAGCACTGCTTTTTAACTTTGGAATGTTGTTCTTCTTTAAATACATAAATTTTGCTATTGAAAACATCAACGTACCTCTTAGAGCCTTAACTCATAGTACGGGTATTGCTTCTCTCCCATTGGGACTGCCTTTAGGAATCAGTTTTTACACTTTCCAGGCTGTATCTTATGTAATCGACGTTTACCGCGGAGATAGTAAGGACAATCCTAATCTGTTCCGATTTGCCACTTACCTGGTGATGTTTCCTAAATTGGTTTCCGGGCCTATTGCTGCTTACGGTGATATGGGAGAACAGTTAGAGGAGAGAAGGTATGGACTGTTTAAATTTGAAAAGGGCTTAAAGCTTTTTGTCATAGGACTTGGTATGAAAGTGCTCATTGCAAACCGTATCGGCATACTTTGGAATGATATACAGACCATTGGATTTGAAAGTATATCTACACCTCTTGCCTGGCTTGGATCCTTCGCTTACAGCTTACAGCTTTACTTTGACTTTCAGGGTTACTCTCTGATGGCTATTGGAATAGGAAGGATGCTGGGTTTTCATCTGCCAGAGAACTTCAATCATCCCTATATGTCCAAATCAATGACAGAATTCTGGCGCAGATGGCATATGACTCTGGGAGCATGGTTTAGAAATTACGTATATATTCCCCTTGGTGGAAATCGAAAAGGAACCGGACGCCTTGCCTTTAATATGTTGGTAGTATGGCTGTTAACCGGTTTATGGCATGGAGCCAGCTGGAATTTCGTATTATGGGGTCTGGTACTTTTTATATTGATACTGCTTGAAAAATTGTTTTTCAAGAGAATACTGGACAATTCAAGGATTATAGCAAGAATCTATATGCTTCTCGCTATTCCGCTTACCTGGACATTATTTGCAATCAGCAATTTAAAGGATGCCGGTATCTACTTTGGCAGACTCTTCGGGATAGTTCCTGGCATTAATGTAAATGCCGGAGACTTTATGAAGTATTTTGGACAATACAAATGGTTGTTCTTAGTGGGATTATTCTTCTGCTTCCCTTACGGTAAGAGATTGTTTGAGAAATTTCAGAACAGTATCTTCTGTACAGGCTTTTTGTTCCTGGTCTTCTGGTATTCCGTATACCTGTTAGCCAATGGAGTAAACAATCCCTTCCTGTATTTCCAGTTTTAATCATTTAACTACTAAGGATTTAATTTTATACTGCCTCTGGCGGTAGAATGTGAGTGAAATTATGAAACATTTTAAGAATATAAAAAGATATCATTTCCTGTTTGCGGTAGCAGCCAGTATACTGTTTCTTAGCCTTCTTGGATATGCCGGCAAGAATAACGTATATGCGGATTACTCTGTTGATATATTAAAGGTACCGCAGCTTGCAGTTGTGTTTGAAGGAATCAAAGATGGGAAATACCCTTGGAATATCATAGGTGTTAAACAACAAGAAGACTCCAAAGACGATACGCAGCTAACTGCTGATTCTGGAAATAAAGGTGCTGATGCAGAGAATACGAAGGGTAATGAAGATGATAAAAGTAATTCAGCCAATAATAGCAATATAGAGAAACCCGGAACCGACAAAACACCTGGAAAAGGAAATAATAATAAACCTCCAGCCAGCCAGAATCCTCAAGGTAATGAGCCGGATAAAGGCTCCACAGATGTAGCATCCGGTACAGCTAGAGATTCTGGAAATAACAAGGGGAATGATACCGGAAAGAATGTCAATACCGGTAATGGCAATGGTACAGATACACAGACTACCGGAAAAGGTGACAGTGCTGGAAAAGACAGTACTGGAAAAGACAGCACTGAAAAAGACAGTACTGGAAAGGATAGTACCGGAAAGGATAGTACTGGAAAGGATAGTACTGTAAAGGATAGTACCGGAAAGGATAGTACTGAAAAAGATAATAACACGGATAAAGAAAATACAACGGATAAGAACAATAACACTTCCGGAAATAATAACGGAAGTACGGATAAAGGCAGCAAAGGCGATAAACCGGTAAAAGGCAGCGATACAGATAAAAATACCGATAAAGATACCGGCAAAGATAGCAATTCAGGTTCAGGTACAAAGACAGACTTTGCGTATGAGACTGTTGAAAAGAGTTACTTCAAAGACGCACTTTTCATCGGAGATTCCAGAACAGTAGGATTATCAGAATATTCCGGCTGGACGGAGCCTACTTACTTTGCTGATGTAGGTCTTACGATTTATGATATTTTTGACAAAGAAATTGCCGAAGTGAACGGAAAGAAGCTTACAGTAGACAAAGCTCTGGCAAAACAGAAGTATGGAAAAATCTATATTATGCTTGGAATCAATGAATTAGGGACAGGAACCACCAAGACCTTTGTTGCTGAGTATAAGAAGGTACTTGAAGAAATACAGAAGCTTCAACCCGATGCTATAATCTATATTGAAGGAATTATGAATGTAACAAAGAAAAAATCTGACTCAGACGCTATCTTTAATAACAAGAACATCAAAGACAGAAATAATGGGATTGCAACCCTTGCTGATAATAAAACCACGTTCTACATTGATGTGAACGAAGCGATTACAGATAAGACCGGTGGTATACCTGAAAAATATACCTTTGATAATATTCATTTGAAAGCAGCCTATTATAAGATATGGACGGATTTCCTATTAAAACATGGTGTTGTTAAATAAGTTAAACTAAAGACACTATATAGTAACCCCTTTTTATCACAAATAAGGAAAATCTCCTTGTCTCATGGAGAATAAGGCACTGATAGTAAGTGAGATTTACGCAAGCCAGGAGTATGGTGAATAGAAAGCAATTTCTCCTTTTGTTTGGAGGTCGCCAAGGTACGAATGGTGAATTATATGAGTTCTATAAAGGAACAATTTACATATGATTTGTGGCAATGGTACATCTGAAAGCAGATGCGGCATGCGAAAGAGTTATTAAAAAATAGAGGCTGTTGCAGCTGGTAAATTTTATTAGATAATTTTTTAGAAAAAGATTATCTAATGACATTTAAAAGTTGCAGCAGCCTTGTTAATAGGATAATGTATCCTAAATACATAACAAATCCAAGTAGATGGGATTTAATTGAAGAACCCAAGAAGGTTACCATTATCAGAATAGAACAGATAGCGTATTCAATTACTTATATTTACTATTATAACAGTATAATGCACAGGAGTCCGAGGACTTAATGTCAGCAGTATGTTTTGCACAAATATAAAGTTAGGGTTCAATAGAATCCGGTAAAGGAATTTCCTCTGAAGCATAGACTTTCTCTGATTTTTCTTTTTTACGTCCAACATTCTGTACGAACTCAATAAGCAAAGATGAGATAACAACCGTTACAAGGGAGTAAGCGATCCTTTGCAGCGGAATATAAAGCAGTGATAAGCTTAATACTACAATATCAGTAGCCAGGTATGCCCTCGATAACCTGCAGCGAGTAAATTTTGAAATAATCAATGCCAAGGCATCGTCACCTCCGCTGGAACCGCCCTGTCTGATAATCAATCCGACACCCGTACCTACAAAGATACCGCCTGCAATGGCAGCAATGAGGGGATAAGGAGACAGATTGGGAAGTACAGGCGGGAACTGTTCCCACAGCCTGAAGAAGCCTGCCAGGCTTAAGGTTGAGATAAGTGATACCTTAATAAAGTTTTTGCCGAGATAGCGAAAGGCAATTGCATAACAAAGAATATCAAGGATAGGAGTTGACAGTGAGGGAGAGAGGCCCAGCTGATTATTTAACAACAGAATCAGCCCGATTACACCGCCCTCTGTAATATTTGCCTGCTGGTGTATATTATAAACGCCGAAGGAACCCATTGCAGTACCAAGCAATATGGCTCCAAAACCTTTTAAGGTCAACAGTCCTTTATTATTTTCTATAAATTTCGTAATTAGTTTTTTTCCTAACATAACAGTCGACCTTTCAAATTTACCTGGGAATTATATTTCAGGTGTATTTTTGGGGCTTTTATCCATAAGTTGAATTAATCCCTACCATTCCATTCTAAACTCTGGTATAATACTAATGTCAAGAGCTTAATTTTACTGACAAATTGTCTTAAAAATCAATAGTTAAAATGGAGTAACCATGAAGGATTACTATAAAATAAACGAGATCTCCAAACTATATGGAATCGGAGTGGATTCTCTAAGATATTACGAAAGAATCGGAATCTTAAAGCCGAAAAGAGATGTAAACGGGTATCGTCTCTATAGTCTTAAGGATATCTATAAATTAAATATCATATCCGATCTTCGTCAGTTGGATTTCTCCATGAAGCAGATTAAAGAATATCTGGATCATCAAAGCATAGATAATACCATTGCCCTGCTCTATGAAGAACAGGAATATATCAAAGAGCAGCTAAAAAAACTCAGGGAAAGAAAGCAGATCATGAAAGACCGTATTGAAGCACTGAAATCTGCGGCTGGAATATCAGCAGGAGAATATATAGTAAAGGAACTGCCGCCCCGTCCCTGTGTACGACTGAATGAATACATCACCAGAGATGAAGAAATGGATTTTGCAGTAAAAAAGCTTCACAGAAAGCATGAAAATAAAATAAGAGATTTTGGGAACCAGTCCATTGGTGCGGTGATGTCTTTGGAGGACCTTGAGAAAGGTCTGGTAAATGTATACCGCAGCATTTTCTTTATTCTGGAACCTACGGAGGAGAACTATGATTTTATGCTTCCTGAGGGCAGATATCTGTCCTGTTGTTACAGAGGAGATTACCTTCAGAGCACAGAACGCATAAGCAGGATGCTAGAGTATAGTAAATTGCAGGGGTTTACCATATCAGGCGATCCCTTTGAAATATATGTAGTAGATAATCGTGAAACTATGAAGGAAGAAGAGTTTCTCACAGAAATTCAGTTACAAATACTAGAGCCAGTTTAATAATCATTATTAAAATGTGTCTGAACACAGCTTGTGGGGGCTGAATGTTCCGCTTATGGAATACAGCGAGAGACAGTTAACGGGCGGTTTTAGGTGTGTAGTGGCGCCATATCCCAAGATTGCAATGTATAATACTGCAAAGTGGGCGTTCAGAACGGTGCTATGTGATTTCTGACACAATTAGGGAAAAGTCAAACTATAAATACGGAAAAAGAAAAACAATAAATATGCTCAAATTAAAAAACAATCAAATTAAAAAACAATCAAATTAAAAAACAATCAAATTAAAAAACACACTCAAATTATAAAAACACTAAATTGGATTTGTTATTTATCGCTATAGAGCGAGATAAGAGGAGATTATGAGTAGAAGAAAACAGCTAAAAATGAGAAAAGTAGGCTTAGATCATCTGGAACAATATAATCAGCTCCTTCGCTATGTCTTTCAGGTTACTGACAGAGAACTCCATCAGATAGGCTGGGAAGAGAAAGAGATTATAAGAGCGAAATCTCCTATCCTTGAGCAGGCGGATGTTCTGGGATGGTTCGATGATGATAAACTGATATCACAGGTGGCAGTGTATCCTTTTCAGGTCAGAATCTTTAATAAGACCTATGATATGGGTGGTCTTACAGGAGTAGGCACCTATCCGGAATATTCCGGTCAGGGACTCATGCATAAGCTATTATGCCAGGCCCTTGAGAATATGAGAAGCCGTAAGCAGTCCATCTCCTATTTATATCCCTATTCCATACCTTATTATAGAAGAAAAGGCTGGGAAATTATATCAGATAAGATTACCTTTGAGATTAATGATTACCAGCTGCCCAAAAATAAAAGGGTATCTGGTGAGATTGAGAGAGTTCCTGCGGAAAGTGAGCAGGTCAGAGAAGCTTATGAACGTTTTGCACTTCAGACCCATGGTGCGATGCTTCGGGGAAATCTTGCCTGGAATGAGTACTGGCTCTGGGATACAGACGATCTGATGGCAGCCATCTATTACACTGAGGATGGTGAGCCGGACGGCTATGTGCTTTACTGGATAGCAGATGAAATCTTTCACATAAAGGATATGATATTTGTCCATGAAGAAGCCAGAAGCGGGATATGGAACTTTATTAGCGCTCACTTTTCCATGATTTCAAAGGTTACCGGAAATATTCATACCGATGAACCCCTGGCATTTCTATTGGAGGATGCAGACATCAAGGAGACGATATCACCTTATTTTATGGCACGTATTGTGGACATTGAAATGTTCATAGCTCTTTATCCTTTTAAGGTAGATACCGCTGACAGGAAATGGACCTTTACCCTGGATGATCCTCTTCTTTCCTGGAATCAGGGGACCTTTATACTGCATATTTCAGCCGAAGGAAAAGGTAAAATTATAAGAACCTCAGAAAAAAGCAGCGATAAGATAGATATACAGACCATGACAACCATGCTGCTTGGCTATAAACGCCCGGATTATCTCCACAAAATCGGACGTATTAGCTGCAGCCCTGATACCGTAGATATGTTAGAGGATGCGATTGAACAACAGACACCTTATTTCTCAGATTATTTTTAAAGAAAGCAAGGAACAGCAGGCGCCTTATGTTTAGTCAACTAGAACTTTTGACTCTTTAGTACAGATATAAAAGGAGGAAGGCCAGACAGTTTAACCGTCTGGCCTCATATGAAAAAAAGATTATGTCAGCAAGGTGGGGAACCTTGTTTATTGCTATATAGGTAGTATACTGTTCATAAATGTACTTAATATGAATGGTTATTGAAAAGATTGTGAATATTTATATAACCTTATGGGGCAGAATGAGAAAAGTATGTGG
>JAQSXJ010000012.1 GCA_029256725.1 Anaerocolumna sp. | reverse complement strand
GGGAGAGGCAATGTATCTGTCCGGGCCTGCTCTCTACCCTATAACCGTAGGAGTAGCAGCAGCTTTACGGGAAGCACTTGAAGAAATAATAAAAGAAGATATATCCATGTCCTATTCCGGAGGAGCTGACAGCGGCAACATTACTGCTATCCTAGAAACAGGAATCAAACCGGTTACGGTATCCACTTTGCTATTAAAGACCGGGGGGTATAAGAATCTTACGAACCTTTATAAAGCCATCGCAGCAGAACTTAAAGAAATACCTGAAAGGATTGACAGGAAAAAATTATCTGCGTTGGCAAATGCCGCAGAACAGGATAGAAACTACTGGAAGAAAGTTAAGAAGAATAAAACAGTGCCTTCGAAGGATTATTCAGCTTTTTGTGCTAAGTGCAGGCAATGCACCGATGTCTGTCCTAACAGGGCAAACAAAAAGACGGAAGGAGATGGGAAAGTATATATCATGCATCGTGACGGTTTGTGCAATGAATGCGGCAACTGCGTATATTTCTGTCCTTTAGGGCACATTCCCTATAAAGAGAAGTTTACTCTGTTTGAATCACCGGAACTGTTCCTCGGTAGTACGAATCCCGGTGTCTGTGGTCTGGAGAGCGGTTATCGCTTAAGATGGAAAGGACAGATCTATGAAGCTGGTGCAGAAGCCCTTGAGAAGGTTAAAAATGTTACGGATTTAGATCCATCAGATATTGATAAGCTGCTGAAGGAAACAACGGAAGTGGTCTGTTGAGAGTTATTGCCTTTGAGGTAAGAAAGAAATAACTGATACAGGTTATATTATAGGAATAGCTTCTAATATGAAAAGTTATATGCCAGCCTGGCCCATGAGGTTTTCAAACATACTCTCGTTGAATAAAACAGAATGATAAATCAACTTACATAGTAAAATATTTAATAGGAATATTTGGGATAATATTCGGAAAAGAGGTAGGTATGAGTTTTGAACTGGTTCATTTTGAACGTAGGGCTGCCGGAAAGAAAGATATAAGCCATTTAGGGCTTGAGGCAGCGAAAAAGGCAGTAGATTTTCACAAAAGCTTTGATATGTATGAAGAAACGCCTTTAGTAGCCTTAGAGGAGCTTTCAAAGCAGCTTGGCGTAAAAGGAATTTATGTGAAGGATGAATCCTACCGCTTTGGTTTGAATGCCTTTAAAGTGTTAGGGGGCAGTTACGCCATCGGAAATTACATTGCTGGGAAGTTAGGAAAAGATCTGGCTGACCTTCCTTACCAGGTATTAATTTCTGAAGAGGTGAAGCAGCAAACCGGCGATATTACCTTTATTTCTGCAACTGACGGAAATCATGGCAGAGGCGTTGCCTGGACAGCTAATAAATTAAAACAGAAATCAGTAATCTATATGCCAAAGGGCAGTGCATTGGAAAGACTTGAAAATATCAAGGCAGAAGGGGCACTGGCAGAAATCACGGAATTTAATTACGATGACGCCGTTCGCCTTGCAGATAAACATGCGGGAGAAAAGGGCTGGGTACTGGTGCAGGATACTGCCTGGGAGGGTTATGAAGACATTCCCACCTGGATTATGCAGGGTTACACTACTATGGCATATGAAGCTTATGAGCAGTTAGGGGAAGTGAGACCTACACATATTTTTGTACAGGCAGGTGTTGGATCCCTGGCTGGTGCAGTACAGGGCTTCTTTGCCGGTGTTTATGGAGAAGACAGACCGGTTACTACAATCGTTGAGCCTAATGAAGCAGCCTGCATCTATAAGACCGCCAAGGCAAATGACGGCAAGATTCATCCGGTTACCGGAGACATGAATACCATTATGGCGGGGCTTGCCTGCGGTGAACCTACCACAGTGGGCTGGGAGGTCTTAAAGGATTATTCCGATTATTTTGTATCCTGTCCGGATTATTCCGCAGCGCAGGGAATGAGAGTCTTAGGAAATCCAGTGGGAGAGGACAGAAAGGTAATATCCGGTGAAAGCGGTGCGGCTGGTTTCGGACTTTTCTATGAACTGGTTACTAATCCTTCATTACAATGTATGAAGGAAGAACTTGGTATTAATGAAGACTCCGTTATATTATTCTTTAACAGTGAAGGTGATACTGACAAGGAGAATTATAGAAGAATTGTATGGGATGGTTTATATCCCAGACCGTAATAACAGAATATAATTAGTACCGGCATAAAGGCAGGAAAGGCAGGAAAAGAAAGATGCTAAATAATATAAGAGAAGAAGAGGTAATACAGCTGTGTCAGAAACTGGTTCAGGCGAAGAGCTATTCCGGTGAAGAGGAAAGGGTCAGTGAAGGACTGACAGAGTTCTTCTATTCCAAGGGATTTGATGAGGTAATAAAGGACAGCTATGGAAATACCATCGGGGTTATTAAAGGTAAACGACCTGGCAAAAGACTTTTATTTGACGGACATATGGATACAGTACCCGTTGGAAATATAAAAGACTGGACCTATCTGCCATTTGAGGCAGAAATCCATGACGGGAAAATCTATGGCAGAGGTACCTCCGACATGAAAGGAGCTCTTGCAGCTATGGCCGCAGCTGCAGCTAATTTTGCAGAGGATACAGATAAGGATTTTGCCGGTGAAATCTATGTGGCAGGTGTTGTCCATGAGGAATGCTTTGAAGGTGTTGCTGCCAGAAAGATAAGTCAGGCGGTAAAACCTGATTATGTAGTAATAGGCGAAGCATCCGAGTTAAATCTGAAAATCGGTCAGCGAGGAAGAGCAGAAATAAAAGTGGAGACCTTCGGCGTTCCTGCACATTCCGCTAATCCGGAAAAGGGAGTCAATGCCGTATATAAGATGGCAAAGATTATTGAAGCCATCCGAGGACTGACTCCAACAGAGCATCCGGTTCTTGGAAAAGGTATTTTAGAGTTAACAGATATTAAATCAAGCCCCTATCCAGGTGCCAGTGTAGTGCCAGAATATTGCAGTGCTACTTATGACAGGAGGCTTCTGGTGGGAGAGACCAAAGAAAGTGTGCTTGCACCTATTGAAGCATTGTTAACAGAGCTTATAAGCAATGATCCTGAATTAAAGGCCAAGGTATCCTATAGTGTAGGAAAGGAAAGCTGTTATACCGGAGAGGAAATCGAAGGTGAAAGATTCTTTCCCGGCTGGCTTTTTGACAAGGAGGAAGAGTATATTGAGGCAGTGCTTACAGAATTAAAGGAAATGGGCTATTCACCTGCCATTACACAGTATAATTTCTGCACCAACGGAAGCCATTATGCAGGAGAAGCAGGGATTAAGACCATCGGTATGGGTCCGTCCAAAGAAAATCTGGCTCATACCATAAATGAATATATAGAAATCGATCAGTTAACCAAGGTAACTGAGAATTATTACGGTATCATGAAGGCATTACTGCGTTAGAAGCAAAGGAGGCCCCTTATGCAGATACTTATAAAGAATGTCCTGATTGCAGATGGCAGCAGGGCACCATTATATAAAGGTCATATTATAGTGGAAGATGACAGAATAAAAGAGATAAGAAGGGAAGCCGTAGTAACGGAAGACGGCTTTGAGGAAGTAATAGAAGCAGAAGGGCTTGTTGCAGCCCCAGGCTTTATTGATACCCACAGCCACAGTGATTTAAAGGTATTAACAGAGCCCCTTGTATTGCCAAAGGTAATGCAGGGTATTACAACAGAAGTACTGGGACAGGATGGTATCTCCATGGCACCTCTGCCAAAGGAATACATTGATTCCTGGCGTAAAAACATAGCCGGATTGGATGGTGAAAGTGACACGATCAACTGGGAGTATGAAACCACGGAAAACTACTTGAAGCTGATAGAGGAAGCCAAACCCGGTATTAACGAATCCTATCTGGTTCCCCACGGAAACGTGCGCATGGAGGCTATGGGACTTGCAGACAGAGAACCATCTGATGAGGATATAAAGAAGATGTGCGAAATCACCAGAAGAGAAATGGAGGCAGGCTGTCTGGGGCTCTCCTCAGGACTGATCTATACTCCCTGCGCCTATTCAGAAACTTCCGAGATTATTGAACTGTGTAAGGTAGTAGCGGAATATGACGGTGTTTTTGTAGTTCATCAGAGGAGTGAAGCAGATACCATACTTACCTCCATGGAAGAGATTATTGAGGTGGGAAGAAAATCCGGCGTTAAAATCCACTATTCCCACTTTAAAGTATGCGGAAAGGACAACTGGGATAAGCTTGAGGATATGCTTCTGCTTCTGGACAAAGCCAGAGAGGAAGGTATCAAGGTATCACTAGACCAGTATCCTTATGTAGCCGGCAGTACTATGTTAGGAATAATACTGCCGCCTTGGGCTCATGACGGCGGTACCAATGAGCTGATCAAGCGTCTTAGGGATACAGAGCAGCGGGAGAAGATGAAGAAGGACATAGAAGCAGGAATACCTGGATGGGATAATTTTATTCAGTTTGCCGGCGTAGAGGGAATCTTTATAACCAGCACGGCTTCCGAGAAAAATCGTGAGCTGATAGGAAAAAGCCTGAAAGAAATCGGTGAACAAAAAGGTCTAGATCCGTTGGATGCAGCCTTTGATCTGCTGGCAGAGGAGAACAATGCCGTAGGTATGGTGGACTTCTACGGGACAGAAGAAGCGGTTATTAAAATCTTGAAAAGAGAAGAAATGAATGCCTGCACCGATGGACTTCTTTCCGGCAAACCCCATCCCCGTGTGTATGGCTCCTTTCCCAGGATTCTTGGTAAGTATGTCAGAGAAGAGAAAGCACTGTCTATAGAAGAAGCGGTGTATAAATTAACCTATAAAGCAGCGGAGGCCATGAACTTAAAGGACAGAGGACTCCTAAAGGCCGGTTATTATGCGGATATTACTGTTTTTAATCCCGATACCATATTAGATAAAGGAACCTTTACAGACCCTATACAGTATCCGGAAGGAATCAGCTATGTTCTGGTAAACGGGCAGGTTGCCGTAAAGAACGGAGAACATACAGGAAAACAGGCAGGCAGAGTCTTAAGACGTAAGTAAAATTAATTTGAGTGTAAAAGGACTACTAATACCTTTCCATAAGCAGTTCGTTTTTTTGTGCAATTCGCCTGAACTCATATGGAAGCAAGGATTTTGGTACTTGAGTCAAATACATAATTTATTTACCATGGACTTTGATTCCTTCTGTGGATGAAATACTATTTTGCTTTGGCAAATACCACCCATGCCCTGAGGGGATGAGTAGCAGACAGATTGCAAGTTGATGTCTGTCTGCTGCTGTTTTTATAGAACCTAAATAATTATTCTAGAAATTGATTTAGTAAATTTATTTGCAGAAAACAAAATCAAAAATCTCATTACAGGTAAACGGAGGGATAGGATGTACCAGTTTTGGATAAATAACCAGAGAACAGACACGGAAACAGACGTTAATTTATTGGAATATATGAGGGATAATCTTGATATTACTTCCGTAAAGAACGGATGTATGGAGGGGGCCTGCGGAGCCTGTATGGTGCTTCTTGATGGAAAACCTGTAAGAGCCTGTCTTTTGACTGCATCAAAAGTCCAGGGGAAAAAGATAGTTACAGTGGAAGGGATTTCAATAAGAGAGCAGGAGGTCTATGCTTTTGCATTTTCAGAAGCAGGTGCAGTTCAGTGTGGTTTCTGTATTCCCGGAATGATCATCAGTGCCAAAGGTCTTTTGGATATGAATCCAAATCCTTCAAGGGCTGAGGTGAAGAAAGCAATTAAAGGTAACATATGCCGTTGTACCGGATATGTCAAGATAGAGCAGGCAATACGAATGGCCGCGGAATATTTAAAAGATGAAAAACCTCTGCCTGACCGTGAATTTACCGGTCAGGTCGGTGAGCGTAGTCACAGACCCGATGCACCGGACAAGGTACTTGGTAAGGCTAAGTTTGCTGATGATCTAAAGGCACCGGGAATGGTGTATGGCTCTGCTCTTCGTGCGGAATATCCCAGAGCCCTGGTTAAAGCAATTCATCTCAAAGAGGCTCTTAAACATCCAGAGCTGGTACGGATTGTTCTGGCAGAAGACATTCCCGGTGAGCGGGTAATCGGACATCTGACACTTGACTGGCCGGCAATTATAGCAGTGGGTGAAGAAACCAGATATCCGGGGGACTCTATCTGTCTGATAGCAGCCAAATCAAAGAAGGCATTAAAGGAGATAAAGGAACTCATAGAAGTAGAATATGAGGAGCGTACACCGTTACTGTCTGCCAAAGAGGCCATGAAGGAAGAGGCGCCCCTTATACATAAGAGTGGTAATGTCTATAGAAGAGAGCTTATTCAGAGAGGGGATGTTGAGACTGCCCTTCAGAATTCTTCGCACGTAGTAACCAGAGTCTATAATACACCGGCACAGGAGCATGCCTTCCTGGAACCTGAAAGTGCGCTTGCTGTTCCTGAGGGAGATTCCCTGACAGTATATACCGGTGGTCAGAGTGTTTACGATGAGTACAGAGAAATCGGTATGCTCCTTGGCATACCCAAGGAAAAGCTTAGGATAGTCAGTGCGTATGTGGGAGGTGGTTTTGGCGGAAAGGAGGACATGAGCGTACAGCATCATGCAGCCTTGTTAGCTTATCTGTGTAAGCTTCCGGTAAAGGTTACACTGTCCAGAGAAGAAAGTCTGCGGGTACATCCCAAACGCCATCCTATGGAAATGGAGCTTACCACCGGCTGTGATGAGAAAGGAAAGCTTACAGCAATGCGTCTTCGCCTTGTGGCAGATACCGGAGCCTATGCTTCTCTTGGAGGACCTGTACTGCAGCGCGCCTGTACCCATGCGGCAGGACCTTATAACTATCAGAATATTGATATCATCGGGCTCTCAGTCTACACAAATAATGTGCCTTCCGGAGCTTTCAGAGGTTTTGGAGTTACCCAGACAATGTTTGCTACAGAATGTAATTTGAACCTGTTAGCGGAAAAGGTAGGCCTTGACCCCTTTGAAATGCGCTATCTGAATGCAATCCGTCCGGGACAATCTCTGCCCAACGGTCAGCTAGCCGATGAAGGTACCGGTATGGTAGAAACACTTGAGGCGGTGAAAGAGGAATATTATAAGAACTATGACAGGGCTGGAATTGCCTGTGCTATTAAGAATGCTGGCGTAGGTGTTGGAATACCGGATACAGGCAGAGTGCGATTAAAAATTGTAGAGGGAAAGGTATCCTTAAGAACAAGTGCAGCCTGTATGGGTCAGGGGATAGCTGCAACTATGCGGGCAATCTGCTGTGAGACCACAGGTCTAAGGGCTTCTGATGTTATCGTAGCTACGCCGGATACGGATATAACTCCTAATTCCGGTACCAGTACAGCCTCCAGACAGACAGTTATAACCGGTGAAACCACAAGAAGAGTATCCCTCAAATTAAAGGAAGCACTAAAAGAGCATACGTTACAGGAACTGGAGGGTGAAGAATTCTATGATGAATTTGTGGGTATTACAGACCCCATGGGCTCTGACAAGCCCAATCCTGTCAGTCATCTGGCCTATGGTTATGCAACGCAAGTGGTCATCTTAAATGACGAAGGCAAAGTTTCGAAAGTAATTGCTGCCCATGATGTAGGAAAAGCGATTAATCCCTCCAACGTAGAAGGACAGATTGAAGGCGGCGTAGTAATGGGCCTGGGTTTTGGTCTTACGGAGAATCCAAAGATTGTAAACGGAAGACCAACGGCCAGATATGGTACGCTGGGACTATTTAGGGCAACAGAGGTTCCTGAGATAGAGACCATCCTGATAGAAAAGAATAATGCAGAACTGGCATATGGAGCAAAAGGAATAGGAGAGATTCCTCTGATACCAACTTCACCTGCAGCTCAGGCCGCTTATTATAAGTGGGATGGCAAATTCCGTACTAGTCTGCCCCTTGAAGATACACCTTACAGCAAATAATAAATATTCAACCGGACAAAACTGACAGTTGATGGGTCTTTCTATTTAAGCAGTATCGCGAGCAAGTTTGCAATACTGCTTAAGGTTAGATGGACCCTAGCATGCAATTAATACTACTTTATTAGTTGCATTTTATAAAAGATGTTTCAACGAATTCTGTTTTCTTTCCCATTATAATCTGAATTGTGATGCCACTGTTGATTTCATTACGAACAGTATTATATGGTCTGCCAAGCTCCTTGCAATCTTATTGATAGTAAAGCCATCTTTAAGTTTACAATGAGCCAATTATTTTTAAGAATCAAAAAAACCTGTTTTCATATGATTTCAGGTAATTTGCACAAAGGAGAAAGAATGAATGCGCCTATGGAAATGTATTAGAAGTCCTTTTCTCTGAAGATTTTATGCTATATCCTCAAACAGATTGTTTGAGCAAAGCGAGTTATCTGTTTGAGGATATGCCAAGCATAGAATCTTCAGGGAATTAGGACTTCTTATACATTGGAATTGAAGCATGAATCTTTCTCCTTTGTGTAAATTACCGTCCCATTGATAAAAACTAAATTCTTCCACTTGATCCTGGATTTCAAAAACTTCTATAAAACCCCTATAAAGTTACATAATTTTACTAATAAATAGGAACAATTCTTAAAAATTCAGCCAAAACATCTGATAAATAAGCAGAACCTATAAGTTGCATAAACAGTCCTTATATATGCATAATTATTTTAAATTATGCTCGTAAAATGGCTTGTTTTCCATTGCATGGTACGGGGATTTGTGATAGACTGTCAGAAATGGCGCTGCAAAGGAGGTCTATTTCTTGAAACCTTATAAAGAAATGTCCAGAGAAGAATTACTGGAATTAAGAGAAGATTTAAGAAAGCAATACAAAGCAATGAGAGGTTTGCATTTAAGTCTTGATATGTCAAGAGGTAAGCCTTGTATTGATCAGTTGGATATCTCCATGGAGATGATGGATATCTTAAACAGTTCTTCTGATTTAGCCTGTGAAGATGGCACGGACTGCCGCAATTACGGTGTTCTTGATGGCCTTGATGAAGCTAAGAAGCTTATTGGAGACATGATAGAGGTTCCGGCTGAGAATCTTATCATATATGGTAACTCCAGTTTAAATATAATGTATGATGCTATTTCCCGTTCCATGACCCATGGTGTTATGGGAAGTACCCCTTGGTGCTGCCTGGATAAGGTGAAATTTCTCTGCCCGGTACCCGGTTATGACAGACATTTTGCAATTACTGAATATTTTGGTATTGAGATGATAAATATCCCCATGACAGAAGAAGGACCGGATATGGATCTGGTGGAGAAATACGTAGCAGAGGATGATGCTGTTAAGGGTATCTGGTGTGTTCCGAAATACTCCAATCCCCAAGGCATTACCTATTCAGACAGAGTGGTGAAACGCTTTGCCAGGTTAAGACCTGCGGCCAAAGATTTCAGAATTTACTGGGATAATGCATACAGTCTGCATCACTTATATGAAGATGATCAGGATAATATCCTTGAAATTCTTGAAGAGTGTAAGAAAGCCGGCAATCCCGATATGGTTTATAAATTTTCTTCCACTTCCAAAATCAGTTTCCCTGGATCAGGTGTAGCTGCTGTTGCAACTTCTCCCAACAATCTGGTGGATATTAAGAAGCAGCTTGGTATACAGACGATCGGGCATGATAAAGTAAATCAGCTGCGACATGTTAGATATTATAAGGATATAAATGGTATAATCAATCATATGAGCATGCATGCAGATATCCTAAGACCGAAATTTGAGATTGTATTAAATAAATTATCAGAAGAATTAGAGGGACTGGGTATTGGTTCCTGGTATAAACCAAAAGGTGGTTACTTCGTATCTTTTGATACCTTAAACGGCTGTGCGAAAGCAGTAGTAGAAAGAGCACAGAAGGCCGGAGTTAAGCTTACGGCGGCAGGTGCAACCTATCCTTATGGAAAGGATCCTGAGGACAGTAACATCCGTATAGCGCCCTCTTTCCCTCCGGAAAAGGATTTAAAGACGGCTATGGAGCTCTTTACCCTGTGTGTAAAACTGGTTAGTGTTGATAAATATCTCTCAGAATAGTATGTAAATCAGCTATTGGACAGAATATATAGATTAGTAGCAGAATATTGCAAAGAATTATGATATAGGACAGGCTCAGAGCTGCCGGAAAGGTTATAGATTTCCGGCAGTGCCTTTTGTCAGGCGTAGAAACAGCTGAGTGTGAAGTGTAAATTAACATAAGAAAATAGAAATAAGATTGTACATAAGTTTGCTTGATTAATCCATCGAAATGAATTGACAAAAATCTTTTTTATGATATACTAAGAAATCATAAAAACGGATTTAAAACCCGATGGAGGGAGATGTATGTGCATTCAGCACATACATCTCCCTTACTTTTTGGATTTTTCAAACCTTTGTTCCATCTTCTGATACATATGCTTTTGGGCATCATGTTATAAATGTGTCTACAAAATAATTGCAGGAGTTCTACTTCTCGAGAGCTCCAACCAAATTACAGGAGGAAGATTATATGAAAAAAGTAGTATCGTTATTGCTTCTTATGGCAATGGCAATGACAATGGTGGTTGGCTGTGGTAAGACAAATAATACGAACACTGCAGGCAATGCTGCAACGGAACCTACCCAGGCTGCAACTGACACTCCCGCTGCAACTGATGAAACAACACCTGAAGCAACAGGCGGCGATGTATCCGGTATTAAAGTTGGTATTATCTACATAGGAGATGAGAATGAAGGCTATACAGCCGCTCATATGACAGGTATCGATGAAATGATCGCAGCACTTGGTTTATCTGCAGATCAGGTAATTGAGAAGACAACAATCGGTGAAGATGAAGCTGCTTATGATGCAGTAGTTGATTTAGCAGATCAGGGCTGTAACATAATATTTGCAAACAGCTTCGGACATGAGACATACATGATGCAGGCAGCAGCAGAATATCCTGAAGTTCAGTTCTGCCATGCTACAGGATATCAGGCGAAATCCTCAGGACTTCCTAATATGCATAACTACTTTACTGCTGTTTATGAGTCCCGTTATGTATCCGGTGTTGTTGCAGGTTTAAAATTAAATGAAATGATCGAAAAAGGTGAAATTACTGCTGACCAGGCTAAAATGGGTTATGTTGGAGCTTTCCCTTATGCAGAAGTTGTTTCCGGTTATACTTCCTTTTATCTTGGTGCCAAGAGCGTATGCCCTTCTGTAACAATGGAAGTTCAGTATACAAACAGCTGGGCAGATATGGCTGCTGAGAATGAAGTAGCAAAAAGCCTTATAGCAAACGGTGCTAAAGTAATCAGCCAGCATGCAGATACTACCGGTGCTCCTACTGCTTGTGAAGAAGCTGGTGTACCTGTTGTAGGATACAACGTAGATATGACTACGGTAGCTCCTAACACAGCATTAACTTCAGCTACTATTAACTGGGGACCTTATTACACTTATGCGGTTAAGAGCATTATTGACGGGACTCCTATTGCAACTGACTGGTGTCAGGGATTTGCAGATGGTGCTGTTGGTACCTCTCCTTTAAATGAGAAGGCAATTGCTGCAGGAACAGCTGATAAGGTTGCAGAAGTTGAAGCTGCTTTAAAAGACGGATCTCTTAAAGTATTTGATACAAGCACATTTACTGTACAGAACTCTAAGATTGAAGACTTGATTGCTAACAATGCAGATTTCGCTAAATTCTCTGCATATGTTTCAGACGGATATTTCCATGAATCAGAAGTAATTTCTGCACCTGCATTTGAATTAAGAATTGATGGAATTACCGAATTAACAAAATAATTACCAATAAAATAAAAGTTCTATCTATAAAAAATAAACGGGTTGGTAGATTCTAACCCATTGTGCGGGACTGCAGTAGTGCAGTTCCGCAAATTTGATGTTAGGAGGTTTTTTTGTGGAACAGGTAAACGCCATTGAATTAAAAAATGTTACCAAACGCTTTGGGGAGGTAATAGCAAATGACAGTGTGAATCTATCCGTCAGGAAAGGTGAAATTCTGTCTATATTAGGTGAGAATGGTAGCGGCAAGACCACTCTTATGAACATGCTTTCCGGTATTTATTTTCCGGATGAAGGACAGATTTGTATTGACGGAAAAGAAGTTACAATACGTTCCCCGAAAGATTCTTTTGAACTGGGTATTGGTATGATACATCAGCATTTCAAGCTGATTAATATATTAACGGCAGCAGAAAATATTATTTTAGGTCTTAAAGGCAGCGAAACATTAAAAATGAACCAGGTACATGAAGAAATCAATAAACTTACTGCCCAGTATGGTTTTGATCTGAATCCGTCCCAAAAGATATATGATATGTCGGTTTCCCAGAAGCAGACGGTGGAAATCGTTAAGGTGTTATACCGTGGTGCTGATATCCTTATCTTGGATGAGCCAACGGCTGTATTAACACCTCAGGAAACCAAAAAGCTCTTTGATGTATTGCGTAATATGAGAAAAGCAGGAAAATCAATTATTATCATAACCCATAAACTGAATGAAGTACTGGAGCTTTCCGACCGTGTAACGGTACTTCGTAAAGGTAAATACATCGAAACAGTCAATACAGCAGAAGCAACTGTATCCTCTCTGACAGAGATGATGGTAGGAGAAAAGGTGAAGCTTGACATTGACCGTACAGAGCCGGAAAATACAGAGAAACGGATTGAGATGAGAGGCATAACCTGTAAGAACAGGGAAGGGCTTAAGGTATTAAAGGAGGCTTCTTTCCAGGCTTACAGCGGTGAGATTCTTGGAATCGCCGGTATAGCAGGAAGCGGTCAAAAGGAATTACTGGAAGCAATAGCAGGACTTCAGTCAATAGAAAGCGGAGAGATTCTATACTTTGCACCTGATGGAAGTACTGAGAAAATATCCGATATGAAAGCTGCTGATATAAGAAATTTAAAGATACATTTATCCTTCGTTCCCGAAGACAGACTTGGTATGGGACTGGTTGGTTCTATGGATTTAACGGATAATATGATGCTTCGAAGCTATAGGGAGGGGAAACATTTCTTCGTGGATAGAAAGAAGCCTAAGAATCTGGCAGAAAATATTGTTAATAAATTGGATGTAGTTACGCCCGGAGTATCCACACCTGTAAGAAGGCTGTCCGGCGGTAATGTTCAAAAGGTATTAGTAGGACGTGAAATTGCCTCCAATCCAACAGTTCTAATGGTAGCTTACCCTGTTAGAGGTCTTGATATTAATTCCTCCTATACCATCTATAACCTTCTCAATGAACAGAAGCAAAAAGGTGTTGCGGTTATCTGTGTTGGAGAGGATTTGGATGTATTATTGGAGCTCTGTGACAGAATCATGGTACTCAACAGCGGAAGAGTTGCCGGTATCGTAGATGCAAGAAATACCACCAAAGAAGAAATCGGTTTACTGATGACGGCAGAGCGGAAAGGAGCTAAGGCACATGAGCAAAGAAGGAGCAAATAAAGAGGTTTTCCTGCGAATGACCAAGCGGGATAACATTTCCAAAACAAAAGCATGGACAATCAGGCTGATAGCAATCGCTCTTTCCTTAATTGTATGTGCATTGGTTATCGTATTTATTACGAATGACAACCCCATTCAGGTATATTTAGGTATCATTGATGGTGCGATTGGTAAAAAACGCCGTATGTGGGTGACCATCCGTGAAATTATGACGCTTCTTATTATTGCCGTAGGACTTACACCTGCTTTTAAGATGAGATTCTGGAACATTGGTGCAGAAGGACAAATATTAATGGGTGGTGCAGCGACGGCTGCAGTTATGATTTATTTCGGTAATTCCATGCCTAACTGGCTGCTGCTCCTTGTTATATTTGCAGCCAGCAGTATAGCTGGTATGCTATGGGGAGTGCTTCCGGCAGTCTTCAAAGCTTACTACAATACCAACGAAACACTTTTCACACTGATGCTAAATTATGTAGCAATGCAGATCGTTACCTTCTGTATTGTTTTCTGGGAGAATCCTACAGGTTCCAATACAGTAGGTATTATAAACGGAGCCACCAGAAAAGGTTGGTTTCAGGAGATTTTTGGTATGCAGTACGGATTGAATATAATCGTAGTACTGATTATGACAGTGAGTGTCTATCTCTATATGAGACACAGCAAGCAGGGCTATGAAATCGCAGTTGTAGGTGAGAGCCAGAATACAGCAAAATATGCCGGTATCAATGTTAAAAAAGTTATTATCAGAACCATGATGATATCCGGTGGAATCTGCGGACTTGCAGGAAGTATTATTGTTAGCGGCGCCAGCCATACCATTTCCACCAGTACAGCCGACGGAAGAGGATTTACAGCTATTATTGTTGCCTGGATGTCCAAATTCAATCCCGTTGCCATGCTGGCTGTATCTGCTTTCCTGGTATTTATGCAGCAAGGTTCCATACAGATTGCTTCACAGTACGGTTTAAACGAAAACGCTTCCGATATCATAACTGGTATACTGTTATTTTTCTTGATCGGTTGTGAATTCTTTATTAGTTACAAGGTAGAATTCCGTGGTAATAAAAAGGGGGTACAATAATATGCTGCTTTTAACCTTTATTCAAAATGCAATTAGTCAGGGAATCAGTATTCTTTTTGGTGCCACCGGAGAAATCGTAACGGAGAAATCCGGTAACTTAAATCTTGGTATACCGGGTATTATGTATATGGGTGGTATAGCAGGACTGATGGGAGCTTTTTTCTATGAGAAATCTACTGATACACCTAACGCATTTATTGGCCTTGTAATATCCTTTATCGTTACCTTACTGGCTTCCGCTTTGGGAGGCCTGATATATAGTGTATTAACCATAACCCTTAGAGCAAATCAGAATGTAGTAGGTCTGGCATTAACTACCTTCGGCGTGGGTTTTGGTAACTTTTTTGGTGGTTCTATCTCAAAGCTTGCCGGTGGTGTTGGTCAGATATCTGTTAAAACAACTGCATCAGCATACAGAGCGAAATTACCCATACTTCATGATATCCCCGTGATTGGAGATTTGCTGTTTTCTTATGGTTTCCTTACTTATCTGTCTATAATTATTGCTTTGTTATTAGCCTATTTCCTTAAAAAAACAAGGAAGGGACTTAATCTTCGTGCAATCGGTGAAGATCCGGGAGCAGCGGATGCTGCCGGTATTAATGTATCCAGATACAAATATATTTCAACAGTATCAGGCGCTGCCATTGCAGGTCTTGGCGGTCTGTACTTTGTTATGGAGTATCTTGGCGGAACCTGGACCAATAACGGCTTCGGAGACAGAGGATGGCTTGCTATTGCCCTTGTTATCCTGTCCTTATGGAAGCCAGTTAACGCTATCTGGGGTTCATTCCTCTTTGGTGGACTCTATATTCTTTATATCTATCTTCCGGGGCTTACCAGAGCTACCCAGGAGTTATGCAAGATGCTGCCTTATGTGGTAACGATTATCGTGCTTATCTTATCCAGCAAGAGAAATAAGCAGGAGAATCAGCCGCCGGCAAGTTTGGGTCAGGCTTACTTTAGAGAAGAAAGATAGAGTTCGAGTTTTCTTAACCTTATGATTCAATTAATAGATTTGATATAAGTATTTAAATATATAATTTTATTATATGACAACAGGATTCGAGACCTTCTTAGGTATCCCGAATCCTGTTTTTTTACTTTAGATATCACTATTTCGGCGTATTACTATTAATAACTGCTAAAAGATTTTTCAATTTGAAACTTTTTTAACATTTTGTGGGTATTGATTAGTGAGAGAAGGTATTACTAGGGTATTCATGCTCAAGAGCTGATGAGGTAACCGAATAAACAGACTTTTAAAGCTGTTAGTTTGCTAAAGCATTAGGATTCAGTAGATTATAGAAAGCATTTAACTGCTGGGAGTTAGATCTTTGCAGACATCTATCCATTCTGAACTGCCGGAATACCGTTTAAGTTCGTCAATGGTTAATTCTATGGCACTGTTAGAGCTGCCGCAAGCCGGAAAAACCGTCTTATAGCGCTTAAGTGATTCGTCCAGGTAAATCTCAACCTTATCATTTACGGCAAAAGGGCAGACGCCACCTACGGCATGTCCTGTTAAGGGTTCTGCTTCCTCATAGGATAGCATTTTGGCCTTTACTCCAAAGTATGCTTTATATTTTGCATTGTCTATTCTGGCATCACCAGCAGTAACAATCAAAATTACCCTGTCTGCTGCATGAAAGGAAAGTGTTTTGGCGATACGCCCTTCCTCACAATTTAAAGCTTTAGCCGCAAGTTCTACCGTTGCACTGGAAACTTCGAATTCCAAGATTTTATCTTCGATTCCATATTGTTTGAAATAACTTCTAACCTTTTCAATTGACATATCTTACCTCGATTCCAAACAGAAGTGCTTAAGATGCTTCTGTATTATCTCCTGTGTTTTATAGTGCAGCTTTATACAAGGCAGCTGTACTTGGTGTCCTTTACAGTATAACCAAAGGAATAGGTGAAGACAATAGAGCTGCTTATTTTTTTGTTTATTTTTAAGGTAGAGTTTGCTATAATTTACTTAATAAAACGTTTAAATTATAGGTTGAACCAAGTTTAAATTTGATTCATTCAAACAGGTATAGCTATAGTTCAGCTATTTTAGAAAGAACACTTGAATTTAACGAGAGATGGGGGAAGGTATCTATGGCTACCATTAAAGAAATAGCAAAAGCCTGCAATGTTTCCATTGCTACGGTATCCAATGTCTTAAACGGCACAAAAAAGGTAAGCGAACCCTTAAGGCTTCGCATTTTAGAGACTGCCCGGAGTATGGAATATGTGCCTAACTATATGGCCAAGAATTTGAAACAGAAAGAGACCAGAGTAATTGGAATTATAGCCGAAGACCTGACAGTGTTTAACTGCCCTGAAATCGTTGACGGAATTCATGCCTATTTGGAAGAGGTTAATTATAGTTTTTTACTAGGTAATTTGCGCCTGTACAAAAAATATGGTAATAAATTCTACTCCACAGAGGAATACAAACAACAGGTAGAGGAAGAATTCAAAATTATGCAGGCTAAGCAGGTGGATGGTATTATCTACATCGGTGCACATAGCAGGAAGCTTAACTGCATACCAGAAGACCTTGCACTGCCGGTGGTGGTTGCATATGGAATATCCCATAGTACAAAAATACCCTCCGTTATCTTTAATGACGAAAAAGCAGCTTTTGAAGCGACAAGTCTGCTTATAGAAGCAGGGCATACTGCAATCGGCCTGATAACCGGTGAGGAGAGAAGTATTCACACAAAGGAAAGGCTTTTGGGCTATCAAAGGGCATTGTTTAAGAATAAAATTCTTTACAATCCGGAACTTGTATTTCAGGGGAATTGGGAGCGAGGGTCGGGTTATGAAGGAGCAAAGAAACTGATAGAAGAACAGGTAACAGCCATCTTTTCTATGAATGATATAATGGCTGGCGGCGTTTATGATTATATCTGTGAAAAGGATCTTAGAATAGGCAGTGATCTGTCATTGATCGGTTTTGATAACAGGGAGCTTGATGAAGCTTTCTATCCTACTCTTACCACTATGGCTCTTCCCCTGCATGAGATTGGAAGAAAAGCAGCACAGAGCATTATCAATAGGCTGCAGGGAAATGAGACTCCGGAAACGGAGAAACTGATAAGGATTGACTGCACAGCTATTATAAGAAACAGTATCGGAAAAGCTGGCTCAATTGACAAAACTTTATAATAGGTTATTATTTCCTGTCCTGGCTGTTAATCAGAGGAATCGAGAAAACAGCCAGAAGGAAAGGAACCCTGTAGGCATTTTAACGTGCTCCAAGCAATGCGATTTTTCTGCATAATTCCTCATAGGTAATTCCCGCAGCTTTTGCTTCTTGAGGAAGGAGGCTTATTGGCGTCATTCCGGGCAGGGTGTTAGCTTCCAGGCAGATGAATTCATTATCTTCGCCTAAAATAAAATCTATTCGAGAATAGGAGCCAAGCTGCAGGGTTTTGTGTACTTTTAAAGCAAGGGATTGTACTTTTTCCCTTAACAGCTCTGATAAATCAGCCGGACAGCATTCGTTTGTAAGACCCTGCTGATATTTGTTTTTATAATCATAGAAGCCTTCCTTTGGGATGATTTCTATTACCGGCAGGGCAGTATTCTCAAGAATCCCTACAGAGAACTCCCTGCCTTTTATCATTTTCTCAACCAGAACTTTGCCAGAACCAAAAGCTGCTATTTTCTCTGTGGCAAGATGTAAGGCAGAGGTCAGTTCTTCTTCAGAATATGCAAAGGAAACACCAATGCTGGAACCGTTACTGACCGGTTTTACGACACAAGGAAAACCAATAGAGTTTTTAACTTTTTCAGGAGTTATTTCAGCTGCTGCTTCTGTTATCCATGGGGCGGTGGGGATACCCTCCTGTTTTAAGAGCCTTTTACTTAAGTCTTTGTCCATGGCGAGAAGGCAGCCGGCATAACCAGTACCGGTATAAGGAATCTGATAGCAGTCAAACACGGCTTGGAGCTGTCCGTTTTCTCCCATAGAACCGTGGAGAGCGATAAATACCACATCGGACAGTTTGCACAGCGCAAGGATATTTTCACCGATTAATTCTGTTCTTCCATGATTACTTGCTATAAGTTCCTCCAGATCAGGTATTTTGTCCGGGATATGGTATTCATGGCTTTTTCCGTCTTCTTTTCTTAAGAATAAGGAATCAAGGTTAGCGTTAGGTAGATCTATTCCTTTATACACATCTGCAAGGGCTACTTCGTAACCGGAATCCATTAATGCATTGGCAATAAGACAGCCGGAGGATAAGGATACATCTCTTTCCGGACTGAGACCTCCGGATAAAACAACAATTTTCATAATACTTCAACATTTACGAGTATGCCGATAGTAATATTCTGCATGCAGATAACATTCTGTATGGCATACTTGGCTCCTTTCCTATAGTCGTTTGGAATTATCCATGTATATTTTAGAAAATATCGTGGAAAATTAACACAGAAATTCCTGATTAATGATTATTATATTCACGGGAAAATTTGAGGAATAGTAGTATAATGCGAAGAATTATCAGAATAGTGCTATAATAGTCAGTACATAAAAAACATCTGTAAAACCCTTGGGCTACAGATGTTTTTATGTAATTAAGAAATAGTATCTTATACTATAACTTAATGTCAATATTACCGCCAACATTGGGAGTTACGGAGCTTTCCATCATTTTAACGATTCCATCTCCTGCAGTTTCAACCGTATCCATAGATAGATTCATAACGGCAAAACTATATGCGGTAGCGGTATTTTGCAGTGCTAAAGAATATGATAATTGTGCGATATCCATATTTTTCACTTATCCTTTCTGAAATAAGATTCAGTAGAACTATTATAGATATCGGTTTTTTAGTCTTAAAGCTTTAGTTGAAATTTATGTAAGTCAGTACTGGTGCTTAATTTGAGGAAATCGAAGGCTTAACAGTGGTAGATATGCTGCGTCGTGCAGAAATTGAAATAACTACTGTCTCAATTACCGCAAATGAGGCAGTTGCAGGCGCACATAATATTGAGGTGAAGGCTGACGGGCTATTTGAAGGATACGATTATAAAGATGCAGATATGCTGGTACTACCGGGAGGAATGCCTGGAACGAAGAATCTGGCAGCTCACGAAGGCCTTGTTAATCTGTTAAAACAATTCAGAGAGGAAGACAAGGCATTGGCTGCTATTTGTGCTGCTCCCAGCATTCTGGGAGAACAGGGTTTGTTAAAAGGGAAATCCGTAACCTGTTTTCCGGGTTTTGAAGACAAGCTTCTTGGCGCCAACCCTACGGGGCTTAAGGCAATGACGGACGGAAATATCATAACCGGTAAAGGAATGGGTACTGCAATTGACTTTTCACTGGAAATAATACAGTTCTTAAAGGATAAGGAGACTGCTGAGAAAATTGGTAAGACTATTCAGTATCTTTGATTTCTTTTCTCAGTATCCATAAGGTAAGCACGTTTGGTAATATCATAAGAGCATTAATCAGGTCGGATAATTGCCATACAAATTCAAGGGATAAAACGGCACCAATAAAAATCATTACAATGTAACATAATTTATAGGTGCCGATTCCTTCTTTTCCGAAGAGATATACCACTGCCTTTTCACCAAAGTAAGACCAGCCGATTAAAGTGGCAAGAGCAAAAGCAATGATGGAAAAGCCAAGTATGTATTCCCCATAGGGCAGCTGCATAAAAGCAGCAGTTGTAAGATCAGAAGCCGGTAATCCTTCAATGGATGCCGGGTTTTTTAATATATTTGCTACGATAACAATTCCAGTGACTCCGCACATGACTACAGTATCCCAGAAAGTAGCGCTCATGGATACCAGTGCCTGATTATGTGGATTGTCAGTTCTGGCACTGGAAGCTGCAATAGCAGCGGTACCAATACCTGCTTCATTTGAAAATAAACCTCTGGCGATACCATACCTGGCAGCTGTTTTGATTGTGCTTCCTATGAAGCCTCCGGCTACAGCACTGGGAAGGAAAGCTGAGCGAAATATAAGAGTAATAGCAGGCATAACATAATCACGGTTTAGATAAACTAAAACCAAACAGGCCAATATGTAGAAAGCACCCATGGCAGGAACCAGTTTTTTGCATAGATTGCCGATGGATTCAATACCACCAAGAATTACGAGTCCGGTTATAACTGCAACCACGATTCCAACTACATAAGGTGAGAAGTGCCAAAGTGAACTGGTAACATTGGTAATAGAATTAGCCTGAGTAGAACAGCCAACTCCATAAGAGGCCGCAAGGGTTAGAAAAGCGTATAGTACAGCCATCCCCTTTGATTTAAGACCATGTTCCAGAACATACATAGGACCGCCGGAATAGGTGCCATCCTTTGCAAGCTTACGAAAACGAATACCCAGATAACACTCTGCGTATGTTGTAGCCATTCCAAGAACACCTGTTAACCAAATCCAGAGAATAGCTCCTGGACCACCAAATGCAACAGCAGTGGAGACACCGACGATATTTCCAATACCGAGGGTTGCTGCCAGTGTAGTAGTAAGAGCTGCAAAGCTGCTGGTCTGCCCCTTTTCATCGTCAGAGGATTTGGTTGAAAGACGGATACCTTTAAATACTTTTTTTTGAATGAATTTAAGGCGAAATGTCAGAAACAGGTGAGTGGCTAATAAAAGGAACAGCATAGGTCCGCTCCAAAGCAGGTGATTTACGTTTGAGATAATAGTCAAAATGTTTTCCATATGAATTACGCTATACCGTTAAATTTGTTTTCTATAGTATATGCTTCTATTAGGACAGATAGTCCGACAATTAGTCCGAAAAATCCTTTCCACAACTTACCATAATAATTTTAGAAATATTGATAACAATATTACTACGATGATTGATTCATACAGAGCGGTCATCGAAAACAAGGGATAAACCCTAATAAAGAATTATCTAATAATTTCGGAGGTGAAATTTTATGGCAAGTAATAACAGCGGATCAAACAGATCAGAAGTTCCTCAGGCTAGAGAAGCACTTGACAGATTTAAAATGGAGGTTGCTTCTGAAATTGGAGTACCTTTAAAACAAGGTTACAACGGAGATTTAACCAGTGCTCAGAATGGTTCTGTAGGTGGAGAAATGGTTAGACGTATGATCAAGAGACAGGAAGAATCCATGTCCGGTCAGAGCGGTTCTTTCTAATTTCTAAGAAAAAGTCACCGTCGGCTTAAACTATAAGACAGATGCCTTTTAGCTGCCATAGGCCGCAGGAATAAAACATCATCTAATATATATGACCTTCTGCTTTATAAGCAATAACAGTCATACATATAAGATGATGTTTTTTTATCGAAAATTATAAAACAAACACAGGAACATAAAAAGACTCATATTATATAGTATCCGCTATGACTTGCGCATGACAATTGGTTATGATACAATCGTTTCTGGACTGCATAAAGCCCAAGCAGGTTATACTTTGGATATAAGAACATTACATATATAAGTTGATTAAGTTCATATAATATACCTTATTAGAAAATTGCTTTTCCAAATTTCTGATAAAAGGCAGCGATTTTTGGCTGCTGTGCATCTGATTATGGGAAGCGCATTGTATTCCTATAATATAACCTGGTACAAAATTGCATATTAGAATAGAAAAAGAAAGGGTAGCAGGCAGGTATCATCCTGACCGAAGCTATAGGGTAAAAACATGGGAAAATATTTCGGTACTGATGGTTTCAGAGGTGAAGCAAATATTGATTTAACGGTAGAGCATGCTTATAAAGTAGGTAGATTTTTAGGTTATTATTACGGCAAAGAACATAAAGCCAGAATTGTAATCGGAAAAGACACCAGACGTTCCAGTTACATGCTTGAATATTCATTAGTTGCGGGTCTGACAGCCAGCGGTGCGGACGCATATCTTTTACATGTAACCACCACACCCAGTGTATCCTATGTTGTCCGCAGCGAAGATTTTGACTGTGGTATCATGATATCTGCAAGTCATAATCCTTATTATGATAACGGAATCAAGATAATAAACGGACTGGGATACAAACTGGAAGGTGAAGTGGAAGAACTTATTGAGAATTACATAGACGGAAAAGGAGAGGAAATACCCTATGCAACCAAAGATAACATTGGAAGAACCACTGACTATGTAAATGGAAGAAATCGTTACATCGGGTATTTGATTTCCCTTGTAGCCAATTCCTTTAAGAATATGAAGGTGGGGCTTGATTGTGCCAATGGTTCTGCCTACTCCATTGCCAAAGGAGTATTTGATGCACTGGGGGCAAAGACTTATGTAATCAGCAATGAACCAAATGGTCTTAATATCAATAAAGATTGTGGCTCTACCCATATGGAGCATCTGCGCAAATACGTCTTGGAAAACAACCTGGATGTGGGATTTGCCTATGACGGTGATGCTGATCGATGTTTAGCCATAGACGATAAAGGCAATATTATTGACGGAGACCTAATTTTATATGTTTGTGCCGTTGATATGAAGAAAAACAAAGAGTTAAATAATAATACCGTAGTAACCACCATTATGAGTAATCTGGGACTTTATAAAGCTCTTGAGGAAAAGGGAATCGCTTATGAGAAAACAACAGTAGGTGATAAATATGTGTTTGAGAATATGATGGAGAACGGCCATTCTATAGGCGGAGAGCAATCCGGTCATATTATTTTCAGCAAACATGCCACAACAGGTGATGGAATCCTTACGTCTTTAAAGATTATGGAGGTCATCTTAGAAAACAAAACCAAACTTTCCGACCTTATCAAAGAAGTCCAGATCTATCCTCAGATATTAGAAAATGTTCGTGTCAATAATAAAAAGACAGCCAGAGAAGACCTTGAAATCGTAAAGGCAGTAGCAAAAGTAACAGAAGAATTAGGGGATAATGGCAGAATTCTGGTCAGAGAAAGCGGTACAGAACCTGTACTTCGCGTTATGGTAGAAGCGCCTACAACGAAAGAGTGCGAAAAATACGTTAATATGATCGTAGACAAATTAAAAAGTCAAGGACATATAATAGAAAAGTAGATACTGCTTCCATTAAAAAAATATGGTATTTACAGATTACCTATGATATAATATACTAATGTCAAATCGTCAAAATGGGAAGTTATACAATATGCGTGATAAGCGTAATATAGTTTCACATATTTTAAGGAGGAAATTTTAAATGAGTTTACAGGTAGAAAAATTAGAGAAAAACATGGTAAAGCTTACCATTGAAACTGCTGCAGAGGAATTCGACACAGCTCTTGAGAAAGCTTATGCCAAAAATAAAGGAAAATTTAATATACAAGGTTTCCGTAAGGGTAAAGCCCCTCGTTCTATTATAGAGAAGATGTACGGTTCCGGCGTTTTCTATGAAGATGCTGCAAATATTATTATTCCTGATGCATATGAGAAAGCTGTTGAAGAAAGCGGTCTTACACTTGTATCCAGACCTGAGATCGATGTAACACAGATTGAAAAAGGTAAGGCTTTTATCTTCACTGCAGAAGTTGCTCTTAAGCCTGAAGTAACACTTGGTGATTACAAGGGTATCGCTGTTGAAGTTCCTTCAGCAGAAGTAACAGAGGAAGATATAACCGCAGAGCTTGACAAAGTAAGAGACCAGAATGCAAGAATCGTAACTGTAACTGACAGACCTGTTGCAGATAAAGATGAGACTGTTATCAACTTTGAGGGATCTGTTGACGGAGTTCCTTTTGAAGGCGGAAAGGCTGAGGACTATGCTTTAACAATCGGTTCTCATTCTTTTATTGACACATTTGAAGACCAGTTAATTGGTAAGAATATCGGAGAAGAAGTAGAAGTTAACGTAACTTTCCCCGCTGAATACCATGCAGCTGAACTGGCAGGTAAGCCTGCTTTATTTAAGGTTACCGTAAAAGAGATCAAAGCGAAAGAATTACCTGCTGCAGATGATGATTTTGCACAGGATGTTTCTGAATTTGATACATTAGAGGAATACAAAACCGACATTCAGGCTAAATTAAAGGACAAGAAAGAAAAAGAAGCTAAGAGTGCAAAGGAAGATAAAGCAATCGATAAAATTATCGAGAATGCACAGATGGATATTCCGGATGCTATGATTGATACACAGGTAAGACAGATGGCAGACGATTTCGCTCAGAGAATTCAGTCTCAGGGACTTACTGTTGAACAGTACTTCCAGTTTACAGGCACAAACAGCGAACAGCTTTTTGAACAGATGCGTCCTCAGGCTTTAAAGACTATCCAGGTAAGACTGGTATTAGAAGCAATTGTTAAAGCAGAGAATATTGTAATTGCCGATGAAGCTTTTGAGAAAGAAATTGCTCAGATGGCAGAGAATTATAAGATGGAAGCTGATAAATTAAAAGAATTAATCGGTGAGAAAGAGAAAGAACAAATCATTATGGATATGGCCGTACAAAAGGCAGTTGATCTGATAGGAGAGACAGCCGTAGTAGCAGAGTAAAGCAGATAGTGTGAATTATTGAAATACATAATTCACACCCTGATTTGTGGCAGTGCCACATCTGTAAGCAGATGCGACATACAATGGGAGCTAGAGTGAAAGATAAATTTCACTCCTCCTGATTTTATACGCGTGCTAAAGCACGCAGATGGGAGCGAACTATGAGTTTAGTACCTTATGTCATTGAACAGACAAGCCGCGGTGAAAGATCTTACGATATTTACTCAAGATTATTAAAAGAAAGAATCATCTTTTTAGGAGAGGAAGTAACTGACGTATCAGCCAGTGTTATTGTGGCACAGTTATTATTCCTTGAGTCTGAAGATCCCGGAAAAGATATTCATCTGTATATAAACAGCCCTGGTGGTTCCGTAACAGCTGGTATGGCGATTTATGATACCATGAATTATATCAAGTGCGATGTATCTACTTACTGCCTGGGTATGGCAGCCAGTATGGGAGCTTTTCTCTTAGCCGGCGGTGCTAAGGGTAAGAGATTTGCTATGCCTAATGCTGAAGTTATGATCCACCAGCCTTCAGGCGGTGCCAAAGGTCAGGCTACAGACATTAAGATTGTTGCTGAAAATATCTTAAAGACTAAGAAGAAATTAAATGAAATTCTGGCAGCTAATACTGGAAAACCTCTGGAAGTTATCGAAGTTGATACAGAAAGAGATTATTATATGACAGCTGAAGAAGCAAAAGCTTACGGTCTAATCGACAATGTTATCGTAAGCCGGTAATATAACTTGCTGGAAGAAGGGAGTTGGGAAAGAGAGTGGCAAACAGAACCGATGACAGAAAACAATTAAGATGTTCCTTTTGTAATAAAACACAGGATCAGGTAAGAAAGCTCATTGCTGGACCAGGTAACGTATATATTTGTGACGAGTGTATTGAAATCTGCTCTGAAATAGTGGAAGAGGAATTCGATGATAAAGTACACGATACGGATATCAATTTACTAAAGCCAACAGAGATCAAGACCTTTCTGGATCAGTATGTAATTGGACAGGAGGAAGCAAAGAAAGTCCTGGCGGTATCCGTTTATAACCATTATAAGAGGGTGTTAGCCGGAAGAGACTTGGATGTGGAACTGCAAAAGAGCAATATCCTTATGGTAGGACCTACCGGTTCCGGTAAAACTTTCCTTGCACAAACCCTGGCAAAGCTTATTAACGTACCTTTTGCGATTGCAGATGCAACTGCTCTAACAGAAGCAGGTTACGTTGGTGAGGACGTAGAAAACATACTTCTAAAGCTTATTCAGGCAGCAGAATTTGATATTGAAAGAGCTGAGCATGGTATTATCTATATTGACGAAATCGATAAGATAACAAGAAAATCCGAGAATACCTCTATAACAAGAGATGTATCCGGTGAAGGTGTACAGCAGGCTCTTCTTAAGATTCTGGAAGGAACCATTGCTTCCGTACCCCCTCAAGGAGGAAGAAAGCATCCTCATCAGGAGTTTATACAGATTGATACCACAAATATCTTATTTATCTGTGGTGGTGCCTTTGATGGCCTTGAGAAGATAGTAGAGGGCAGAATCGGACAGAAATCCATAGGATTTAATGCCACGATATCTGAGAAGAACAAAGGTAATATTGGTGAATTATTCCGTCAGGCAATGCCCCAGGATTTTGTTAAATACGGTTTGATACCAGAGTTCGTTGGACGTGTACCTGTTAATGTGGCCTTGGATGCATTGGATGAGGAAACCCTTGTCCGTATTCTTACAGAACCTAAGAATGCTATCATTAAGCAATATAAGAAACTATTTGAGCTTGATGGGGTGGAATTAGACTTTGAGGATGAAGCAATTCGTGTAATTGCCAAACGTTCTCTTGAAAGAAAAACAGGTGCCAGAGGTCTGCGTGCTATTATGGAATCAGTTATGATGGATTCTATGTATAGAGTCCCCACAGATACTCAGGTTTTAAAATGCCTTATTACAAAAGAAGCTGCTGAAGGCGGTAATCAGCCAATACTGATCAGTACAGAGGATAACCAGCCCAGAAAAGCTATTACGAAAAGAATATCGAAGAAGAACAGCAATGAGATTGCTTAAGTAGAATAAACTTTTGCAATAAATTGAGTAGATTCGATTGTTATAGGGACTGCCTTAAAATACCTTATAAGAGGATTTAAGGCAGTTTTTATCTTAATAAAAGTAGAGTAATACAGAAGAAAGATGTTCTATGCATCTCGATTTACAGATGTGTCAAGACACACAGACGGCATATTTTACACGCAAATTTATGCCTGCGGCCCAAAGTTAGCAGGCTATGAGAAAGGCATGGTTACAAGTATGAGTGATTACAGCAGAAAAGTGCCTATTGTTGCACTTCGGGGAATGGCTGTGCTGCCAGGAATGCAAATCCATTTTGACGTAAACCGCCAGATATCCATTGAAGCTATCGAAAATGCCATGGAAAATGATCAATTGGTACTTTTGCTGACTCAAAAAGATGCAGAGACGGAAGCACCAGATCAGGAGGATTTATACACTGTCGGCACAATAGCTCTGGTAAAACAGATAATTAAACTGCCCGGAAGTGTTATCCGTGTACTGGTTACCGGAACAGATAGAGCAGAATTAGATCATATAGTAGAGAAAGACCCCTTTCTGGTAGGTGAAGTGAAAATATTGGAAGATGATATGGAATCCGCCAACGAATCAGATAAGAAGGCTATGCTAAGAGGTCTTAAGGATATACTGGAAGTTTATTTTAATGAGAACCCTAAGATTGGAAAAGATATCTATAAGACTATCATGAAGCTTAAGGAGGTAGGTGAATTAATCGATCAGATAGCAATTAACCTGCCTTTAACTTTGGAGGATAAACAGAGCTTACTGGAATCGGCAGAGGTTCTTGTACGCTATGAAAAGATTATGGTTATCCTGACGGAAGAAATTGATATCATCCGTATCCGCAAAGACCTTCAGGTTAAGGTGAAGGAAAAAGTGGATAAGAATCAGAAAGAATATATCTTAAGAGAACAGCTTAAGCTTATAAGAGAGGAACTTGGAGAATCAAACAGTGCCGCAGATGCAGATAACTATTTGATAGCTGTTGAGAAATTAAAGGCAGCTCCGGAAGTAAAAGAGAAGATAGTAAAAGAAATCGAACGTTTTAAGAATGTTTCCGGAAGTTCTTCTGAGGGAGCAGTTGTAAGAGGATATATTGAGACTCTGTTAAGCCTTCCTTGGGATAAGGTTAGCGAAGACAAACAAGATATCAAGAATGCCGAAGCTATCTTAAACCGTGAACATTATGGTTTAGAGAAAGTAAAGGAGAGAATTCTTGAATTTTTGGCTGTCAGAGTGCTGACGCAGAAAGGAGAGAGTCCTATTCTCTGTCTGGTGGGACCTCCCGGAACCGGTAAGACCTCCATAGCCAATTCTGTAGCGAGAGCTCTGAATAAAGAATATGTGCGTATCAGTCTTGGTGGAGTTAGAGACGAAGCAGAAATCAGAGGACACAGAAGAACCTATGTGGGAGCAATGCCTGGAAGAATCATTACAGGCCTTAAGAATGCAGGTGTCAAGAATCCGCTAATGCTTCTGGATGAAATAGATAAGGTGAGCAGTGATTATAAAGGCGATACTTCTGCTGCGCTTTTAGAAGTGCTTGATTCTGAACAGAATAAGAAGTTTGTAGATCATTATGTAGAACTTCCGGTAGACTTATCAGAGGTACTCTTTATTGCAACAGCCAATTCCTTGCAGGGAATTGCCAAACCCCTTTTGGACAGAATGGAAGTTATCGAAGTAAGCAGCTATACAGAGAACGAGAAGTTCCACATTGTTAAGAAGCACCTGCTATCGAAACAGATTATCCGTAATGGTCTGAATGGGAAACAGATAACTGTATCCGATAAAGCAATCACGAAAATCATAACGGGCTATACCAAAGAAGCCGGTGTGCGTAATCTGGAGAGAAGACTCGGAGCAATCTGTCGAAAAGCTGCCAAGGAAATTGTAAGCAATAATACAGAAAAAGTTCGCGTTAATGATAAAAATCTGGAGAAATTCCTTGGAAAACAAAGATACTTTTTCCAACAAGCTAATGAGAAGGATGAAATTGGTATTGTTAGAGGACTTGCCTGGACAAGCGTAGGCGGCGACACGCTGCAGATAGAAGTTAATGTAATGCCTGGTAAAGGTAAATTTGAACTTACAGGTCAGCTTGGTGATGTCATGAAAGAATCCGCAAGGGCGGGTATCAGCTATATTCGGTCTGTAAGTACGGAGTACGAAATCAATACAGATTATTTTGATAAGCATGATATTCATATCCATATTCCGGAGGGAGCGGTGCCAAAGGATGGACCTTCAGCGGGTATTACAATGGCAACTGCCATGCTGTCGGCTATAACCGGCAAACCTGTTAAGGCGGATACTGCAATGACCGGTGAGATTACTCTTAGAGGCAGGGTGCTGCCAATCGGAGGACTGAAGGAAAAGATACTGGCAGCTAAAACAGCTCATATGAAACAGGTATTAGTGCCCCTTCAGAATAAGAAAGATATTGAAGAGATATCAGCAGAAATACTAGAGGGTATAGCTCTTAATTTTGTAGATAACATGGCAGAAGTTATTAAATATGCCTTTGCATAAAAGAAGAAACAATCTGCCGATGTTTAAACGGCAGGAAAGGAGAAACATATGCATGTAAAGAACGTCAATCTGGAAACGGTTTGTGGTATTACCAGTACGTTACCGGAAAATGATAAGCCAGAAATTGCTTTTGCGGGAAAATCAAATGTCGGCAAATCATCACTGATAAATGGACTGATGAACCGAAAGTCTTATGCAAGAACCAGTGGTCAGCCTGGTAAGACCCAGACAATTAACTTCTACAACATCAATGAAGAACTGTATTTTGTAGATTTGCCAGGTTATGGTTATGCCAAAGTATCGGAAGCGCTAAAAGCTAAATGGGGGAAAATGATAGAGAACTATCTCAAAACTTCCAAACAGCTTAAGATAATTTTTCTATTGTTAGATATCAGGCATGAACCCTCTACGAATGATAAGCTGATGTATGATTGGATCGTTCATCAGGGATACGAGCCTGTTATTATAGCTACAAAGCTGGATAAGATTAACCGAAGCCAGAAGGATAAGCAGATTAAACTGTTAAGACAGGGGCTTGGAGCTAAAAGCACAACAACGATACTTCCGTTCTCAGCTTTGACAAAACAGGGAAGAGATGAAATATGGGATCTTATAGAAGAAAATATGAAAATAGAAGTTCCTGAAGAATAAGATAAAATACCGGTCTTGCTGCAGAATAGGGAGGAATGTCCACATTCTGCAGTAAGTCCGGTATTTTGCTACGAAGTTTATTCTATAAGTTGAATGAAGTTATCTGGTACTACCTTGCAGTACTAGTTATTCCTTCAAAAGACTACTTAAGACATAAGAATATATTTCCTGACTTTGTCCACGCCAGTTCCTGCAGATTTTGGAGGCATCCTCCTCTGTAGGTACGGCAAGATTGATATCTATTATTGGATTCTTTTTCTCCATAACACGCAAGGAAACGGTATATTCATCCTTGCCGGTTTTGTGGTATTCGGAAAGAATGGAAGATTCATCTCGTAAGGAATACTTATTTTCCTTTAGATAACTTACAATCTCCTCTTGAATTGCAGAGGATATCATATTCTGAAAAAAGGAAAGGGTTTCTTCACCAGAAGGGGTTATCTGGTACAGGGAGCTGTGACCGACGGTTTCCACCGTCATGAATTCTTCTTCTGTTAATTCGGATATGCACTGCTGCAGGCTGAAATAATTGGTATATTCCTTGTCCAGGATAAAATTGGAAATCTGAGCATTTGTCAGGGGGAAATCTACTTTATCCAAAAGAAAAAGTATAATCAGTTTGTATAGAGTTAACGCATCTGTCTGCATAAAAAGCCTCCTTTCGCAAAAAGAAATTACAACGATTTTCCCTGCCAGGAATCCCTGGCCTTCATCTCTTTATGAATGTGATTTAATACGAGTTTCTTATTACCGCTCCATAAAGGGGATAGTAACAGTTTTTTAGGCCCGTCACCGGTAAGACGGTGTATTACCATATTCTCAGGCAGATTTTCAATACACGCAATTAATAGGTCAGTATATTCTTCCAGTTCCAGGGGGTTATAGGGTATGTGGGCAAGATCTGTATCTTTAAGAACGTGAAGGAGCTGCAACTTAACGCCTTGTATCTGCTGTTTCGCTAGATATTCCATGGATGTAAGAACTTTTGAGCTGTCTTCGCCGGGAAGTCCCAGTATCATATGGGTAATGATCTTTGCTCCAAGGGCATTAAGATCTCTAACGGCTTTCTCAAACACAGAAAGAGAATATCCTCTTCGGATAAATCTAGCTGTATCTTCATGGATGGTCTGAAGCCCTAATTCAACCCATAATGGTTTTTTTGCAGCACATTCTGCCAGCAGCTCGAGCACTTCCACTCCGAGACAATCAGGCCTGGTAGCTATGGATAACAATGCAATGTCTTTATGATTAAGTGCCTCCATAAAGGTCTTTCGCAGGTAGGATATATCACCGTAAGTATTAGTGTATGCTTGAAAATAGGCGATAAAGGAAGCCTCTTTCTCTTCAGAACTTACAGGAGAAGCTTTTACAGCAGCCGGAAGTTTCTTATAAATAAGTGCTTTTCCAGCTTCAATCTGTTCCGTAACAGATAATAAAGGAGAAGCACCGAAATCACCGCTGCCTCCGCTGCTGCAGAAGATACAGCCGCCAAGACCAAGTGTCCCGTCCCTGTTAGGACAGGTGAGTCCGGCATTTAAAGATAACTTATATATTTTCCTGCCAAAGTTTTCTTTTAAGTAATAATCCAGGGAGTAATAGGGTTTGTCGCCCCACATTCTTTTCTCTGACAACAGGCGGCTCCTTCCTAAGTACCAAATCAAAGGTAATAACTTATTTCTTAACGTGAGATTTCACGGCGTTGCTGACCACTTCACAGACTCTGGTGTCAAAAGGTTCAGGCAATATGTTGTCTTCGTTCAATTCATCCTTAGCTACAAGTCCGGCAATTGCAATGGCAGCAGCTAATTTCATCTCCTCCGTAATCTGACTTGCTCTGCTTTCAAGAGCACCTTTGAAAATACCAGGAAAAGCGATAACATTGTTAACCTGATTCGGAAAATCAGATCTTCCGGTTCCGATTACTTTTGCACCGGCTTCTTTTGCAAGGTCTGGCATAATTTCTGGTACCGGATTCGCCATGGCAAACAATATGGCATCTTTATTCATAGAAGCGACCATATCCTTTGATACAATACCGGGAGCGGATACTCCGATAAAGATATCGGCACCTTTTAATGCGTCGCTTAAGGAGCCTTCTTTCTTATCCAAATTGGTTATGGCGGTGAGCTGTTTTTGCATCCGGTTAAGATCCGGAGTATTTCCTGAGAGTATACCGACTCTGTCACAAAGTATCAGGTTTTTAAACCCGTAATGTAAAAGCAGTTTGGCAATGGCAATACCTGCAGAACCGGCTCCGTTAATAACCACCCTGGAAGTTTCTTTATTTCGTCCGGTTACTAAGAGTGCATTGATCACTCCTGCCAGTACGACAATAGCTGTACCATGCTGATCATCATGAAATACCGGAATATTAAGACGTTCTTTCAAACGTTCCTCGATTTCAAAGCAACGGGGTGCTGATATATCCTCTAGGTTAATACCGCCAAATGCAGGTGCGATTCGGACTACAGTCTCGATGATCTCTTCTGTATTCTGTGTATCCAGACAGATTGGAAATGCATTAACACCACCAAATTCCTTAAATAGTACTGCTTTCCCTTCCATAACCGGCATAGCGGCATAGGGACCAATATTACCAAGTCCCAGTACGGCACTGCCGTCTGAAACAACTGCTACGGTATTGGATTTTATAGTATATTTATAGGCTGCATCCCTATCCTCTGCTATCACCTTACAGGGTTCTGCAACACCTGGAGTATAAGCAAGGGCAAGGTCCTCTCTGGTTTTTACGGAACATTTTGCCTCTGTTGAAATCTTTCCCTGCCACTGTTCGTGCAATAGCAGAGCTTTATCACTGTTTGTCATAATTAACCGCCTTCCTTATGAATGCTGACTGCTAGGGTGTGTTTGAAAACTCATTGCCCTGTTTTGAATTTACTGCTTTGCGGTATACTGTGTTGCATTCTTTAGAAAGTAACACCATTATACCTCTAAAACTTCGCTTAATTTCAAACAAAATGGAACGTTTGTCCCAGTGCAAGCAGTTTTTAAAAACACCCTTAATCAAGCGAATGAATTGCGCCGCTTGGCTAAAAACATCATATCACTGAAAAGTTGGGAAAGCAAGATAAGAAAATTATATAAAGCTGTATAAAAGACACTTTATTTTTTGTATATAATAGGTTATAATATATCTCAGTAGATATTTTTTTGGTTTAATTCATGAGAACTTCTAGATCAAATCGAAACCATTCCCAAATACATTAAACAATTTTATACTTGTAAAGGAGCAAGAATTCATGGAAGTACAAATTAGTGAAATGTCCTTAGCAGAGCTTAGAACATTAGCAAAGAGCAGAGGCATTAAGAGTGTATCAGCTCTACGTAAGCAGGAGCTTATTGATATATTAGGAGCGGGTACTGAGGCAGTGGAAGAAAAAAAGAAAATTGCTGGGAAAGGAGAGGCGAAAAAGGAAGTTGACCTGACAAAACCGGCAGAGCAGGAAACTGTAATGAAACAAGAGAGTGAAACAAAAGATGATTTTAATAAAGAAGCAAATAATAAAGAGCTGATTAATAAGGATCAGTTTAATAAAGAAGCAGATAATAAAGAAACTGAAATAAAAGAGGAAGAAAAAGCCTCTTCAACACAGATTAGAAGAAATTACAGAAATGATAAAGATTCTGATTCAAGAAATATTTCAGGAAATCAGGAGGCATATACCCGTAAGAGCCCTCAGAATACACAGAATGTACAGGAAGAAGGCAGAAAGAATTCTTACTGGCAGAATGGCAGTCAGGAAAATGAAGTCAGAAGAAGCAGCCTGTCTCAGGATGCAGAAGCTTTAGACAGTGGTGAGACCAAGGAAGGTATCTTGGAAGTTATGCCTGATGGTTATGGATTTATCCGCTGCGATAATTATCTGCCCGGCGAGAATGATGTATATGTATCACCGGCACAGATCAGACGTTTTTGTTTAAAGACGGGAGATATCGTAGCTGGTAATACCAGAATAAAAAGTCAGGGAGAGAAATTCAGTGCTCTTTTATTTGTTAAGGGTGTTAATGGATTTCATCCGGCAGAAGCACAGAAACGTAAGAAATTTGAGGATCTGACCCCTATATTCCCAAATGAGAGAATCCACCTTGAAACACCCGGATCCAATGTATCCATGCGTATGGTAGATCTGGTATCTCCTATTGGCAAGGGACAAAGAGGTATGATTGTCTCCCAGCCAAAGACCGGTAAGACTACCCTTTTAAAACAGATCGCCAAAGCAATTACGATTAATCATCCTGGTGTCAAACTTATCATTCTTCTAATTGATGAGCGTCCTGAAGAAGTAACAGATATCAAGGAATCCATAGAAGGCAAGAATGTGGAAGTTATCTACTCTACTTTCGATGAACTGCCGGAGAATCATAAAAGAGTATCTGAGATGGTAATTGAGCGTGCCAAACGTCTCGTGGAGCATAAACAGGAAGTTGTAATTCTCTTAGACAGTATAACAAGACTTGCAAGAGCCTATAACCTTACCGTTCAGGCTAGCGGAAGAACTTTATCCGGTGGTCTTGACCCTGCAGCACTCCATATGCCAAAACGTTTCTTTGGAGCGGCAAGAAATATGAGAGAAGGCGGTAACCTTACTATTCTTGCGACAGCCCTTGTAGATACTGGAAGCCGTATGGATGATGTAGTTTTCGAAGAATTTAAAGGAACTGGTAACATGGAGCTTGTTCTGGATCGTAATCTCTCTGAGAAGAGAATATTCCCTGCCATTGACCTGCCCAGATCCAGCACCAGAAGAGACGATCTCTTATTGACTCAAACTGAACTGGAGGCTACTTATTTAATGAGAAAAGCTTTCAATAGTTTGAAATCTGATGATGCAGTTGAGAGAATTATAGATATGTTCCTGAAAACGAAAACGAATGCAGAATTTATAGAGATTGTAAAAAAAACGAAATTGATTAATTAGGACTTGCAAACCAAATAATCCTATGTTATAATTAAAAAGCTGTTTTAAATAATAAATTAGTTTGACAATAAGTCAACTTTAAGAAAAATTATGTTTGTTTGTAAAGAGGTGAAAAGCATGAAAGAGGGAATCCATCCTAGTTATCATCAGGCAAAGGTAGTTTGCAACTGTGGTAATGAATTTGTAACAGGCTCAACAAAGAGCGATATCCACGTAGAAATCTGTTCTAAGTGCCATTCTTTCTACACCGGACAGCAGAAAGCTGCAGCGGCTCGCGGTGCAATTGATAAGTTCAACCGCAGATATGGTCTTAATCAGGAACAATAAATGACAATAATGACTATGTGTTAAAAACAGGTTGAGGTATAATTATCTCAGCCTATTTTTAAATTCGTATTTATATTTAGAGTATTATGGCATGTTTTATCAAAGAAAGGATAAGCATATGAAACCATCAGGAATCGGAGGACAGGCAGTTATTGAAGGCGTAATGATGAAGAATAAAGAACGTTATGCTATTGCCGTAAGAAAGCCGGACAACGAAATTGTAGTAAAAGAAGACTCTTTTAACAGTATTGCAGAAAAACATAAAGTGTGGAAGCTGCCGATTCTTAGAGGAGTGCTGGCCTTTGCAGAATCCATGTCAATTGGTATTAAGACTCTTAACTTCTCCGCAAGTTTTTATGAGGAAGAAGAAACTGCCAAGGAATCAAAAGTAGATAAGGCTATCTCAAAAGTCTTTAAAGATAAAGGGGAAGCGATACTGGCAGCAATTACTATGATTATTGCGGTAGTACTTGCAGTGGGAATATTTATTGTTCTGCCTGCTTTTGCTGCTACGCAGTTAGGCAAGGTTATTTCATCCGACAGCTTAGTTGCCCTGGTAGAGGGTATTATAAGAATTGTTATTTTTGTATTATATGTAGTTGCAATCTCACAGCTTAAGGACATTAAACGAGTATTTATGTACCATGGAGCGGAGCACAAGACCATTAATTGTATCGAGAATGGTTTTGAACTTACAGTTGAGAACGTAAAATGGCAGTCCAGACAGCATAAAAGATGCGGAACAAGCTTTTTATTTATCGTTATGTTTGTAACTGTAATATTTTTTATGTTTATTCGCACAGATATCACATGGCTTCGTTATGCCAGCAGAATTATACTGATACCTGTAATTGCTGGTATTTCTTATGAATTTATCCGCTTTGCCGGAAGAAATGATTCTATTTTTGTAAGAGTATTAAGTAAACCTGGCATGTGGCTTCAGGGTCTTACAACCAGAGAGCCTGATGACGATATGATAGAAGTAGCAATTAAATCAGTAGAAGCGGTATTTAACTGGAAGGGCTTTTTAGGTGTTGAGGACAGTGAAGCCGGTGACGCATCTACAGACGAAGGCAAGACTGTAAGAAACGGGAAACAGTCAACCGTTAATGAAACGAAAGGCAAAACAAACAGCCAGACGAAAAATACTAACGGTAATAAAAGTACATCAAAAAATGGGCAGAATAATAATTCCAAGTCAGTACAGGCAAAAACTAAAAATACCAATAGTCAGAATCGAAACAATAAGAACATAGAGAATAAAAATACCAAGTTAGATGATAGTATAAAGGCAGAGGAAAGTACACAGAAGCAAGATGGTACACAGAAGCAAGATGGTGCACAGAAACAAGATGGTACGCAGAAACAGAATTCATCTGCAAGAAATAATAGTAAAAAAGGTTCAACCGGTAAAAGAGACAGAGCGAATTCTGTAAGAAGTAATAATCAGAAGAATGCAGATGATAATAAAGCCGTCAGAGAAACTGCCGCAACCTCTATGAGAATGGAGCCCTTACAGGCAAGAGATATTTTTGAAGAAGAGGATGAAATCTTAAAAGCATTGGATGACTTTGTGGCTGTTACTGATGAGGCTGCTAAGAAGGATTGATTGTAAAATGATAACTATACAAGAGGCTTTTCAAACCGGAAGAAAAGAACTGCTAGACAGTAATATAGAGAATGGCGAGCATGACGCATGGTTGTTATTATCTTCCTTGCTTCGTATTAGTAAAGTAGAGTATCTACTGGATCCTCTAAAGGAAGTATCGCTTAAGGATTATGACTTATACCTTGAAGGAATCAAAAAACGCTGTCGTCATATTCCATTGCAGTATATTACCGGTGAGCAGGAATTTATGGGCTTAAATTTCCGGGTTCGGGAAGGCGTATTAATACCAAGACAGGATACGGAGATATTGGTTATGGAAGCCTTAAAGGTAAGTGAAGGAAAGCGTGTGCTTGATATATGCACAGGTTCCGGATGTATCCTTTTATCTTTAGCCAGACTTGGTGGTATCGAACATGGAACAGGCGTAGACATATCAGAAGCAGCACTTGAAAAGTGATATCTATTCACAGGTAGAAGGAAAATATGATATAATAATATCAAATCCACCATATATTCAAACAGAAGTTATTCCCACCTTAATGGAAGAGGTAAAGGATTATGAACCCGTTATAGCCCTTGACGGTAAGGAAGATGGACTGTTTTTTTACAAAGAGATCTGCAGGGGATTAAAGGATTATCTTAATCCCGGCGGACATGTCCTTTTTGAGATTGGATATGACCAGGGAGAGGCAGTGAAGAAATTGTTACAGGAAGCAGAAATGATAAACATTAATATTATAAAAGATTTGGCAGGACTTGACAGAGTAGTTACAGGAACATGGAGTCAGAAAAAAGGGGAACCTTTTACTTAGCGTTTCAAACCTGGAAAGTTTAAAGTGCTAATAATTTGAAATGGATATCGATGTCATGTGCACCGAGTAAGAATACATTTCAACCAATGTAAAAATGGAGGAACCCAAATGTTTGATAAATTAGAAGATTTGTTAATTCGTTATCAGGAGTTAACGGATGAATTGAATGACCCAGGTGTAGTAAATGACCAGGCACGTTTTCGTAAACTGATGAAGGAGCAGAATGATCTTGCTCCCCTTGTTGAGAAATTTACTGAATACAAGGATACTAAGGCAGGAATTGAAGACAGCCTTATGATGTTAGAGGAAGAAAGCGATGAAGAGCTTCGTGAGCTCGCCAAAGAAGAATTAAATTCCTGCAAGGAAAAGATCGAAGCTATTGAAAAAGAACTTAAAATCCTTCTTCTACCCAAAGACCCTAATGATGAGAAAAATGTTATCGTGGAAATCAGAGGCGGTGCCGGCGGTGATGAAGCAGCTCTCTTTGCTGCTGAGCTCTTCCGTATGTACTCTAAATATGCTGAAAGTCAGAAATGGAAGATAGACATGATGAACTTAAATGAAAACGGTCTTGGTGGTTTTAAGGAAGTTGTTTTCATGATTAATGGCAAAGGTGTTTATTCCAAAATGAAATATGAAAGCGGTGTGCACCGTGTACAGCGTATCCCAGTAACCGAGTCCGGCGGACGTATCCATACTTCCACTACAACAGTTGCTATTATGCCGGAAGCAGAAGAAGTTGACGTAGAGCTTGATATGAAAGACTGTAAGTTTGATGTATTCCGTTCCTCCGGTAATGGTGGACAGTGCGTTAATACTACGGACTCTGCTGTTCGTCTGACTCACCTTCCCACAGGTATCGTAATTTCCTGCCAGGATGAAAAGTCCCAGTTAAAGAACAGGGATAAAGCCTTAAAGGTATTGCGAAGCAAGCTTTATGAGCTGGAGCTTGAAAAAGCTCATAATGCAGAAGCAGAAGCCAGAAGAAGTCAGGTAGGAACCGGAGACCGTTCTGAGAAAATTCGTACCTACAATTTCCCTCAGGGACGTGTTACAGATCACCGTATAAAGCTTACCCTTCATCAGTTGGATAATGTTCTTAATGGAGATTTAGAAGAGGTTGTTGACAGTCTTATAGCTGCTGACCAGGCGATGCGCTTAACCAAGCTTAGTGAAGATATGTAAAACACTTTGATTTTATTGGATTTTAATTAATTTTTGTGACTTTTAAATTGAATAATTATAATAAAAATATCGGTCTTTCTGCTTGTCAGAGAGACCGATTTCATTTTCTATACTACCTTAGATAGCTTCACACCCTTGAATAAATTCTATTGATAGCTTTATTGCCCCTTGAAATAATCATAGCTAGTTTCTTAGCCTAAAAGAACCAATTAGGTAGTTCTATAGAATTTACGCTGTATCAGATGTCTTTCGCTGTAAAAGTATGAGCTGAAAGAGCCATCACTTGAGATATATTCTACACGGACAACCTAAATAAGATAGTTTTACAGTAGTATAGTAGAGACACCTTTAATCGATATATATATGTTTATTATTTGATATTAATCGTTGCCATATTTTATCAATTCATCTATAATTATTTATGGGAAAATCTGCATTTATTTGTCAGAATAAATAACATAATAAAGGTGGAAAGTTATGTGGATTGAATTACTAATAGCATCGACAGTAGTAATTGGTTCTACTGTTCTTTATATAACTAAAAGAAATCATAAACGCCTACAAACAGAGCCTGAGATTGTAGATAATCCTCACATAAGTGAATTTCTTAGTATATACCCCAACCTGCTAATTTGGTAAAAAATTGGAAGAATCTTTTCGTAGAAAATGAATTGGTAAAGCATAAGGTCCTGTTTGATAATATTGATGGTAAGTCTTTAGATGACCAGCAACGGCGGGCAATTGTTGTAGATGAGCAAAGTAATCTTGTATTAGCTGGTGCCGGAAGTGGTAAGACACTAACCATATCGGGAAAAGTAAAGTATTTGGTGGAAACCAAGAATATTAATCCCAATGAAATCTTGTTAATTTCTTTTACACGTAAAGCTGCTGAAGAAATGAAAACTAGAATAGCTAACAAGCTACATATCGGGGTAGAGGTAAGAACCTTTCATGGCCTTGGTTTAGATATAATTAAGCATACATATCCTGTAAAGTATATTATTGCTGAGGATGGGTATTTAAGCCGATTAGTAGAGTCATATTTTAGAAAAGGATTTTAGAAAAAGTACTTTTAATGATAAGAAGCAAATTCAAAATATCATTAATTTCTTCAGCTATTACTTGAACATTCCGAAAGATATGGAAAAGTTTGATTGTCTGGGTGACTGCTATGACTACTATAGAAATGCCGATTTTAAAACCTTAAAGGGTAAGGTTACAAATATAAAAGAGGAAGTAGAGTATATTGCAGCAGACTTAAAAGTTAGAAAATATACTCTGCAAGGAGAAACCGTAAAATCTTTAGAAGAAGTAATGATAGCAAATTTCTTGTTCTTAAATGGTATCAGCTATGAATATGAAAAAAGATATCCTTATGATTCAGGAGATATTAATAAAAAAGCATATTATACCAGTGGTTTTCTTTCAAACTATGCTTACAAGGAAGCGAACCGTTCATTTTGGGCTAATGAAACATCTTATTATGACTATTACCCATATGATGCTAAATAATTAATTAGTCTTCTGAGAGGGGCTATTCTTAGCCCCTCTCAATATTTTTATTATTGAGAAGGGGAGTATTGCTCCATGAGAAATTTTTTAAAAGTTTTTGTTTTACTGGAGATAATGTTATTTACTTATATATTCAATAGCTCTATATACAATATATACGAAAAAAATAATATAGCTTCGAATGGTTTATATGGATACACATTTGAAGACGGTAATTCAAATAATTTAGATAGATTTTATGATATGTTTATGGAAAATTATCCGGAATATAAGTTAGAAACCATACATAATACATTAACATCTACTGATAAATCTGTTTATGAGTTACACTGCTATCCTATAAATGATTTTTCTAGAAGACAGCCTATTTCCCAAACTATGCAATTTGAGTACTATGAATTAACAAAAGAAGATTTCTTGGATAGCGTAGGTGATTTCTATACTAATGTTCCTTATGAAAAATTACTGACTATCGCTTCTGAATTAGAAACTAACATCAAACCATTTAAAGATAATACTATACCATATAACATGGTATTTAATTTGAATATTTTGAATTTTGCGATATTATTAGTAATCATTCAGATTATTTATTGTATATATACCTCATATAGTTTTAAAAAAATTGGCATTAAGAAAAGCATGGGGTTTTCAAGTGCACGTATTTTGAAAGAACAAATTTTTAATATAGTTAGATATTATGTTGTTATTTATGTTGTAATTGGGTTTATACAAGATATTTTTTATATTCTATCTAGGCGGTTTACATTTTCTTATTTTATATTTCGCTTAATTTTCTTTTTAATTGCTTTGCTCTTAAACATCATCGCTATATTGAATACCTCAGTCTTAATCAAATTGGTTAATTTGGAAGCTATGATAAAAAATAAGACTTTAAATATAAGTACCAATATTTTTGTGCAATTTGTTAAAATAGTATTTTCAATTATGATTGCATTTACAGTCATCACATTACTTAAGCAAAGTAACCAATATCAAGATAGCCAAAAGGCAGTTTTAGATTATAAATATCTTGAGGGTTATTATACTGCAAATGGATTTAATTCAGTAGATTATGATTACGCTTTAAACAACTTAGATATCTTATTAAAGTATTCAGATTCAATGAAAGAATTATATACAAATAATAACTCATTGCTGTGTGATAGTAGTGCATTAAATATCAATAAATCTGATATTGCTTCTTCAAGGCCTTATTATGAAACGCATTATGTAATTGCAAACAAGAATTATCTAAATAATTTTTCTAATATAAATACAGCTATAGGCAATCTAAATACGAGTATAATAGATACACCTACTATTTTAGTACCAAAAAAATATAAAGAAGATGAAAGCGTTATTAGAGATTTTGTTTTACAGCAATATTATAGACTTTTAAATTATAATCAGTTTTATCATCTACAAGAAGAAACACGGGAGGCAAATAACTTTAACATTATTTATGTAGAAGATAATTCTACAATAAAAATTAACACTCAAAAAGGTTTATCAGATATGTCAGGAAACATAATAATTCTTGATACAGGAGAGTTCGATGGTTTATACTACTTAGATTCATTAAACACAAGGAGTACTTTTTTTGAGTTGGATTCAAGAGAACAATTTTCAAAATTATTGACAGATTACGGATTGGGTAAATTAGTTACAGCAGGAACATTATTAACTCCATATTTAATGGAACTAGAAGGTGTAACGTTTGTATTAAAAACTATTATCATCTTTGCAATTGTTTTTATTGTTTCTTTGATGTTCATCCTTTATATGTCTAATTACGTTGATGTATTTGTAAATAAACAGAGATATGCACTAAAAGAAATTATGGGTTTCTCTCATTCGAAAATATTGAAAAACAGATACTTTTTATGGGGAATTGCAATAGGCATAACAGCTATTTTTAGTATAATTAGTCCATATTTTTCATGCTTATTTTTAATTATGCTCATAGATTGGGTACTTTGTGAATTGTTATATAAGATATATATACGAAAAGTATTATATGAAATTGAGAAGGGAGCATAATTTATGTCTTATATTAAGCTAGAACATATAAAAAAACAATACAACAAAGAACAAGTATTATTTAATGACTTGTGTCTTGAAATAAATAAAGGTGAATTTATAGGGTTGATTGGAAAAAGTGGGGCAGGAAAAACTACACTGCTCAATATTATTGGTTTAATTACAGACATATCAGAAGGCACAATTCATATTGACAATTATACAAAATTAACGATGTATAGTAAAAATGCACTTCTATTAAGACGTTACACAATTGGTTATCTATTTCAGAACTATGGATTAATTGAAGATGAAAGTGTGTTATGGAACCTGAAGTTGGCGTTAGAATATAAAAGAATAAGTAAAAAAGAAAAGTTAGAGCGAATCGAAAAGTATCTTAATAAATTTGGATTAATTGATGTCTCCAATAAAAAAGTTTATCAGTTAAGCGGAGGTGAACAGCAACGAATAGCAATTATTAAGCTTATCTTACAAGAGAGTAAAATTATATTAGCAGATGAACCGACATCAGGTCTTGATAAAGATAATGAATTAATTGTTATGAATTTATTGCAATCACTGAATAAAGAGGGAGTTACGATAATTATGGTAACACTTAACTTAAGTTTATGCAAATATTTTACAAAAACAGTAGATGTTGAGGTATATAGATAATAATTAGAAAAGATATGGATTCATGATTGCTCGCCAAGTAAAGACTTATCTGAAGTGAATTAAGGCAGAGTTATTGTTAGTATGAACTTATATGAACTAACTTATAACTGATTTGTTACAAATGTATACTTATACGGATTTGATGATAATTACAATAATTTAAGCTCTATGTTAGAATGTGGAGTCTTAATAAGTTTGTAGGAACAAATGTGGCATAAAGAAGAAGTGATACTTTTTTAGAAACACTGACAATATGAACCACAGTATCTGGAGGAGTAAAGAGCTGAGATGATAAGTCTTGGCTCTTTTTATTTGTGGGGTATCTGTTCGGTCAAAAACAAAGTAATTAGCTCCATTGTCAAACCTCGTTCATTGTATGGTATGAACTACAAAAATCAAATGCCATTTTTGAGTTATTAAAACAATTTGTAAAACAACACCCTAAGTTTAATACGGAACATTTTGATACCCAACATGCTAGACTAAACATAATGAAAATACTTGATGATTCAAATTGTTTTTACTTAAATACAAATGAGGCATACGAAGAATTTATTTTAGCAGATAAATTACTTCAAAAATCAAATAATACGAAAGGCAAGCATCATTTAAGTTTTAAACAAATGGAAAATTATATTAAGGTTATGGAAAGACTGATAGAAATGGGAATTGAGCCTTGGGAAAAATTAAAATTTAAAGAAGTAATCGATACAGCTGAGAATAGATTTTATAAGCTTGATGATTATTATAGAGATGATAGTAACTATAAAAAAATTCATCAGAGTCTTATAAACGGGAAGAATTTAATTTTTTCTTCTAATTTAATAGTGCAGTAGCAGTATATATTATTATATTTATATGGATTACATAGTAGCTAACGGTATGCAGACTGCAGAGGGTAAGTTAATTTCCTTGGGATTTATTAATAATTTCCTTTTGAAGTTAAGACTTTTTGTTCATATTCAAATAGAGAAATTTACTAGTTCCTGGATTCCAGAAAAAGGTTGTAAAATAATCAGGTTACCGCTATATTTAGAGAGGATATGTGAATTGAGTTAAAGCTTATAATGCATTATGATGTATTTGTGAAAGCGAAAGAATTCAGATTATAAAGTATGACAATTAAAGAATCATTTCAATAAAGGACAGGAAGCATGAATTTCAACAATAATAAAGATTCACGACAACCTAATATAATAAACATGAACCGGGTACTAATCCTTGAGGATGAAGACAGTGTTAACAGAAGCATTGCCTTTTTGTTAGAAAAGGAAGGATATGAGGTATATTCCTGCTATTCTCTTGGAGAAGCCAGGGGGCTGTTTCAGAAAATAGAACCCCAGCTTATTATTTGTGATATCACCCTTCCAGACGGAAGCGGGCTTATGTTTATCCGTGAAGTTCGAAAAGTGAGCCAGGTACATATTATATGTCTTACAGCAATGGACAGAGAAGCGGATCAGGTCATAGGATATGAAGCCGGAGCAGACGACTATGTCACAAAACCCTTCAGTCTGTCCGTTCTTACTATGAAGGTGGCAGCTTATTTTCGGAGACACAGTCCAGCAAGTTCAGAGATAATAGAGTCTGGCAGAATAAAATTTTCTATATCTGATATGCGTGTACAAATAGATGGATATTATATTGATCTTACAAAGAATGAATGGAAACTGCTCCGACTATTTCTGGAGCACCCAAAGCAGATTTTATCCAAGAATCAGATACTGGAACAGTTATTTGATATGGATGGCAGTTTTGCAGATGAGAATACGGTAGCCGTCAATATAAGGAGACTCAGAGAGAAGATAGAACCGGATAGTGCCAAACCTGAGTATATTAAAAATATAAGAGGAATGGGATATTTATGGAATCAGGAATGCAGAAGAAATATATAATAGTCGCAGTGTTACTGTTCTTTTTGGTATTAATGGCAGATACAGGATTATACTGGGTAGAATATCAGAACTACAGAGACAAAATTCAGATAATCAGCAGCATCGCAGCAGAAAGCTCGCAAAGTTCAGATTTTTTAAAGCTCGCCTCTGAACTGCTAAAAGGACAGAAGCAAATAAATGAAGGAATAGGCGAGGATATTCTGAAAGAGTATGGATACTTCTATGGTATTGATAATGTCTACAGCCAGGAACTAAAGGACAAACTGATAATAATCAGCGCCTGTTCTTTGGGCTTTTATAGTATTATCCTTGTAATATTAATCTGGTTATGGAGAAGCAATCGAAAGTTAGTACAGAGCGAGCTTAACAACCTTGAGGGACTGCTTACCGATTACAGTAAGGGAATTTATAGAATAACAGACTATGAAGCGCTTAGTGAAAAAGAAGCTTCTATGAAGCGGATTTTTATCCAACTGGAATCCCTGGGAAGTTATTTTAAAATGCAGGAAGAGCTTATTGATCAGGAAAAAAATGAAACAAAGACCCTGGTAACAGATATCTCTCATCAGCTTAAAACTCCGGTAGCAGCATTGAAAGCCTGTTTTGATATATTTAGGAGAGAAGATATCAGCAGAGAAGAGAGGCAGGAATTCTTAGACCGCTCCGGTGCCATGTTGGCAGGGCTAGAAAATCTTCTGGCAGCATTAATCAATATTTCCAGGTTGGAAACCGGTTTGATTGAGATAAAGATTGCAGAAGCAAATATTTTTAATACTCTGCTGGAGGCAGTTAATCGTGTGTACCAGAAGGCGGAAGAAAAACGAATAGAAATTGCCATGGAGGCAGAAGAAGAACTGCATAGCCTTATTATACCCCACGATGCAGGATGGATGTGTGAGGCTGTGGTAAATATTCTGGATAATGGGATAAAATATAGTGAAGCAGGCAGTTGTATAACCATAACTATGGCAAAGCGGGTCTCCTTCTTACGAATAGAGATCTCCGATGAAGGAATAGGAATACCAAAAGAAGAATATCACGAGATATTTAAACGCTTCTACCGTGGAAATTCCCGTGAGGTTAAGAGTCAGACGGGTTCAGGGGTAGGACTTTACCTGACCAGGGAGATAATAACCAGACAAAGGGGAGTTGTAACGGTTACTTCCGGTAAAGGAAGCGGAAGTAAAGGAAGCTGTTTTATTATACAATTACCTTATATGAGTGAAAGTCTTACAGAATTGTAAGGCTTTTTTCGTGTTCTGTAATTGAATGGAAAGGGAAGCCTGCTATAGTATGTAGTATAGAATCGTCAATGATTTGAGTTTCCACTTTATCAGTCATGACAGTAAGGTTACCTAAAAGCTCACTGTATAACTATTTTGTTTAGTATCCTCGCCAGTGAGGATACTGCTGGTAATATCTAATATGTTTTGATGTACTGATTAAGGTAAATTCATATGTAATGCTTTAAAGCAAAAATAAGAAAGGGGTTATATAAATGAATACAGTCTTGGAAAGCAAAAATTTATGTAAGTACTACGGCAAGGGAGAAAATGAAGTAAAAGCAGTTCATAATGCATCTATTGCCATAAAGCAAGGAGAGTTTGTTACTATATTAGGAAAGTCAGGCTCAGGTAAGAGTACCCTGTTACATATGCTTGGCGGACTTGACACACCCACAAGCGGAGAAGTTTTAATAAACGGTAAGGATATCTTTCGTTTGAAAGAGGAGGAACTTACTGTCTTTAGAAGAAGAAAGATTGGATTTGTCTTTCAGGCTTATAATCTTATTTCCTCTGTTAACGTTTGGGAAAATGTCGTATTGCCTATAGGACTTGACAACAGACAGTTCGATAAAGAGTTTATAATGGATATTATAGCTACACTGGGTATTGATAGTAAGATCCATAACCTGCCCAATACCCTGTCCGGAGGACAGCAGCAGAGAGTAGCTATAGCCAGGGCATTGGCAGCAAAACCGGAAATCATTTTAGCAGATGAACCTACAGGGAATCTGGACTCCAGAACCGGTGAGGAAGTCATAGGTTTGCTGAAAATGTCTGCTGTAAAATATGGTCAGACCCTGGTTATGATAACCCATGATGAGGAAATCGCTCAGATTGTAACAACGACAGGAGAAATAAAACCAGAAGTATTCTAATTATAATTTCAGTATTCCTTACGACCCTTCTTCTTACGGTTATCATCACCTGGGGTTATGGTATAGTCAAATCCAATCGTGTAAATGCAGTGGATTTATATGGAAGTTACTATGGAGTGTTCAGAGGGCTGTCCTATGAGCAAACAGAAGACATGAGGCTTCGTAACGAGTTTACCGAAATTGGATTGATGTCAAATGCAGGGGTAATTGAAAGTAAGGATAAACTAATTCTGTTTTTTGCCGATGAAACAGCGAGAAACCTTACCAATATGGACCGGCAGTTAGAAGAGGGAACCTATCCGCTTAATAAAACGGATATAACAGCTAAGCCGGAATTCTTTCGAAAGCTTGGGATGATAGAACCCAAGGTAGGCGAGGTTATTCAGGTATCTTTCCGGCCGGACCTAAACAGTAAATATGAAAAACAGAACTTTCGTATCAGCGGTTTCCTGAAAGATAATAATACAGATATCAATAACAGCACTATGACTGCTTTTGTTTCACAAGATTTCTATGAAACTACAACTGCTGAGGGAAACAGACAGTTTCATGCGTATTTTACACTGAATAAATCTATGAAACTAAATTATGATACAGCTAAGGCTGCAATGGAGGAACTGGGGGCTGAATATGGATTAAAGGAAGAGTATATTATGCCTAATAGCTATTTCCTCATATCTGCTTTGGACCCAGGAAATCTATAATATTTATCAGGTTGGATTGGTTCAGAAGCTTCATGAATATGGTAAGCTCAAAGCTTTGGGAGCTACCAGGAAACAGTTGAAAAAGATTGTAAACAGGGAAGGTATGCTATTAGGAGTCATTGGAGTACCCCTGGGATTAAGCATTGGTTATTTGGTGTCTGTCATTTCCTTTAACATGCTGATGAAACAGGGATATGCAGTAAGGGACGGCGTGGAAATGACAAAGGTCTCAATATTTTCCTTTCCCCTTTTGTTATTGGTAGCAATGCTAGCTTTGGCAACGGTCTGGCTTGCCTTAAGAAAACCCATTAGGGCAGTTTCAGTTCTTTCCCCCATAGAAGCTATTGTTTATCAGGAGCGTAAGGGGAAAGAGAAAGTTCTCCGAAGAGGAAGGAACTCTATTAGCCTGGTTGGTATTACTCTGGCAGGTTTAAATGGCAGCCTTAAGAATAATATATCAACTATTTGCACAATGGGACTATCCTGCGTTCTCTTTGTAGGATTTGCCGGATTCACAGGAAATATAAATGATGAATACAATGCCAGAATAGAGGTGGAGTATGGTAAGTTCTATCTCAGCCTGGATTACTCTTTAAGTGACAAAGCATATACAGAGAATAACCTGGATAATATCCTTAAAAATAATCCACTTAATAATGAATTGATAGAAAGAATCAAAGCTATACCTGGCGTCACGGAGGTAAAGGTGAGAAAGCTTCTTGCTGTTCATAAAGAAAAGGAAAACAGCGAAGAAGAAAGCCTGGTAGATGTAATGGTATTAAACAAAGATGATTTTATAAAGTTCAGTAAGCGTAGCAGCACCATAGGTGATTTCAACTATGACAAGGCTTCATCAGAAAACCTTATATATTATGGCTGGGCAAATTTCATGGAGGAATATGGATACAATCTGGGGCAGGATATTTCAATGGGAATTACCACAGGAACCTCTGGTGAGAAGGGGGGAGGAGTTTCCTTTCGTCTTGCTGGTTCTTTTGCGAACCTGGACACAGATTGGGCGATTACAGAGGATACCTATGAAAAGCTGTCTGTTGCCGGTAATCCAAACGGTTACCTCTGGATTGACTGCGTTAAGGAGGACACTAAATATGTAGAGAAGGAACTTGTAAGACTCTTAGAAAATAAGGATCATATTACATTAACTTCTTATGAAAAGCAGTTAGAAATATCTCAGATTTCTACCAGAATGATGAAATTTATAGCCTATACATTTCTGGCGGCTATGGGTCTTATAGGCTTTTTAAATATGGCGAATACCATCATTACCCGCATTATAACAAGGCGGCAGGAACTGGGTATCTTACAGGCAGTGGGTATGACAAATCGTCAGCTTAACCGGATGCTTCAAATGGAAGGTTTGCTGTTTACAGCAGGAACAGTATTGATAGCACTGGTGGTTGGTACACCAGCAGGTTATTTGTTATTTCGCTATGGAAAAGAAAATTCATGGTTTGGATTAAATGAATATCATTTTCCGGTGATAGAAATGGGATTAATGATTGCTGCTATAGCATTATTGCAGATCACATTATCCTACCTGTTAAGCAGAAATCTCAAAAAAGTTTCGCTGGTGGAGAGGATAAGATACCAGGGATAATGTATTTTTGATTTGGCAACAGAAATTTACTGATTTGTAATAACCTAAAATCTTACATCAATAAAGGTTATGAAAAGAAGAGTAAGAAGCTTAACTAGGGCTCTCGTCCTCGAAAATAATTTTTCGGGGGTGAGGGTCTTTTTATTATCATAAGGAAAAATACTAGCACATTATAAAAGTTTGTGAGAATACAAGTTTGCAGAAATACAAGTGTGAATATCAAGTTAGAGAGTAACTTTCTTTATGAATTTTTACTAGTATTACATGAGAATCGTACTAGTTGCAATAAAAATATTATATATTTCGTGAGACAAATCAAATTCAATAAAAGTGAGGTTTTAATATGAAACAGAAAATATTAATCGGAGGAGCCTGGCCTTACGCCAATGGTTCTCTCCATATCGGACATATAGCAGGATTACTTCCCGGGGATGTATTGGATAGTTATAATCCCGATACCTGCCGGGCTGAAACTTCCGGAAAGTGAGCTGTTATTTCAGAGAATAGAGAAAATAAATTAGAGAGAATAAAAGAACACTGACTCTTGCAGTATAGTTAATGTTAAGTTAGAATAAAAAGAACTGTAATACAAAAAATAAGCATTACATTGGATTGTATGTGTAAACAGAGAAGACCAGATTAACAATTTAAGAAGCAGAGCAGACAGGAGAAATTATGATAAGCAGTACATCAAATCCACAGATAAAAAATCTTATTCAGCTACAAACCAAGGCGAAGGAACGCCAGGAGCAGAAGGCTTTTGTTGTAGAAGGTATAAAGATGTTTGAGGAAGCAAAAGCAGGAGGACATCTTATGAAAGCCTATATATCCGAGGAACTGTATGAGGAAAAGATCAGTCTGCAGCCGGACTACTTTAACGGCTCTTCTTATGAGATAGTGACAGAGCAGGTAATGAAAGCTGCCAGTGATACGCTGTCACCCCAGGGGGTATTAGCGATTGTAAGAAAACGGGAATATACCATGGAAGAGCTTATCAGGAAAGAGGATGTAAATCTGGTGCTTTTGGAGGATATACGCGATCCTGGAAACCTTGGTACTATAATAAGGACAGCGGAAGGAGCCGGAGTTACAGGAATTATCTTAAGCCAGGCATCAGTCGATATCTATAATCCCAAGGTAATCCGGTCGACAATGGGTGCTATTTATCGTATGCCAGTTGTATATGCAGAGGATTTTCTCGAAACCTTGAGGACATTAAAGGCTGCAGGTATTTCCGTATATGCTGCGCATTTGCAGGCGGCAGTTGAATATGATCTGATTTCTTATACAGAAAAGACAGCTATCCTTATCGGAAACGAAGCCAGAGGGCTCAGCGAAGAAGCAGCAGGACTTTCAACCTGTAATATCATAATTCCCATGGAAGGACAAGTAGAATCCTTAAATGCCGGAGTGGCTGCTTCCATTCTTATGTATGAGATCTACCGTCAGAAAAGACAAGGAAAGATTAAAAGCTGATTAGATTTCTTTTAGAAAACTAAAAGATGTCATACAGATATTGTTATTTCTTTATTTATGAAGTAGAATGTTATTATCAAACTTACGGAAGGGGGTAATATTCCGTGGACTCAATTTATTGGCTCGTTGCTCTGACAGTACTTCTGATTATCGAAATTATAACATTGGGATTGGCATCCATATGGTTTGCCGGAGGTGCATTAGCTTCTTTCCTGCTATCCCTGTTCACAGATAATCTGATTTTAGAGGTTGGTGTATTTATTGCAGTATCTTTTGTCTTACTGTACTTTACAAGACCTATTGCAATGAAGTATTTCAATAATAAGCGTGAAAAGACCAACTATGAGGCCTTGGAGGGAAGTTCCGGTAAAGTCCTGGAGAAAATCGATAATTTTAACAGCACCGGTGTTGTGCTGCTTAATGGACTGGAATGGACAGCTAGATCCAACGATGATTCTATCATCCAAGTAGGAGAAAAAGTCATAGTAAAAGAAGTTTCCGGTGTGAAACTAATCGTAGAGGTAGAAAGAGAGGGAGTTTAAAGTGCCATATTTATTAATTGTTCTATTAGTCCTTTTATTATTAATAGTAGCGTCTTGTGTACGTATTGTTCCCCAGGCTCATTCCTATGTAGTTGAGCGACTGGGCGGATATCAGGCAACTTGGACTGTGGGTATCCATTTTATGGTACCTTTCATTGATAAGGTAGCCAAAAAAGTTATTTTAAAGGAGCAGGTTGTAGATTTCGCTCCTCAGCCCGTTATTACCAAGGATAACGTAACCATGAAGATTGATACGGTAGTATTTTTCCAGATTACAGATCCTAAACTGTTTGCTTATGGTGTGGAACGTCCCATCCTTGCAATTGAGAACCTGACCGCAACAACACTTCGTAATATCATTGGTGATCTGGAGCTGGATCAGACTCTTACTTCCAGAGAAATCATCAATACTAAGATGAGAATTTCCTTAGATGTTGCAACAGATCCTTGGGGAATCAAGGTAAACCGTGTAGAATTAAAGAACATCATTCCTCCAGCAGCAATTCAGGATGCCATGGAGAAACAGATGAAGGCAGAGCGTGAGCGAAGAGAAGCTATCCTTCGTGCAGAAGGTGAGAAGACTTCACAGATTCTCGTAGCAGAAGGTAAGAAACAGTCAACTATTCTGGAAGCGGAAGCAGATAAGGCATCAGCAATCCTTCATGCAGAAGCGCAGAAGGAAGCTACTATAAGAGAAGCAGAGGGTCAAGCTGAAGCTATTCTTACCGTTCAGAAAGCAAATGCTGACGGTATCCGTTTCTTAAACGAAGCGAATCCCAGCATGGCAGTTCTTCAGATTAAGAGCCTTGAAGCTTTCCAAAAGGCAGCTGACGGGAAGGCTACTAAGATTATTATTCCTTCTGAAATCCAGGGTATTGCAGGTCTTGCAAAATCCATAACGGAAGTAGTATCCGATAAACAGTAATATGGACTAACTGCCCTGCCTCTGTCCGGTTGATGGAAGCAGGGCAGTTTTGCGTGTTAGGCTGCAATCCATTTTAATTTTGTAAATAATTATGGAAAACCGATTGACAAGAAAGTAAAGGAATAGTATGGTTATTTCTTGGATAAAGGTAATACTAAATGTACTAAATAAATTTGAAATGAACTACAAAAGGAATTAAAAGTTAACGGTAAAGATTATGTGTAAAAGAAAATTCAAAAGGAAAGGCTGCCACAATAAATTCTTTTGCACATTATAATTAGTGGCAGAATCACAGGCCTGCCTGGGGTATACAATGGGTGTAAACATGAGTGATAAGATACGTGTAACAATATGGAATGAATACCGCCATGAGAAAACGGAAGGAAAGATCAAAGATATTTATCCGGAAGGAATTCATAAGGTTTTAGCTGACTGTTTTAAAGGGGAGAACTTTGAAGTACGTACAGCAACTCTGGATGAAGAGTTTCACGGGCTGACAGATGAAGTTCTTAATAGTACGGATGTATTATTCTGGTGGGGACATATGGCACACGACGAAGTAAGTGATGAGATCGTTGAAAAGGTACAGAACAGAGTTTTAAACGGTATGGGTCTTGTGGTATTGCATTCAGGTCATCATTCCAAGATCTTTAGACGTTTAATGGGAACCTCCTGTAATTTAAAGTGGAGAGTTGCTGATGAGAAAGAACGTTTATGGGTAGTGGAACCGGGACATCCGATAACAGAAGGCATAGGAGAGTATATAGAGCTTCCCAAAGAAGAAATGTACGGTGAACAATTTGAAATACCAAACCCTGATGAACTGGTCTTTATCAGCTGGTTCGAAGGCGGGGAAGTATGCAGAAGCGGTTGTTGTTTTAACAGAGGAAGAGGTAAGATCTTCTATTTCCGCCTGGGTCATGAAGAATATCCTACTTACTATAATAAGGATATACAGAAGGTCTTAGTGAATGCCGCTGGTTATTTAGCACCTGTTAAAAGAGGTGATGTAAGACCGGAGCACGCAGAAAACATACCAGTGCCTTTAGAGAGCATTAAACATAAGGAGTAAAATTTTTGAAATCGTTAAGATAAACTTAAGAATTCACTCCTTGATAAAAATTTGGCAATGAGCTATTATAAATTAGAGTTAAATGAGTTAAATTATTCGTAAAGTTGTTGTTAAGGAGAGGATGTAAGTGGAAAAATTTAAGGAGATTATCAAGTCTCCCTATATGATTTTATTGTTCTTTGCAATTAAATTGGTAGTGTACTACCAGCTAATTAACGTGGATGTATCCGATATCATCTTTATATTGGTCAGTGTAACAGCGTTGGGTCTGATTTTCCTAAGCTTTATACGAAGCAGGTTAAAGAGGAAGAATATAATATTTTTAGTTGTATATAGCTTGTTAAGCCTCTTAATGTTCGCGGACACAATGTATTACAACTATTATAATCAGACGGTATCCATTAAACAATTGTGGCAGGCTGCCAATGTAGCAGCGGTTCCGGAAAGTTTTGTAGCTACACTGATACCTGCAAGTTTCCTTTTGTTTGCTGATATACCCTTTATTTATTATTATTTCAAAAAGCTCTTAAAGCTGGACAGCAATCGTACCGGCTGGAGTTATAAAAGAGAACTTAAATATCTTGCAATCAGCTTTGTAGGTCTGTTTTTACTGTTAGTAGTTAATCCTTTTGACAGTAAGACCATTGATAAAGTAAATAGCGTAGAATTCTTTTCCAACCATGTCAATGATATTTACAATGCAATTGCAGATAATATTGTTACGGAAGAAGTACCAGAGGAACAGGTACTGGATACAGTAAAAGAAGTTACGCCTCAGGTAAGCGGACTCAAATATAAGAATATCGGAGAAGGAAAGAACCTGATCGTACTACAGGTAGAAGCTTTACAGAACTTTGTAATAGGCGCACAGTACAACGGACAGGTAATAACGCCGAATCTGAATGCATTTTTGCAGCAGGATACCTTATATTATGACCGTTATTACACGAACATAGGTAAAGGTAATACAGCGGATGCAGAATTTTCTACCTTAAACAGTCTTTATCCGGTAATAGACAGGGAATGCTATACGCTGTATCAGAACAATACCTTTAACGGACTTCCTTGGTTACTGAGGGATAAGGGGTATGATACACTTGCTATTCACGGTTATAAAGGTGAATTCTGGAATCGTGAGGCAGCCTACCCGGGACAGGGTTTTGAAAATTTCTATAGTATGGAGGATTTGGATCAGAGTGATATTATCGGTCTTGGTATATCCGATAAGTCTATGTTCCGTCAGGCTGCAGATATACTGTCTAAGGAAGAGAAACCCTTTTTCAGCTTTATTATATCCTTAACAAGCCACCATCCTTTTGTAATAGAAGATAAAGATGTAACCTTACAGATAAAAGAAGAAGATAAAGATACCAAATTTGGCTCCTATCTAAAGACTGTACGTTATTTTGATGAAGCATTCGGAGAGTTCTTACAGGAACTAAAGGATGCTGGATTGTATGATAACACTGTAATTGCACTTTATGGAGATCATCACGCGCTTAATTTGAACATGGATAATAACAAAGAAATGATGGAGAACTATCTCGCAAGAGCCTATGATTATGATGAGATGCTAAGAGTACCTCTTATGATTCATGTACCGGGCAGCGGAGTGAAACAGACAATCTCAACTACCGGCGGACAGATTGATTTCCTTCCTACGATTGCTAATATTATGGGACTGGAATTTAACCAACCTTATATTCTGGGGCAGGATTTAAGTAATGCCATCGATGGATTTGTTGCTTTTACTGCATATCTTTTTGAGGGTTCTTTCATACACAACGATACCATGTTCGAGATTTCCAGAGAAGGCGTATTTGACGGTAGCAGAGCTTGGAAGATCGGTACGGATGAGCCGGTAGATGCATCTACTTATGAAGCGGATTATAATAAGGCGATCACCATCAAAAAGACCTCGGAAGAGATTCTAAATCAAGACTTAATAAGCAACTATATTCATAGAGAACCGGTTGCAGAAAGCGATTCAGTAAGTAAATAATTAATTAGATATTAGTAAAATATATAGCTCATTATATGCTGCATTAACAAATCTGTATATAGATCATGAACCAGGCAGACCCATGGCATTCAAATAAACGGAATGGGAGTAAGTATGGCGAAAGAATTTGACTTAAACAAGGAATACGGAATTGTTCTTGAAGGCGGCGGAGCAAAAGGAGCCTACCAGATTGGTGTCTGGAAGGCTCTTTTAGAATGCGGAGTTAAGATAAAAGGCGTATCCGGTGTATCTGTTGGTGCCTTAAACGGTGCCTTGATGTGCATGGGAGATTATGAAGCGGCAGAAGAGCTGTGGAAGAATATAACCTATTCTGATATCATGAATGTAAATGATGAACAAATGCAGTGTCTGATGAAAAGAGACATAAAGAATCTGGATTTAAAATCTCTTACCAAAGATACCACCAAGGTAATAGCAGAACGGGGTATTGATGTAGCACCGTTAAAGGAATTAATCAGTAAATTCATCAATGTGGAAAAGATAAAACAGTCGGGGATGGAATTTGTCTTTGGAACTTTTCTTGTGGATAAGCTAAAAGAAATTGAGATAACAGCTCAGGAAATAGAAGAAGAGAATCTAAAAGACTATCTCCTTGCCAGTTCGCTATTGCCGGCCTTTAAAAGAGAAAAATTGAACGGACAGCGATACCTGGATGGTGGTATGTTTAATAATGTTCCAGTAGATATGCTCATTAACCGGAATTACAAGGATATTATAGTCATTCGAATATTTGGAATGGGTCTCTTAAAAAGCGTAAAAATTCCTGAAGATGTTACAATTACACAGATTTCACCAAGAATTAACCTGGGGGGTATGCTGGAATTTAATTCTGAAAAGAGCAGAAGAAATATTGAGCTTGGCTATTTTGATGGTATGCGTAGTATAAGAAGCTTAAGCGGTAAAATCTACTATCTGAAAGCTAGTATTAAGGAAGAAGAGGCAGTAATGCGACTGATTCATATTAACGAAGCGGTAAAGATGGCTTTTTTGGAATATTACAAGCTGGACTTTGGTGATGCAGAGGTTTATACCAGACGTTTTTTAGAAGGAGTTTGCCAGAATCTTGCAAATAGTTTAAGACTGCAAAAAAACTGGACCTATCAGGAACTATATTTAAGTCTCTTGGAGCTGGCTGCCAAGACAGTCCATATATCTAAATTTGCAATCTATACGGAAGAAGAATTGATAAAGCGTATAAGAGAGAATTATGAAAAGAGTCAGAAAAGAGGTTATGTAATAGAAATATTCCTTACCCTTGTTATTAAGTTAATAATACTGCCGCCCTCTTAGGATTATCGTGTCTTAAAATAGTTGCTAATAAATTTGATTAATAAAAATAATAAATAAAAATTATAATGACATAATAAATAATTATAAATCAAATAATTATATAAATGAATAAATAAGTATAATAGAATAAATAAGTATAAAAGAATAATAAGAAGATCCTTACTCATAAAAACAGAAACGTATTTTGGGTAAAATTAAGGTTTGTTTTACAGTTGAACGCAGATTATAAGAAGAGGGATAAGCTCTTAGTATAAATGCAAACTGTAAAACAGACCTTAATTCAGTTAAAGTCAAGGATTTAAGATGGTTTAATCGGTATAAGGATAATAACAACGCATTTGAATAATATAAATTTCAATTTTTTAAGGTTATTTTGGCAAGTTATAACGGATTTTATAAGATTAAATAAAATTCAAGAAAAGAAATGTAGCTTGACATATGCATAAAAATAAAGTAATATGAATAAATAAACATATGGCTTAACCTGAAGATTAGAAAAAGGAGGCATGCATTGTCCGGCTATACAGGGTGTAAGGCAGGGCAAATATTTCAATCTTTCATACTATAGGGAAAGATTAAAGTGGCAGAAAAAATAATGAATTTAAAAGGACGGAGTTTTTTAACCTTAAAAGATTATACACCGGAAGAAATTGAGTATCTCATAGACCTTGCCAAAGACTTAAAGACTAAGAAAAAACAAGGGATAACAGGTAACAGCCTCAAGGGGAAGAATATTGCATTAATATTTGAGAAGCCTTCCACCAGAACCAGATGTGCATTTACTGTAGGTTGTATCGATGAAGGCGGACATCCCGAATATCTTGGGAAGGATGATATCCAACTGGGTTACAAGGAAAGTGTTGAAGATACAGCAAGAGTACTTGGACGTATGTTTGACGGTATTGAATTTAGAGGCTTTAAGCAGGATACCGTAGAGAAACTAGCCAAATACAGTGGTGTTCCTGTATGGAACGGTTTAACAGACTTAGATCATCCTACTCAGATATTGGCAGATTTTCTAACCTTGAAAGAGCAGTTTGGCACCTTAAAGGGGCTCCATCTGGTGTATGTAGGTGATGGTCGTAACAATATGGCAAACAGTCTTATGATCGGAAGTGCCAAATTAGGCATTAACTTTACTGTACTGTCTCCCGAATCCTTATGGACGGATGAGGTACTTGTGGCTGAATGCCAAGAATATAATAAAACCTCAGGCGGAACTATAACCATAACTGATAATATTGATGCGGTTAAGGGGGCCGATGCCGTATATACCGATGTGTGGTGCTCTATGGGGGAAGAAGCACTGGCAGGGGAGCGTATCGCCCTGTTAAAACCTTATCAGGTTAATACAGAGCTTATGAATGCTGTAGGTACTGAGAAAACTGTCTTTCTTCACTGCCTTCCCGCAGTTAAGAGTTATGAAGTAACAGAAGAAGTTTTTGAAGCTCATGCCGACGTCATATTTGATGAGGCAGAAAACAGAATGCATACCATAAAGGCAGTCATGGTAGCAACCCTTGGAAATTAACATAAATTTGCGAAGATAAGGTTAATACCCATAAAAAGCTGTCTACTTATAAGAGTCAGAGTTTGTGAACAGATATTAAAATGAGTTCATAAATTCTGACTTTTATTTGAGTAAGGTGGCTTTGTTTGCGCAAGATGGCTTTGTTTGAGTAAGAGGATTTGTTTGAGTAAGAGGATTTGTTTGAGTAAGAGGATTTGTTTGAGTAAGATGGCTTTGTTTGAGTAAGGAGGATTTGCTCGAGTAAGTGGCTTTGATACTTGACGCAGGAACTTTGATTCTATATGATTATATAAGTGGGATTATATATAAGCGTGCAAAAGCAAGCAGATAGGAACCAAATATGAATAAACTGATAAAGGTTATTAAGGAACAGAAATTAGTACTGGATATTATAAATGTTGCAATAGGATGTGTAATAATGATATTGGCAATATTTTATTTTATGGACCAGGACAACATCCTGCTTATGGCAGTCGTTCTTTTACTGGCAGGCACCATAAATATATTAAACGGAGTGAAGCGGCTTAAGGGTACCAATAAGAAGAACAGCATTGGATTTTTTATGGTTGGTGTCATTATATATTTTGTTGCATTTTCCTTTTTCTTAATGATATAAAGAAGTATGAGTTAGGCTTTTGTACTTATAGTGCTTATAAGTGTGATTACTGAATTATTTAAGGAGAGTAACTAACACCTGACCAGAGAAGGAACAACAAATTATATAACATCAATCAACATAGAAAGAAAAAGGATAGCAGTGAACTATATGAATGAATCCGGCAAATTGAATATTGAGGACATAAAAGGTGTACTAATACCGGGAGTGTCATTTGGTAGTAAGATTAATTTTCATGACCAAATAGATTCGACCAATACGGAGGCTAAAAGATTATTAGCAGAGCATCGTGGAGAAGGAAAAAATCTTCATGGAATACTTGTTTTGGCAGAGGAGCAGACCAATGGAAGGGGAAGACTTGGCAGAGATTGGAGCTCACCTCATGAAGGTGGCATATGGATGTCTCTGGTGCTGCAACCAGAACTGCCGGCGCAAATCTGTCCCATGCTGACTATTGTTGCAGCACTTGCTGTCAATAGTTCCATCAGGGAACATACAGGACTTTCCTCCTTCATAAAATGGCCCAATGATATTATTATAGACGGCAGGAAAGTCTGCGGTATTCTGACGGAAATGGCAGGCTTATCTCAGGGAACACCGGATATTGTTATCGGAATAGGCATAAATGCCAACAGAAGTGAATTCCCGGAGGAATTAAGAGACAGTGCAACTTCACTTGCCCTGGAAAAAGGCGAGAAGATTAATAGAAACGTTCTGATAGGTAAGATATTAAACCGTTTTGAGGGTTATTATCAACAATTCCTTCGTAGCAGGGATTTATCTGAGCTGAAAGCTGAATACGAAGAATTTCTGGTTAACAGGGGAAAACAGGTAAGGGTACTGGAAAGAGAAGGTGAGTATACCGGTACGGCGCTGGGAATTAATGAACAAGGGGTTCTTTTGGTAGAAAGTAAAGAAGGAATCAGAGAGATTATATCCGGGGAAGTATCGGTTAGAGGTCTTTATGGATATGTCTAGAACCTGATACCAAGAGGAGCAAGTGTCAAAAAGTATGAGATGAACTCTTAATTGGGGAGTCTGTAAAGAAATTAAATTGAGAATGAAAATCAATTATTTGATTGGTTTTCTGCATAAATATTCGAATATTCTTTCATGAAAAAAAGTATTGACTGTTCAATCAAATAATGATATAGTAACTATCAAATTACTGCTGACTTTAAGCGAGACAAAATGAATAGTAAGAAATCAGGTATACAATAGTGTAGATAAATCCTTTTGGATGTATCTGCACTTTTTTTTATGTAAATGGCTTAATGTTAATTTGTGCCTGCGCCTCAATGGCTGCAGGTTATGAGAAAGGCTTGGTTATTAAAATGAGTGAATATCTTAAAATGGAAAACATAACGAAAAAGTTCGGAGAGGTATATGCTAACAAGAATATCAACTTTACAGTACTGGAAGGAGAAGTACATACACTTCTTGGTGAGAACGGAGCAGGAAAAAGTACACTCATGAATATTCTTACAGGCCTTTATCAGCCAACCGGTGGCGAGTTATACCTAAAAGGCACCAAAGTTAAGATTGATTCACCCTCCAGAGCAGTAAAGCTTGGTATCGGAATGGTTCATCAGCATTTTATGCTGGTAGAAGCCCTTACAGTATTTGAGAATATTATTCTTGGCATTTCAAAGGATAAATCCCTGTTTATTAAAAAAGACGTTCTTCGCAAAGAGATACTTGAGCTGGCTGACCGCTATGGACTGGATATTGAAATAGACAAGCCTGTTACGGAAATATCCGTTGGTGCACAGCAGCGTGTTGAAATACTCAAGGCTTTATACCGTGGCGCAGAGCTTCTAATCTTAGATGAACCTACGGCAGCACTTACTGATATTGAAGTAGAAGGGCTCTTTCGAATTATCAGAAAGCTAACCGCTGAGAAAAAGTCTGTCATTTTTATCTCCCATAAGATGCGAGAAGTGCTTGAAATCAGCAGCCGTATAACCATACTTCGTACCGGAGAGACCATTAAGACTCTTAAGAAGGAAGGTACCAATGAAACAGAGCTTGCGACCCTCATGATAGGAAAAGAACTGGTTAATAACGTCTACAAGAAGGTCAAAGGAAAGGCAGAAAAGGTATTGGAACTCGATAAAGTAAGCTATCATAAGGAATCCAAACATAACGGTGTCTGTGAAATCTCCTTAAATATCAACAAAGGTGAAATACTTGGTATCGCAGGCGTTGATGGTAATGGTCAATCCCAGTTAGCACAGCTGGTTACCGGAGTACTCTGTCCACAGGAAGGCAGTGTTGCAGTAAATGAACGGAAAGTAGCCAGATTTATTCCGGGTAATTTTATAGAAGCTAATGTATCCCATGTACCTGAAGACAGAAACAAAATGGGGCTTGTAGGAAACATGAGCGTGAAAGAAAACCTTATAATGAAAAGCCTGTATAAAGAGAAGATATCCGTATTAAAAGGCTTGTTTTTAAAACGTAAGGCAATTACTGAGTATGCCAATGTAATGAAAGAAAAATATGATATCCGCTGCGCTACCATAGAGCAGGAAATTAGGAATCTCTCAGGCGGCAACCAGCAGAAAGTGGTGCTTGCCAGAGAACTGGAGGAAAATCCGGATCTGTTAATAGCAGTGCATCCTACCAGAGGGCTTGATATCGGAGCTACCAGATATGTCCATGATCTGATGATAGCAGCAAGAGATAAGGGCTGTGCCATCTTACTTATCAGTGCCGATTTTGATGAAGTATTAAAGCTTTCTGATCGTATTGCAGTTATGTATGAGGGCAGGATCGCAGGTGTGTATCCGGGAGAGAATCCGCCTATTAATGAAATATCTCTTGCCATGTCCGGTAAAGAAATTACAACAAAGGAGGCAGTATAAATGAAAATGAAACGACTTCTGATACAGATACTGGTGCCATTGGTATCTATACTGATTTCCTTTCTCGCAGGTGCCATACTGATAGCCGGTATCGGAGGAGATCCAGGAGAAGCCTTCTCCTTTCTGTTAAAAGGAGCTTTTGGTACAAAAGCCAATTTCGGTGAGACTATTGTAAAATCTGTTCCTTTGATCTTTACAGGACTGGCAGCAACCTTTGCCTATAAGTGCGGTGTATTCAATCTTGGTGCGGAGGGGCAGTTTGCAATGGGTGCCGTTGCAAGCATCTGGGTGTCCACTTCATTAACAGGAATAGCAGGTATACCTTTACTAATAATCAGTCTGCTCGCAGGTGTTTTAGCCGGAGGCTTATGGGGCTGTATTCCAGGTATCTTAAAAATTACCAGAGGCTTAAATGAAATGATTGTAAGCATCATGTTAAACTATATTGCGATTCTGTTTATGGGTTATCTCTATTCCAGCCCTTTAAGAGAGGGAAGTGTTCCCCAAACAGCGGCAGTTCCTGTAAAGCTTCCCAGAATTCTGGAAGGAACAAGACTTCATGCAGGAATTATAATTGCCATTATATTAGCTCTTTTCTTATATTATTTTCTGTTTCATACGGCAGCAGGGTTTAAGCTTAGAGCTGTAGGGTTAAATCAGACAGCAGCCCGCTATAATGGCTATTCTGTTAAGAAAATCATGCTGGTATCCTTTATCATCTCCGGAGCTATAGCCGGGCTTGGCGGAAGTGTTGAACTTCATGGGACACAGTTTAGACTTATGGCTGGTTTTGGTGATGGTTATGGTTTTGATGGGGTAGCAATCGCCTTAATTGGACAGCTTAATCCTATAGGTACAGTTTTAGTTGCTTACCTTTTTGCGGTATTGCGTACAGGAGCAACTACCATGCAGGCAGGAAGCGGAATGCCAACCTCCGTTATTGACATCATACAGGCATTGATTATCGTCTTTGCTGTAGCCGGTAGTGCCTTAACCAATCTCCCTAAGATCAGACAGGTACTTACCAACTTACTGTCTAAAAAAGCACAGGAGGGTAAAGCATAATGGATTTTTTAAATATAACATTTATTCAGGAACTGCTCCTGTCCACTGTTCGTATGGCAACGCCTATATTAATCGTTGCTTTGGCAGAACTTTATTCAGAAAGAGCCGGACAGGTTAATATCGGACTTGATGGTATCATGGCCTTTGGTGCCCTGGCTGGCTTTATGGTCTGTTACATAACGGGAAATCCCTATCTGGGCTTATTAGCAGGAGCGGCAGGAGGAATTCTTATAAATATGGTATATGCTTTTTGTACCATTACCTTAGGGGCAGAACAGATTGTTTACGGTATGGCAATTAATATCTTTGCGCCGGCGATAGCCTCCTTTATCTATAAGGTTTACTTTGGTATATCCTCAACCCTTGCACAGGCGACTTTAATGACACCGATGCCCATACCTTTCTTAAGCAAGATACCTTTAATCGGACCAGTATTCTTTAAGCATACAATTATCGTTTATATTGCCTACTTGTTGGTACCGCTGTCTTTTATTTTCTTTCAGAAGACAAAGGCAGGACTTAACTTCAGGGCAGTTGGTGAATATCCAAAAGCAGCAGAATCACTGGGTATTAATGTAGTAAAGCAGAAATACCTTGCTTGTATCGTTTGCGGTGCTTTAGCAGGTGTAGGCGGAGCCTACCTGACCACCTGTTATATCAGTACATATACTGACGGAGTAGTATCCGGACGTGGCTTTATTGCCCTTTCAGCAGTTATTTTCGGCAGATGGATGCCGGGCGGGGTATTAATCGCAGCGCTGCTCTTTGGTTTTACCGATGCGCTTCAGTTGCGTCTTCAGGTGCTAAGTTCCCAAACACCTTATCAGCTGCTGGCAATGATTCCTTATATCTGTACACTCTTTGTGCTTGCTTTCTTCGGTATTAAGAAAGCCGGTCCTAAGGCTAATGGAAAGCCTTATTTCAGAGAAGAACGTTAATTTGCAGCTACGTTTTGGTTAATTACAGGAGGTAAATCCCCAAGCCTTCCTGAATTATATACCTTTCACAACCTACTTTTACAAAACCAGGAGGAAATCATTATGAGAAAGAAATTATTAGCTATCGCCATGACTGTAGCTATGGTCGCAAGTCTTGCAGGCTGCGGCTCTAAGGCAAACACAAACACCTCTAGTAATTCAGCAACCCCTACAGCAGCTACTGAAGGAAGTACGGAAACTTCCGGATCAGAAACAACTCCGGCTGCAGACAAGACTTATAAGGTAGCCATGATACTTGATTCATCCATCTCAGATGGTGGCTGGGGTGCAGCATGTTATAACGCTATGGTATCAGCAGCAGAAGACAGCGGCTTCGAAACACTTTATACAGACGGCCTTACAACAGCTGACTTTGCTTCCAGTATCAGAAGTTACTGTGATCTTGGAATTGATTTAATCTTTGCACCCGGTAACCAGTACACAGATGCTGTAAAAGAAGTTGCAGCAGATTATCCCGATGTTAAATTTGCTTTATTAAACGGAACAGTAGAGACAGAGAATATCGTATCCATTCTTCCTGATGCACAACAGATTGGATATATGGCAGGTGCACTTGCAGGACTCATTACTAAGACCGGTAAATTAGGTTTTATCGGTGGTATGGAACTTGATACAACAAAAGCTAAATTAGCAAATTACGAAGCCGGAGCAAAAGCAGTTAATCCTGAGGTAGAAGTATTCTCCGCTTATGCAGGTTCCTTCTCAGATTCTGCAAAAGGTAAAGAAATTGCTGATTCCATGGTCAGCATGAATGATGTAGATGTTATGTTTGGTGATGCCAGTGCCGTAGACTCCGGTGCCCGTGAAGCTCTTGCGAACCACACGGACAGATTTGATATCGGACAGCCCAGTGATATTCTTGCAACACAGCAGTCCGAAGTAGTTATCGGAAGCGTTGTTACTGACAATGCAACTATGTTAAAGCTCTGTATGGAAGACTTAAAGAATGGTACCTACGGAAACAAGACCATCTATGGTAATCTTTCAAACGGCAGTTTAAGTGTCGGAACTTTCAGTGATAAAGTGACAGATGATGTTAAGACCAAATATCTTGAATACATCGAACAGATCAAAGATGGTTCCTTTATTAAGTAATCCCCCTTCCCAATAAGCTTACCACTATATTTTGATAGATTTTATATACCTTCTAATTAACAAAAAAGACTGCAGCCGGATATATACCCCTGGCTGCAGTCTTTTTATCCAGGGAAAACGTATCTTTTCATCTAGTAACAACTGTTTCCATTTAAGTGTCATTCGGAATCCTTCCATTGAATAAACCAAAAGGTATGCCAAGCTTATCTGATTATTTATATTTATACCCCCTACAGTACAAGATTGCTTGTGATACTGCCTTAATAAGTAGTTTGAAAGTGTTTTTTCTTTCAAACATAATACCCCCTGCATATCACAAGCTTGCTTGTGATACTGTTTTAATAAGTAGTTTGAAAGTTAATAGCTTCATGAGTTTGCCATGTCTTTTACATAAATTAAGTGGATAAATTTAACTGTCTTTGCTACAATAGGGATATGTGGGAGAAGAATCAGGAGGAAGATCATGTATAGGATAGCAGTAGTAGAAGATGACAAGATGATACGCAGTGAACTACATCTGCTATTGACCAATAATGGATATGAAGTTTGTGATATTATTGAATTTAACGGGATAGCAGAGCAGCTGAAAGAATTGCAGCCCCATATAGTATTATTGGATATTAATCTGCCAAAAGAAGACGGACATCAGGTCTGTATGAAGCTGCGTTCATTTTCAGAGGTTCCTATTATTTTTGTAACCAGCCGAGAGTCCGATATGGACGAGCTGCAGAGTCTCATGATGGGAGGAGACGATTATATTACAAAGCCTTACAACATCTCCATATTACTGACCCGGATAGCGTTATTGCTAAAAAGAGTGTATAAAGATGATAACCAGATGCTGCTAGAGCATAAAGGAATCACTCTGAATATAGAAAACGGAAAAGCAACAAAAGAAGGTAATACCATAGACTTGACAAAAAGTGAAACAAGAATTCTGGCTTATCTCTTTCGCCATGCCGGAAAAATTGTATCAAGAGCCGATCTTATAGACTATCTTTGGGATAATGAATTATTTGTGGACGATAATACCTTAAGTGTTAACATAACTCGTATCCGAAAGAAATTGGAGGAAATCAAGGTATCTGATTTCATTGAAACAAAACACAGGCAAGGCTATTATATAGAGTAGAGCAGCAGAAGGTAAGGGGTTAGGTGGTATCAGGGTATCAATTATGTTGGACTGGATTTTGACAGGCTGTTAGAAAGGTATGGTTATTTGCATGAAATTAACCGGTTATTTAAAAGACAAAAGTATATCCATTATCCTGCAGATACTGGGCGCAATAGCAGTTGCTCTGTTTCTGGGGGAGGAGAGGGATTCATCTGATGCTGTAATGCTTCTGTTAACCGGCTGGGGGCTTGTTGTTTTTATTTATTACACGATAGATTACCATATCAGAAAACGCTACTATGAAGCGATTTTTTTAAGCCTTGAAAAGCTGGACCAGAAATATCTTATTTCTGATATCCTTCTAAAACCCCGCAGACAGGAGGATATACTGTGGCAGAAGATATTACGGATAAGCAATAGAGCTATGCTTGAGGAGATAACACGTATCCGGCATGAAAGCAGCAATTATACGGAATATATTGAGCAATGGGTGCATGAAGTAAAGACACCCATTTCTGCGATAAAACTGATATGTGATAACAGTCCTTTGGAGGCAACGAGAAAGATAAGGCAGGAGTTAGAGAGATCTAGTCGATTTGTGGATCAGGTGCTTTATTTTGCAAGAAGCAGTAATGTAGAGAAGGACTACTTAATCAGAGAAGTAAGCTTAGATGAGGTGGTAAAGAAAGCCTTACAAAACAATAAGCATTTGCTTTTGGAGAAAAAAGTACAGATAAATCTTACCTGTGATCAGAACGTCTTTACCGACAGTAAATGGATTGTATTTATATTGGATCAGTGTATAGTAAATTCAGTAAAATATGGCGCTGATAGCATTACTTTTAAATCTGAGGTTAAGGGGAGTAAAACAGCATTCCATATTTCTGATAACGGTGTTGGAATTGCTAGGGATGATCTGCCTCGAATCTTTGAAAAAGGTTTTACCGGAAAAAACGGTCATGAGACGGAGAAGTCAACAGGGATTGGTCTTTATCTTTGCAAAAAGCTCTGTGAAAAGCTGGATATTGACATAGCAGCAAAATCCCAAAAGGGCAGTGGCACAACAATTAGTATGGTATTTTCTACAGGCAGACTCGTGTAGTTTGTGAACCTGCATTCTCGAAGGTTATCCTAAGCTTAATTGTCAGTGGTTTAGAAAAGGTTATATTTTGATGTATTTGAATGGATGCGAATGTTTCTGAAATAACTTACTTACTTCTTACAAAATTGTAAGAAGTAAGTAAGTTATTTCTATATATTTAACCCTGTGAATAAAGGATAATGTAGTTAACCTTAAGGAATAATGCTGTATAACAAAAAAGGAGCGGAAATGAAAGAAATACTTACTATAACGAATATTGAAAAATATTACGGTAACAAATCCAATGTAACCAAAGCTATTGATGATATCAGCTTCTCTGTTAAAGAAGGGGAATTTATTGGTGTTATGGGGGCTTCCGGTTCCGGTAAGACTACACTTTTGAATGTGATTTCCACCATTGATACGGTTAGTGCCGGACACATTTATCTGGAAGAGACTGATATCACTGAGATAGATGACAGAAAGCTGGCAGAATTCAGAAGAAAGAATCTGGGATTCGTCTTTCAGGAATTCAATCTTTTGGATACTCTTACCTTGGAGGAGAATATTGCATATGCTCTGACCATTAACAGAATACCAACTTCTGAGATAGCCGGTAAGGTGCGAGAGATAGCAGATAAGCTTGGAATAGGAGATATATTGAATAAATATCCTTCGGAGGTATCAGGCGGGCAAAAACAAAGATGCGCCTGCGCAAGAGCTGTTGTAAATAAACCCAAACTGCTATTAGCTGATGAGCCTACAGGTGCCCTGGACTCCAAATCAGCGCAGATGCTCATGGAAACACTGATCAGCATGAATGAGGAGCTTAAGGCAACCATACTTATGGTAACCCATGATGCATTCTCTGCCAGTTATGCGAAGCGTATACTGTTTTTAAAAGACGGAAGGATATTTAATGAAATAATCAGAGGTGACAAGTCCAGAAAGCAGTTCTTTGGTGAGATACTGGATGTTATGACACTGCTTGGAGGTGATTTACGGGATGTACGGTAAATTAGCCTTACGCAATGCAAAGAAATCTGTGAAAGATTATATCATATATATACTTACACTAACTATCTGTGTGGGCTTATTCTATGCCTTTCTATCGGTCTGCAGCAATTATTATGTAAGCTCCCTGCCGGTCGAATATAACCTTGAAATGCTTCAGCAGCTTATGCGTTTTCCGGTTATAGGTATTACTGCTCTGCTGATATTTCTTATTCAATATGTAAATAACTACATGCTTCACAGAAAACAAAAGGAATTTGCCATTCAAACCCTTCTTGGCATGGAGCAAAAGCATACAGCTCTCCTCTTTTTTGCTGAAACGCTGATGATGGGACTGATATCCATTGGGATAGGCATCTTGCTAGGAGTATTTTTTTCTCAGATATTAACCCTGCATATTATGAATTTCTTTGAAGAGGAATACAGCTTACATTTTTCGGTGTACCCGGATACGGTACTCATAACTGTTATAGGCTTTCTTGGTGCTTTTTTGTTAATCGGAAGCTTAAATATACGAAAGATCAGGAGGTTAAAGATTATAGACATGCTGCGGGCTGAGAAAGAACTGCAGAATGACATAAAGAAGGACTATCTGATGCCCATACTTATTCTGGCAGGTGGAGCTGTATCGCTTCAAAGAGTGATTGATATAGTACAATTACACAGGAAATATAAAGATGTAATAGCAGGCGGTACAATGGCTACACTGGATATACTGCTATTTTATGCTAATTTAATACTCCCTGCTTTGTTTGCTATTACAGTAATTGCATTTATTGCTGTTTGTCTGGTTAAAAGAAAATTATTATCTCTTAAGAAGCCCGTTATATTACTTACGGGACTGGCTGCTTTAATGGTTATCTGTAATTTGCTTATTGTTGCAGGGCATCCGGCCTTTGACAGCAGCACCACGAACAAAGCATATGTTTTTGTTATGGTATATCTGGTATTCCTTCTCTTTACGGTGTTCTATTCCTTGTCTGCTCTTATGCAGGTGTTTAAAGAGAAATCTACAAAGCTTAAATACAAAGGGAATATCCTTTTTGTAACAGGTCAGATAAATGGGAGGTTATCCTCAAACTTTCGTACCATGTCAGTACTGGCAGCAGCTATTTTGCTAGCTGTTACCACTTTTATTATTGATCCGATTCTATCAGGCTGGGCACTGGGATATCTAAAGGAAAGAGCTGTGTTTGATATACAGATCAGTACCGAGGCTAATTCACATACTACCTATGAGACCCTTCCGGACGGTGATTTTACTTATGTAGATACCTATCTTAAAGATAAAGGTATTCAGCTTAAGAGTATCTGTAAGGCTGACTTTTATTATATGAATCAGGATAGTTTTATAGAGGGCAGTACGGATATGGTGCAGCCGGGTATGGTAATGCCTTTGTCGCAATATAACAAACTTCTTACCATGACAGGTCTTAAGGCAATAGAGTTAAAGGACACAGAGTTTACCATGCAATGGCAGTACAGTGCAGTGGAAGAGGAAGTAGAAAAGTTTCTAAACGAGAATAAGACGATTACAATAAATGAGAAAATTCTCAGCCAGGCAGATAATATGAGACACAGAGCCAAGCTTGGTGAAGTTATTTATCCTTACTATAATAGCAGAGTTATTGTTGTACCAGACGATATCTGCGAAGGGCTGCTTCTTGGAAAGAGTAATTATTATGCAATGACTGCCGATAAGCTATCCTTCGAGGCTGCGCTTGAGGTAGAGAATGAGTTGGACGGCTTAATAAGCAGCAACCAGGATAAGGACCACTATTCCACCATGCTGCGTCTGCGCACTCTGCAAAGGAATGAAGGAATATCTGGAGCATTGGTTTTTAAATTGTTACTGTTTTATGGAGGAATTGTATTATTTGTAATCAGTTTTACAGTACTCGCTCTGCAACAGCTGGCGGATTCCTCTGACTTTAAGCAAAGATTTCGGATTATTAAAAAGTTAGGGGTAGCTGAGAAGTCCATCAATCGGATTATTTGCTGGCAGATGGGGTTATGGTTTGGACTTCCTATTCTTGGAGCTGGTACCTGTGCTTTGATAACCGGCAGTTTCTATATTAAGTGGATGAACCTATATATCGAAACCTTTATTGGCAGAAAGGACTTCTTTGCGTCATTAACAGAGATGTTGTTAATAATTCTTGTGTTATTCGCTTGTTATTTTATCAGTACCTGGATTCTGTTTAAGAAAAACATTGAGGCAGATTAACAAATATCTTGGAATAAAAGCGGTGGGAGTGTTGCAGATATCAGTAGGATAAACAGAGCAACACTCCTATTTTTATTGCAACACTCTTTTATAAGTTACCCTTGAATTATTCTCCTTTTTTTTATATTATTAAGGGAAGAACTTTGTATTAAATACCAGGTTCATAAGGTAAAGGGGTTTTGTTCATGAAAAAAGATGTAACAAAAATTTTATGGGGCACCTTTCTTGTAATAATGGGGCTTCTCTGGATTTGCACCAGCACAGGCTTGATTGAAAGCAGAACCTTTTCCGGGCTTCTCTTTGCATTTATACTGGTATTGATTGGAGTATCGATCATGCTTAAGAATGCGAATCAGGGGAAGGAAGAAGGGGATAGCAAATCAGATTTTTCTTCAAAAGAGAATGAGAGCGGGAGATTCTCGAAAGAAGATGGATTCAGGCAGGATGACTATGAAGATGGGCACCAGCATAACTATAATAATGATTTCGGACATACTGACCATGAAGATGGATACCAGCAGAATAGATATGAGAGTGAATTCAAGCAAAATGGTAACGAAGATGGATCATCTCGAACTGGTTTTGAATATGAGTCAGGGCAAAGAAATGCTGAGAATAGCTTCAGGCAGTCTATGAAAAAAAATACCGGTAAAGAACATTACAGCAGTATTCTTTCCTCACAAAATATTATATTTACAGAGGAATTTACCGGGGCAGAGTTACTTGCTCTGGCAGGCGGTATTGAGCTGGATTTAAGAAGTGCGGTTATTGTAAGGGACATTGTAATAGATGTCAACTGTATCATGGGGGGGATAACCATATTTTTGCCTTCTAATGTAATGGTGTCAATAAGCTGTACCCCTGTTATGGGAGGGGTAGAGAGTAAGATAGACGGAAATTATAATAAGAAGGATAGTAATGTTACGGTATATATTCGTGGAACATGCCTTATGGGAGGCATCGAGATACGATAGGATATACCGGCGGTGGGATTACCGTTAACTTTATTACCGGAAGAGAGGTTTTATGTATCAGGAAAATGTAGTTCTAAGTGCAAGCAGTTCCTATGAACAGAAATATTATTTAAATGAGGACTTTAATGGATTGCCGGAAAGCATAAAGGAAGAACTTAAGATAATGTGTGTGCTTTTCACAGAAGACGTAGGTGGAGTACTTACGTTGGAATTTGATGAAGAGGGAACCCTCCTTTTTCAGGTAAGCAGCGATGAAGGAGATCTCCTTTTTGATGAAATCGGCAGTGTTTTAAAAATTAAGGAATTACAGAGAAACAAAGAAGAACTTCTGGAATCCCTTGAATTATTCTATAGAGTATTCTTCCTTGGAGAAGACATGCCGGAATAAGGGAGACAGAGACGGAGGAAAACATGTTATTAGTAATAGATGTAGGAAATACCAATATTACGTTTGGTGTATTTAAAGAAGAAGAGCTTGTTGCCAGCTTTCGTATGACCACAAAGCTTCAGCGTACTTCAGATGAATATGGATTTACCATGTGCGGACTGCTTAAGAACAGGGGCATTGAACCAAAAGAGGTTGAAGCTGTAATTGTTGCAAGTGTTGTTCCAGGAATCATGCATTCCTTTAAAAATGGAATTATGAAGTACTTAAATATCAGACCTATGGAAGTGGGTATCGGAACCAAGACCGGACTTATTATAAATATGGCAAATCCCAAGGAATTAGGAGCTGACCGTGTGGTAGACGCTGTAGCTGCTTATGATATCTATGGAGGTCCACTTATCATTATTGATTTCGGTACTGCTACTACTTATGATTTAATTAGTGCAAAAGGTGAATTCATTGCAGGAATTACAAGTCCCGGAATCAAAATTTGTGCGGATGCTTTATGGAATGAGACTGCAAAGCTTCCTGAAATAGAGATAAAGAAGCCGGATTCGATTCTTGCGAACGAGACAATATCCAGCATGCAGGCAGGACTTGTGTACGGCTATATCGGACAAACGGAGTATATCGTCCGCCAGATAATTGAAGAATCCAAAATTCAAAATATAAAAGTTATCGCAACCGGTGGCTTAGGAAAGATAATAGCCGATTCCACTGATGTGATACAGATATATGATCAGCTGTTAACCTTAAAAGGTCTGCGTGTTATCTATAATAAAAATAAGAAATAGAAAGCAGCCTTAAACTTATAGTAAGTCTTATTAGAAAGAGGAATTCAATTTGCAGATAGGCAAGATAAAAATAGAGGGGAATCTGGTACTTGGGCCAATGGCTGGAGTGACGGATTTACCCTTTCGTCTGTTATGTAAGGAACAGGGAGCTGACTTAATCTATACTGAGATGGTCAGTGCAAAAGGGATACAATACAATAATAAAAATACGGAGGAACTCCTTCTGGTAAAAGAGGAGGAAAGACCTGTATCTTTGCAGCTTTTTGGCAGGGATCCGGTTATCTTAAGTGAAACCGCCAAAAAGATAGAACACAGGAATTTTGATATTCTTGATATTAATATGGGCTGTCCGGTACCAAAGGTAGTAAATAATGGAGAAGGTTCAGCGCTTATGAAGGAACCTAAGCTAATCGGTGAGATTGTTTCTGCTGTTTCTAAAGCTATCTCAAAGCCATTAACTATAAAAATACGCAGAGGTTTTAACGAAGCGGAAATAAATGCAGTGGAAGTGGCCAAGATTGCAGAGGCGAACGGTGCTGCAGCCATTGCTGTTCATGGAAGAACCAGAGAACAGTATTACAGCGGCAAAGCCAACTGGGAGATTATAAGACAGGTAAAGGAAGCTGTCTCCATACCGGTTATTGGAAACGGAGATGTGGTTACTTATGAAGATGCAGTTAGGATTCAGAAAGAAACCGGATGTGATGGTGTTATGATTGCCAGAGGAGCTCAAGGTAATCCATGGATATTTATGCATATAAAGGAAGCTATGAGGAATAATACTGCTCCATTAAAGCCCTCCATAAAAGAAGCTGTGGATATGATGTTACGCCATGCAAAACTTGAGGTTATGTATAAGGGAGAGTATGTTGGTATCCGTGAGATGCGTAAACATGTAGCCTGGTATACAACAGGATATCCCATGGCAGCCAGATTCCGGCAGAATGTCAATTTGATAGATACCTATTCCCAGCTGGAGGAACTGCTTCTAGCTTATCAGGCATCCGTTGAAATGATGGATAATAAGTAACAATGTCTTGGGTAAAAGTAGGTTAAGATTCAACAAATTAAACAATAAATGAATATTTAGTAGAAAATAGTTGATTTTTATAGACTCTAATAGTAATATATTTATTAGAGCGACAGATGTCCGCGTGGCACGAACACACACTTTAACATCTGCCGCATAAATATGTATTAGGCAGATTAGGTGAATTCACAAGCGACATAAGGTAAAGTGGAGAGCCGGAAAGAGGTTTGTATGAGTAAATTAAGAGTTGGTATCCTTGGTGGTACCGGAATGGTAGGCCAGCGTTTCGTTTCCCTTTTGGAAAATCACCCCTGGTTTGAAGTAGCTGTTATCGCAGCCAGCCCCAGAAGTGCAGGTAAGACTTATGAGGAAGCAGTAGGAAGCAGATGGAAGATGAGTACCCCCATGCCGGAGGCAGTTAAACATATTACCGTGAAAGATGTGAATCAGGTTGAAGAAGTAAGCAGCCAGGTTGATTTTGTCTTTAGCGCAGTTGATATGACCAAGGAGGAGATCAAGGCCATAGAAGAAGCTTATGCAAAAACTGAAACTCCCGTAGTATCCAATAACAGTGCACATAGATGGACCCCCGATGTTCCCATGGTGGTTCCGGAACTTAATCCTGAACATTTGGAACTGATTCCTTTTCAGAAAGAAAGACTTGGAACGAAAAAAGGTTTTATCGTTGTGAAGCCAAACTGTTCTATTCAGAGTTATACCCCTGCATTATTCGCTTTAAAGGAATATGGTCCTAAGTTAGTGGTTGCAACCACCTACCAGGCGATATCAGGTGCAGGAAAGAATTTTGATGAATGGCCTGAAATGATAGATAATGTTATCCCTTATATTGGAGGTGAAGAAGAAAAGAGCGAGCAGGAACCCCTTAAGATATTTGGTAAGGTTGTAGAGGGAAAGCTTGAAAAAGCACAGGCACCTTTAATTACCACACAATGTATTAGAGTACCGGTATCAGACGGACATACTGCTGCAATTTTCGTTAACTTTGAGAAGAAGCCTTCCAAAGAAGAAATCTTAAAAGCCTGGAAGGAATATAAAGGGCTTCCACAGGAATTAGAGCTTCCCATGGCACCAAAACAGTTTATTCAGTATTTAGAGGAAGACAACCGTCCTCAGACCAAACTTGACAGAGATTACGAGGGAGGAATGGGGGTTTCCATCGGACGTCTTAGAGAAGACAGCGTATTTGATTATAAATTCGTAGGACTTTCACATAATACATTAAGAGGTGCAGCTGGCGGAGCCGTATTAATTGCGGAACTCCTGACTGCCAAAGAATACATCACAGCTAAATAGTTATGAATAAAAATTGCCGATTTTGCGTGCATTAACTGTAGATTAATATCATAGGGTTAATGTAAACAAAATCGGCAATTTTCCTTAAAACCTATAAGGTTTTAGCATCTAAGGTTTTTAGCATCTGTCGTTTCTAGAGTATCAGTTTTCTATCATTCTTTGTAATCAAGCAGATATTTCAGATAATCCACACTGTTATCCTGATTTTTAGAATTTACCACTATTCCTAATACCGGTCGGTCAGCGGCACTGGAAGCTCCTTTGAATAATTTGGCATTGTCCAGATAGATGCCATAGGCGCCGGATACCGGATTGTCCGAGGTAGTTGTCTCAAAGATAGAATCAGAAAGGCTGGTTATCATTTCTGTAGGCAGCAGATCCGTTAACTTACTGAAAAATCCTGCCATTGCATAAGACTGAAAAGCAGATTCTGGTGCAATGATAACATCGATATCACCGGCAGCAATATAAGTGGTAAGCTTTTGCTGAGCACCCATTGTGTATTCAGAAACATCGTTGCCGGAACCAAGATAATAAGAAGCATCAATAAATACTTCTTCCATATCATTATCGCCTATAAGCCTATTCTCCATATCAGTCGTCATCTTATCAATCGCCTCATCAGAGAAAGGATAGTTTAAAATTGCTGCATTCAGTACGGTGACCGGCTTCGGTGAAGCAATCGTATAAACAAAATAGGCTGCAAAACCGAGAATAAGAAGGCCTATAATGGTCTTAGAAAGATAATAGCTCTTATAATAAGAGAGCTTCTCCTGCGTATTCATTTCCTTAAATTTTTCTTTCTCGCTTTTCTCATCTCTTGGCGCATAAATGGACGCATTATCATCCAGTGCTGAATCTTTTAATTTATCTTCACTTATCATGGTGTTCTCTCCATTAAAGTCTGTATTCTGTAACTATTTATTAGTGCTGAAAGATATTATTATAGTCAATTCTGCCTATAGAAAAGTCACAGTATTTTTTACTATGGGTAGTTTAACACATTTGACTAGGAAAAAAAAGAAATTAATTCTAAAATATTAGTGAAAAAACAATACATTTGGAATAATAGAAATGATAGTATTACCTGGTATTTAACCGTATAGCAGAGAACAAGGCACGCAGAATGTAATTAAAACAGTAAATTGAGGCTGAGAGAGAGAAAGATAAAAATATAAGGATTACGAAAATTTCGTAAACGAAATAAAGATAAAAATAAATTTTTATCTTTTTAAACTGTTGCAATGATTGTTTTCATAGGCTATAATGACAGTAAAACTAATCGTTAATACTATCATGCACAACAGATGTATCAAATGTCTCCGAAAGCAGTTATTGCAAGGGAAAAAAGCCTTGATATATCGAAAGTATATAATTACGAAAGTTTAGTAAGTTATATTGATGTTATTAATGTAAAGGAGAGTACAGTATGCAGTACGGTTATTTTGATGATGCCAAAAAAGAGTACGTTATCACTACTCCGGCAACCCCTTATCCTTGGATTAACTACTTAGGTTCACAGGATTTCTTTTCTCTTATATCCAACACAGGAGGCGGTTACAGCTTCTATAAAGATGCAAAATTAAGAAGAATTACACGCTACCGCTATAACAACGTTCCTTTGGATTTAGGCGGCGGACGCTATTATTATATCTATGATGACAAAGACGTATGGTCTCCCGGATACGCACCGGTTAAGAAAGAACTGGACCGTTATGAGTGTCGTCATGGTATGGGATATACCAAAATAACCGGTGAGAGAAATAAGGTAGAGACAGAAATCACTTTCTTTGTACCCCTTGACTTCAATGGCGAGGTACACAAAGTAGTGGTTAAGAATACCGGAACTACCGAGAAAAAAGTTACATTATTCTCTTTCGTTGAATGGTGTCTGTGGAATGCACAGGACGACCAGACAAATTACCAGAGAAACTTAAATACCGGAGAGGTAGAAGTTGACGGCTCCGTTATTTATCATAAAACAGAGTATAAGGAAAGACGTAATCATTATGCATTCTTCTCAGTAAATGCACCTGTTGCTGGTTTTGATTCAGACAGAGAGAGCTTCCTTGGAACATACAACGGCTTTGATAATCCGGATGCTGTATTTGAAGGCAAATCAACGAACTCCGTAGCTGACGGCTGGTCACCTATCGCTTCTCACAGCCTGGATATAACCCTTAAGCCCGGCGAATCCAAGGAGTATGTATTTATCCTGGGTTATGTGGAAAATGCACTGGAAGACAAATGGGAGTCTAAGAACGTTATTAATAAGACAAAAGCCAGAAAAATGATGGACGAATTCCAGACAGCAGCAAAAGCAGATGAAGCATTGGAAAAATTAAATGCTCATTGGGAGGACTTGCTATCCAGATATACACTTGTTTCAAGTGAGGACAAATTAAACCGTATGGTTAATATCTGGAACCAGTATCAGTGTATGGTTACCTTTAACCTTTCAAGAAGTGCTTCCTATTTCGAATCCGGAATCGGCAGAGGAATGGGCTTCCGTGATTCTAATCAGGATTTATTAGGCTTCCTGCATCAGATTCCTGACAGAGCAAGAGAGCGTATTATTGATCTTGCCTCTACTCAGCTTGAAGACGGTGGCGCTTATCATCAGTATCAGCCTTTAACCAAGAGAGGTAACGATGAAATCGGCGGTAACTTTAATGATGATCCTCTCTGGCTTATCCTTGCAGTTGTTGCTTATGTGAAAGAAACTGGAGATTACAGCATCTTAGACGTTTCCACTCCTTATGACAATGACGAAAGCAAAGCAGCACCTTTAGCAGATCACTTAAAGAGATCTTTTGACCACGTTATCAATAATTTAGGACCTCACGGACTGCCTCTTATCGGAAGAGCAGACTGGAATGACTGTCTGAACTTAAACTGCTTCTCCATGGAGCCTGGTGAATCCTTCCAGACTTCTACGAGCAAGGACGGAAGAGTTGCTGAATCCGTTATGATTGCTGGTATGTTCGTATATATCGGAAAAGAATATGCAGAACTTATGAAAAAAGTCGGAAAGGATTCAGAGAGCAGCAGAGCCATCAAAGAAGTTGAGAAGATGGAAGATGTTGTTATGGAACACGGCTATGATGGCGAGTGGTTCTTAAGAGCTTATGATGACTATGGAAGAAAGATCGGAAGCAACGAGTGTGAAGAAGGAAAGATCTTCATCGAGTCTCAGGGTGTTTGTATTATGGGCGGTCTTGGTCTGAAAGACGGCAAAGCCATCAAAGCTCTGGATTCTGTAGAAGAAAGACTGGGAACCAAATACGGTCTTGTTCTTAACAATCCTGCCTTTACAAAATATTATGTAGAATACGGTGAGATATCCACTTACCCTGCCGGTTATAAAGAAAATGCAGGTATCTTCTGCCATAACAACGCATGGATCATGTGTGCTGAGGCAGTTGCCGGAAGAGGCGATAAAGCTTTTGATTACTATACAAGAATTGCACCCGCTTACACAGAAGAATACAGCGAGATTCACCGTATGGAGCCTTATGTATATTCACAGATGGTTGCAGGTAAAGATGCAAAGCGTTTCGGTGAAGCTAAGAATTCCTGGTTAACCGGTACCGCTTCCTGGAATTTTGTTGCTATAACCCAATTTATCTTAGGTGTTAAACCTGATTATGATGGTATCTTAATCGAACCTGCAATTCCTTCAAGCTGGGATTCCTATCAGGTTACCAGAAAATTCAGAGGCGATGAATATAAGATTACCATTAATAATCCCAAGCATGTATCCACAGGTGTGGAGAAGCTTGTATTAGATGGTAAAGAGGTAGCTTCCAATGTAATTCCTTATGTCGGAGACGGTAAGGTACATGAGGTTACTGTGACTTTAGGATAATTCATTGAAATATAAATAGTTTATTATTCATAAAAGAGTGAGAAATGTTGAGTTCAAACATTTCTCACTCTTTTTTTGGCACCTTTATGAAGGAACCGGAACGCTATCTGAGAGGGATTTTTACACAGGAATTTCTTTGTTAAATTAATAGTGTAATTAACAAGACAGTATGAAAGCAATGTAGTGATATGTCCATTGTTTATGCAGATAATTTTATACTTTTTTTCCTTTGAATTTATATAGTAGAACTGTCCCCCAAATGCCACCTAACAGCATAACTTCAAAAATACCTGCAATGTGAATAATATAGTTAAATGAAAAATTCTGTAGTAATGAAATGAGATGGTTTATACCTAATACCCAACAGAGTACGGTCAACTGAAAGGACAGAATTTTCATATATTCTATGTTCTGTTTTATGAGTGCTACAAGAATCGCACTTATAATACCAATATTCCATAAAGCTATTTCGCGCTGCCAACCTCTGCTATTTTCCCAACTTGTTAATCGTCCGCCTATATCTGGAAGTAAAAACTGCCATATAAATGCGCCACTACAAGCGATAAGCATAAATATAAGATAATATTTATAGTGTTTCACTGGAATACTCGCCTTTGAATGTATCATAATAATCCTCCCTAAATATGAAATGTATTTCATGTTTTAGTATATAGCTTTTTTTTGCGATGTCAACAAATGTGAAATATATTTCATGTTTATTGATTTGGCTGAACGTTTATTATATAATAAATTAATAATATAGGTAGGTGGAAATCAATGCAAAATAATGAAAAAATCAGAGAACCAAAGCAAAAAAGGTCAATAGAGAAAAAACAGAAAATTATAAGAGCAAGTTATAAGTTGTTTAGTGATAAAGGCTACTATAAAACAAATACTGCGGAAATCGCACAAGCTGCCAGTGTATCAACAGGCATTGTATACAGTTATTTTGAAGATAAAAAGCATATTCTTATAGAAGTAATTAAGCACTATATCTCCTTATTGTCAGAGAAACTAAACCCTTTACTCTTTGCACCTGTCAGTAAAAATAATCTAACTCCCTTAATAGAGGAGTTTATTAATATATCAATCGAGTCACACACCATGAATATAGAAGCACATAATGAATTTTTAGCCCTATCTCTCCTTGAAAGTGAAATACAAATTTTATTTAATGAATTTGAAAACACTGTGCTGTTAAAGTTTTATGAACTGTTGGTAGCGGCAGGATTCTCAAAAGATAATATGCTTGAAAAAGTTCGGATTGGCTATAGTATAATAGAACAGGTAAGCCACTACTATATTCAGCAAAAGCTGCCGCCAGAAGAATTAAATACTCTTAAATTACTTGCAGTCAATATAATAGTGACCACCTTAAGTGAAAATAAATGATATTAAGAAATACCTCATGCGAGTAAATATAACTTTCAGGTTACAGATGAAAAAATACATTATGTAGCAGACAATTATATAAAGCTATATCTAATGAGTTAATACTAAGCGGTTATGTTCTTCATAACTGAAAAATTATCCCATTTTCTTGTACACAAAATCATGTAAAGGAGTTAAACACTTTATAATTTTCTTCCTCATTATATAATAATCTATTTGACAATGGCATAGTAATCTGAGTAATATAGTATTTAAAAATTTAGAAGAAACAGAATCAATGGATGCGGATATAGATATAGAAAGAACGGAAGGAGACGATAAATATGGCAGCAAGTTATGTAACAGGAACAAGCAATTTAGACACGGAGGAGTTCAGAGAGACAATTTCACTGCAACAAGAGAGGATAAAGGCAGCAGCAGGGGAACTTCAGCCGGACACGATATTTAAAGATGCAGGAATAGTCAATGTCTTTACCGGGGAACTGGAATTCGGCGATATTGCAGTGTATAAGGGAATGATTGTCGGAATTGGAAAATATGCTGTTATTGAGGAGAATCTCTTTAAGGGAATAGAAATCATAGATTGTAAGAATAAATTTGTTGCTCCGGGATTTATTGACGGACATATTCATATAGAAAGCTCAATGTTATCACCAAGAGCCTTTGCCAAGGCGGTTATGCCACACGGAACAACCGCAGTCATTACCGATCCTCATGAAATTGTTAATGTAGCCGGGAAAGCTGGTCTTCGGTTTATGCTAAAAGAATCAGAGGGTTTGCCTCTTGATGTATATGTGATGCTGCCTTCCTGTGTGCCTGCAACACCGTTAGAGGAGTCAGGGGCTGTAATAAAGGCAGAAGATCTGGTGGAATTTATGGGAGAGCAATATGTCCTGGGACTGGCGGAAGTCATGAATTCACTGGGAGTCATACAGGGAGACGAAGAGCTTTTAAGAAAAATTCTTCTGACACAACTATCAGGAAAGATATCAGATGGTCATGCACCGGGAATAAAAGGAAAAGAAGTGAATGCTTATTGCACAGCCGGAATAACCTCGGATCATGAATGCAGTACCAAAGCAGAAGCCTTGGAGAAGTTAAGAAGAGGCCAATGGATCATGATAAGGGAAGGTACCGCAGCCAGAAACATGGAGAGCTTAAAAGATTTACTGAAAGCACCTTATGCAGGACGATGTATGCTGGTTACCGATGACAGGCATCCTGGTGATCTAATACATCTTGGACATCTGGATTACCTTCTGCGAAAGGCAGCAGAATACGGAGCCAATCCTATTACTGCAATACAAATGGTAACACTCCATCCTGCACAATATTTTGGTCTCACAGGCAGAGGAGCAATAGCCCCGGGGTACTATGCAGATCTGGTAATCCTTAATGATCTGGTTCAATTTACAGTGGATTCAGTATATAAGGATGGAAAACTTACAGCAAAAGACGGTAAGATTTTCGAAGCTTCTTTTGATACCGAAGACTATAAAAAGAGCAATATTCAGAAAAATACAACTTACCACAAAAATGATAAGGAAAGTGAGAAAAATTTTCATTCTTCTGATAAAGAGAAAATCTTTCAGTCCTTTCATTTAAAAGAATTAACACCTTCAGATTTCTACTTTAAGGAAACTGGCAGCCAGAAAAGAATTATGGAGTTGATACCCGGTGAGCTTATAACAAAAGAACTGATTCTACCTTGCAGTACCGATACAGATTTTAAATCCGGGATAGAACTAAAAGAAGATATCGTAAAGCTTGCAATGATAGAAAGACACAAAGAGACGGGACATATCGGTCTTGCATTAATGAAGGGGTATGGATTACAAACAGGAGCAGTTGCCTCCAGTATTGCCCACGATGCTCATAATATTATCGTGGCCGGCGCAACAGAAGAAGATATGTGTCTTGCGGCAAACAGAATAAGAGAAATCAACGGAGGCTTGGTAGTTGTTAAGGAAGGAAAGATAGTTGGTGAATTACCTCTTCCCATTGGTGGATTAATGAGTGAAGAAAGTGCCGAAGCGGTGGATAAAATCCTTGAGAATCTAAAAGAAGAAACCTATAAACTTGGCATAAAAGAAGGAATAGATCCCTTCATGACACTTGCTTTCTTATCATTATCTGTAATTCCAAGACTTAAGTTAACCACCAGAGGACTGGCAGATGCCAAGACCCAGGAATTACTGCCGGTATATCTACAGTAAACACTATTATCAAGCAGTCATAACAATAATCTACTCTTTGAGGAAGGGATAGGAGATACAGCTTATGGCAATGTAGATCTTCTATCCCTTTTTTCCCTGAAATATGCACCAGAACAATCCCGCCAGTCATCGTACGTTTGCCTTGCGTTACCCTGAGTTTACCACACTAAGTATTTTTTTCTTGCTATTTATCTAAAAAAATAATAAAATAAAAAAGACAAAAGCATAAGGAGGTTTTATTATGGAGAAATGGCTATTACCTTTTTCCGTTCATTCCTTTCTGAGAATGTCAATTGCACCCTTACGAAGGGGCGGTATGATAAGAACAGAACTGGAAGCTGCCTATGCTGATTGTATCAGAAAACCTATCAGTCTTGACCGGAATATTACGGCGGGAACTAAACGAATTTTAATGCTGTGGAATTTAGTTTCTGCTGTTATGCCTTGGCATAGACAGCACCTATATAGTGAGCGCTGTTATGCCATAAGAGTCCATTAGGGAATCTGGCAGACAGCGTTTTTTAATTTATATTAAACGTATATATGAATTAAAATGCACTGGACTGGGACAATCAGCAAATTTGCAGGAACATAATTCAATTAGAAAAGACACATAATAAGCATTAGAATCAGGAGGATGATTTATGAGAGAGAAAAACAAAATAAATACCTTTAAACTGACACAGTTGGCGTTGCTGACAGCAATTGTACTGCTGATGGCCTTTACGCCTATCGGATATATTAAAACCTTGGGACTTGAGATTGCGCTGATTGTTATTCCTGTAACAGTAGGAGCAATAGTACTTGGACCTGCTGCAGGAGCCTTCCTTGGTGGAGTATTTGGTATCACAAGTTTTCTGCAATGCTTCGGATTAAGTGCTTTTGGCGCAGCGCTGCTTAGTATTAACCCAGTAGGAACTTTTATTGTATGTGTGATACCCCGTATCCTGATGGGCTGGTTCTCAGGACTGTTATTTGCTGCGTTAAAGAAAGGTAAGACAAAGACAATTGCTTATCCTGTTGCCAGTCTGGCAGGACCATTATTAAATACCATATTATTTATGACGACTCTGCTGGCTTTCTTTTACCGTACTGATTTTATTCAGGGTATTGCTGATACCCTTGGAACCGGAAATGTAATTCTGTTCGCGGTAGCCTTTGTAGGAATCAATGGTCTAGTAGAGGCAGCTGCCTGCTTTATTCTTGGAACAGCTATTGCTGCTGCACTGGGGTCAGTTAACAAAACTACAAGCAGAGCATAAGCCATTATATTAAGGAAAAGATACATCAGGCATAGGAGGAAGAGCCTGGTTGCACAGCCAGGAAAAAGCAGCTTCAAAATGGAGATCATCTTCTTTAGAGCGCTTTTTCATGGTACCGATGCGGCCGCCGGCTCTTCTTTGCTTTTTGGCAAGATGGCGTTCAAACATCATTAAATCAATATTTTCCTCCGTGTAATATTTGCCGTTTTGGTTGATGGCATACGCCTTTTTACCCAAAGCCATGGAGGCTACGCCGTAATCCTGAGTAACAACGATATCTCCCGCCACTGTACGGTTAATCAGGGCTATGTCTACTGCATCAGGAGCTTTGCTTACCTGAATTACTTCACAGTAATCGGACTCCAGTATATGACTGGTATCGATAACCATCAATACCGGAAGCTGATAACTTTTTGCTACTTTAACAATTATATTCTTTACAGGGCAGGCGTCTGCATCAACTAATATTTTCATATATTCTCCCATTCTCTTAACAGTATATAAGTTGAATTATAATTTTTATATTATGTAAAAAAGACTTGATATGGCTTATTCATTTAATCTATAGGATACTACTTCTCTATAAACTAAAATTAATCTATAAAAACATTTCTTATCTACATTATTATACCACTGTTGTACCGCCAATATGACAAGTTTAGAAGTACACAGTTATACAAATAAAATCCCCTTCCCATAAGGGAAGAGGAAGCATCCTTGCATTCATTTAAGTAACCTCAGAGTTATTTATTGTATGTCATTGTAATCACCCTGTATGCTTAATCTGTAAGTGTAACCAAAGTCATGGAATGGTTAATATGGGGTAAGATCTTATCTGTTAGATCCCTTGTCTTAATCTTAAGGCTGGTAGTATTAATACAGGGATGACAGCCAAAATATTCTCCTTTTAAAACATCCTCATCGATTAACAGCTGAACCTGGTTGGCTTTATCATTCATCAGACCTAATACACTGACTGAGCCTGGAGTAATGTCTAAATATTCTTCCATATATTCAGACGGAGCAAAGGACAATCTGGGGCTGTTGATCTGTTTTCCTAATTCTGAAGTACGGAATTTTTTGTTACCCGGCATCATTAAGAGATAAAATTTGTTTTTCTGTGCGTTGCAAAGAAATAAATTCTTACAGATTTCTATGTTTAAAAGGTGGTCAATGTCATTGCAGGCTTCAATAGTTGGAGTTACATCATGGTCTAACCGAACAAATGGTACCTCCAGCTTCTCTAGAAGGTCATATACCCGCATTTCTTTATCTAACCGTCCTGCAGAAGCAGGTTTAGAAGTATACATAACTGGATCAATATAAAAGTCACTCATAATTACCTCGTATTTTTCGTAAGATACTGCATTGTGTTATGACAGCTTGTATACAGCTAGATCTTACAGTGCTGTAGGAGTTGTTAAGATTATCTTATGAAAGTTTAACACGTTAAAATGCAAATGTAAATAAGGTTATTAGGAGGAAAAATAAAGCAAGTTACTCAGAGAGAAAATAAAGCAAGTTACTCAGAGAAAAAAAGCAAGTTATCACGTGGAGAATAAAGAAAGTAAACGATGGAAAATAAATCAAGTTACATAGATGAATAATAAAGCAAATTGCACAGGTGGAAAATAAAGTGAGTTATTGAGTGGAGAATAAAGAAGTTAAACAGACAATAAAACAAGTTACACGGATGACAAATAAAGTAAGCAGGTTGTTAATATATAATTTATTATGCTATAATGAACTGCGCAGAAAGAAATCTACTATTTAAAATTCACATAGAAACAAGTAATAAAGTTATTACTGCCACATTTCAGTGGCTTAGAGGACGGAGGAGAGATTTTGGGGCATATTCTTGTTGTAGAAGATGAAGATAGTATCAGAGATTTAATCGGAATGAACCTAACCATGGTAGGGCATTCATGGGTTGGGGCCGCTGATGGGAAGGAAGCCGTTACAGCGTTGAACAGCAATGTTTTTGACTTATGCCTGCTGGATGTAATGCTGCCGGGAGTTGATGGCTTCGCCCTCCTTGGTCCATTTCATGAGGCCAAGGTTCCTGTTATCTTTCTTACGGCAAAGAGTGCTCTGGCTGACCGGGTTAAAGGCTTAAATCTGGGTGCTGAGGACTATATTGTAAAGCCTTTTGAAACCCTTGAATTACTGGCACGAATTGATGTAGTACTTCGCAGAAACCTGAAAGAAAAAGAGGTATTTAACTGTAATGACGTTGAAATAAGATTAAGAGAACATATGGTACTAAAAAATAACAGGGTTATTGAATTAACTGCCCAGGAATATGCCTTACTGGAGACTTTGGTCAGGAACCGGAATCTTGCATTAAGCAGAGAACAATTATTATCTGCTGCCTGGGGATATGATTATATTGGAGAGACCAGGACGGTGGATATGCACATTCAAAGACTTCGTAAGAAACTTGAATGGGAGGAGGTTATTAAAACCGTCTACAAACTGGGCTACAGACTGGAGGTTCCCAAAGAATGAAATTATGGCTGAAAATTTTCCTGAGTATTCTCATACTTTCTCTGTCCAGTTTATTTATCAGTACCTACTTTGTCATTAGAAAAAATCATGAAAGCAATCTAAGCAGGGAGCAGGAACGCTCGTTAAATGAATTGGAGTTAATAAAGATCTCTTTAGAGAGTAATGTGGATTTCGCAGTGTCTTCAAAGGAAGCAATTACGGCTCTGATCAGTAGATATGGAGAGTATTACGAGCAAAAGGGAATTGGGCTGCTTCTGTATCAGAAGAATGAATATCTGTATAACCGGCTTAATACCCTTGAAGCTTCTGATTATGAAGCTTTACTGGCAGTAAAACCGGATAGTAAGATGGTGCAGGTGTTAACAGGCGAAGACGGGAATTACATACTGGTGTCCGATCTGTTGTCAGAAAAAAGCAATACAGTATTACTTTATAGCCGTAATATTAATGAAATCTATGATTCCAGGAATCAGAGCATTCGGCTGACACTATACCTGTCAGTTATCCTGTCTTTGCTGCTTGGAATTTTCTCCTATTTATATACCCGTTTCATAACCAGGCCATTTAAAAAACTTCAGAGAAGCGCAGCAGCTATTTCAGAGGGTAATTACAGCATACGGCTTGAAGAAACAGATAAGGAATTTACCCCGGTTGCTGCAGCCTTTAATCAAATGATTGAAAACGTCGGACAACATACCAGGGAGCTGGAAAACCGTGCAAGGGAGCGGCAGGAGTTCATTGATGATCTATCCCATGAAATGAATACACCCTTAACCTCTATCCAGGGGTATTCAGAATTTCTGCTGACTGCAAATGCAACAGAAGAGCAAAGATATCTTGCCGCTCAAAGCATTAATAAAGACGCCAGACGGATGCGGGAGATGTATACCAAGCTGATGAACTTAACCTTTATCAGAGAACATGCAATGGAAATAGAGGAATTTTCAGTAGATGAACTTGTGAACAGCGTCAAGGAGAGTCTTTTCTTGTCTTTTAAAGAACAGGGAATTCAGTTTATTACGGAAAATCAGATAAAAAAGATGAAAGGTGATAAAACGCTTCTGGAAATGCTGCTGACGAACCTGCTCTATAATAGTCAACAGGCTATAAGCAGCGGGGGTATGGTTATATTTAGAGCCTATATGGAAGGTGCTGTACCGACTTTTAAGGTGGAGGATAATGGTTGTGGCATACCAAAAGATAAAATTAATGAGATAATAAAACCTTTTGTCCGTGTAGATAAATCCCGGTCAAGAAAGACCGGCGGCGCAGGATTGGGACTTGCGCTGGTTCAACGTATTGCGTCCTTGCACCAAGCAAAACTGATTATAGAATCGGAGTTTTTAAAAGGGACGCAGGTTATCTTGCAGTTTCCGGAGGCAGAGTCAGTAGCTGCAGCAGGGGAAAATCAAGAATAATTTACAACTCTGTTACAAGTTGGTGGATACTCTGATAAATCCGTCGCCTAAAATAAAGGCATAATAAATGTTCCCAAAACGGATGAAGAAATAGGTACATACATAAGATTTGGGAGATTTATTAAGGATTGGAGGAAAGAATATGAAGAAAGCTATAGTCACCACATTATTTCTGGCAGTTGCCATTAGCATGTCTGCCTGCGACAAGGCAGAAGTAGAAAAAAAGCCAGTTATTATTGAGGATTCTGCTCAGTTAAATCTAGAAGATCCTTCTGCGTTAGCAGAGTCTGAGGATAATACTGCAACAGCTAATAATGACAATAAAAAGGCTGATGAAGAAACGGTTGTAAAGGACACGAAAGGTGAAACCTCGGTGGCAGATGATGAGCGTATAGCGGCTGCCGAAGCTAAAGCAGTAACTATGGCAGAAGAAGAGCGCAGCAATCTAGCGGCTGAAGCAAGTGCAGAGGAAAGAAAAGAAGCTGATGGTAGCAATTCAGTCTCTGAACCCGTCAGAACAGAACCTCAATTAGTAGCAAGGGAAAGTTCAGAAACCGATGAAGCTATGGCTGTAAGTATTGAAGGTACAGAAGAAACGGTCCAGGGGAAACGTTATAAAAGTAATCAGGGGTACGAAATAGTATATGATTCAGAAAGATTTAAAAGGGAAAGCCAAGAGAACACAGACAGTTTTCTCGCAGAAAATTCAGATCCTACAATATATCCGTATATCTATGTTAATATCAGCCGTTTAGAAGATACCACCGTAGATGCGTATTCCAAAGAACTTTTTAGAAGGTTAACCAGTGAAGGACAAGGTAGTGTAAGCATATCAACCAACAAAGAGAAGGGACAGAAAACCAGTAAGGATGCAGAAGTAACAGTACAGACCGGATATAAATGGGACTCAGTGATACGTAAATATCATGTGATTGGTGAAGCAGATAAAATCTTTCTAATTGAAACTCAATACTATCTGGAAGCGGAGGAAGGGTATGGTGCCAGATTACAGGCGATGCTTGATACCTTCTACATTCCATAAATACATTAGAATAACGTAATGTTCAAATGCTATTTAGAATATCCCCTTTTTCTTTACTGCAGTAATTTTAGAGTGAAGGAAAAGGGGATATTCTGCGAAAATTTATAAGTACAGGCAGACCCAATATTCAGATTAGTATATTATTTTGGTAAGCTGCGTAAGTAAATCCTGTTTCTGTCTGGGTCAAAAAAACTCATATTTCTGGCACCCCAAGGGCGGGTTTCCGGTTCATCAATAATCTCGGCACCTATTTCCAGCAATCTCATGTATTCCTTATCCACATCCTCAACAGTAAAAGCAATACAGATATTTTGGTTATCATTGTTCTTTATTGTACCATCGTTATAAATTGTAAGCATAGTTTCTTCGGAAATAATAGTTTGATGAACTTCATCGCTGCTTCCATTCTGGACTTCCAGCAGAAATTTATAAAAGTCTGCAAGTCTGACAACATCATTTGTTAATAATCCAACTTCTCCTAAACGCATGACCAATCTCCTTTGTATTAACTATTATAGCACTGTTTGAGTTTCCGTTATTAATGTAGTAGTAATAAAATGATATATTAGGAATTTAACTAATAATTTTTGCCTATTTTTATAGAAATTTTCATTACTACGGAGTACTTATTTTATCAATATAAGTAAGGATTCAGATATTTGATTTTCCTTTTAATTACATATTAGTATTATATAGAAAGAAGAGGAAATAATCAAATATACTTTATTGTAGTTTATTGCTTAGCTGTATTTTGTCATTTTAAACCTGCATTAAAATTATTTCATATGTGCTAAATTTATTTTGTTTTTAGTTAAAACAATGTTATTAATATATCTGTTTATAAGTTAGATACAATGTATTTTTTTGTTATAAAATAATATTTCCTGATAGATTCAAATCCTTTCTTCCTTATGTTTTCTTTATTATCCCATTATTCTTGCTCATTTTTGCTCATTCTTTCACTCATTCTTTCCTCATTCTTTCTACCTTGCTATTGCATAATCATATTTATTGTAATACAATAAATATATATTGAATGTAGTAAAAATATAAACGTTATTCAATAAAGGCAAAAGAAAGCCACTAAAGTTATAGTTGATATGTAAGTCAAATGTTATCAAGCTGATCTTACATAATAACAGGGTATTTTACTATCAGGAGGTTGCTGATGAAAATTAAATTTATATTACCTGCATTAACAGAAGCCAAAAGCCCATTCTATCGCCCAATAAAATATTCACTTTTCCCTCCGCTGGGTCTTGCTACACTTGCGGCATTATGCAAGGAAGAGGATGAAATAACCATAACGGATGAACATATTGAAGAGATAAATTATGACGACCAGCCGGATCTGGTTTGCATACAAACCTATATTACGAATGCAAGGCATGCTTATGAAATTGGAGACTATTACAGAGAAAAAGGTGTTTATGTAGCGATGGGAGGTCTTCATGCAACAACACTTCCGGAGGAAGCAAAAGCTCATGCAGACACGGTGCTTAAGGGCTTAGGAGAGAATTCTTTTCCCATCTTCTTAGAAGACTTAAGAAACCGCAGAGCAAGACCATTCTATGAAATGGGGAATGTGTCCCTTCATGACCTGCCTTTGCCACGTAGAGATCTGCTGAAGAAGGATAGTTATCTGGTACCCAATTCTATGGTAATTTCCAGGGGATGTCCTAACGGCTGTTCGTTCTGTTATGTGAGTTCCTTTTATGAAAAGGGTAAGTCCTTTTATACCTGTCGTATAGACCGGATACTAAAAGAGTTAGACACCCTTAAGGGGCGGCACCTCTATTTTCTGGATGATAATCTGTTTGCCGATGAAAAACTTTGCAGAGAGCTGTTCCGGGAAATGAGGGGAATGAAGAAGGTGTTTCAGGGTGCTGTTACATTAAGCTCCGTGCTAAAAGGGGATTTGGTGGAAGAGGCTTATGAGGCTGGATTTCGAAGTGCTTTTATTGGCTTTGAATCCATACGAAAGGAAAATCTTATCCTGGAAAACAAATATTCCAATCTGAATCAGGATTATCAAAAAGCCATAAAAAGACTGGACAAACTGGGGGTCATGATTAATGGCAGCTTTATCTTTGGTATGGAGCATGATACCCTTGATACCTTTAAGGAAACAACTGACTGGGCGATTGAAAGTGGTATTACAACAGCTACGTTTCATCTGTTAACGCCTTACCCCGGAACTTCGCTGCACAACAGAATGAAGGAACAGGGAAGGATAACCAGTGAGAATTGGAATGATTATGACACCAGACATCTGGTATTTAACCACCCTAATATGACCAAAGAGGAAGCGGAGGAGGGATATCATAATGCTTACAAAGAATTTTACCGGTTTCGAAATATCCTGGAAGCTGCGAAGCAGCATGAATCAAACCACATGAAAAGAAAGCATTTTCTGTATTCCTATGCCTGGAAGAGGATGGAGCCTATGTGGAATTTGATTATCAAACAGAAGCTGTTCCCGCCGGCAAGAAGTATTCTGGTAAGAACTTTAAAATAGATTTCGTGGTGCCATTAAAAATCAGTGGAGTAAATTAATCTAAGTTCTGGCCATTTTCTTATGATTAAGGAGATGCAAGGAACTTATTTTAATTTGAAAATTAATTTAGGGTATTCAAATTTCTTAGCTCTAGATGCTTAAATTTCTTAGCCCCAGATGCTAAAATTCATCTTGAAATCTCTGAGAAAATACTACATAATAAAAGGATGTGCAGAATCTGAGGGAGGACATTAGGGATGAAAGAACGTAACAGAGTTATTAAACACATACAAAAATATTGGCTGTCTTATCTACTTGGGGTTATTACCTTATTTATTGTAGATATAGCCAGTCTGTACATACCCCAGTTTACCGGGGATATTACCGACGGCTTGGAAGCTAAGACGTTGGGTATGGAAAGCCTCATAACGGGAATCGTGAAAATTCTTATAATCGGATTTATCATGACTCTTGGAAGGTTTGGCTGGAGATATTTTATTTTTGGTTCCGCCAGAAATGTTGAATATGATCTGAGAAATGGTATGTTTGCCCATTTGGAGACATTGTCCATGGGGTATTATAATAAGAATAAAACCGGTGATTTAATGGCCCATTTTACCAATGATCTGAATGCTATCAGAATGGCAACGGGACCGGCGGTTATCTGTGCCTTTGATGCAATCATCATGACCATTATGGTTTTGTGTAAGATGATACTTCACGTTGATTTAAAGCTGACCTTACTTGCATCCATTCCCCTTGTCTTTATAGCCCTTGGAGGTGTAATCTACGGCAGGGCCATTGAGAAAAGGTTTACTGAGAAGCAGGAGGCTTTTTCCGGACTTTCTGATATGGTTCAGGAAAGTATCTCCGGAGTAAGGGTTGTTAAGGCTTTTGTCCAGGAGAGAAAAGAAATTAAGAGCTTTGCGGCAGCAAACAAAGAGAATAAGCAGAAGAATCTCGGCGTTGTGAAGCTTCAGGCAATTGAATATCCTTTGCTGGATATTATTATCGGAGTATCCAGCCTCATTACCTTGCTTTACGGCGGTTACCTGGTAATACAGGGAGAGATTACCCTTGGGCGCTTTATTGCTTTTAATCAGTACGTAGGTATGCTGGTATGGCCCATGTTAGCGGCTGGTGACAGTATAACCTTTATCTCTCAGGGAATCGCTTCCGCAAAGAGGATTCAGCAGATCTTTACAGAACAGCCGGAGGTATTTGACGGGGAGGAAGTTCTGCCTATTCATAAACTTGAGGGTAATATAAGGTTTCAGGACTTATCCTTTGCTTTTACAACAGTAACACCTGAGGTTCTTAAGGGGTTAACCCTTGAGGTGGAAAAGGGTTCTACCCTTGCGATCCTTGGAAGAACCGGAACCGGAAAGTCTACCATAGCAAACCTGCTCCTTCGTTTGTATAATTCAGAGCCTGGTATGATTTCCTTAGACGGGAATGATATAAACAAGATTCCGCTTAAAACCCTTCGTGAAAATATTGCCTATGTACCTCAGGATAATTTCCTGTTCTCGGATACCCTTCGTAATAACATAGCTTTCGGTGCCTCAGATAACGATCTTAATAAGGTGCAGGAAGCAGCCAAAGCTGCCTGTATTCACGATAACATTATAGAGTTTCCCCTTCAATACGATACGCTGGTAGGAGAACGAGGTGTAACCGTTTCCGGCGGTCAGAAACAGAGAAGTTCTATAGCAAGAGCTTTGCTGAAAGATGCGCCCATACTTATTCTGGACGATGCACTCTCTGCTGTAGATACTAATACGGAAGAAGAAATTCTTTCTAATTTAAAACGAGACCGTATTGGTAAGACAACCATCATGATCGCCCACCGTATATCCACTGTTCAGAATGCAGATAAGATACTGGTTCTTGAGAACGGAGAGATGGCAGAGTACGGAAGCCATGAAGAACTGCTTGCTTTAGACGGTATTTATGCAAGGATGTATGAGAAGCAGCAGTTGGAGAAACAGCTGGAGGCAGTATAACAGTAGCGGCAAGCTTATTTTGTACCTTCTTAATCTCAAAAGTAGGGAGAAGGGTTGAAATCAATGGATTACCAACCTTATAAGTTTGTGGACAGTTTTCTCTGTCGCAAATTTATAGGTACACAAAATAAGCGTGCAGGAATGGAGGAGAACATGGAAGAATCATTAGAATACAGCACCAAAAGTAAAGGCAGTGTCCTTAAGAGACTGCTGATCTATGCAAAACCTTACTGGCATCTGATACTTTTTTCTCTGGTGCTGGTTTTATGTATAACAGGATTGGAACTATACCGTCCCATACTGGTGGGGCAGGTGATAGATGAATTTATAGCGAAAAAGAACTTTGACGGAGTAAAGCATATAGCACTAATATATTTTATCGTACTGCTTTTAAGCTTTCTCTGTAATTTTCTTCAGACCTGGATCTTATCCCTTACAGGTCAGAATATTATCTATAATATCAGACAGGAAGTATTTGAGCATATACAGAAGTTGTCCTTAAGATTCTTTGATATAACTCCTGTGGGAAGAATCGTGACCAGGGTCACCAATGACGTGGAAGCTCTGAATGAAATGTATGCCAATATCCTGGTCAAGCTGATAAAGAACATTATTAAGATCATCGGGCTGGCAATTGTTATGTTAAGCTTAAATATCAGGCTGTCTTTGTATGCTTTTCTGCTGATACCTTTAATAATCGGACTTACCTCATTGTTTACCTACATATCAAGAAAGACCTACCGTCAGGTAAGAACAAGATTAACGACAATTAATACCTATCTGTCAGAGCATTTATCCGGAATGAAGGTTATACAGATATTTGCAAGGGAAAAGGAAAAACAGAGAGAGTTTGAAGAGAAGAGCAAGGATTTACTGAAGGCAAACTTTAAGGAAATGATGGTATTTGCAATCTTTCGCCCCTCCATTTATTTTCTTTCTGTAATTGCTATGGTCATTATTATCGGCCTGGGCGGTAGTTCTGTTATAAATGAGGTCCTTACCATCGGAACCTTATATATATTTATACAGTATATCGGTTCTTTCTTTGAACCCATTCAGGAGCTCTCTGAGCAGATTGGTACGCTGCAGTCCGCCATGGCCAGTGCGGAGAAGATCTTTACCATACTGGATGAGGAGCCAATGATAGTAAACCCTGAGAAACCTGTATCACTGTCAGAAGTAAAGGGGCGAATTGAATTCGACCAGGTATGGTTTGCTTATGAAGAAGAGAACTGGATACTAAAGGATGTAAGCTTTGTGATTGAACCCGGTCAGAGAGCGGCCTTTGTAGGAGCAACTGGTGCCGGAAAGTCTTCTATCTTAAATCTGATCGGCAGGTATTATGATATACAAAAAGGACGCATCACCATTGATGGTGTAGATATAAAAGAGATGGATACGGATCAGTTAAGAAGTGCCATCGGACAGGTACAGCAGGATGTCTTCTTGTTTACCGGTGATATTAAGAGCAATATAAGATTGAAAAATGACGATATTGGTGAGGAAGATATTATAAATGCTGCACGTTATGTAGGTGCAGATCATTTTATTGAGGAATTAAACAATACCTATGCAGAGGCAGTAACGGAAAGAGGAAGTACCCTCTCAGCCGGACAGAGACAGCTCTTATCCTTTGCCAGGACCCTGGCTTTTGATCCTTCCATTCTGGTAATGGATGAGGCCACAGCGAATATTGATACCGAGACAGAACAGCTGATTCAGGAAGCCCTTGAAAAGCTTATGACCGGAAGGACAACCATTATGGTGGCCCACAGGCTTTCTACTATTCAGCATGCAGACGTTATAATGGTAATGCATAAGGGTAAATTACGGGAGAGCGGAACCCATCAGGAATTATTGAATCAGAACGGCATCTACAGAAAGCTGTATGAGCTGCAGCTGTAGCCAAGGAGTGCAGACTGAGGGAGCGGCGGTATGAAGGCAGTTTCGGAATGGCAGCGTTGCATGTGATATTTGTGCCGTCATCGGCGGTAGAAGGTGCTCATTCTGGATTTTATTCAAAGTAAAGGCATTTTGGAAAAGAGGAATCATGTTATCATTGTTTGCGCTGCCGGCAAAGGGCATCTTGCCGGAAAGAATGAAAGAAAAGCATGTAAAGTACACAGATGGGAGCCAAATATGAAGTTTACAGCAGATGAGAAATATGTAAAGGTAATGGGAAGAACTTTATGGTATGATAACACTCGCTATTTAAATTATTCCTGCGCTGCAATAGAATTTACATTTACCGGAACCTATGCAGAAGCAGTACTATGGACGGACTCCGGAAATTATGAGGATAAGTTGAAAGCCTGGGTTGCTGTATTTGTAGATGACGAAGAGATTCCGTCAAAACGATTTCCTCTATTACAGGAGGAAGAAACTTATGTGTTATATAAAGGAAGCGAAGTGAAAGAGACCAGGATACGGCTGGTAAAGTATTCAGAAGTTGCTTTTGGAAGAGTCGGTATCAAAGAAATTATCACTGATAGCGAGGTACTGCCAACGCCTGGTAATGCAAGTGAGAGAAAGCTTGAATTCATTGGAGATTCCATTACCTGCGGTTATGGAAATGAGGGGATATGGAATACGGATATCTTTCATACAGAACAGGAGAATCCATGGGAAGCTTATGCAGCACTAACTGCAAGAAACCTGCAGGCAGATTACCATTTAATATCCTGGAGTGGTATCGGAATTATATCCAACTGGACAGATCAGGAGGAGCCTAATGCAGACTGGCTCATGCCGGATATGTATCCTTATACGGATAAGGCAGCCGACCTTGCATTTAAGAAGCAAGCGCCGGAGGTCTGGGATCATAAGAAGTATACTCCTCACTGTATCATAATCAATCTTGGAACCAATGATTCCAGCTATACCAAAGGGGTAGCAGAGAGAATAGGGGACTTTGGAAGAGAATATTACCGGTTCGTAAAAGCAGTGAGAGGGTTAAATCCTGGTGCCAGAATACTGTGTACGCTTGGAGCAATGGGACAGGAGCTATATCCTGAAGTAGAGCGTCAGGTGGAACTTCTAAGAAGAGAAGGGGATAAAGATATCTATTCCATGGCCTTTGAGGTACAGAAAGAAGAAGACGGCATCGGTTCCGACTGGCATCCTTCCAAGGTCACCCATAAAAAGATGGCAGATAAGCTAACCAACGAAATCCGTAAGATTATGAACTGGCAACAGGCAATGTAAAATCCTGGTACTAATTTACCAAAATAAAAATGTAGAAAAAACAAAACTCCTGTCATAAAATTACTTTAATGGAATAATGTGGTACAAAAAATGAAGCGATGAATCTATGTCAATATCTGGGCACTTTGGGCATAGAGGAGCTAGTGGTGCAACCGGCATTTTTTTATTGCCTTTTTTCCTTAAATTAGATGACGGGAGGTAAAGAAGTGGATTATTTGGCTATTAAGAAAGAGAAAAAGCACTTCAGTAAGATTATGCTGAAAAGGGGACGGTACAATGCCTTTCGGGTTTGGCTATATAGGCATATCAAGCAATGTACCAGTCTGTTACTATGTATTACAATTATACTTACAGGCATCCCTTTTCAGGCAGAAGCAGCAACAAGCAAGAAATTTATCAAAGCAGCACCGACGGTTTTTGTACCCTCTGCCGGAGAGCAGGCAAAGATAACCTTTAACCTGGAAAAAGATCGTGTCATGAATGTTATGATTATGCAGAGGGGAAAGGTCATTGCATACCTGGCAAAGGACGCTGCCTTTGAAGGAAAATACAAACCCCATGAACTTACCTGGGACGGAAGAGATATAAACGGAAACCTTGTAAAGAACGGAACTTTCCAAGTGGTAGCTGAACCTCAGGAGGAAGGTTACCAGAAATACAAATCTATAACCACGGTAACTGTGGTAAAGGATAATACCAAAGACATTTCCGTTGCCCCCTACCCTTCTGGAAGTACCTTATATGTATATGGTAAAGGCGGAAAGAATCAGAGAGTAAGTAAGGTAAATCTTACCTATCATAAAAATGGCGTAGCAGGTAAGACAGTAACTGCAACAATAGGTGATAATCTGTGGTATGCTTCGGTGCCAATGTCTGCCTACACTCTTTATAATCTGTCTGCTTCTGTGACCTCTTCTTCCGGGAACAGTGTAAAGACAATGACTGCTCTTCGCCATGTTTACCGTGTGACAGATCAGATGGAATATCTGGCTGGAGCTTATTTTGATAATTATAAGAAAGATACAACAATTCTAAGTGACAATAATCTGACCGACGGTTATACGGGTGATGGTGAACTGGTCGGTTCCAATATTCTTATCTTAAATCCCACAGGAGCAGAAGCTATTAAGGTTCAGAAAGATGCAGACCTTACAAAGCAGCATCTTGGTATCATTGACCAGCTGCAGAGGACGGCGTCTGAGAATCCCGTAAGCCTTTCCATGGGAAACAATTTCTATGCCAATGATGATATTACAGTGGATGGTTTTTTACCCCTTAACTTTAGCAGAATGTATAATTCCTTAAGTCACAGCTTTCATGAGTTTGGTATGGCATGGTCCCATTCCTTTTCCTATTATCTGCAGGATACAGGAAATACCGTAGTAATACAGTTTGAAGACGGACATCTGGAGTACTATACGAAGTCCGGGAGTGGGTATACACCGGCAGAAGGACTTGTAAGAAAACTTGTTAAGAATGGAGACGGAAGTTTTAATTTAACGATTGATAAAACAGAGGTCTATCATTTTGATGCTGACGGTAAACTATCAACGATTACTGATTTAAACGGAAATACCATTACACTTACCTATACAGACGGTATGTTGACAAAGGCTGAAAGTATAAGCGGTTATCTGAATTTTACCTATAATCAAGACGGCAGCCTTAAGAACGTAAAGGATGGCGGTGGAAGAACGGTAAGCTACACCTACACAAGCGGAGAACTGACCGGCTTTACCAATGTAAATGGATATAAGACGACTTATTCTTATGATTCTTATGGACGTCTTTCTAAGATTGTCAGTGCTGAAGGTGTAACACTTTTAGAGATCACCTATGATAGCAATGACAGGGTAAGCAGCAAAACAGTACAGGGCGGGACTTATCACTATAGCTATGATGATACTAAACGCACGATAACCTGTACAGAACCAAACAGCAGCACGATAATTTTTCATTATAGCAAAGAATACCGTATCGAATCAGAAGAATATTCGGACGGTACTAAAAAGTATTATTATAAGGATAACAGCAGCGAAGCTGCTGATCTGGCTATAGGCAGTCAAAGTACTAGTACAGAAAAAGTAGCAGTTGATATGAGTACAAGCAGTCAGTCTCTTATTAATACTGCTGTGAGTGAGCAAGCATTAGAGCAGACAGCAGAGAAACCGTTAGAGGGAAATGCTGAAACCGCTTCTGTGAATTATGATCTAAATGATGTTACGCAGATAAGAAATTTACTGCTAAACAGAAGCAGTACGAACAAGGATGGAAAAAAACTTACTACACAAATCTTGCTTTTACAGCAAGAAGCAGCAGTAAATGCTGAAATTCAGACAACAGCTGAGACTTTCCCTGGAATACAACTGGAACTCATGACCCACAACATGAATACGGCAACGGGAAGTGCCATAAACAATACTCTTTATCCACAGTATCGTATTTATAATACCGGTACGGAAAAAGTTAATTTATCAGACATAACTTTGCGTTATTACTACACCATAGACGGAGAAAGACCCCAGAATTTCTTTACAGACTGGTTCAGCGGCGGGACCAATTCCAGTGTAACCGGACAGTTCTTTAAGCTGACACAGCCTATGAGTAATGCTGATTATTATGTAGAGGTTGGTTTCACCTCTGCGGCAGGAGAATTAGAGCCTGGTAAGTCCATTGAGACCCATACCAGAATCGGAAAAGATGATTGGAGTGTCTTTACACCAGGTAACGATTATTCACA
>JAQSXJ010000090.1 GCA_029256725.1 Anaerocolumna sp. | reverse complement strand
AATTCATAAAAAGAACTTGCAAAATATATTCATTTTAAGGATAATTAGATACAGAGAATAAAAAGGGGAGTGCCTGAATTGAAATAAAAGACTGGCAGTCCCCACATCTGCGGTCAGGTCATAGATCAGTGAAAATACAGATTGTAAACACAGTAACGGCTGAGTGAATTGCCGTCAATACAGGAGGAAGCAATGAGTAATGATAAATATGTAAGCCCCATGTCAGAGAGATATGCCAGCAAAAGAATGCAATATATCTTTTCCCCCGATATGAAATTTAGAACCTGGAGAAAGCTCTGGATTGCACTTGCTGAGGCAGAAAATGAACTTGGGCTTCCTGTGACAAGAGAACAGATAGAGGAACTTAAGAAATATCAGGATGACATTAACTATGAGGTAGCAAAAGAAAGAGAAGCTCTGGTACGCCATGATGTTATGTCCCATGTTTATGCTTATGGCGTACAATGCGAGAAAGCGAAGGGAATCATTCATCTTGGTGCAACTTCCTGCTATGTTGGTGACAATACAGATATTATCGTTATGACAGAGGCTTTGAAGGTAATTCGTACAAAGCTTTTAAATGTAATGGACAAGCTTAAGAGCTTTGCCTTGGAATACAGAGATCTTCCGACTCTTGCTTTTACGCATTTTCAGCCGGCACAGCCTACTACAGTAGGAAAGAGAGCGGCGCTGTGGCTGATGGAATTAAAACTGGATTTTGATGATGTGGAATATCTGATCGATTCCATGAGACTTCTTGGCTCAAAAGGTACCACCGGTACACAGGCAAGCTTTTTAGAACTGTTTGAAGGAGACCATGAAAAGGTAAAAGCACTGGATAAAAAGATTGCAGAGAAAATGGGGTATGCGGATTGCTATCCTGTAGCCGGTCAGACTTATTCCAGAAAGATAGATACCAGAGTATTGAATGTTCTTGCAGGGATTGCAGCCAGTGCTCATAAATTCTCCAATGATATCAGATTACTGCAGCATTTAAAGGAAATTGAAGAACCCTTTGAGAAAAACCAGATTGGTTCCTCTGCTATGGCTTATAAGAGAAATCCTATGAGAAGCGAACGTATTGCTTCTCTGGCTAACTACGTTATCTGTGATGCCTTAAACCCTGCCATAACCTCCTCTACCCAGTGGTTTGAGAGAACCCTTGATGATTCTGCAAATAAGCGAATCAGCGTACCGGAAGGATTTCTGGCAGTAGACGGAATTCTTGATCTGTACTTAAATGTAGTAGACGGGCTGGTGGTCTATCCGAAAGTTATTGAGAAGCATATTATGGCGGAACTTCCTTTTATGGCAACCGAGAATATTATGATGGATGCTGTAAAAGCAGGCGGTGACAGACAGGAGCTTCATGAAAAGATTCGTACTCTTTCCATGGAAGCAGGACGCAATGTAAAGGAAAAAGGACTAGATAACAATCTGCTGGAATTAATAGCTGCAGATCCTTCCTTTAATCTTACCTTAGAAGAGCTGAAGCAGACCATGGATCCTAAGAAATATGTAGGACGTTCCAAGGAACAGGTGGAGGAATTTATTGATGAAGTGATTAATCCACTGTTAGAAGAGAATAAAGAGTCTCTTGGAATGACAGCGGACATTAAGGTTTGATTTAGAGAATTTGGTAATATAGAATTGGAGCTGTTGCGATTTAAGCTATGTAGGCTGGAATTGTAAATTGCTTTATAGAGTGCTTTTATAAAATTAACCGACATTACTACGATATGCGAAAGTATCGTTGTAATGTCGGTTTTATTTATAGGGATGGATCCTATGCTTTTTGCCCTGCCGAATACCGGACTTCTATGGAGAAATAGCATCTTTAATTAATCCCGACGGAAGCAATAGCGAAGAGGTGGGAACCACACCGGATATACTTATAAAAAAAGGAGAAAGTGCCTTGAAGGTCTGTCTGGAGGAAATAAAAAGGTAGTAATTCCCTGTATCAGGCCAAAATACCCGGAGGGCTATATTTACTCCGCTAAAACGGAAAAAACATCTAATATACTGTTATAAAATAGCCTTGCATTTACTAGAGTAACCCCTTACAATAGTAGTGAAAACAGGAAAGCGAGGAGCAGGAGTATGGAATTTAAACAGGAACCAAACCGTATCTATCTGGAAGATGGAGAAGGTAAGACTATTGCAGAAGTTACTTTTCCCGAGATCTATGCCGGAACGGTAAATGTCAATCATACCTTTGTAGATGACTCCCTGAGAGGACAGGGGATTGCCGGAAAACTAATGGAAGAGCTGACACAAAAGCTTCGTACCGAGAACAAAAAGGCGGTGCTGACCTGTTCCTATGCAGTAAAATGGTTTGAAAAGAATACAGAGTATGGAGATTTAATTAAGAAGGTTTAAATTATTTGTCGAGTTTATGGCATATAAATTAAACGTAAGAGCACATAAATGCTGTAGTAACTTATATTGGCTTTGTTTTAGGATAGATTTAAGAAATAAGTTGAATTATGTTTTTATAACTGTTCAGGCATAAAGATACTAAATATTCAATTATTTTTATACTTTGGCAAGAAGAAATAAAATTCAACTTATATAGTAATCTATCTGTGTTAAGGAAAGAGGATGGGATGAACATACAAATTTTCGGGAAATCCAAATGTTTTGATACGAGAAAAGCAGAAAGGTATTTCAAGGAAAGACGAATTAAGTATCAGATGATAGACTTAAGGAAGCACGGTATGAGCCTTGGCGAATATAAAAGTGTGAAAACGGCTGTAGGCAGTATGAGCAGACTGATGGATGAGCATTCCAAGGAATATGAAGAGAATTATGTAAAGTACCTGTCAGATGAAGTTGATAAAGAAGAAAAACTTCTGGAGCATCAAGGGATGTTTCAGACACCAATTGTAAGAAACGGCAGACAGGCAACCGTCGGATACCAGCCGGATATCTGGAAAGACTGGTTATAGGCGAAAGAAATAAGTGGTCACTGGGATACGAAAGGCATATATGGATATAAGTCTGGAATACTATAAAATATTTTATTATGTAGCAAAAACAGGAAGCTTTACGGCAGCGGCTGAGAAACTTAGTATCTCCCAGCCTGCTGTCAGTCAGGCTATAAAGCTGTTGGAAAGAGAGCTTAATGGAAGCTTTTTTTTGCGAACACAAAAGGGAGTAAGGCTGACACCAGAAGGTGATATGCTCTACTCCTACATATCTGCCGGATATGAAAGTATTTTAAAAGGTGAGGAACTTTTAAGAAGGAGACTCGATCTGGAAAACGGTGAAATCAGAATAGGTGCCAGTGATATGACACTGAAATACTATCTTCTGCCCTATCTGGAAGAGTTTCACGACAAATATCCCGGTATTAAGGTGAGCGTAACCAATGCACCTACCCCTGAGACCCTGGAATATTTATATAAAGGAAAGATTGATTTTGGCATTGTTAGCGAGCCTTTTACGGCTAAGGCTTCCGTGAAGACCAAACAGGTCAAAGAGATACGGGATATATTTGTTGCAGGCAGCAGATTCTCTCACCTCTCCGGTAAAGAGCTAGAATACAGGGATCTGGCAGAACTGCCCATTATCTGTCTGGAGGGAATTACCAGTACAAGGACGTATGTAGACCAGATACTAAAAAATAACGGTGTAGTGTTAAAGCCGGAGTTTGAACTTGCAACCAGCGATATGATCGTACAGTTTTCCTTAAGAAACCTTGGAATAGGCTCTGTAGTCAATGACTTTGCAAAAGAGTATATCAAGAATGGTGAGCTCTTCGAGCTCACTCTGAAAAGACAGCTGCCGAAAAGACATTATTGTATTGTTACCAGTTCAAAGAATCCGGTGTCTATAGCAGCCGGAAAACTCCTTGATATGATGGGAGAATAAAGAGGCAGACCGATAGACATAGGAATACATAGCAAAAAGGAAGGATTAAGTCAGCTGCGGGTATTGCAGACTGATTAGGATATCATGAAAAGAATAGCTAAATTTGAAAAAGTTACACTAGAGCAATTTAAGAAAGATTGGATCGATACTTTTCCTGAGACTGCTACAGAAGAAGTAGCTAATATATATGAAGCCATAGAACTTCCGAGACGCGCTACAAAAGGCTCTGCGGGGTATGATTTTAACAGTCCGCTGGACTTTAGCCTGTCTCCCAGAGAGGGTATAAAAATTCCTACAGGAATCAGAGTATCAATGGAAGAGGGCTGGGTACTAAAATGCTATCCAAGAAGTGGACTGGGATTTAAATTCAGACTGCAGATGAATAATACCGTTGGTATCATTGACAGTGATTATTATTATTCCGACAATGAAGGACATATCTTTGCTAAGGTTACAAACGATTCCAATGAAGGAAAAGTTGCGGAAGTAAAAGCAGGCTCAGGTTTTATGCAGGGAATATTTGTGGAGTACGGAATAACCGTAGATGATGCGTGTGAAGAAGAGCGTAACGGTGGTTTTGGAAGTACTACAAAGTGAAGGTTTTAGTCAGTGCCTGCCTTTTAGGCTTGGATTGCAGATATTGCGGTACAGGAAAATATATCCATGAACTGAAAAGCCTAAGTAAAGAACATCAGTTTATTCCCGTTTGTCCTGAACAGCTGGGAGGTCTTCCTACTCCAAGAAACCCAGTGGAGTTAAGGGAAGGGAGGGCTGTAGAACAGGACGGAACAGACCGAACGGAGCAATTTAGTAAAGGAGCGGCAGAATCCTTAAAATTAGCTGAATATTTTGAATGTAAAACAGCCATTTTAAAAGCTAACAGCCCTTCCTGTGGATACGGTCAAATATATGACGGTACTTTTAACGGTAAACTTAAAGCAGGAAAAGGATTAACCTCCGAGCTCCTTCATAAAAAAGGTATTAAGATATTTACAGAAGAAAGTCTGGATGAATTTATCGCATATGCCAAAAGAATTGGGTAATGGCCTTTTGAACCGATTGATTTGTTGTGTGTCAAAACACACAGATGGGAGTTCTATGAAGAGAATAGCTTTATTACCACAAAACCTAGTAATGCTAACACTGCTGCTATGCCTTGTTATAATGTCCATATCTGGCTGCAGTAAGCCAGAAGTAACAGCGGATACGACTTTTCGTGCCATTGTGATATCTGTTCAGGACGAAAGTATAATGACAGCGGTGTCCGGTAAAACTGATGTTCTGGCACCATTTGAACCGGTTTCAGTTCATTATAAAGAAGCAAAAAATTTAAAGCTTCAACGAGGTACTGTTATAGATATCTTATTTGATGGTACTGTTATGGAATCCTATCCGCCTCAGATTAAGGCAAAGAAAATTACTGTGATAGAGGACGTATCGGGTAATTGGCCACCTACGAAAGAGATTCCTAAAGAATATCCTTCTGAGTCAGCGAAGGAAGATGGATATTATGTAGAAGGACTTGATGGAAATGCAAACATCGAACTGGTTGACCGCTTTCAAAATAATAGTTCGCAAGGTATCACAGCCTATATGAGAAAAGTGTCCTATACCATTGAAGGAGATGCTATTATCTCGGATTTCATTTATGACGGCAACAAGTATTATGTCGTCGTGGATGCTTCCAGAGATGCATATAGTGCAGGAGATAAATTTATATTTTCAGAATACTCCTATATCAATACCTATGAAAAGGAAAACACAAGGATAGTCTATCTTGCAGATAAGAAAGATATCAGTCCGGCAGATTTTGAAGAAATGGTCCTCAATCCAGATAGCGAAAATCATATTGATTCCTTAATAATATCTAAAAATGTAATTGAATAGTACACCAATGCCTGTTTGTACGCCTAAACAATATAACCAGGGATTATGGACAACATAAATAATATTGATTTTACTTATGTCTGAAATGTATGTATAATAAGAAAGTAATAAGGCATGGTAACTGGTTTGTTACAATGCCGATTTTTTATGCAGAAAAAGGAAAAAGAGATAACTCATGGTTGTAAAAGGAGGAAATTCTATGGTAAAAGCAATAGTAGGCGCTAATTGGGGCGATGAAGGCAAGGGAAAGATAACAGACATGTTAGGTCAGGAATCTGACATTGTTGTAAGATTTCAAGGAGGCAGCAATGCTGGTCACACAATCATTAATAAGTATGGTAAATTCGCACTTCACCTTCTTCCCTCAGGTGTATTTTATGAACACACCACTTGTATTATCGGTAACGGAGTAGCACTTAACATTCCTTATCTTTTTGAAGAAGTAAAATCCTTAACAGACAGAGGCGTGCCGGAACCCAAGCTCTTAGTTTCTGACAGAGCACAGATTATGATGCCATATCATATCCTCTTTGACCAGTATGAAGAAGAAAGACTGGGAGGCAAATCCTTTGGTTCAACCAAATCAGGTATTGCACCCTTTTATTCCGATAAATATGCCAAAATAGGTTTTCAGGTATCAGAACTTTTCGATGAAGAAAGCTTAAAGGAAAAAATTGAAAGAGTATGTGAAGCAAAAAATGTTATCCTAGAGCATATGTATCACAAACCTCTTATCAACACAGAGGAATTATATAATACTCTTATTGAGTATAGAGAAATGGTTAAACCATATGTCTGCGATGTATCAGCATATCTGTATGAAGCTATCAAAGAAGGTAAGAATATCTTACTGGAAGGACAGCTTGGTGCTTTGAAGGATCCGGATTTCGGAATCTATCCTATGGTAACTTCCTCCTCTACCCTGGCAGCATACGGAGCCATCGGTGCAGGTATAGCGCCTTATGAAATTAAAGAAATCATTGCAGCTGCCAAGGCTTATTCCAGTGCTGTAGGAGCCGGTGAATTCGTAAGCGAGATCTTTGGTGAAGAAGCAGATGAGTTAAGAAAAAGAGGCGGTGACGGCGGCGAGTTCGGTGCTACTACCGGCAGACCCAGACGTATGGGCTGGTTCGATGCAGTAGCGACAAGATATGGCTGCAGAATGCAGGGAGCAACACAGGTTGCACTTACTGTATTAGATGTTCTGGGCTATTTAAAGGAGCTGCCTGTATGTGTAGGCTATGAGGTAGATGGTGTTGTAACAAAGGATTTCCCCACTACCGTTAAGCTTGCCAAAGCAAAACCTGTTTACGTAAAGCTTCCGGGCTGGAATCAGGAAATCAGAGGAATTACCAAATACGAGGAGCTTCCTGAGAATTGCAGAAAATATATTGAGTTTATAGAAAAAGAAATTGGAATCCCTGTAACCATGGTATCCAATGGTCCTGGCAGGGATGAAATTATATATCGCTAATCATAATCTGGATTCTTCAATTTGCTATGCACTAATATTATGATTTGAGGGTTAAAAGATTAGGTTTTCACAAGGGGACGGAAATTTACACCAGACAGAAAGACTCATGCCGCCATTTCAAGGTATAAGAAGTCCTAATTCCCTGAATCTTTTGTGCTTGACATATTACAAAACAGATAACTCGCTCCGCTCAAACAATCTGTTTTATAATATAGCACAAAATTTTCAGAGAATAGGACTTCTAATACCTTTCCATAGGCGCATTCGCCTTTCTGTCTGGTGCAAATTTCCTGTTTGCTTATTGTAGAATGGCTTTTGAGGCTTAAATCCTTGAAGTATATCATAGAAAAATACAGTGTTTTTTGAAGAATTGTGAACTGCTTATTTTTATTTTTGTATGATATAATGATAGAGGAATTGCAAGCTTGCTTGCAAGTTCCGATTGGAGTAACAAGAAAGGGAACGAAAGACGGAGGCGCTTATGATAATCGGAGGAATTGAAGCCGGCGGTACAAAAATGGTTTGTGCGATCGGTAATGAAAAGGGAGAAATCCATAAGAGAATAACAATTCCGACAGAGTTGCCTGAAGTAACAATTCCTGCATTAATCAGGTTTTTTGAAACAGAATCTATAGAAGCCCTGGGTATCGGCTGCTTTGGTCCGATTGACCTGGATATTTTATCCCCCACTTACGGAGCGATTACCAGCAGTCCGAAACTGGCCTGGCGTAATTTCAATATGGTACAAGCTTTTAAAGATGCTTTAAAGGTGCCTATAGGCTTTGATACAGATGTCAATGGAGCTGCTCTTGGCGAAGCCGTCTGGGGAGCAGGCAAAGACTGTGAGTCGGTTATCTATATTACGATTGGTACCGGAGTAGGAGTAGGCGTTTGTATTGATGGAAAACCTCTTCATGGGTTGGTTCATCCGGAGGCTGGTCATATTCTTGTCACTCGCCATCAACAGGATACCTACGAGGGATTTTGTCCTTATCATGATAATTGTCTGGAAGGGCTTGCTGCCGGCCCGGCAATAGAGGGCAGGTGGAAGCAAAAAGGCCATGAACTGGCAGAACGGGATGAAGTATGGGAACTGGAAGCTTTCTATATTGCCCAGGCTGTTACCAACTATATACTGACCTTATCACCCAATAAGATTATTTTATGGGGCGGCGTTATGCATCAGCCGCAGCTATTTCCCGCTGTAAGAGAGAAAGTTCTACGAAACTTGGGAGGATATATCCATCATGAGGCCATAATTAAAGATATCGACAATTATATTATACCACCAAAACTCGGAGAAGATCCTGGTATTTTGGGAGCTATAAGACTTGGATATCTTGCATTAAAACAGGCACTGTAGAATAATTTGATAGATTAATATTATAACCCAAGAATAAGTGCAATGACTGCTATGGTGCTTTTATTCTTGGGTTTTTTGCAAATTGAGGAAGAAGCAATGAAAGAAAAGTTAAAAAGACTGCACAGGTTTGTATTTCATTCCAGTACCATATTTACACAGCTGGTCGCTTTTACGGCACTGGTAAGTATTATACCCATATTGTTCATCAGTTCTCTGGTATTTCAGAAAATTACAAATCTGGTTACAGAGGAGCTGGTTAATTCCCACAATCAGCTGATTGCCCAGTACACGTCGAATTTAGAGAGTAAGCTTTATCAGTATAATGACAGCTTAAGACAGATAACCAATAATACCATTGTCTTAAATACCCTGATGAATAAGACAGAGGATAAGAATCCTCGCAGTAAAGGAACCGATGTCAGCACAGAAGTGAATAAATCACTTCATTTAGATAGTCCGGAGCTGCGAAACTGTATGATTTATTCCAATAATTCTAATGGGAAGATATACGGCAGCAGAGTAGCAATGATGGATGGAGCTACCAGAGAGAGCTGGTTTCCCAAAAGCCTGTCGGCGAGAGGGAATTATTTTATATATATGGCAGGGAAAAAGAAGGAAGCCTTACTATCTTTAAAGCAGGATATTATTTATATAAATACGGCTGATTATACCAGTCAATACGTTGGTATGGTCAAACTGGATATTTATCTGGAGCGTCTGCTGGCACCAACGGTTACTTTCGGTGAAACGGTCTACTCTTATGACGTTATAGCCCTAGACAGTGATAATAAAATTGTATATTCCTCTAACAGGGAATACAATTCCATACTTGAAGACCTAACCTATGAGGACCTAAATACTCATCAAATTAATTATTATAAAGATGCTATGGTTATCAATCCGGAACATGAAATAAACTTTGGTATAAAACTGCTGTTTTTATTCAATAATAGTCAGTTGAACAAGAAGAAAGCAGATGTACAGAGCAGCCTTCTGCCGGTTCTCTCGGTAGTAATCGGAATTATCTTTGTTACCATGTTTGCTTTTACCAGAAGTTTTTCAAAAAGAGTGGAGAAACTGATTCATAAGATAAAAGTGGCAGAAACCGGTGATTTAACCATAACCGAAAAAATTGAAGGAAATGATGAGATAGCGGTTCTGGACAGGCAGTTCAATACAATGCTTGAAAAGCTCGATACGCTCATAAAGAAAAACTATATTCAGCAGCTGGAGAGAAAGGAAAGTGAATTCCGTAATCTGCAATTGCAGATAAATCCGCATTTCCTTTACAATACCTTAGAAACCATTAGTTCCATCGCTGCTGTAAAGGGAGTTTTTCTTATCTGTGATCTTTGTGAAAAACTTGGTGGGAATTTCAGATATAGCCTTGGTAAAAATTATGGTGAATTCGTAACAGTGAAACAAGAGCTGGTGCATACGCAGAACTATGTGTATATACAGAAAACCAGATTTGAGAATAAATTCGATGTGTTCTATAATGTTGATCCTGAAATGGAGGATAAGCTGGTGCTGCGATTCATTCTGCAGCCTATTGTGGAAAATGCCATTGTTCATGGCCTGAGTAATAATACAGGGAAGGGAACTCTGGAGATTTCCATCAAAGAGGTTAACCAAATGCTGGTCATAAAGATTGAAGATGATGGAGCCGGCATGTCACAGCAAAAAGTGGAGGAAATCAGCAATTATATTAATGATACCAACAAAACAGAACAGACCAAACAGGGAATCGGTATCAGGAATGTTCACCAGAGAATTCAATTAGCTTGTGGAATTGAGTATGGAATTACTATAGAGAGTTTACAGGGACGGGGAAGTTGTTTTACAATTACCCTGCCACTTCTTCAATAGGGAGGGTATTGATGTGAATAGGAGTATTTTGATTGCGGATGATGAGGAACTTATAAGACAGGGGATTAAAGCCAGACTGGAATATCTGGACCTGATGCCGGCTGTGCTGCATGAAGCCGAATCAGGTGAACAGGCAATTGAGATTTTAAAGAACCATAAGGTGGATATTATTATAACAGATATCCGAATGGCAGGAATGGACGGATTAATGTTTATACGAACAGCCAAAGCCATGTTACCGAAATTACAGTTCATTATCTTAAGCGGATATGCAGAATTTGAGTATGCAGAACAGGCGATTCATTTGGGGGTGAATGCCTATCTGTTAAAGCCTGTATCCAATGAGAATTTAAAAAAGGCAATTGAAGATTCCGTGCAAAAGATTGAGGAAGAGGAAGCTTTGAGACTTAGCATTAGAGAAAGCTCACGTTCACTTGCGGAAAAAAAGGATTATATGCTGGACAAGGCAGTCAATGAACTGCTCAAAAGTCAACTGGAAATTAATAATCTGCTCAGCTCAGGTAAGCTTGCGGGTATTGAATTTCCACTGGAAAATCAATGGAGTATCGTTTCGATTATTCATATAAATTCTGAAAGCTATGAACAAAAATGTTTTGATTACAAGGATACTGACCTTATCAAATTTTCTATAAAAAATGTATTCTATGAGATCGAGGGTGAGGGTGGAAGACTTATTGTCAACAACCTTGCCAATATGAATCAGCTTTATGCCATATTTACACATGTCAATCCTGCCAGACTGCGGACTGAAGCGGAGAAGGTATTTACCAAACTCCAGAATCTCTTATGGAAGAAAATGAGGGTTTCCCTGACCTTTGGCAGCAGCTCCGTTGTAGCTCAAATTACTGTCGAAAGCAGTAAAGAAGCACAGGAGGCTTTCTTACAGAGAATGATTCATGGAAAGCTGAACCTATATTTCTATGATGATATAAAGATACTTTCAGCCGAACAATTTCCGGTATCGGAGCTGCATATGCTGCATCAGTATATTGAACGCCACGATGCAGGTAATATAGAATTTTTGCTCAACGATATCTTCTCAGAGGATAAAATCAAAAGATACAATGTGGCATATATCCGTATTGTGTGGGCTCGCATTATACAGATTCTTATAACGGTATCAAATCCATTGTTTACAAATGACCCAAAGAACATGGAAAAGCTGGTGCTGAATTTTGAGATATTCGAAACCTTTCAATCCGTTAAAGAACTGATTAACTACCTTTATATGCTTATTCTGGACAGTATATCTGTAAAAGGAGATATTGATATCAATGCCAGAAACAAGATAAAGCTGGGAATTAAGTATATCCAGGATAATTACAACCGCGATATATCCATTACTGAGCTGGCAGAGAAATTTGCAATCAGCCCCAATTACTTCTCCACCATATTTAAGAAGGAAACCGGGCAGACAACAGTAAATTACATCAAAAATCTTCGGTTGGAAAAAGCCTGTGAATATCTGGTACGATCGGACAAAAGCATAGCCGAAATCTCAAAAGAGGTGGGCTATGAAGACGGACAGTATTTCTTCCGGGTTTTTAAAAAGTCAACGTCATTGACACCCCTGGAGTATAGAAGGCTGCATCGCAAGTGATCTATGATATGAGTGTCAAAAGGTCAGATTTATGTAATTGGTTGTCAGATTATACAAATAAGAAAGCCTCATACATCAATTTTAAGGCATAAGAAGTCCGGATTCTTTGAAAAGGATTTCTTATGCTTTTATAATTGATTTCTTTATTTTGTGTAATTTTCCTGTACGCATTTAAAACAATGTTTTTGACACCCTTTGCAGTATATATTTACAAATATATCACAGGTGCAACAACCAGCAGATTTTCTATTTCCGTATCCTGATGATAAAGTTTTGGTAAAATGACAGTTTCATTTTGTAATTCCTCATAATCAAATGTAAGGGGAGTCCTTCCGGAGAACTGCTTTATAAGGACTCCTTTTTTGGTGCGCAGGGTCAGGTAATAAGGAGCTTCCTCTGGATGGATATAACCAGGCTTACCCGTATCAACAATGGTAAAGGTGAGTTGTTTCCGTTTATCATCGATTTCACACTCTGTTAAGGGACCCTTGGAAATCCAGGTATTCTGTGTTAGAATAGCTGTTTCCAGCTCCTTAGAGATATCGCCATCAGGCTCTCCTTTTATAAAGGTCGCATACTGATTCTTCATCTCCCATCTGCCATGAAGATCCATTCCGCAGGTAAAGGCAAGTTTTTTACCTTCTAATACCAGGGACTCCCACCATAAAAGCCCCCGCTCGTTTACCTCATGAAGGGGTTCGGGATTATTAAAGATCTCAATGAAATCAATTGAGGTATAGTCTGTGATTTTCATATCAAAACGGCAGCCTCTGGCAAAGGGATGTCCATAAGAGAAGGGGTGGGCAATTCCTACCAATGCCTTTTTTTCCTTCGCTGCCAAAAAGAGCAGTTCGGGTTTGTGCAGATTCACGTTTTCCCAGGATACATACTCCTTAAGGTTAAGGCACAGGATATGGCCGTAATAAGTGGTATATTCCATCCCGTAGATACATTGTATGGGAAAGTTGTTCTCTTCCAGCAGTGCAGCAATTTTTCTGTGACCGGAAATGGTATTGTGGTCAGTTATAGCAAAGGCATCTACCTGGTCTGAAATCATAAATTCCGTTAGTTCCAGGGGAGTCATGCTGCTATCTGATTCAGTTGTGTGATTATGTAACTCCAAACGTTTATACATAATATTTCCTTTCTGCATAAATTTAGGTCTTTGATATAACCAGTTCAGGCTGAACTTATTCTTCTACCGTTAAGGTCAACTGATAATCCGTATGATCCATAATTACGTTAAATACAACCAAAATGATCTTAAGAACACCTGCAATACCAGTCTGTGGGATGCAGCCATCACTGGTGAAGTCAGGTGTGAAAGTCATATGGCGGGTGGTAAGCTGTTTATGTACACCACCTATAAATTCATCATTCATAGTAACCAGTGTATGAATTTCTGTTTTCATTTCAAGAATAGCGTTGTTAAGCTCCTCATCAGAGTAATTGCTGATACCATATTCGTCGCCATATGCGTTTAGGAATTCAGACTTCATTTCTTCAGAGACAGCAGTAATACGCTGTTTATCAAATGAAAATTCTATATTCATGCCTTTATATTCCTTATCCAGACAAACAGTATAAGATATTTGTCCTACAAATCCCTTGTTCAAAGAGCCGCCGGCTTGAAAGTAAGTGCGCATGATTATTGGACCCTCTCTTTTATTTGGTTTTGTGCTCTTATCGAATCCTTATGGGATTGAAAAGAACTGTTATGTCTTCAATATACTACTGGCAAATATAAGAAACAAGATGCTAGCTGTAAGTTATAGAAATATCCACTATAGTTTGAATGTTTATCCATTGTAGTGGGGGTGGATTAGTCATAGTATGATTTTGAGTTGTGGGAGTAGTTAAAGGTAGTAGTTTGGGGTAGGCGAGGGGAACGGCGAGGGGACGGTAAATAGCACAATATTTTCAGAGAAAAGGACTTCTAATACATTTCCATAGGCGCATTCATCCTTTCTTTTTTCTGCAAATTACCTGTTTCTTGGGATACGGAGTTTAGTATGCCAGAAAATATACACTAAAGAGTTTATATCCAAATATGAGATACCCAAAAGAGATGCCTAAAAGAGATACCCAAAAGAGATACCCAAAAGAGATACCCAAAAGAGGTAACCCAAAAGAGATACCAAAAAGAGATACCAAAAAGAGTCACCCAAAAGAGATATCCAAAAAGATACCAAAAAAGATACCAAAAAAGAAATACCAAATAAGAAATTTCTCAAAAAGCAAACACCAGTAATTTTGAAATACCAAACAATAAGAAAGACCAAAAAAATAAAATAGGAAAGATTGCGATATGCAACAGGTGTAAGTATGAAAACAGATCTGAAGTTTCAAAATGGAAAATTTAAAATTATGCAGTTTACTGATCTGCATTATGTAGATGGAAGCAGCGTTGATGAGAAGACCATTAACCTAATGAGAAGACTCCTTGCTATTGAAAAGCCGGATTTTGTTATGATTACAGGGGATACCGTATATGGGTCAGATAACCTTGGGGGGATTGATAAAGCTTTGGAACCTCTTGTGGAGGCTGAGATTCCCTGGAGCCTTGTTTTTGGTAACCATGATGATGAAGAAGGTGTTGAAAAAGAGGAATTGATTAAAAAGGTTATGGATCTGCAAGGTTCATTGGTGTTTCATGCAGAGGATTCTGGTTTTGGTATCGGTAATCATTATTTGGAAATAAAGAATGGAAACAATGAGACCAGTTGGGTTTTATTTGGTATAGACAGCGGAAGTTACAATGTATTGCCTGGCATAGTAGGGTATGATTATGTCAGAGCTGGACAGATTGAATGGTATCGTAAGACTATAAAAGAGCTGGTGGTAAGTAATAGTGATTTTGCTTCCTTGGTGTTTCTGCATATTCCCCTGCCGGAATATAAGGAGGTATGGGAGAGTAAGAGCTGTATAGGAAATAAACTGGAGGAGGTCTGCTGTTCTGCCGTTAATTCAGGGTTTTTTACAGCTCTTCTTGAGGAAGGGCATACAAGGGGAGTCTTTGCAGGGCACGATCATATAAATGACTATATTGGAGATTTACATGGAATTCAGCTGGGGTATGGCCGTGCTACCGGGTATAACACTTATGGCAGAGATGGATTTTTA
>JAQSXJ010000172.1 GCA_029256725.1 Anaerocolumna sp. | reverse complement strand
ACTCAGATAATCTAGATCGCTTTGGTGCTCTTAGAATATATCAAACCATGGCTTGGGATAAGGAAAGTACAGAAGGTACAATTGAAGAACGTATCAAGGCGGTGCAAAGGAAGATAAGCCATCGAATTAAATTAAGAGATGAAGTTAATCTGGAAACCAAAACAGCAAATGAGATATGGAAAGATTATCTAGGGTATCAAATAGAGTATTTTGAAAGATACCTGGAAGAACTGTTGATAACAACCATAACTAAATTATAGATAAACTTGTGAGGGTGAAAAAATGCTAATAAAAATAGACAACTTAAATATTGCTATGGATTTTCTTAAACAGAAGTTTTTAGTTAATGAAAATGTAATAGGAATTATTGAAAATGTACATAATGCAGAAGTATTTGTAGATGATATAGAAAAGCCTACAGGCGTTCTGGTGATCAAGGATGATTATATGCATCTTGTATATACAGAAAATGATGGGTTTATTGATAACATTTGTGCCAATTATTTTAATGAAGGGTTCTTTGGATTATCTGGTGTAGAGGGTGAACTGGCAGAAAAGATTAGGCAAAGATACTTGCTAGGTTGGGAAAGCCCATGTACTCTCTACTATATGCCGAAGGAAAATTTGGATTTGAGCCTGAAGAAGAACCCCACAGAAAGGATAAGACCTGAGGATGCAGAAACGGTTGATAAGTTCTATCAGTACAGGAATCCATGGAGTCTAGAAACTATAAAAAGAGATATAGCAAATCGTCCCTCCTCCGCTGTATATATAAATGATGAAATAGCCTGCTGGGTATTAATTCATGATGATAATTCTATGGGAATTATGTACACGAAGGAAGAGCACCGGCGCAAGGGCTACGCAGTAGATGTCACCATTGACCTTGCAAAGCAGATAGTAGAAGCGGGCAAAATACCCTTTATTCAAATTGTGAAGGGTAATGGTATGAGCCCTGGATTGGCAAAAAAGTGCGGCTTTGTAGAGGCTGGTAAGGCTGACTGGTTCGGCATTATTGCAGGAAATCCTAAAGAGCTTGCTGAGGCTAATGAGAACAGCAGACAGCAATTCCTAGCGACGATTCCACTAGCCAAACATCCTTTAATATTTAAGCAAAAAGAAAAGTATATAGGATTATACAATTACTTGCATAATTTTAAATATCAATCACCTGACATGGAAGACTTGCACTTTGTAAAGGTTGAAAGTGAGCAGCAAAAGAAAGCTTGGTTTGAGCTTGCAAGCAAGAATTATGAGATGGAAGTTGAGAAATCTATTGCAGAGGATCTTAATTATAACCTGTTTCTTCTGCAGAAGGACAAAGAAGTTCTAGCAGCATCTGCAACACATAAGTTTGAAGAGGAAGACAGAGGTCTTTACTTTTTATCACTTTTGCAAGAACAGGAGAATACAGATTTACTTAAGATACTTGTTATGGAAACTATAAATTACGAGAAAAATAGTGGATGCGAATTTATGGTAACACAAGTTGATGAGAAGCGGGTAGAAGTGTTTAAAGAGCTAGGTTTTAGGAAGTCCCATAATATATAAAGGTTGAACAATATCTTGAGAATTCAAGATATTGCTCAAAACCGCCCTCTACATTACACAAAGCAAAAATGTGTTATATAGCAAAAAAATGTGAAAGATATCGCTAATAGGTTATTATTGTATATTATATATAAGATTTTCAGTAATTGGGAGGACCGCGATGAAGTGCAAAACACTTATTAATATTATTGGTAAATATAATCATTATAGTATTTTAGCAGCTTTAAACCTCAAGCCCGAACAAATCATTTTTATAAGGACCAATAAAGATGTTGAAAGCTTCGAAAATGCAAGGACCTGTATATCACAAAAGTTTCCACAAGTAATGCTTATAGAACAAGTTGTAAATGAAAAGCTCCCTGGAGATATAGCTAAAATTATAGAAAAATATGATAGTGCGGATACATACATAAATTTATCGGGTGGCAGTAAGCTTATGAGTCTTTTGACCTTGCAAGCCTCAAAAAAAAGCAAGGCAACATTGATATATATTGATAACGATAATGGAAAAATACTGATTTTAAATGAGCAGCTGCAAGAGCTGATGCCAATTAGTGTAGAGCTAACTGTAGAAGATATAGTTTGTAGTACAGGAGCAGAAATAGTATCATACTCTACGGATATCTATGATAAAAAACAATTCAGGGAATTAGTGGGGTATATGGTTGAAAACTACGATATGTGGAAGCCTGTTAAAGAAATATTAAGAAATACACATATAATCAAGCAATTTGAATTGAAGCCCTTATATATAGAGCTAGGGACTTATAAATTGTCTACTATGCAGTTAAGGGCTATAGAGAAATTCCTAAAAATGCTCGCTGTAAAACAGCTTATCGAAAGCTATGAATATTACTATGATCACATAGAGTTTACATTTGTTGATAGAGTGGCTAAGTCCTTTGTAATGACTGCCGGAAGTTGGTTGGAAGCTCTCACTTATGGCTGTGTTAAGGAGCTAAAAGAAGTGAATAATGCTATAAGCGGCATGCTTTTTGTATGGGAGGAGGAACTGCAAGTTCACAATGAATTGGACGTGGTCGCATCTGTGAATTCTC
>JAQSXJ010000011.1 GCA_029256725.1 Anaerocolumna sp. | reverse complement strand
ACTGCTGTATAATGCTTTAAAATACATCTTTTCGTACAGTTTCAGCAGCTCTTTCATGTCATTTCGATTATTTGGGTCGCTTTTACAGATTATATAAAATCGTATAAGATTTACGCAGATATACTCATAGGAGTGTTCTAAAAGTTCCTTATCAATTGCCATAAAGAAATGTATTCTATCCGTAAGAACTTTATAGAAATCCGTTGACTTATAAGGATTACTGTTCCTGGTTACGCTCTGCGGGTTTTGATAACAGTAATATAACGGTTTTCCGGTATAGGCTACGTTTTCACAACGGTAGGTCAATTGATAGACAAGCGCCTCATCTTCGTAGTTAAAATGATCGCTTACCGGAAATGTAAGGTCTTTAAAAAGTTCTCTGTGGTACAGTTTACCAGCTACTCCGGATTTCATCTTTCTACTAAGGATTGCCTGTTTCCTGTCATAGACTTTTACTCCCCCCTTCACTGATACACCATGAAAATCAGATTCAGACCCGGTAGTCATTCTGCCTTCAGCTATCTGAGCTCTATTCTTCAGACATAACCACAGGAGATATTTAATAAATTGGTGATGTAGAAAATCATCACTGTCAAGAAAGGTAATATAGGTACCTTTTGCATGTTGAAGACCTTTGTTTCTTGCAGCAGATATTCCTCCGTTTTTCTGATGTATCGTTCTGATTCTCTTGTCCAGTAATGCCATATTGTCACAGATGGCAGGACTTTTATCTGTTGAACCGTCATCTATCAGAAGAATTTCAAGATTCTTATACGTCTGATCTCTTACACTTTGTACACAGCGTAACAGGTAATTTTCTGCCTGATAAACGGGTATGATGACGCTTACTAATATTTTTTCTTTCATATAACCTCCTTACTCTATCAGAGAATTTAAATATACTGCTATAAGCACTCTTTAATCTTCTTTTACTATAAGTCTATATTTCCCGCCGGAAGTGCGGCTGATGTTCTCTGTAAATTCTAGTTGAAACACGGTTGCCTGCCCCAGAAATTCTTTTATGTTCTTTTCAACTATACCCATATCTTTTCTGTTTATATTACTTCTGACCGGCTGGCACCGGATGATAAGGGAACCGTCTTTCTTAAGTTGAAACTGCATTTGCTTTACATGTGTATGCAGGCTGCTTACCAGATAGGATAACTGCACCTGGCTGAATATACCGCCTTTTGTTGTAATGAAATCAGCTTCTCTTCCTTCAATTCGCTCAATGATCGGATGGACGCTGCCGCAGGGACATTTCTCTCTGCTTTCACGAATCACATCCCCGATATCATAGCGTATTAAGGGAGTACCAAAGGTATCAAATCCGGTAACCAGAATTCTTGTACCTTCCTTAGCAGGTATATGTTCAAATATGCCGGTATCTATTGCTTCATGGTATGATCCGTAAGGACATTGAATAATAAAGGGAGCACCTTCATTTGAGGCATATTGATCCGTTAAGGGGCAGCCAAATACTCTTTCTATGGTTTCTCTATGATAGGGAAGTACAGTTTCAGAGGTTGTGAACACTGCTTTCGGTATAAATTCTGGTTTTACCCCCTTCACTTCCATGTATTTTGCAACAGTATAAATAGCAGAAACAAAACCTTCAATGGACTGTGGTTTATAACGGTTTAAATCCTTTACATACAGTATCAGATTATCTTCCGTAAGATGATAAGTTGAATAAAGCCGTTGTTTTAAGATATAGTTATTTCTCCAGAATACAGGTTTTTCTGGTTTATCCTCAACAATTTTTCTGCCGGTAAATCTGGCTGCTCTCATTTTATTGCTGATAAATCCAAAGCTCTGTTTATAAGCATCCAGATATGCCATTCTCTGTTGAACATCCCGTTTTCGCTTTCTGACCTTTACCGGTATACCCGTTGTTCCACCGGTATGAAAGGTTAAGCTTTGATAATTTGGTATCGTATAGATGCGATTGATATTATCTCTAAGAATATCCTTACTTAGAACCGGCAGTTTGGCAATGTCTTCAATAGACTTGATTTCCTCCAGGGAAATTCCCTTATAAAATTCTTTGTAAAAGGGACTATTTTTTACTGCATAGGACAACAGCCTAAGAAATCGCTTGTTTTGTATCATTCTTTCTTCCCTTAGGTTCAGATGTTTCCGGTCTACGAATAGTTGAAGATATCTTTTATAGGCACCTGAATACCTGCTGAAATATAGAACAATACCATAAAGACTGATGGCTGTGTTCTGTAGAAACACAGGGAGGCTGTAATATAACCCTAAAATTACTCTTTTCATAACTCCTCCTTTTATCGTTTCAATTGATGTTAATCTATATATTTGAGTACTTGTTATTAATTTTGTCGTAACCCCATTTGTGTAAGAAGTATTTTGTTAATATGATTTACTTCGAATTTCTCTTTACATAATTGATAAGAATATTCTCCCATTACTTCACGGAGTTCTCTGTTCTGTATCAAAACCTCTAATCCCTTGGCTAACTCTTCGCTGTCACCAACCTTAACCAGATATCCATTATATCCATTAATTACTGTATCTTTGCATCCGGGAGCATTGGTGGTTACTACTGGTCTGCCCGCTGCCATTGCTTCTACAATACTTTTTCCGTTGCCCTCATGGTAGGAAGGAAGGACAAATATGGAACAGCGTTTTAGGTATGGTCTTACATCTTCGGCATAACCACAATAAGTGACTGTTCCCTCCTTAAGAAGATGCCTAAGCTCTTTTTCACTGATTGCTTCTTTATGTTCATCAAGACCACCTACCAGCAGAAATTCGACCTGTTGGTACTTCTCTTTTAGCTTGGAGGCTGCTTTAAAATATTCACGGATTCCCTTTCCTTCTACCAGCCTGGCAGTCATTAGAATACAAGCCTCCGCCGGGAGGGGGAGCCTTGTAAAATAATTCATATTGACACCAGAGCCATTGACCAGAACACCTTTTCCACTTTTTATCAGTTTCATGTATATCATTTTGTCGTAATCATCTTGGTTCATGAAGAAGATGACCTTGCTAAAATAAAAGATTACCCGGTAGAAGCTGCACAATATTCTTCTTATAAGAAAGTTCTCAATACCTTTACTGTAAAAAGCTGTTTCAAGTCCGGTTACAAAAGGATAGATTTTTTTTACACGCAGGATTATTGAAGCAATACCACCGAATACAATAGGTTTTGCCATATACAAAAAACAGATATCCGGCTGTATTCGCTTAAGGATCTTAATGTATTTCCAGAATAATCTGAGGTTCTCTAATAACCCCGTTCCTGTTCTGCTTCCCCCTGTGGATATATAATCTGCACCTAGCTTCTTTATGTTCTCTGCCATATTCTCTTTACTTTCAATGGATATACAGGTGACTTCATTACCTGCTCTTACCATTTCCTTTATGAAATCCCCTCTGAAATTTGTCAGAGAGGGACCAAAACTTGCTGCAACGATAATCTTCATTTCTTTCTCTCCTCCAGTACCCTGTTCCAGTCAAAACCACAGGAAAACAGAAAATCCAGAACCGAAAGATTCTCTTCAAAGGCACCCCATTGCTGCGGATATGAGAAAGGTTTATAATCCGTATAGGTCAGAATAATGCCTTTTTCTTCAAAGTTTTCTTTTTTCTGATAACTCATTGCACCAAGTCCAGAATAATATTCATTTGCATGGAGCAATGAACAGATATCCAGAATCCGTTCCTCTCTTACAGTATGAATATTTAATTCAGAAGACTTCACAATAGCAGTCCGAAGACCGAAACCAGCCAGGATAAATCGGTTTATCGTTATATTCATATCCGCGAGACTTTCATAGTTTGCAAGCAGCAGCTCCTTTATCATAGGAAAGATATCATTGTAATGCTTACAGCGTTTATAGTTGGCAGTTATGAGAGCAAGATGTTTTTCCTTCCAGCCAGTTTCATCTTTTGTACGGACTGTGTTAATAGTATCCTTAAAATGATAATCCAGAGGAATCGTCAGCCTTTTCCTCCCCTGAGGTGTTTTAATATCATTTCTGTGATGCATATTATTATTCGAAAACTGAACATCATCCAGATAAACAAACAAATCCACTTTGGATATTTTATAGAAATGACCCAAATAGGGAATATAATCTGGCTGATGGATGGCAATTCTCATGCTTACCTCTCATTCCGCTGCACTGGCTGATATATAAGTTATCTGTTCCGGGGTGCAGCATATACATTACTTCCTCTAAGTACTGTTAAAGCAGTCTTTGCAACTATTATAAAATCTTTCTTAAATGTGATATTTTCAACATAAGCAACATCCATTCTAAACTGTTTCTCACGATCTGCTGCTGCACGGTATTTCATGTCAATAGAGCAAAATAAACCGGGAAGCTTAGAAAATCTCTTATCATAGGAGAAGCCTTCAATTTTGTATTCTGCTTCCTCCGCCAATATGGGCCTGGGTCCAACAATTGCCATATCTCCTTTTAAGATATTAAATAGTTGAGGTAGTTCATCCAAACTGGTTTTTCTTAGTATCCTTCCAACCCGGGTTATTCGTATATCTCCCAGGAAGGTTCTTGTGTCAGGATTATCATGATTTTCTTTCATTGTTCTGAATTTATATATTTTAAACAGTTTTTTATCTTTACCAAGTCTGTCTTGGGTAAAGATAATTTTGCCGCCATCTTCTAACTTAATACTGATTGCTATTATAAGAAGCAACGGCCAGAATACAGCTAATATTACTGCACTGATGAACCTCTCTAACTTTTGCTTCATATGTTTTTCGTAAATTCTAATCATAGCAACAACGATACCTCCCGTCTGCTGATTTTACTGCCTAATGTTAAACCTTGAGGTCACTTTTCAAACGGTTATATCTTTTAATTTACTCTGCGAAAAGCACTTTCAAAAGCCTCCGCATATTCCAGTCCTGCCTGGCCGCCGCGATAAGCTGCCAACCCTTTAATGGCTGTTTCACTGCGGGGATGGGGGTACGGGCGCATAACTCCTTCGTATTGGGAGAGCGCTTTTATCTTAGTATTTATTCCATCTTCTTTTACTTCCACAAATACATTTGGGATAAAGGGATGGAGGGTGGGATTTAGATTCCATTCCGTAGAGGAAGGTATCTCCATGAATAATAATTCCTTTACTGGTTTAACGGTTTCCTTTCTCTGAAACAACCTTACTGCTGCCTGGCAGGAAATTGAAGTATAATAATGGTCATTGTTCATATCAGCGGGATGGTGTGTAAACACAATATCTGCCTGAGATACTGTCAATATCTCTTCAATAAATTTAACCAGCTTAAGATGAGGAACTGTGTTAAATTCAATATTGGGGAACTTCCCAAGATATACTTTTGATACTCCAAGAATTCTGCAGCAGCTAATCAGATCTTTGTAAAGTTTCTGTACCTCAGGACGGTTTTTTCTTGCCCCGGCTTCTCCACACAATATGCATACTTCTGCTTTATTGCCTTCTGCAGTTATTTTCTTTATGAAAGCACCTGCGCCCAGCACTTCATCATCAGGATGTGCAACAACAAATAAATAGTTCATACCTATTCGGCTCCTGCTTTGGCTGCTATTTAATTAATTTAAGACTTTAGTTGAGTTCTTCCCTCCAGCCGTTAACTGCTTCAGCCTCCTTAAAAGTCGGTACAATGGCTTTTAAGGTTTCTCTGATTATCTCTGCAGAATCAGATTCTATTGAGTCTTTTAACAGCTTGATGGAATTTAAAATAAAGGGCAGCCCTATCTCTTCTTGTTTTTCAATAAATATCTTATGATTAACAGTAGCAATGAGTTCATCTCTATTTGTCAAAATCTCTTCATACAATTTTTCTCCGGGTCTTAAACCGGTTTCAACTATCTCTATATCATAGTAAGGAATATAGCCGTTAAGCTTTATAAGATCCTCAGCCAGTTTTAAAATACTAATTGGGTTTCCCATATCCAGAATATATATTTCAGAACTGAAGGCCATTTCTCCTGCCTTTAAGACTAGAGAAGCGGCTTCTTCTACAGTCATAAAATAGCGTGTGACTTTTTTATCAGTAACGGTAACTGGACCGCCTCTGGCTATCTGAGTCTGAAACAAAGGAATAACAGAACCGTTAGATCCTAATACATTCCCAAACCTTACTGCTGCAAATTTGGTTTCATTACAGAACTTCATGCTTTGCAATATCATTTCACAGAACCTTTTACTGGCACCCATTATATTTGTGGGATTAACTGCTTTATCAGTGGATATTAAAACGAATTTTTCTGTTTTATATGTTCTGGCGGCCATGACTACATTGTAGGTTCCAAAGATATTATTTTTTATTGCTTCTGCTGGGCAATCCTCCATTAAGGGAACATGTTTATGGGCAGCCGCATGGAAAACCAGTTGGGGATGATATTTATTGAAAATATGATCTATAGCAGCTGTATCCTGAACAGAAGCTATTTCAACCTTTAAATCCAGATTCTTTATCACACTGCTTAATTCCTGTTGCAGTTCGTATGTTGTGTTCTCATAATTGTCTAATATAATAAGTTGTTTAGGGCTGCTTTTTGCCGCTTGCCGGCAGACTTCTGAGCCTATGGTACCACCGCCTCCTGTTACGAGGATAACTTTATCTTTTAAGTAATTTTCTTCTTTCTCTTCTGCAAAGTAAACCGGTTTACGTCCCAGTAGTTCGCTTGTAAAGGATCCCGGTCTATAACCAGATCCTATTATAAAATTCTTCAACCGGATCACCCCCTTTACCCTTACTGGTATTAATATATTCCTGCTAAATCCTATTGTGACAAAATGAGTCATGCTGCATCTGTTTCTTCTGTCGATTTAAGTAACATTTGGCTTTTAGACGCATAAGATATTAGGAAACTACATGGTAGATTTTTTACCCAATGAGTCAAAGTTTAGAGAGGAGCTGGAATTTAAATGCCATTTATAGGTTTGGATTTGTTTACAATGTTCTTAATCATTATTGTTCCAGGTATTTTCGCCGACAGAATCTTCCGTTTAATCGCGTTCTGTCACAAAACCAGCAGCATTTACACTGCCCTTATTTTTAGTTTAATCATCTACTATATTAATATCTTCGGACTGTTCATCTTCAAGGATATTACTAATTTTTCAATTTTGAATGCATCCTTTGATTGTTTGCAGTTTACAAGAAGATATATCCTTCTTGCCCTTATAGTAGGTGCTATCCTAGGAGCTATCGCTGGTTTTGCCGGATGGCTGCTTTGCAGACTCCGCAGAGATACCTAAAATAAAAAACAGGTCCCATGGGCCTGTTTTTTTTATTGAAACTTTTAAGCTAATCGCTTTTGCGTATAGTTCTGTTATTACTTTGCTGCCATATCTTTCTCTACCATTTCTTTTATTGATTCATTATATCCTCTTATGCAATAATCAAAATTCTCATAATTAGACAGATCTTTCGAATAACAGTCATCACCAAATATTTTTCGGATAAAACCAACTTTAGGAATCAAAAAAGTTATTATAGGGTTAAACAATTTGATCGGGTAGAGTTTCTTTTTATGAAAGGTTGCTGTCAAATGAAGCAGTTTCCAGGTGGAAATATATTCCTTGTTCTGAGGGTGGTATATTCCTCTCTCTTTTTTATCAATAATAAGGCGAATTAGTTCACATAAATTTATTATGTCAACCATACTGCGCTTATTGGGATAATACGGAAAAACCCAAAGATATTTTGCTGCTTTCACTAAGATACGAACATTACCTTTACAACCATATCCATATACAACTGGTGGCCTGATTATGGCTATTTTAAAGTTTGTATCCTCTAATTTTTTGAGTTCTATTTCACCTGCCAGTTTTGTTATACCATAGATACTGTCCGGGTTAACAATTGTATTACTATCAACTGCCTTTCCAGTATTTCCATAAACATTCATACTACTGATATAAATATATTGGACAACTCCACTTGCCTTTGCTATCAACGCTGATTCCACTGCCTGGTCTCTATTTACCCGGTAGTATAAATCTCTGTTTTTCTTCTTTTCTTTTCTATGAGCAATACCGGAGCAATTGATAATGGTAGTATATTCTGATAAATCAAGAGTTCTCCATTCTTCCTTTCTACCAGATACTGAGGTGACCACATACTCATTTTTTCTGAGCCACTCGGCCAGTGAACTGCCTATAAATCCGTTTTTTCCTATAATCAATATCTTATCTTTATTCACTATAACCTCTTTCTGCACATCTATATTTCCATTGGATATTCGATAGTTCGTAGTTGAAGAAAGCTTCCATTTTACCCGATTCTTTGCTATCATACTGTAAAATGTCTTATGATATATTAATATATAAAAAGTGTGAAAACCTTTAATTCGAATAAATTTCAAGGAATTCAGGCTTAAAAAATAGACTATTGAGGTATAAGGCATTGAAAATGCAAGGCCTTTTAAAACTATAATCTCCAGAATTGATAGCCTTCAGATATCCATATTTTCTTATCTAATAATCCCTTTACATCAATAAGAACCCTTTCTTCTGCTTTTCCAGAGGTATACATGTCTTTAATTTCTTCTTCTGTTAACCTGAGATATTCGTCATGAGCCACTGCAAATACCAGACAATCAGCATCTTTGATATCCTGCCGGTCAATCAGTTCTATATTATAATGTCTTTTTGTTTCCTCTTTATCAGCCAGAGGATCCGTAAGTACAGGCTCTAAGCCATATTCTCTTAGTTTATCCACTATATCAAGAACTTTGGTATTCCTTATATCAGGGCAGTTTTCCTTAAAAGTAATGCCTAAGATAACCACCTTACTGTTCTTTACTGGTTTGTTAGTAAGTATCAGTTTCTTTATAATATTATCTGCAACAAATTCACCCATCCCGTCATTTATCTTTCTACCGGATAGAATTATTTGAGAATGATAACCCAGTCTCTCTGCTTCGTATATAAAATAATAGGGATCCACGCCAATGCAATGTCCTCCTACAAGCCCCGGATAAAAGCTAAGTGCGTTCCATTTGGTACTCATAGCTTCAATTACTTCCTTTGTATCAATCTGCATACGGTCAAATACCATGGCAAGTTCATTCATAAATGCAATATTAATATCTCTCTGGCTGTTTTCAACCACTTTTGCTGCCTCAGCAACCTTAATACTGCTGACCTTTACTACACCGGCTTCAATGATTACTTCATATACTGCCGCTACATCGCGCAAAGTTTCTTCATCCATACCAGATACTATTTTACGAATATTTTCAAGGCGATGAACTTTATCTCCCGGATTGATTCTCTCCGGTGAATAGCCTACTTTAAAATCTTTACCGCATATCAGACCGGAAGCCCGATTCAATATGGGAACACATACTTCTTCTGTGACACCGGGGTATACAGTAGATTCATATACTATAATTGAGCCCTTTTTCAGATTTCTGCCTACAATCTCACTTGCTGCTTCTACCGGTTCCAGATCCGGTGTCTTATGAATATTGACGGGGGTGGGTACAGCTATTATATGAAACTTAGCATCCTTAAGCCTCTCTTCATCGCTGGTAAACTCAATATTTGCTTCCTGTATTGCTTTATTTCCAACTTCTTTGGTAGGATCTATGCCGTTTTTATACATATTAATGACCTTTGTACTAATGTCAAATCCAATAACATTGTATGTTTTTGAGAAAGCCAAGGCTAGCGGCATACCAACATAACCCAATCCTATTACGGCCAGACTTTCTCTTCTTTCGGATAAATCTTCAGCCAAACTCATAACCAATACCTCTCGATCCATTTTTATTATCACAGATTTATTGTCATGTAAGTTGATTACACTAAGGAGGTTTATTCCCTAATTCAATAGTATGACAAATACTGCTTTTTGCCACAAAAAAGAACTGCCGCAAGCTCTTTGTCTTAGACAGATATTGTCTTAGACAACTTCTTGCGGCAGTCCTTTATAGTGGTGTATTTTGAAGGAACAAGACGGTTCATGGGTTAAATAACCTATTCCCCTTGCGCGTAGTAAGGTATTACAAGAAACCTACCTTCATGAATGGTATCAGAGCTAAGACCATTGGTCTGCTTAATCTCCTTAATGTATTCATTCATGTCTTTGTAATCGTCGGTTATGTATTGGCTTGCGATACTCCATAATGTATCACCTTTCTCTATCTGAATGCTTGTTATATGTTTGCTGGAACTCTGCAGCTTCTCTGCATTTACATTGGTTGAAGCCAGAAGAAGGGAAATAACCAGAATAGTGGCTATAGAAAATCCAAACAATACAATATACTGTCTCTTATGCTTAAGCTGATTAAAAAGCATTAAAAATTGACTGTTTAAAACGGAAAATGACATCTGGTTCATAATACAATCCTCCTGTTTTGCTAATCTTATACAATAAGAATATGCAGAGTCATAGTCTATCAAAGACTTGTCTATCTATTTCCTTGGGTATTAATACGAACATATGTTGCGAACACTTGTTTTGTTATCTTGATTATAATACCCAAACATTTGTTTGTCAACGGTATTTTTTTTATTTTCTAGCAATTTTTACAAAAAAGCGAACATAGGTTTTGCATTTCCAGAAAAATCGTGTTATAATGAGGACAATGAAAGCAAGATGAATTTTTCATACAAATAGAATAGAAGAAACAAGTTATTAATGGAGGAAATATAATGAGTTATGGTAAAATCAGTCCTAAACAAAGAGAAATTCTGGAATATTTAAAAAGCCAGACTTTATCTAAGGGTTATCCGCCTGCAGTTAGGGAAATATGTGAAGCAGTTAAATTAAAGTCTACTTCCTCCGTTCATTCCCATCTGGAAACATTGGAGAAGAATGGCTACATAAGACGTGACCCGTCAAAACCCAGAGCAATTGAGATTACTGATGATACATTTAATCTGGCAAAGAGAGAGATGGTCAGTGTGCCAATCGTAGGAACTATTACAGCGGGACAGCCTATACTAGCTGTTGAAAATATTGAAGGATATTTCCCTATTCCAACAGAGTACATGCCCAATGAAGAAACCTTTATGCTGAAAGTAAAGGGTGAGAGTATGATTAATGCCGGAATCTTTGATGGAGATCAAATTCTTGTACAGAAACAGTCTCATGCAGTAAACGGCGACTTCGTTGTAGCTTTAATTGAAGACTCCGTTACTGTTAAGACCTTCTACAAAGAAAATGGTTATTACCGTCTCCAGCCTGAAAATGATACAATGGAACCTATTATTTTGAAGGATTTAGAGGTTCTTGGTAAGGTTATTGGCCTCTTCCGCATGTTTTAAACCTTAATTGGTTCAATGACAGTTACAGCTTCAATAATTTTAGGGCTTTCAAGGATATTTTTTGGTTCAATAACTTTTTTAGCATTAATCATTAATCTATCCCAGGTGTCTTCACCTAATTTATGAAAGATAATCTTCCTGGCCTCCTTAATATTAGGAGGCCTGTAAGATAAATTATGGCAGTCACTTCCTAAGAGATCTACATAGCCTTCTTCGATTAGTCTTAATGCTCTTCTCTTTGTACCGGAGTCGGACAAAGCAGATGTATTCAGCTGGAGAAGGCATCCTTTCAACTTTAGCTCTTTAAGCAGTTTCCTGCTTCTCATCAATGGTTTATAACGGTCTATATGAGCAATTATGGGATTGATATTATAATATCCGATAATTTCTTCAAGCTCATTCATGTATTCCATATTCCACACCTTCATATCCGGAAACTCAACAAGAAGATAATTGGTATTCTCAATACATAATGGCCTTAAGTCGGTATAGTGAAAAAGATACTTATGCAAATAGGTTTCACTGCCGGCGATCAGATGCACCTTACTATGATTTACAGCCTCCATGGCCTTGGAACGGCTTAGCAGAAAATCCTCCATGGTTCCTTCCATGGGATAAAAATGTGGTGTGCAGACGGCTTGTGTAACCTGCTGTCTGTGCAGATATTCCGTCAGCATAATGGCTTCTTCCTGAGTTGTGGCTCCATCATCAATACCGGGCAGTATGTGTGTATGCATATCAATCATTATTACCTCCGTTTCTGCGCATAATCCTGCGCAATTGAAGTTAATGCCGAGGATTCATAATCATTATCACTTATACTGCCTATTTCCTATTTTGTACCATCAGTTTTGTGGAAATAGTAGTATTTAGATTTATTCATCCCCAGTTCCTTCACTGATACTCCATTTAAAACAAATCCGAGTATATTGGCTTTTGCATACCGATATTTCATCAATACATTTTCAATTTCGGGATAGGAAGTCTTACCTTCTCTAATTACAATAATTGCACCATCCGTATTCTTAATAAAACTTAAGGAATCTGCTACTACATTTACCGGAGGCGTATCTAATATAATATAATCATATTCACTTTCCAGCTCATTTATTAATGATTCCATCTGCTTACTGCCAAGGAGTTCAGAGGGATTTGGCGGTACTGATCCCATAGGTATGCTGTATAGATTGTTATAGGGGGTAGTATAAACTACTTCTCTTGAAGTATTCATATTTGAGAGGCAATCACTTAGACCCGGAGCACTTTTAGCTTTGAAAAAGTGATGGGTTCTGCCTTTCCTTAGATCACAATCTATTAACAGAACTTTATTTCCTGCTTGTGACAGAACAATGGACAGATTTATACTGGTAGTACTTTTACCATCCTCAGGTGCAGGACTAGTAATCAATATTTTTTTACAACTATCCTTACGAACGGAAAACCTTAAATTAGTTCGTAGGGCTTTATAACTTTCTGATACCAGAAAAGTGCTCTCATCATTTAATGTTGTACTTACAGTTTCATTATATCCAAATCTTTCAGCTAAAATCTTAAATACCATTGAATTTTTTATTCCTCTTGTATAATGAGATTTTCCGGATGTATGAGGTATACTGCCAAGGAGAGGAATATCATAATGTTTTAACAAATCTCCTTGATTGGCTACTTTAATATTTAGGATTTCCTTTAATACTACAAAAACAAATACACCAAAACCAGCAACGATGCCTCCTAATAATGTGTTTATCAACGTATTGGGACCAGATGGACTGGAAGGATATGCGACAGGGTCAACAACACTAATTACTACATTGGATTTAATGTTTTTAATTAACTGTGGGGCTACTGTCTCCATACTTTTGACCAGATTATAGGAATCATCCGGATTCTTACTGGTTAACGTTATACTGAATATTTCTGTATTTCGAATGGTACTTATTGATGTCATACTCTGCAGCTCCTGCATTGTGTAAGGAAGACCGCTCAAATCGATTACCTTTGAAAAGAACTGCCTTGTATTAAGAAAATTAATATAGGTCTCAGCTATTTTTTGAGCATAATCTAACTCAGACAGATTTGTCAGGGTAGTGTCTGCCGTACTTACGTAAAATGAGGCTGAAGCTGTATAGGTCTTGTCAATCATAAATTTATTAACCAGAAAACTGAGAGAAAGGCCTGCAAACGTACATACTACTATCAGGAGAAAGTATCTCCTGATAAGGTGAAGTACATCTTTGACTGTGAAATCCATTCTATACCGTTCCTTTCTACATTACTTATAATATTTTCTACTTGTTCTGCTTACGAAATCTCCGTTATCGCACTGAGCGAATACAAGTGCAAGAGTTTAACATGTCAACTCCTTTATTCTATAGTATGAAGAAAATAAACTTTGGGAACTTTAAGTCTAGAAAAAACTCCACGAAAAAAGGTACTGTATGTTATCACCAGAAATTTATTTCTGATAATAACATACAGTACCTATATAGATAGTACCGTATAATCCGATATAGTTTATTAAATAAACAGCTGTTCTTTCTCAACTACTTTTCCATCTCTCCAGATACGCTCTAAATCGTAGAAAAGACGATCCTCTTTTGAAAAGATATGAACAACTACATCACCGTAATCCATTAAGATCCAGCTTGCAGATCTGACACCTTCGACTCTCTTAGGTTCATGTCCGTTCTTTGATAACTCTTCCATTACATTATCAACCAAAGCCTGAACCTGTGAAGAGTTGGTTCCGTTGGCAATAATAAAATAGTCTGCAATAACGGTAATATTACCGATTTCTATAACTTTTATATCTTCTGCTTTTTTATCGTCTAAAGCTTTATAGGTCATTTTTGCGATTTCTTTTGCTGTATTCATTAATACTCCTTTACTTCACATAATTTCCTTTATAATAATCATAGGTTAATGCTGTTGTTTCGTCAACGGCATGCCCTGTTTTCTCAAGATATCTGACGGTATCGCCTAATATCTTACATACAGCTTCATCCAGATTTTCAAAGGATAGTTTTCGAATGCTGTCTAACTCAGGAATAGCGGATGAGGAACGATTCGGCTCTATATAATCTGCTACGAATATAATCTTTTCAAGCTTTGACATATCCGGTTTACCAGTTGTATGCCAAGTAATAGCAGAAAGGATTTCCTCATCTACAATATTATATACATTTTTCGCGTAGAATGCTCCTAATTTGGCATGAAGCAGGTCAGGATTAAGCATTTCTACCGGTTTTACCGGTATGTTATTTTTAAGGCATTCAGAAAGCATTTCCTCACCTGTCATATATTTGGCACAATCATGCATTAATCCTGCGATGGTAGCCTTGTCGGCATCTTCTTTATAGGTAATAGCCATAGAGAATGCTGTGGTCATTACTCCCAGTGAATGCATAAACCTTTTTCTAGGTAATATCTCACCTATTCTCTTCTCCAATTGAAATAAATTTTCCATCATTTTTCTGCTCTTTTCCTGTATAAAGCTGATGCTCTTTGATATAGTCATATACTGTCTCAGGTACCATATAACGAATAGAGCCATCTCTAGATAGTTTGTCTCTTAATTCATGAGAGGCAATATCCAGATAAGGTGTATTCAGTATATGAATATTAGCATGAAATTTGGCTGTCAGATATTCTGCCTGAGCTTTTAATTCTTCTCTTGTCTCCTGGCCCCTTACAGCTGCCACAATATGGGCAAGCTTAAGTATTACTTCAGGCTCCCACCAGTTTTCCAACTGAAAAAGAGAATCCGCCCCCATTATAAAATAATAGGTTATATCCGGATTTTCCTGGGTTAACTGTTGTAAGGTATCAGAAGTATAGGTGGTACCCTCTCTTAACAACTCAACTCTTGACAGTTCAAAGGAGGGATTATTCTGAATGGCCAGCTCCACCATTTTCTCTCTGTGTCTGTCATCTGTTATCAAGTCATTTCGTTTATGGGGCGGCCTCTTAGAGGGCATAAACAGAATTTTCTGGAGTCCCAGCTGTTCCAATGAACTTTGTGCCAGTATCAGATGTGCCATATGAATGGGATTAAAAGTTCCGCCCATAATTCCTACTTTCATAATCCAATCCTCTCTTCTGATAATCTAAACGGTTAAAGAATTATGCTTTCTTTCCTTTTGCGTCTTTTGGCAGTTCTATCTTTTTCTTGTTTTTTGATTCTCTATAGAGAACGAATTTTTTTCCTATTACCTGAACTACTTCAGAATGAGTACGTTCTGCAACCACCTGTGCAATTTCACGGGGATCATCCAGACAGTTTTTCAGTACAGTTACCTTTATAAGTTCCCTTGATTCAAGTACTTCTTCCAGACCTTGGGTAAGTTCTGGTGTAAGGCTTGATTTACCTACTTGAAATACGGGATCGATATTCATGGCAAGACCTTTCAGATAGGATCTTTGTTTACTTGTCATATTAATACCATGCCTTTCTCACAACCTGCAAACTTTGTCTGCAGATTTTCTTAAGTAATCCAATTTTTATTTGGATACTTTTTATCAGTCGTAAATAAATTGTCTTTTATGCTGATACATTATTTATAATAATCAAATTGCAGGCCGTACATCTTAACTGTATCGCCTTCTTCAATATCAAGTGCTTCAAGTTCTTCAAGAATTCCGTTTTCTTTTAAGAAACGCTGGAAGAATTCAAATCCTTTTTCGGAATCAAGATTGGTATAACCAAGCATTCTTTCGATTCTAGGACCTTCAACAACATAGAGATGTTCGTCTTCTTTCACTACAGTATATGGCTCATTACCAAAGCCCATATTATTCAGATCGAACTCTTTCTCAAATACTAAAGGTTCAGAAGGGAGACTGTCAAGCAGCTCTTTTAAATAGAATAATAATTCTCTGACACCTTTACCACTAACTGCAGAGATAGGAAATACTTTGATTCCTTGTGGTTCGAAGGTTTCTTTTAAAAGATTAACAGCTTCTTCTTCCTCTTCACCATAGAGGATGTCCAGTTTATTAGCAGCAATAACCTGTGGCTTACCTGAGAGTTCTTCGTTATAAGCCTTTAATTCGCTGTTAATTGTCTCTATATCCGCTAATGGATCTCTTCCTTCAACACCGGCTGCGTCCACCATATGAACGATTACTTTTGTACGTTCTATGTGGCGTAAGAATTCGTGTCCAAGTCCGATTCCCTGGGAAGCACCTTCAATTAGTCCGGGAATGTCAGCTATTACAAAACCATTTCCATTTTCTAAGTCTACAACTCCCAAATTGGGATTTAAGGTGGTAAAATGATAGTTGGCTATCTTGGGCTTGGCATTGGTTACACGTGATAAGAAAGTGGATTTACCAACATTGGGGAAACCTACTAGTCCTACATCGGCAATAACCTTTAACTCAAGTGTAACATTAAGATCTCTTGCTTTTTGTCCGGGCTGTGCATATTTTGGAACCTGCATGGTTGCTGTGGCGTAATGCTGATTTCCTTTGCCGCCTCTGCCGCCTTTAAGGATAACTTCTCTACGGTTGCCATGGGACATATCAGCAATGACCTTACCGGATTCTGTATCTTTGATTACAGTACCTTCCGGAACCTTAAGAACTAAATCCGATCCATTTTTACCGTGGCAATTTTTCTTTCCGCCGCTTTCGCCGTCTTCAGCAGAATATTTTTTAATAAAACGGTAATCTGTCAGGGTATTCAGATTATCATCCACCTCAAATATTAAGTCGCCGCCTTTACCGCCGTCACCGCCATCTGGCCCGCCGGCAGGAACGAAGATTTCTCTACGAAAGCTTACATGTCCGTCTCCGCCTTTACCTGAACGAATATATATTTTTGCACTATCTGCAAACATTTTTTCACCTCTTTTCCGAATATCTTTATTATGAGCAGATATTCCTATATCATGAACAAACCCCACATTCATGAATTAATCAAGAATCTGGGGTCCTAAAGTTTCATCTTATTTGGATTCTACTGGATAAACAGAAGCCTGTTTCTTGTCTCTGCCTTTTCTTTCGAAACGAACAACACCATCAACTAATGCAAATAAGGTATCATCGCCGCCGCGTCCTACATTAACACCGGGATGAATCTTTGTGCCACGCTGTCTGTAAAGAATGTTACCAGCCAGTACAAACTGTCCGTCTGCTCTTTTAGCTCCTAATCTCTTGGATTCGGAATCTCTGCCGTTCTTGGTAGAACCAACACCCTTTTTATGAGCGAAAAACTGAAGGTTCATTTTTAACATAACCTACACCTCCTTGAATATATGTCGCAGGATACCCCGCTAAACAAATTTAATATACTGCTTTCCGTAATCTTCTCTGATCCCATTTAGTCCCAGAAGCAGAGAATTCAATAACAAAGTGGATTCATTACCAGGTTTTGAAACAATCTTAAAATCTATCATGCCTTTTTTCTCATCTTCTTTCAATTGAAAGGTATCTGATGTAAAAGTCTCAATAGAATTCACGGTATTTATTATCAGAGCCGATACCGCTGCACAAACTATGTCCTGTCCACTTTCTGCGAAACCAGCATGTCCTGTACTGCGAAAGCCTGTAAGCTTACCGTCTGCATCTTTATATACGGATATAGTTATCATAACCTAACCCTGCTCTTAGTTATGCGTTGATTTTTTCAATCTTAACCTTGGTATATGGCTGTCTGTGACCGTTTTTCTTGTGATATCCGGTCTTTCTCTTGTAGCGGTAAACAACAACTTTCTTGTTCTTTCCATCTTCTACTACAGATGCAGTTACAGTTGCTCCTGCTACTGTAGGCTCGCCTACTACTAAAGAACCATTGTTTACTACAAGTACCTGGTCAAAGGTATAAGTTGCTCCAGCTTCTACACCAAGCTTCTCTACTTTAATGATATCGCCTTCGGCTACTTTGTACTGTTTACCACCTGTTGCAATTATTGCGTACATATGGCACACCTCCTATTATCATTACTCGCCAGCTACGGTATCTCTATTCAGAAATCAAAATAATTTGATAATTATAAAGATTTAGAACCTCGCTGTGCGGCACACTAAAACAGTTTAGCATATGAACCATTAATTGTCAACTTAAAATTTTGGTTTTTTTAATATTTGTCCTAGACCTTATAGGGGTATCATTACATTTCTGTTTTCAGTTAAAGTTATGAAATTTATTTAAATAATGGAAATTATATCTTATTCTACTCTTTGTACAGTTTATCTGCATCCTTATATGAAAGCAAGTCAAAATAATCATCTAATTCCATATTGATATATATATCAGAGTGATACAGTATAATCCTTCGGATATCATAAAGCTGCTGCTATAAAGTAATTAGGAGGAAAAATGGCAATTAAAAATAAAACCCGCTATGCAATACTTGGTATATTAAGCATCCATTCCGGTACCGGTTACGATATCAAGAAATACTGTGATACTGTCATCTCAAACTTCTGGAATGAGAATTTCGGACATATTTATCCGGTATTAAACCAACTGCTGTCTGAAGGATTGATTCAAACAGAAGAGTCACCTTCTCCTAGAAAAAAATATATACGATAACGAGCTCGGGGGCGTAATGAGTTCATGAACTGGCTGGCTGAGCCTCCCACCCGGCAGCCCGTCAGATCGGAATTCATGTTAAAATTAACTTTTGCAAGTAATCTCCCAAGACCGGAGGTTATTAAGATGATTACTGAATATAAGCAACTACATCTTAACCGTCTGAAGGAATATCAATTAATGGATAACAGTTTAAAAAAAGGTATTAAAGAAATTTCACCTGAGAGGGAACTCTATCTCTATGCACCTTTACGTTATGGTATTTTAAATACACAGGCAGTTCTTTCTTGGTGCGACGAAATACTTGAATTATTAGTTTCAATAAATTAAGTTTTTTAATTATTCTTTTCCAGTTAATAAGAACCTGAGCAAATAATATTCTATTTATGAATGTAGTGAAATACTTCATCTGACTAAATTTTTAAATTTGATTATTCAAGTAATAGGGTGTATCAGAAAATTTTAATAAGCTTTCTGGTACACCCTCTATTAGATATTTAAATTTATAAAATTGAGCTTTTAAGCGGAAACCTAGCTTAATGCCAGCGCTTCATCTAATTTCTCAATCAGGAAATCGATATCAGCTTCTTCTATTACAAGTGGCGGCTGAAAAGCAAGTACATTACGGTATAATCCATTCTTTCCAAGAATTATACCCTCATCCTTTAACCGTTCAAGAATGGCATCGGTTTTCTCAGGCAATGGTTCCTTTTCAGCAGTAGTCAGTTCCATACCGAGCATCAATCCTTTACCTCTTACCTCACTTATGATAGGGTATTTGTCCTTCAAGGCCAGTAGTTTACCAAGCAAAATGTCACCCAGTTTTTTGGCACGGGCGCATAGATCTTTCTCTGAGATATAATGAAGCACTCCTAAAGCTGCGGTACAAGAAACCGGATTTCCGCCAAGTGTCGATGCGGAAGGTGCCGTAAAACGGGCTGCTATTTCAGGCGTTGTAGAAAAAGCGGCGGCAGGAATTCCGTTTCCTAAGGCTTTTGACATAGTCATGATATCGGGTACAATTCCGTATTGTTCGATGGCAAACATCGTTCCGGTACGAGCAAATCCTGTCTGAATCTCATCACAGATCATCAAAATTCCATGTTCCTTCAACAGTGATTGAATCTCTTTGAAGAATCCTTCCGGAGGTGTTATAATACCGCCATTTCCCTGAATTGGTTCAAATATAAACCCTGCTATATCTGTATCTTTCTTTATAACATCTTTTATTTCTGACAAAGTCTTTTCGGGAGAATTGGATACAAAATAGAAATCTTCATCAAGAAAAGGATCTCCTCTCCACATAGGTATTGCGGTTGCTGACATTGTGAGATGAGTCCTTCCGTGAAGACTGTTACTTAATGCAATGAATTTCTTCTTCCCTGTATATATCCTTGCCAGGAGCATGGCTCCTTCATTTGCTTCTGAACCAGACATACAGAAGAAGGAATTGTTAAGTTCACCCGGAAGTACTTCACTAAGTCTTTTGGCAAGTTCCACAACCGGCTCGGTAAGATACACATTGGTAACGTGCTGCAGGCTTGTTAACTGCTCTATTACATTATTAATAATTGCAGGATTACTATGTCCGCAATTCATAACTGAAACTCCGGCAAAGAAATCCAGATATTTTTTACCTTCATTGTCATAGAGGTACTGCATCTCTCCTCTTTGAAATACCGGTGGATTTTTATAAAAATACCCCAGACAGGGCATTAAATAGTCTTTACGCATCTGTAATACTTCTTCTGAATTATACATTGAATAACCATGCCTTTCTCATTACCTGCATTTTAGGACCACAGGTATAAATCAAACTCTCATAGCATGCTGCATCCATTTGCAGATGCAGCACTGCCACAAACAAGGTGTGAATTACAATCGATCACTCCTACTTTATAAACCGAAAATGCCCAGTGTTAAGCCTGTTCCCTCAGTTTTTAACTCTTTATATAAATTACCGCAGTTATCAAGATTAGATAAAGCTTTCTTATAAACAGCAATTACATGTTTTAGCTCCTCATTGCTAAGGTGCGCTGCCTCTATCCGGAAGTTAACTAAACCAGCTTCATATAGACCTTTAAGGATAGGAAGATAACAGAGATTTTTGTATAAAACCATATGGTTTCTTCCATATTGGTCCTTATATACAGGATGCTTGAATCCCTTTTCATCTATCAGATACAGTAATCCTTTTCTGTCTTTTTCCACATTATCATAAAGATCATGCTCCATATACATAACAGTTGGGGAACCGTAAACTATTAATTCAGCCTTAGAACCCGCCTGGTTAAGAAGAGTCATGGCCTCAGTAAGAGTTGCTTCCGGCGTAATGGTGAACTTATTTAATCCCATTCCTTCATAAAAGTCAGCAGAAGCATAATTTAATATGTTTAAGGGATAATCACCGATTAGATTCGTTTCTTTAAAAGCTCGTATACCGCCAATATTCGTAGCAAGAAGTCCGTCTATGGGGAGCCCAGAAGCTAGAAGCTGTCCGTATTGTTCAAATTGCATGTCAAAGGTCATATGGGGCATACCAAGATATATGTCAGTACTTTCCTTCCCAGAAGTCAGTTTCTCTATCTCCTTCCTGGAGAAAGGCCTGTCAGGAAGGAAGACATCACCTGAGAGATAAATTGCATCAACGCCTGCCTCCAGGCATATTTGTGCCTGGGAAATATTATTGACTTTAACACAAAGTTTTGCTTTATCCGTATTGTTTTTGCTATAATTTTTAAGTTCCTGGTTTATCTTCTCAAGCTTCTCTTCTGTGATTTCACGTTCTTCGGTTGCGGTACTGAATACTTTTCCGCTGCTAAAAAGGGTTCCTGTACCTTCATATCGAGTATTAATATTGCTTAAGCCAGGTCTTCCAAAAGCATAAGCCGGGGAAGTATCTCTCTTACGATTTTCCTGTAATAATTCAGTATCCTTTGTCTTGTCATAGCAAAGAGGATCATTAATGTATCGGTCAATTGCATCAGCATAGGTCCCTACTACCATTTTTAGATAACCAATATCACGCATACGTCCTTCGATTTTAAAAGAGGTAACGCCGCCTTCGATTAATTCCGGTATATGCTCATACATAGACATATCCTTTACAGCCATGGGAAACTCTGTTTGGTAATCCTTGCCGTCATGTTCTATATTAAAACTCCATCTGCATGGCTTTAAACAACGGCCACGGTTCGAACTCTGCCCAAATAATATTCCGCTATAGAGACATTGTCCGCCATGAGCAATACACATGTCACCATGAATAAAATACTCTATTTCCATCTGCGTCGTATCTGCCAGATATTTGCTGTAAGTAAGAGAAGCTTCTCTGGAGATTACTACTCTTGTTACTCCCAGATCCTTTAAGGCATACATGCTTTGCTGATTATGAATATTCATCATTACTGAAGCATGTACAGTCAGATTTAAATCTAATTCCTTTATAAATGCTATTACACTTAGATCCTGTACAATCAATGCATCAGGTTTATACCCTTCCAGTTTTATAAGGAAACTTTTAAGCTCTGAGAGCTCTTGATCCCCGTAAAGATTATTAACAGTGATATACGCCTTCTTACCGAAAGAATGAGCAAGTTTAACCGCTTCTTCAAGCTCTGCGTCAGAGAAATTATAATCCTTACGATGCAGACGCATATTCAGGTTCTTACCACCAAAATAAACGGCATCACAATCTAACTGAATTACTTCCTTAAATATTTCAAAATTACCTGCCGGGGCAAGCAGTTCTATGGGTTTCCTGTTAAAAAATCTAGCCATTTCTTATCTCCTATGTTATCCAGTGTTGTCATCGTGAATAAGCTATATGTAATCACATTTTACCTCTTATAATGCATACTTATGATAAGACTATTTTTTTGTTAATGCAAGTTTTTTCTTATTGTAGGATATTTGTAAGTCTTATTGTAGGATATTTGTGAGGCATATTCTGATGTTGCTGCAAACATCATAGAAGAAGATATAATAAGGATTTAGTCCACTCAAAAAATCATATAATTAAATGTTATGACTCTAAGAACTTAATGGTATAGCATATTTGAATATTTTCAGTTGAATAAGATGAAAGCCACTATATTGTACCTGTTCTTCACAAGAAAAATAGATATTTCTATATAACATAGCATTTGATCATTTGTCCAATATCCATATCGCCAAATTCTTATGTATTTTCTTTATAAATCTTATAAACCAATAAAATGCTGGTAAAAACCATCTGAAACTGATAAAATGATAACCATTATAGGTGTCATTGTAATAAAGTGACCATCAATATCGTAAGTTAAAGCTCTGGGCGAAAAAAATTTATATTACATGCTGTGTCATATAAGTTGGATATAAGTTTTTACCTATATCAGGTATTAACCTAAAACTAAGCATTTTATATTTTGAAGGGAAATAGTTATAAAGTAAACTTAGATATAAAGATTAGTGAAAGAAAATAAAGAAAGAAAGGCTGCCACATATATATTTCACTACTATCATAATAGATTGTGGCAATACCGCATTAATACTGCGGTAACAGGTTTAATAATGACAACTAATACGCTTAAATTATATGATGAGGACAGTTACTTATCTGATTTTTCTGCTACTGTAATCTCCTGTGTCGAAAAACCAAATAGTAATCAGGAAATAGTTTATGAAGTTATACTTTCTGCCACTGCATTCTTTCCGGAAGGCGGCGGACAAGCCTCTGATACTGGTACTATAAATGATATCCCAGTTATTGATGTACAGGAGAAAGATGAAATTATCTATCACATTCTTACTTCACCTCTGGCTGAGGGAGAGGTAATTAAGGGAACTATAAATAGAACAAGAAGATTTGACTTTATGCAGCAACATACCGGTGAACACATCCTGTCTGGATTGGTTTATAAGTATTTTAATTATGACAATGTTGGCTTTCACCTGGGGGCAGATACTGTTACTGTTGATTTTAGCGGAACTTTTACAGAAGAAGACATCAGACGGATTGAAGAGCTGGCAAATGAAGCAGTATTTCAAAATATATCTGTTGTTGCAGTTTATCCTGAGAAAGAAGCTTTAAATTCCATGAGTTACCGCAGTAAAAAGGAATTATCAGGAGCAGTACGAATTGTAACGATAAATGGTGTAGATACCTGTGCCTGCTGTGCTCCCCATGTAAAATCCACAGGTGAAGTAGGACTAATTAAAATAACCACCTATCAAAACTACAAAGGCGGAACCAGGCTTGAAATTCAATGTGGTAAACGCGCTCTAACTGATTATAACAAGAAAGAAAAGAATATACAGAATATCTCTGTTACTCTTTCGGCAAAAATCTATGAAACTGATGAAGCTGTTAAACGGCTTAAAGAGGAGAAATTGTCCCTGGAGGCAAAGTTTACAGCGCTTTCAGCTAAGCTGCTAAGCTATAAAGTGGTTTCGATTCCTTCCGGAGATGAACCTTATGCCCTGTTTGATTTTGAAACACAGGATAATCAGCTAAGGAATTATGCGAACCTTGTGAAAGAACGCAGAAATGGAATTGTTGGAATCTTTATTCCTTCTGCAAAAGACTCCTCAATATCCGAGACAGATGAAGCGATTGAATACCGTTATGTTTTGTGTGCTAAAGAAATAGATGTGAGACAGATCGGTGCAGAGTTAAATAAGGCCTTTCAGGGGAGAGGCGGCGGCAGTAAGGAAATGGTTCAGGGAAGTATTAAGGGTGGCAGAAAAGATATAGAAAACTTCTTGAAAAATTATGCTTAATAAACGTTTATAAACTATTTCAAATTAAAAAATCCATGTTCATAAAGCAGGAGAAATCTTAAGACCTGTTACAATGACACATGGATTTTTATTTTATATACTTTTTTGTGATAGTTTTGATTAGTTTTTTAATTTATTTTTTGATTTAATCTTTTGATTTAATTTTTTGATTCATTTTTTGAGTGATTTATTTGATTCATTTTTTTGAGTCATTTATATTTGTCATTTTAATGATTCATTCATTTGAGTAATTCATTTGATTTGATCAGTAGCTATTTTCATATTATTAAGTATTTTATTTAAACGCAAAGCTTTGTTAAAAGTTCAGTTTCTCATATACATAGCTTTATTACTCATAAAATATTTAACCAGCTCCATCAATCTGTTAGATCTGTAAAAGTACCCTGTATAAATTTAATCAATGCAGTAGGTTCTACAACCATCTGGCAGCCTCTTACTCCTGCACTGACAATCACTGCATCGAATAATTGTGCTGTTTCATCCATGAAGGTCGGATATTTCTTCTTCATACCTATAGGTGAACAACCGCCTCTTATATAGCCGGTCAATCCCAGAAGATCCTTTTGAGGTACCATCTCAATCTTCTTCTCTCCTGTCACAAGAGCAGCCTTTTTAAGATTAAGTTCTTCCTTTACCGGAATGCAGAATACGTATATTTCTGCTTTTCCCTTCGCTACCAGAGTTTTAAAGACTTGCTCTGGAGGAACACCCAACTGGGCAGCTACATGCTCACCGGATAAATTATTCTCATCAGGTTCATATTCATAGGTTCCATATGGAATTCCTGCTTGTTCTAATAATCTTACAGCATTTGTTTTATTCTTCCCTGATTTGTTCATAAAGAGGCTTGCGCACCTTCTTTCTTGTCACTTCCACCAGATTGAGTGCTGTCATATCAACTAACACAGTCTTTACCGGATCTTTCCTCAGATATTCAGCAAAAGTATGCATTAAGTGATTCTTGGCACTCTTGTCCTCCATATCAATAAAGTCCACTATAATAATTCCTGAAAGATTTCGAAGTCGGATCTGTTTTGCAATTTCCTCTGCTGCTTCCAGATTCAATTTCAGAAAGGTTTCCTGTACTTGTCTTTTACCATAGATAGCTTTCCCTGTATTTACATCTATGACTGTTAACGCTTCAGTAGGTTCAATAATTATAGTACCGCCGGACTTTAACCATACTTTTTTCTTGAGAGCATTTTCAAGCTTTGAATCTATACTGTAAAGCTTCTTTAATGATAATAATGTATCCTCATAGAATTTAAGCTTTGAACTGTCCTCTTTCTGATAATGCTTCAGATAACCGGATATCTCATCATATAGATACTTATCATCGGTGATAATCTCAGTCAGTGTTTCTGATAATCCGTCTCGTATATCACAAAGGTAACCGGGTAAGGTCTTATAAATTAAGGAAAAAGGAGTCTTATATTTAGCATGCTCTAAAGTTTCAACATAAATCTTAATAAGTGTCTGAGCTTCCAGTCTTAAGACTTCATCGTCAATATTTACGGCATTTGTTCTTATAATAAATCCGTACTCCTCATTCTTAAAGTCTTCCATCAGAGCCTTTAAGCGTTTTCTTTCACCTTCCTCAACAATCTTACCGGAGATTCCGATTAGATTATTGCCATGTGTCAGAACAAGATATTTTCCCGTAAAGTTAAGGTTTGTAATTGCCACCGGTGCTTTTGTTTTAACATCTGCTTTTGAAATCTGAACCAAGACTTCGTCATCAACTACCAGTTTATTGCTTTTCTTCGGGTTAATAAATATCGGATTTTTTAGTTCAGCCAGTGAAAGGTAACACATTTTTCCTTTTTCGTATTCTACGAAAGCCGCTGCGATATTAGCAACGATGTTCTTCACTTTTCCAATGTAGATGTTTCCGAGAATATTGTCTTCCTTTAAGCTGAAGGCATTAACCTGAATCATCTCTTTTTCATCATATAAACTAGAGAGAATTCGGTCCTCATCCTTGGTAATCAATAATTTATGCTTCATTTCCCACCTCTGATAAGGGTATGAAGGAATTATCCTCTGATGTACTTTCCTGGTACAATTCATAACGGTGAATCTGGAAAGCATATTCATTGAATTCAAATCCAGCAAAAGCTGAAAAGGCTTCAAAAATCAGTTCCGGCTTAAGGTTATTCACACTGCCGGAGGAAAGCTTTAGATATACCTTAACACCGTTTTCATAACTTTCCGCAAAATCGTTTGTTTCAGACTGATTTGAAAAGAATTCCTGCGGGGTATAGCTGTAGGAATATATAAAAGGTCTTATATCGGTTTCAATTTCACTTTTCTTAGTTTTTTTGAGGATTACAATTTCTTCTTTTGCCAGAAACTCTGTGAATTTCTGCCTAAATTCTTCCGCTGACAAGTAATCATAACCATCCTTTAAGGATACCAGATAATCTGCAGCCGCAACACTTGCCATAGCATTTTTAAAACCTTCGGGCAGCATAACCATATCTGTTACCTTAATGAACTCGTTCATGGCTGCATTTAATTTACCCAGCACCACCGACTTCTCCTCAAGGGTATTAAAAGATACATCCACATATTCTGACTGGCTGGTCAGTCCTACTCCCAGTGGAGAAGCAAAGGACATGATCTGATGAGGATTGAACCCCTGTGAGTATTCAACATCAAGTTCCGCTCTTCTTACTGCCTTTTGAAAAAATCGCATAATATCCAGATGCCCGATAAATTTTACCGGACCTGTTTTGATAAATTTCATACGTACCATCATTCTGCAATTACCTCCTGCTCTCTTGTTTCAAAACAGATACCGCCGCCAAATACTGTGGCTCCGCAGGCTGAACAGGCCATTTTACAGTTGGGTGTAAGCTTTGCTTCTTTTGCTTGTTTATACTCTCTGGCAAGGAATGCCTTTGTAATACCGGCATCAATAAAATCCCAGGGTAGGATTTCGTCTGTTTCTCTTTCTCTGCAGGTATAGAAATCTATGTCGATACCAGTATCAGCGAAGGCTTTTTCCCATTTATTATTGTCATAGAATTCTGACCAGGAATCAAAGAGACAGCCTTCCTTATAAGCTGCCAGTAAAGCCTGTCCGACCCTTCTGTCACCTCGTGCAAATACACCTTCTAATACGCTTAATTCTGCTTCATGCCAGTTATATTTAATACTTTTCTTGTTTAATTGCTCATTGAATTTGGAACGTAGGAAATGCTGTTTATTTAAGTACTCTTTTGCAGTATCCATTCTTGACCACTGAAAGGGAGTAAATGGTTTTGGAACAAAGAAAGAGGTACTTGCAGTAATTCCAACTTTACCATTTCTCTGTTCCTTTGGTAAAGTATAATACTCTCTTGCAATCTTATCAGAAAGAATGGCAATTCCTTCGATATCCTCTTCAGTTTCCGTAGGCAATCCAAGCATAAAATACAATTTTACTCTATTCCAGCCACCCCTAAAGGCTTCCATTGCACCATTTAAGATGGTTTCTTCTGTAAGACCTTTATTAATAACATCTCTTAGCCTCTGAGAACCTGCTTCCGGAGCAAACGTCAGAGAGCTTTTCTTAACATCCTGAACTTTGCTCATTACATCCAGGGCAAAGGCATCAATACGAAGAGAGGGCAAGGAAATGTTAACTTTTTGCTTACCACATTCTTCAATCAGGAAATATACCAGCTCCTGTAAACCGGAAAAGTCACTGGAACTTAAGGAACTTAAAGAAATCTCTTCATGACCGGTAGCTCGAAGCATTTCAGTGGCATACTCTTTTAAGAAATCCATACTGCGTTCTCTAACCGGACGATACACCATACCTGCCTGGCAGAAACGGCAGCCTCTGATACAACCTCTTTGAATCTCCAGTACTACTCTGTCCTGGGTGGCTCTGATATAGGGAACCAGCGGCTTCTTGGGATAATAGGTGTTTTCAAGTTTCATCTCAACCTGCTTTTTGATCTTATCTTTGGCATGGTCATTATTTTTTTGAAAGCTTTCAATGGTTCCGTCTTCTTTATAGGTCACATCATATAAAGATGGTACATAGATTCCTTCAATTTGAGCTATCTTCTCAAGATATTCTTTACGGCTTCCGCCCTGATGCTTGTGCTCCTTGTAAAGGTCTAAGAGCTGGTTATAAACTGTCTCACCTTCACCGATATAAAAGAAATCAAAAAAATCTGCAAGAGGTTCCGGATTATAGGTACAGGGACCACCGCCTAATACGAAAGGATCATCTTCGGTTCTGTCTTTTGCCAGCAGAGGAATACCGGACAGATCCAGAATCTGCAATACATTGGTATAACACATCTCATATTGAAGGGTTATGCCCAGAAAATCAAAGTTCTTAATCGGCTCCTGAGATTCCAGCGCAAAGAGAGGAATATTCTTCTCTCTCATTATCTTGTCCAGATCAGGCCAGGGTGAATATACCCTCTCACAATAAGTATCTTCCCTGCGGTTAAACATATCGTAAAGAATCTGTATGCCCAAGTGAGACATACCGATTTCGTAAACATCAGGAAAACACATACAGAATCTGATATCAATTGTATTTGTATCTTTTACGACCATATTCGTTTCATTACCGATGTATCTGGCAGGCTTGTCTACGGTCATTAGAATTTCATCTGATAAAGCCAGTTTTTTCATTTTTTCTCCATTCCTGCACATGCATTTTGTGCATCCGAATTTGCGCCGAGGCTTTCGCAGGCACAAATTTGCTACACCTACTGCATAACGCTGGTATACCAGCAACAGTGCCACTAATAAAAAAGTGTGAAAGAATCTTAGTGTGGCAGCCTTTCAATAATAAATTTTCTTTCACGCTCATCTCTTTCCTGAGTATCTGAAAATTGAATGATTCTCTATTACTAATAATTAATGGTATATAAAACTTCATGTCAAAGAATCAGAAATTCAATTTACAATTAACAGCTCAAGTCTTAGAAAAACACATTGGTTTACATAATAAAATTATGTGAATCAATGTGTCATATATAGCTTACAAATCATTATAGACTATGACTTGTAAAAATACAATCTATTTTAAACGCTGATAAAAAGGAAAGTGGTGATAAGCTGCAAATAATTTATTGGCGTAATTTATCTAGGAAGGTGACAAAGAAATTCTGCGCTTCTTCCACACCAACATTATCAGAAACCAGTTCTTCGATTTTTTTTACATTTACCTCTTTGATGCTAAAGTCAAACTGATCCATGAGAATTACTGTAAGAAACAACAAACAAGCACAAATTAGACGAACCAGAAAAATTTTCATGTTTACAGTCTGTCCGGGCCTGTCAGTAGGAGCGTCAACTCCAGCCGGATAATATTCTTCACGCATCAGCTTTTCTTTGTTCTTATATGCCGTCTGTACTTTGCCATTTAAGTTCCCAGACTGATTCCTTGAACAACTTTCCCTTGCTTGTTTTATGTACTCCGCCCTGTTAGGGATCATAAATTCTTCCTGTCTATCCATATTCTCATCCTTTCTATGCTAATAAGAATGCCATACCCTAGTGCTCAGCTAGCCTAGAACATTATATTCCTTATGATGACTAACTTAGACCAGAAAGTATATTTATGAAGCTATAAATTTATTACTGAGAAATTGATTTTTAGCCTATACTATTTATGCTACAAATATTAATCGTTATTTTACATAGAACTTCTATTGGTAAACCTGAAATTTTTAGAATATTATCTATTGCCTGCGATAAGGTTTTCTGATATAGTATTTTCAAGTCAAAAACGAATATAGCAGAGTAGGATTTCGTGCGTTAAGTGTCATCGGAACGGGGAGTTGTCCGATGGACGAAAAGGTAAAACTTGCGGTACGAAATTCGCATCCCGCTGCTACATGACAGGTTCTGCCTTCTCAATGTAGCATAAGTTTTTGCAACAATTATGAAAAGGAGGTAGTACTATGTTCATTTTTAAGACATTGAAAGAATCTTCTCAGGAATTAAGGAAGCTGAATACTCTGATAACCAGCTCTCTACTGCTGGCTATTTGTGTTGTTTTAGGACTTTTAGGTACCGTAATGTTAGGTCAGTTTATCCGTATCAGCTTCAATTATCTGCCCATAGCCTTAGGCAGTATGCTCTTTGGCCCTGTTGTAGGAAGCATCTTGGGAGCCTTAAGTGATATTCTCAATTACATTCTGGCACCGAAAGGCCCCTTTTACCCCGGTTTTACCATTAATGCTATTATTACCGGATTAATTTATGGTTTCGGTTTCTACCACAAAAGGATCACGATTAAAAGGATTATATTAATTAAAGTGATACTTGTATTTTGTGTTGATATCCTCTTAAGTACTTACTGGCTCTCAGACCTTTATGGTCAGGCATTCCTTGCTCTTCTGCCAATGAGAGCATTAAAAAGCTTCATCATGCTCCCCATTGATGTTGTCATGCTTTATTTTGTTCTTACAAGATTACCGGCATTGCTAAGAATTAATCGGAAAGAAAGCTTATAATAATTCGTATAAAAAAGACCGCGTATACCATAAATGATATGACCACCATAAGTTAGATTTTTAGGTCTAACTTACGGTGGTCAGCTCAACACTTGGTTCACGCGGTTTTATTTTATTTCGTAACTTTAACCGGCTTCATAAAGCCTTCTTCATTGAACTCAAGTCTGTCAAGGCAGGTTTCGCGATTATAACCTTCTTCACCCGTATGTTGTCCAAGGGGAGTGCAGAATCTGTGATAAGCTATAAGGTATTCATCCTTGTCCGGTTCTTTAAAGATGATATGATGACCGGTTCCTAAGATATCCTTCTCTGCATCTTTTGTAAGAATAGGATATTTATATTCAATGGGTCCATAAATACTCTTAGCGATACCATAATTTACATGATAGTTTTCACTTCCGGTATCGTCACAGGACCAGGTAAAATGATAAATTCCATTTCTCTTAACTGCCATAATGGCTTCTCTGAAATCATATGCCCCTTCCAGTTTCTTTATTGTTCCAGGTACTAGGCTTATCATATCTTCGTTAAGCTGTGCGATAACTGCATCACCATTTCCTAAGAGAAGGTAAGCGCTGCCGTCCTCATCTGTGAAAATGGAAGGATCAATGGTCTGACAGATTGAAATATTATCCGCTGCCAACACTTCTGGTGTAATCAAAGGCTCCGGCTGTGCAGTAAAAGGTCCGGCAGGATGATTTGCTACAGCAACACCGATACAGGATACATTATCTGGTCTTTTTGCACAGAAATAATAATAGTACTTACCGTTTCTTTCAGAAATGGCAGGTGCCCAGGCACTTCCTACAGACCAGGGAACCTGCTCTGAGGCAACATCCACAATGACACCTTCATCCTTCCAGTTAATCTTATCTAAGGATGAAAATACGTTGAATTTCGTTCCTGACCATCCGGTAAAGCCGTCGCTGGTAGGATAAAGATAATAAGTATCACCGACTTTAAGCATATCCGGATCAGCATATAACCCTTCTAATACCGGGTTAACACAGTCATAGGTCTTTAGAAGCTGCTCATACTCTTTTGCTGTCAGATTAAGGATGGAACCATGTCTTTTCTTGTTAGCTCCCATATCATACTCTTCTGCTTTTAGAGTCTTGAATTCTCCGCCAGAAAAATCTTTGGTAAATAAAGGCATATAACCCCCATTAGCAGCAAACTGGTCAACCATTAAGCACCACTCATCTGAGTTGTTAATCGGAAAAGCTGCGGGACCTTCCACGCCAAAGATATTGTCAAGAGCTTCTGAAGCAACCGGTGTAAAAGGACCATTGATCAGATCCGGACACTTGTCCATGGTTATGTTCTTGGTAGTCTCGTCTTTTGATATACGGTAATAATATTCTTTGTCTTTGATTATTGTGGTATCGATTACATGATTATCTTTTTCAATGTATTTCACTGCCTTTGTAAAGGTATGAAAATCTTTTGTTAAGGAACAGTATATTCTTTGTTTAGCCTTATCTTCTCCCTCTTCTTTTACCATGGAAGCCCAGAATACCAGATACTCTTCGGTCTTGTCATTGTAAATCGCTTCCGGTGCCCATACACAGCCGGCTTCCGGTAAACCTACTTCCACCATTCGGGGTTCGCTCCAATTAACAAGATCTTCGGATTCCCAGATCAGGATGTTTCTGCTGCCGGAATACTGTGCTACTTCCCAGCCTTTACCACTTGCAATTCTAAGGTCTGTTGCGATGATATAGTATTTGTCTCCTTTTGCAGAACGAATTATGAAAGGGTCTCTTGCACCTTTTTCACCTGCTTTTGAAGTAAGTACCGGTCTGTTTCTATTCAAATCTTTCCAGTGTAAACCGTCTTCACTGACAGAAAAATATATCTGTTCCCCATTTTCATGCTCTCCTGTAAAATGAACAAACAGGTAGCCTTTGTATGCCTTTTCCATTTTATCCTCCCTTCGCGCCTTGGCGCATTAAAATAAGTAATCTTCTTTTCTGAATATACATTATTTGATATTCCTAATGTGTAATTGCAAAGGGGCTTTTATCAAAAGTTTCCTCTATAGCAATTGCGCTTTCAATATACGGCTGTTGATTGTTAGGTTTCAAACAAAAGCTGTTATGTCTAAAATACTTTACATATAAATAAACTATAACAAATTCACCCGTAAAGTCAATACATAATATGCTTTAAATACTGATATTCAGCTTTTTCTTCTCACAAATATAAAAATTATGATTAAGGATGTTTATATAACTGGAAGAGGTTAAAAACTTGGTTTAACTTATTATTTCCTCGTCTTTTAAAAAAGAAAACACGCTGCATATATAGACAATTCATAGAATAATTTTAAGGCAATTTGTGAATTTATCTTAATACAAGCCTTGAAACAATTGAAAATCTTCTTCTTTTCATATATAATGTTTCTAACTACTTAAAGGAGGAATATATAAAATGTCAGAGAATGTTTATGATATTTTATTGGAGCGTGGGTTTATCGAACAAACTACCCATGAACAAGAAATAAGAGAATTATTAGGGAAGGAAAAAGTAACCTTTTATATAGGCTTTGATGCAACGGCAGACAGTTTAACAGCAGGACACTTTTTAACCGTAGTGGCTATGATGCATATGCAGCGTGCCGGTCACAAACCTATTGCTTTATTAGGCGGCGGAACCACTATGATCGGTGATCCTTCCGGCAAATCCGATATGCGTTCCATCATGACCAAGGAAACCATTCAGCATAATGCGGATTGCTTCTATAAACAGCTTTCAAAATTTATTGATTTTGATAATGACAATGCTATTCTTGCAAATAATGCGGACTGGCTGTTGAATCTGAACTATGTAGAATTCTTAAGAGAAGTTGGTGTACATTTCTCTGTTAATAAGATGCTTACAGCTGAATGCTACAAGCAGAGAATGGAGAAAGGTCTTACTTTCTTCGAATTCAACTACATGATTATGCAGTCTTATGACTTCTTAAAGCTCAATCAGATGTATAACTGTACTCTTCAGCTTGGCGGTAATGATCAGTGGTCCAATATCTTAGGCGGTGTTGACTTAATCCGCAGAAAAGAACAAAAGCCTGCTTTCGGTCTTACCTTCAAACTCTTAACCACCAGCGAAGGTATTAAAATGGGTAAAACCATGAAAGGTGCTGTTTGGTTAGATCCTGCTAAGACTACTCCTTATGAATTCTATCAATATTGGAGAAACATTGAGGATGTAAAGGTCGAGGAATGCTTAGGACTTCTTACTTTCCTACCTATGGATGAAGTAAGACGCCTTGGTGCACTTAAAGATGCAGAAATCAACCATGCAAAAGATGTTCTTGCTTATGAAATCACCCAATTGGTTCATGGCGAAGAGGAAGCTATCAAAGCCAGAGAAGCCTCCAAAGCATTGTTCGGCGGTGGTTTAAAATCAGATGATATCCCTACAACCTTCTATAAAGAAGAACAATTTACCCAGGGTATTGATTTGATCACTCTTATGGTAGACGGTAAATTAGCCTCCTCCAGATCAGATGCAAGAAGAAATATTCAGCAAGGCGGCGTAACCGTTAATGATGAAAAAGTAATTGAATTTGACAGAGTATTTACTGCAAACGATCTTGATTCCGATGGAATGCTGCTTATCAGAAAAGGTAAAAAAGCTTATCATGCATTTAAAATAGAAGCATAAAAATCTATCCCTTAGGAGGTAACGTCTATGCCCTGGTGTCCTGAATGTAAATCAGAATATATTGACGGCTTCACCACCTGCAATACCTGTGGTGTGCCACTTGTTGACAGCCTTGAGGAGACAGAAGAAACCATAGAATTCCTGGATACGAAAAAGGAATCCTTTGCAAAGAAATTTATTCAGTTTCTGGAATACTCCAATATTAAAAATGCTTCCTATCAATACAAAGAGGAAGAGGATTCCTATGCTATAATGATTCTTAAAAAGGATCAGAAACAGGTCAAGAAATTGTATGATGCTTTCTATGCTGTTGAAGCCGAAAAAACATTAAAAGCCGCTGCAATGAAAGACATGAAGGAAGATTCAGATGTTGATGCTTCTTCTGAAATAAGCGAAAGTGAATCTGATTACAGCGATATTTCTGGCGATGGGTCTGATGTTGCTTATGATGACACAGAAGACTCAGAGGAGGATATACCGGAAGAACTGTTTGCACAAGAGGAAGTTCAGGGGATTTTTGAAAGTGCACGACCTGCCGTTGCAGAATCCGCTACTTATGTTAAAAAGGAAGAACAATATAGAGACTTAAGCTCTTCTGCTGTTACTTTCCTGGTAGTTTCTGTTCTTGGTCTGGTTGGTGTTGTATTAAATGCTCTTGGTGTAATCACAATAATATCCGGACTGCTGTCTTACCTGGTTATGAGTGCGGTATTTATTGCTTTCTTTATTATCGGTATAACCACCTATAGCAAGAGCAAAAAGGTAGAAAAAGAAATCAGCGAAGAAAACACCTTAACAGATGCAATTATTGACTGGTTAGATTCCAATGTTACAGAAGAAATGGTTGATAGCTTTGCTAACAGTTCTGCCGCTGCAGAAGTTCAGTTCCTTCAGAAACTTGAGAAAATGAAAACTCTTGTTGTGAAACAGTTTGGAGAAATGGATGATAAGTATTTAGACAGATTAATGGAAGAATACTATAATGACCATTATGATGAAGGTGTTAACGAAGAATAAGACGTTAATTGAGTATCTGTCAGCTTATAGATATGAGACTGAGAAATGGTATTAAATTTATCATAGTTACTGGTTAAAAAGAAGAGGCTATAACAAGTATGTAAAACTTGCTATAGCCTCTTCTTTTTAATTATAATAATTAAAATTGAATTTTCTATTTTTATTATCTTGGTATTATTAACTGAAAATATCCTCCAGCTCTTCTTTCGTGAGAGCATTAATAAATACTTCCTGTGATTGAATTACAGAATCAGACAGGTTCTTCTTCTTCAGCTGAAGCTTATATATCTTCTCTTCTATGGTACCTTTTGTAATCAATTTAATTACATGAACCGAGTTTACCTGGCCAATTCGGTAGGCTCTGTCAGTGGCCTGGTCTTCCACTGCCGGATTCCACCAAGGATCATAATGAATAACGGTATCTGCTCCGGTTAAGTTAAGTCCGGTACCACCCGCCTTTAAAGATATCAGGAACACTTCGCCTTCACCTTGATTAAAGCGTTTAACAAATTCATTACGCTCTTTCACCTTCGTTGAACCCTCCAGGTAAAAACTCCTGATATTACTCTTCTCAAGTTCATTTTCTATGAGGGATAACATAGATGTAAACTGTGAGAATACCAGGATTCGGTGACCGTTAGCCAGGCAGTCCGTGATAATTTCCATCAGCAGCTCCAGTTTTCCGCTTCCACCGGAATAATTCTCAATAAAGGTGCCGGGATGACAGCAGATCTGGCGCAGACGGGTAAGAGCTGCAAGAATTTTGAGCTTACTCTTTTGCAAACCTTTTTCCTGTATTTCCAAATTAATCTCGTTCTTGGCATTCTCAACATAGGCCATATAGATTTTCTTCTGCTCATCCATCATATCCGTAAGCATCTTGGTTTCCACTTTATCTGGTAGTTCCAGAAGTACATCCTTCTTCATACGTCTTAGGATAAAGGGAAGTATTCTTTTATTTAGATCCTCTAATACTCCCTCTTCTTCTCGCATAATTGGTTTCTCATATTGATTCACAAATCTTGCGTGATGGAATAAGTAATCCGGCATAATAAAATCAAAGATTGACCACAGCTCAGACAAGGAATTCTCAATAGGGGTACCCGTTAAGGCAAATCGATGTTCTGCTTCTAATAATTTAACAGATTTAGCATTTAGAGAATCAGCATTTTTAATGTACTGGGCCTCATCGATAAATACTGTATGAAAACAGTGTTTTTGATAAAAGCTAATGTCCCTGCGGATTAGGGGATAAGAGGTTATAAGTACATCCGTCTCTTCATTATTTTCAATCATTTCCTGTCTTTCCTTGGGATTACCGGTTACTACTGTAGTTCGCAGCATCGGAGCAAAATTTTCTATTTCATCCTGCCAGTTATAGGTTAAGGAGGAGGGGCATACTATGAGGAATTTCTTTTCAGGTTCAATTTCCTTGATCGCTGCGATAAATACAATGGTCTGCAGGGTTTTACCAAGCCCCATATCGTCTGCTAATATTCCCCCAAGCTGATTGTTTGATAAAGTTCTAAGCCATTTATAACCGATAACCTGATAGCTTCTAAGCTCTGCTTGTATTCCCTCTGGTATTTCGTATTCTATACTGTTCGGATTAATAATCGCTTCAACCAGACGATTAAAACTATCTGACTTAACTACTTGATATTTACTGGTACTTAGTACATTATTCAGGTAGATAGCAGAACTCTTTGGAAGATTAACGGTCTCACCGTTCATATCACCTGCAACGCCAAGGTTATTAAGTATCTCCCAGATACCAGCGATATTTTCGTCCTCAAGATTGATAAAGCTTCCGTCTTTTAACCGGTAATATTTCTTCTTTAAACGGAAGGATCGGAACATGTCCTTTAATTCTTCGCCAGGAATTTCATCATAGTTCAGATCCATTTCAAGAAGATTTAAACCATTACTTACTCTTAAACCAGCCTTCATGTTACCTGGAGTCTTAATGCCAATCTTTTTAAACGTTTCGGAATAATATAATTCACAGAATTCTGCCAGCTCTTTAATAGAACTAGTTAAAAACTGATAGATTTCATCATCATTTCTCATGACAAAACCATGCTGTTTTGGCTGAAATCCCAGCTTCTCCAGAAACTCAATACAATTTTCCTCTTTTGCCGGCTGTCTTACAATAATAAAATTGTCAATAGGTGCATTATCAAAGGCATTGAATTCATAGGTGCCATATCGGAATTTAAGTTCCGCGTGTACATTATTCTTATTTCTATCCAAATAGACAACAGGCTCTAAATCCGCTACGATAAAACGGTCTTTGATTTCTTTTGGCACATTTAGTTTCAAGGTCTCAGTAATACGAGGTAAAACAGACTCTAAGAATTTATTCTTATTCTGTCCCTTAAACATCAAAGGTTCCTTATTTACACCAAGGTTGTTGTAAAAGGGCAGATAGTTATTCAAGAATCGCTTGCTGGGTTTATAGAGGAAGTCCTTAAAAAATAACAACTCTCCAGACTGCATCACCGGTATTACACCACTGCCTTCTGCATAATCCATGACAATCCCGTCTTCTATCAGGGATAAATCGTAGTTCAGGGTAGGATTGTCCTGAGTAAACATTACATCCTCATAAATCTTACCATATAGATCCAGAGTAAATTCCATTCCCTCCATAAGATTTAAGAGCCTTAGAAGCATATTTTTGGTCAGCATGACATTGGTTTTTGAAAACAGTCTGGAGTAGAATAACTTATCAATTCCTTCCTGAATTTCATAGATTTCCATTATATAATCCAGTATCTTCTGTGACTGCTTGTCAAATTTACTTTCACCGGGTAAAAACTTAAATTCCTTCCCAATAACAATTGCTTCTTTGTTATACATATCAGACAGGAATTTCTTTACTGTCTGTACTTTGTAGTAATGATGATTTCCCACTCGAAGAGATAACATGGCAGCATTCATGTCACTTCTTATAATATTCGGAATTGATAATGTCGGCTTAATATGAAATGTTTCGCCTTTTGTTATAGCATCTTCCTGATTGTTGAAATACCCAAGTATCTGGTATACTAGTTTCTCTTCCGGACTTTCCGGTTCCTCCATTAAGGAACGTTCCACATAATTGAGCACGAAAAACAGGGCAGCGACCACATGGCGGCAAGCCCCGTTATCCTTTATGTGTTCCGGACAATTACATTTATTATCAAAGGATCCGTCCTCGAAAACCTGGATTACAACCTGATATTCAAAGGTATCCTTAACAGTAATACGATATTGATTTTTATGGGCCGACCAGGTCGCGTTCACAATGCAGTTCTGTTTATAGTCCTGCAAGCCTCTTGCATATACTGTTTCGCTGGCAGCCAAATTTCTGATTCCCATTCTGGATAACCGTATCATTTCAGACTCCTTCTTCTGTCCATTCTTAGCATCCCTATATTATAACACATAACAAAATACTTTGTTAAGTATTATCCGCTGAAATTCAAAGAAAAAACTGAAAAAAGAGCTTTATTTTCCATTAAAAGGATTCGGTTCAGTATTCAGGAATGGTATTACTCTTTGAACTGTATTCAAGAACACGTTGTCTGTCCTTTAACATCAATGTAATTCCCCTCACCAGGCAAACAAATAAACCAACGAAAGGTATAAGCATAAGTCCTACTTTTTCACTTCCGATAAAAATATAATACAATTCCCATACAAAAAATAACAATGACAACACAGCATAGAGAAAGCCAATTTTTAAGGTATGATATTTACAGGCTTTTTGAGCCATAATTTGCCTTTTCATTAAAACTTCCATCTGAGTGTCTTGGCACACGTACAAATCAGGATGTTGAAAAAAGTCTTTTTGCTTTTTCACACGAATTCCCCCTTTTGCTTTCCTATGTATATTAGACGAAGCAAAAGTAGAAAAAGTTTCAGAAATTCGTCAGAAAAATGAAATATTTTTGACAAAGTATTAGAAATGGTAATAAATAGTATTATTTTAAGCATTGCCATAGGCTGTAAAGCTTATCAATACAATATGTAAAATCAATTTCTTCAACGGTATTTTTCGTTAGTATAGGAATCTCGGCAATCAGATCATTACCAATATAATACTTTGCGGTACCAACTTCCGTGTCACACATAATGGGAGCTTTTATTAAGGAGGGCAGTGAATAATCTACCTTAACCTTCTCTCCCTCTCGCATAAGAAGTGATATCTCTCCTTCATAATAAAGATTGGCATATTTTTCTTTGCCCTTTACTACTACAACCGGGTCGAATTGCTTATCAGCATAAAATACCTGCTGCATTTCATAATTATTTACTCCATAATCCATTAAAGATTTGGTATCTGACCATTTATAATTCTTATGGGGAGGCCAGCCGGAACCTAATACGGAGGAGACAAAAGTCTTCCCGTTTCTTTGCACTGCCCCTACAAAACAATAACCAGCTTTTCCTGTAAATCCGGTTTTTATGCCAATAGCTCCATTATATATAGTTAAAAACCTGTCTTTATTATTTACTGAGAATCCTTTTCCTTTATTTATTTCTGAGAATTGCCAGGAGGGGGTATTAATAATCTTAACAAAGGTCTCGTTTTCTATGGCATAGCTTGCAATCCTAGACAACTCCACAGCTGTCGTATAGTGTCCATCAGCGTCTAAACCATTGGGAGTCACGAAATTCGTATGCTCACAACCTAATTCTTTTGCTTTGGCATTCATCATCATAGCAAAACATTCCACTGAACCGCCAACATGTTCCGCAATAGCTACTGCAACATCATTATGGGATTCAAGCATCAGAGAATACAATAAATCTCTGAGATAGAATTTTTCACCGGCGGCGGCATTTAATTGCACATCAGGCATACTGGCAGCATATTTCGAAATAGTTACCACATCATCCAGATTAGCATTTTCCAATGCTATGATACAGGTCATAATTTTTGTGGTACTGGCCATGGGAAGCTCTTCATAACCGTTCTTTTCATAGAGAACCCTGCCATTACTGGCATCAACCAGTGCGGCAGCTTTGGCAGTAAGACTGGACTTCTTTATGCCTTCTTCCTCGGTTACAGAATCCGTGTCTGATTTATCAGTTTCGCCTTGATTTTCCTGCTTGATTTTCTCAATTTCCCGAGCATTTAACTCACCATCTGCAGTTTTATTCTTCTTGCTGTTTTGGCTGCTGTTTTGACTATTTATTTCCTTTAAAACAACTCTATCTTCTGTTAATTGCTGCAATACGCTTTCATATTGTGCTACAGAAAATACGATTATTACAATAAACGCTGCAGCAATTCCTATAATACGATTTTTCATATCGGAAAGCATCCTATGATGTACTTATCATTATTCTATTGCATGCACTTCGAGGATATCCCATATTTTATCAGAAATTAAATTGGACGAGAATTTTTTTTAACCCTTGCTTTTAAGTTTCTTTTAAAATATTTTTGGCCGGTACTTGATTTAGTTTTGTATTAGCCTATACAATTTGATGATTTGATTTTGTTAAATTGCTTTATGTGTTTTTTTACTGATTAGTATTTATTAGCAGATTAAAAGATAACTTATTGTGATAAATTGATGTAACAAAAAAAGAAAATTATTACCCCGGATATTACAAATTTAACAATATGATGAGATAAATTAAGCTTTCCATGGAGTTTAAATCCATTTAATACAGAGGTTATATGTATTAGAATAAGTCCTAAACTTAAAAAGATTACATAAGGTAAATATAATTTAAGTATTGCCAGAGAGGACAGAAGTGTTAATACACTTCCTGTTATCATAAGTATCTTCTCCTTGGTTAGGCTTGAAGCATTATCCCCGGAACTTTTTAGGGAGGCAAATATCAGTAAAAAACTGTATACTGTTACTATCATAATATAAATAATCTTATATAGCATATCCTCTCCTCCCCTTATTCCGTATGATATCTGACAGCCAGCTCTCCGCAAAGATTAGCCTGCAGCAATTTAACCAATTCCTCATAGGATTCCGTACAGCCAATAGCCCACATAAGTTTTGTATAAACAGCTTCTGTAGTCATGTCAAAAGCTGATAGAATACCATTTTTCTTAGCTGTCATACCTACCTCATAGGTATCCAGATTTACACCGTCGTAGACGCACTGAGTTGCCATAATTACTGGTATTTTCTTGCTCACAAGCTGATCGATCTTTGTCATTAATTCTTTATTATCCACGGGCATACCGCCAAGGCCATAACCTTCAATGATAACCCCCTGGTATCCGCCTTGCATGATATAGTCTATAAGTGAAGAGTCAATCCCCGGAACCATTTTAAGCACAAATATTTTAGGGATTTTCTTATTCATTCGATCCGATATTATAACATCTTCGGTTTTCTCAGATTCCTTCATTACTGTATATTCATGGGTAATAAACAATTTATTATCCTTTATTATTCCGACATATGGATAATTACAGCTGATATAAGCATCTCTATTGAGAGAACTTCTCTTGTAAGCCCTTGTCCCATTTATTACTTTATCATGGAACACTACAAATACACCCTTTAATCTGGAATCACCGGCTGCTATAACTGCATCCCTAAGATTCTTACCACCATCACTGTCCTTATAAGACAGAGGTATCTGAGAGCCGGTTAATACAATGGGTTTACTTACTCCTGCAAATAAATAAGACAGCATCGCAGCACTGTAAGACATGGTGTCCGTACCATGGAGTATCACGATACCATCATATTTGCTGATACTTTTTTGTATGGAATCCTTCACAATGTACCAGTCCTCCGGCACTATATTACTGCTGTCCTTATGAAAGACTGCTTCAATATCTATAATATATTCACCTGATAACTTTAACAGTTTTTCATAGAGAAGTCCCGACACATCTTCTCTGCTAGGACTTAATCCCTCTGCTGTCATAAAACTCAATATGGTTCCGCCTGTTGTTAGAACAAGTACCCTTTTCAAGGTCTATCCCCCGCTTCTTTTATTTAAAATATTCTTAATACTTAAAAGGTATTATATGCCATGGATTATTGATTTGCAATTAATTTCTATTACTTATAGACACTGATGGAGAAATGCCTTTATAACTGTTCCTTCATACTTTAATAAGAAACACAATATTTATTATGAGTTTATTATAATCCTGTCTTAACAAAATATGCTATGAGATATTATTTGACCATGATTATATGCTCTTCATATGCCATTTTAATCCATATCTAATAACCATTAATATATTTCAAGGTATACCTAATAATTTCATAAGAGAATCTTAAGGTTTCATAAGAGCTCTTTAAAACACATGGACGTATCCTTCTGTTATAATATCAATATAAGTTGTATTAAGCTTTATCATCGATTTTATACATAAAACGCCTTATATTTAAGACGTTTATACCAGGAAGCAGAGAAGCTAAAAATCAACTTATGTGGTTGCAATAAGAAAGAATGATCTTACATATTATTGCCGCACCTGTATTTCACTTATATGTATATGTGTGAAATCAGAGGCACAGATGGAGTTTTCTGGAAAACAAAAACTGTTTTTCAACTAGTGATTCAGGAATATCAAATCGAAGGATTTCATATTCGCGAAAGAGGTTATTATGAAGAAAATTAAATTGGAGAATAAGAATATACATAAAGGAAATCTCATTCTTGTGAATGAAGAGCATCCTATAGAAGAAAAATATGCAGCCAATGATACTGCATTAGTTGGAATTGATTTCTGGAACCAAAATATTCTGTTAGATTATGTGGCAGCAAAAGAACTCTCCCACCTGCTAATAGAATTAGAATGCGGTAATGAAATCATTCCTGTGAAAGGATATGAGAACGCTGCCTCAATTCACCCTGTTAAGGATAGTGAACACAGCACAGGCCTTGCCGTTGATCTGTCTGCAAATATTATGAATAAGACCTCTATGATGGCCGGTTTCCCAAAGAAAGGAATCTGCAAGGAATTTCGAAACATTGCCTCAAAGCATGGATTTATCGAACGCTATCCCAAAGCCAAAGAGGATATTACAGGTGTAGAATACCAGCCCGGTCACTTTCGTTATGTAGGCTACCCCCATTCAATTATCATGGAGGAGCTGGATATTACCATGGAAGAATATCTGAAAGTACTCGAAGAATATTCCTCTAAAAATAAGACTTTCAGCTATAGAGATAAAGAAAATCTCTATGAAATCTACAAAGTAAAAGCTGATGAAAATGAATCTACAGTTGTAGAAATGCCTGATAATATCCCTTTTACTGTTAGCGGAAACAACATTGACGGTTTTATTATGACTCTAAAAAAAAGAGTCAGCCTTAGTCTGTTTGCAAAGCAACGGAAAGTAATAATTTAACCCTGTTAATCTGATTAACCTGTGAAATTCCGGGGTCATAATCAATAGGCATAATATTTGCCGATGGGTACTTCTCTTTTAATACCTTAAACATTCCTCTCCCTGTAATATGGTTTGGCAGGCAGGCAAGGGGCTGGACACAGAGAATATTAGGTACACCATTTTCCAGATTGTGTATCATCTCTGCGGTAATAAGCCACCCTTCCCCTGTCTGGTTACCAAGGGAGAGAAACTCTTCAGCCTTTCCTGCCAACTCCTGAATGGAGGACGGCGGCAGGAAACGGCTGCTTTTTTTAAGCTCTTTTACGATGGTTTTGCGGTAATAGGATATATATTGAATTCCCAAAGCACAAGCATTCATAGTAGTCTTCTTACCACTAAGATAACGATATTTAAATTTGGAATTATAAAGGGAATAGAAAAAGAAGTCCAGGAAATCCGGCAGTACTACTTCTGCTCCACCCTCCTCCAGGGTTTTAATAATATCATCATTCGCCATCGGGTGATATTTAGCAAGTATTTCACCCACTATGGCTACCTTAGGTTTACGGGTTTCTATTACCGGAATCTCTTCAAAGGCTTTCACAATATCCATAACATTCTGGTCGAATTGAAGCTTACTTCTATTCTTAACATTTATCTTTACTCTATCTTTCCATAATTCAAAGACTGCCTGCGAGGCACCTTTATCAATTTCATAAGGTCTGGTGCCATAGAGTAACCTCATGAATAAATCCCCGTAAATTACTGCCATCATCATCCTTTTTACAAATACCGGTGAGAGATGGAATCCGGGCTGTTCATCCAGGCCGGCTACGTTTAAGGAAATGATGGGAATCTTTTCAAAACCTGCTTGTCTTAACCCAAGTTTTAGGAAGGACATATAATTGGTAGCTCTGCAGCCTCCGCCTGTCTGACTGATAATGACCGAGGTATTATCAAGGTCATATTTACCGGATTTTAAAGCACCTACTATCTGTCCGATTAAGAGCACCGCCGGGTAGCAAGCATCATTATTTACATAGCGAAGACCTTCTTCTATGGCACCATTGTCCTTATCCGGAAGTACTTCCATCCGGTAACCGGAGGCATGGGCGGCTTCTCTTATCAATTCAAAATGAATTGGTGCCATTTGGGGAGCAAGAATAGTATGAGCTTTGCGATTTTCCTTGGTAAAAGGCTTTTTCTGATAGCTGTAATTATAACTTTCAGTAATTACGCTGCCCTTCTTACGTTCCTCCGATGCTGCTATAAGGGAGCGAATGCGAATTCTGGCAGCACCTAAATTGGCACCTTCGTCGATTTTAATCAAGGTATATTGTTTTCCCATGGAATTTAAAATCTCAATTAATTGGTCTGCGGTAACAGAATCCAGGCCACAGCCAAAAGAATTCAGCTGCACAAATTCAAGACCTTCTATCTGTCCCAAGGCTTCCGCTGCCCTGTAAAGCCTTGAGTTAAATGCCCACTGGTCTACTACTCGAAGCTTGGATCGCAAGGGAACCAAATGTGAAATACTGTCTTCTGTCAGCACGCCCAGTCCATAGCTTTCTATCATTTCCGGAATACCATGATGGATTTCCGGATCCACATGATAGGGTTTACCACAAAGTACAATACCCTGCTTGCCATTCTTTAGAAGATATTCAACGGCTTCTTCTCCTTTTCGTCTGATATCCTCCTTAAAGTCTTCAAATTCTTTTCTGGCTCTTCTTACTGCTTCTTTCACTTCCTTAAGTGGAATCCGGTATTCCTTTAGTACCTCTGCCATATTTTTTGCCAGCTGATTATCATCATTCATATTTAAAAAAGGAGAGATAAAGGTAACGCCTTTGGCTGCCTCTATATTATTCTTAAGTACCTCACCATAGGATATTACAATAGGACAGTTAAAACAGTTATCTGCATCCTCATACTCTTTTTTCTCATATACCACAGAGGGATAAAATATTGTCTCAATTCCTTTTTCAATGAGGTCAATGATATGACCGTGCGTTATTTTTGCAGGGTAACAAACAGAATCTGCAGGAATACTGTCCATTCCTTTTTGATATATTTCCTTTGATGAGGGGGAGGATAATATTACCCGAAACCCTAAGAAAGACAATAAAGTAAACCAGAAAGGATAACTTTCATACATATTAAGAGCTCTTGGAATGCCAAGAGTTCCTCTAACCGCTGCTTCTTTTGACAGGGGTTTGTAAGCAAAGAGTTTCTTGTATTTATAGGCATAGAGATTGGGTACCTTATCTTTTGTACCATTTACCTTACCTAAACCTTTCTCGCAGCGGTTCCCGGTAATGTATACTTCTTCTTGGCCAAGATGGTTAATGGTTAGCAGGCAGTTGTTGTTACAATGTTCACATCTGGTGTTATCAGTCTGGATACTGAATTCAGAGAGTTGTACTTTGTCTATTAAGGTACTTCTATGTCCAGTCTTATAGGTATCTTTGGCAAGAAGAGCTGCACCGTAAGCACCCATAAGTCCTGCAATCCTGGGACGTAATACTTCTCTTCCTGTAACGGCTTCGAAGCATCGGAGTACAGAGTCATTTAAAAAGGTTCCGCCCTGTACCACAATGTGTTTACCCAGTTCATTCTCATCTCTGATCTTGATAACCTTATAGAGAGCATTCTTAATAACGGAATAAGAAAGCCCGGCAGAAAGGTCTGAAACCTCAGCTCCTTCCTTTTGTGCCTGCTTCACCTTTGAATTCATGAATACCGTACATTTGGTTCCAAGATCCACCGGTTCCTTTGAGTATAACCCAAGGCTTGCAAATTCGTTGATGGAAAGATTCAGGGACTGTGCAAAGCTTTCTAAGAAGGAACCACAGCCTGAGGAGCAGGCTTCATTTAACAGGATATTGTCTACACGTCCCTCCTTTAGCCTTAAACACTTCATATCCTGCCCGCCGATATCCAAAATAAAATCTGCTTTTGGCTCAAAATCCCTTGCCCCCCTTAGGTGCGCAATTGTTTCAATTTCACTCATATCCAAATGAAAAGCACGTTTTATGAGCTCTTCGCCGTATCCGGTAACACAGCCACCGCAGATAGTTACCTCCGAAGGTAACTGTTCATAAATCTCTGTTAATAAGGTGGCAGTCTTCATAACCGGATCCCCGGCAGATTTGGCATAATATTCGTATAGCAGTTCTCCTCCGGTTCCAATAAGAACAGCTTTTAAGGTGGTAGAGCCTGCATCAATTCCAAGATAGACATCTCCCGTATATTCTGCAAGGGGCATCCGTTTGCAATCACATTTCTCATGGCGCTTAAGAAAGTTCTCGTATTCCTCTGTGGATGTGAATAAAGGTGTTAGTATGTTGGTTTCTTTGGTCAGTTTTAAGGACTGTAATCTTTCTTCTAAATCCTTTAAGGTAATCATTTCTTCTGTTTCAAATTTTTTCTCCTTTAGGAGCAGAGCCCCACCAATGGCAGGAAAAAATAATCCGTCAGGAGGCAGAAATACCTCATCGGGATTTAATGTTTCTATAAATCTCTTTCTTAGCTCCGACAGAAAATAGAGAGGGCCGCCAAGAAAGGCAATTTTCCCCTTGATGGGCTTTCCCCAGGACAATCCTGTAGTTGTCTGATTTACCACCGCCTGAAAAATGGAGGCTGCAATATCTTCTTTTCTTGCTCCATCATTTAACAGTGGCTGAATATCTGTTTTGGCAAATACACCGCATCTGGAGGCTATGGGATAGATAGTATGCGCTTTGGTGGCATATTCATTTAAGCCTGAAGCGTCCGTATGAAATAGTGCAGCCATCTGATCAATAAAGGAGCCTGTCCCGCCGGCACAGCTGTTATTCATACGCTGTTCCGTAACCGGTTTTAAGTAAGTAACTTTGGCATCTTCTCCACCAAGTTCTATTACCGTATCTGTCTGGGGAAGATATGTCTTAACAGCCTTTGTGCAGGCAATAACCTCCTGTTCAAAAGGCAGAGAAAGCCATCTGGACATGGATAATCCACCGGAACCAGTAATGATAACCTTGCAGGGGATGTCGCCCATATGACTTCTGCAAAGGGAAACCACTGACTGAATCGTGTTCTTTAGGTCTGAAAGGTGTCTTTTGTATTCTTTATATAGAATCCGATTTTCTTCGTCTAATACTGCTATTTTTATAGTAGTTGATCCTATATCCAATCCGATTCTGTAATAATCTGATATTCTGTTCATGAAATAACCTCCGAATTTCCTGTTCACTAATTATCGCCTAAAAGCAGCTTATACTTCATTTGTATAAAGTCTTCTATAATTATTAACAGAAATTCGGAGGTCATTCATTTTTAAATGAATCACCATATATTAAAAGATTGAATGGACATATAGTTATGCGCAGAACTCCCAGCCCGGTGCATAAGCGGTATTATGGAAGCAATTTCTCCTTGATTCCTGTATCAACAAAGATTTTGTCCAAAAGGTGAGCCATATCCTTTGAGCAGATATAAAAACCCCATCATATTACTGCTCCTTAAAGACTGGAATGTAATATAATGGGGTTTATTTGTTAATAAAGAGCTGTTAACATATTGCTTTTATCAATATGAATATAACTGATTTTCTGTGATATTACATCAAAATAAGCTTTTCCTTCTACGCATAATTTAGAATTGTTCTGATTCGTACCGGTGAAACCTACATAAACACGAAAGGTATAGTGCCCAGTATAATCCTTATCTTTACTGATCTCAATATCCTTAAGGGAAAGCTTACATCCGGATTTTAATACTTCGAAGCAGGTCATGGATAACCGTTGCCTTACAAAGGAGTCATATCCTTCTACTGTGAAGTAATCATTAAATGCTTCCATTTCCTTCTCCGGAAAAGCTTGTGTACCATTCCACTTGCTAGCCGTTATTGCCTCCTGCATCGCCTGCCAGTTATCATACATTTGCATCATATTCTGATCCGGTTCAAAGATACGTATTATAACTTCTTCCAGAACAGCTTTATCATTCTTCTCGGCTGACTTAGCGGTATATGGAAAAATACCGTTGGTAACGAATATAATTATAATAAGAAGCTGCGCAAATACTAAAAATCTTATTTTATTTTTATTGTTGTTATATATTTTCATATCAACACCCGTGCCTTTCTCACAATGAAACAATCACAGTTTCGATACAAATTCATTTGTTGGTTGTTTTATGCTAAATATTATATCCACTTTTGGCTATTATACTCATTTTAGGTTCAAAAAACAAAACAAAGATTTTTGTTGAAATCACGCGAAATAAATGTTAACATATCTCGGAGTGCACATTGCAGCCCTTTCGTTATGGCTGTACCGGTCACCGAATTAGAACTTATGAAAGGATGTTAACAATTAATGTCAACACAATCCACACAATCTTCCATTGCAAATCCGGGACCCCTTGGTCTACTTGGATTTGGTATGACCACCTGTTTGTTAAATCTACATAACGCAGGTTTTATTCCCTTATCCATTGTTATAGTTGCAATGGGCTTTGCACTGGGCGGCGCTGCACAGATTATTGCAGGCATCATGGAATTTAAGAAGGGAAACACCTTTGGAGCCACTGCATTTACGGCATATGGCTTTTTTTGGTGGTCATTGATCCTTATCTGGACCAATCCTATGTCCCTTACGAATACCGCAGATAAAACCAGCATGGGATTTTATCTGGGCTTGTGGGGTGTATTTACACTCTTTATGTTTATCGGAACCTTAAAACATAACCGCATTACACAGATCGTATTCGGTTCACTTACTGTACTGTTCTTCCTTTTAAGTACAGCTAATTTTACAGGCTCTGAAGCGATTCATACAGTAGCAGGTTATGTAGGAATCTTCTGCGGTCTCTCTGCAATCTACAATGCAATGGCACAGATAATAAATGCAGAATTTGGCAAAACAATTATGCCTGTTTAATTTTCTGCTATTCAGATGAAAAGTTAAATGCAATGGAATGGAGGTAATCATGGAAAAACAGATACACAGTATATTTAATGATGAAATTCTTATGAAAGCTGCCGAATTTTACGATATGGACGATGAAAGTCTAAAGAAAATCGGAGGTTTTGAAAATTATGTGTATGGTTATAGTTTAAAAGGCAAAGAGTATATTCTTCGTATTACACATAGCTCTCACAGAACAGTAGGTATGATGAATGCTGAACTGCACTGGGTTAATTATTTGTCTCACATGGGTGCTGATGTCAGTCAGCCCATAGCATCTAAAGGCGGATTGTTAGTTGAAAAAATACCGTCAGGACCAGACGATTACTTCCTGACCTCAGCATTTGAAAAAGCACCTGGCAATCACGTAAGACAGCAGGATAAAACAAATGCTCTTTACGAAGAATGGGGTCGTTGTATCGGCAAGCTTCATCAGCTCACTAAAACCTATGAGCCGGATAAGACTTATCCTTTAAGGCCTTCCTGGTACGAAGATCCTATCTTCTATAAAGCGAAAGAGTATCTTCTCACAGAAGATTACTTTATTGCTGATAAGCTCTTTCAATTGACAGAAAGCATAAAAAAGCTGCCCAAAGATCAGGACAGTTATGGTTTGATCCATACAGATGTTCATTCCGGAAACTTTTTTATAGATAACGGTAAGATTACAATCTTTGATTTTGATGACAGCTCTTATCAATATTTTATCAGCGATATTGCGATTGCACTGTTTTATACAATGCTTAATATAGAGGATGTGAAGGAACGAACCGCTCATTCCTATAACTTCCTAAAACAATTTCTAAAAGGCTATCGTAAAGAAAATACACTTGCAGATTTCTGGCTTGATACACTTCCTGACTTCTTAAAATTAAGAGAACTTGAGTTGTGTGTTGTAATATATAGAAGCTGCGATATGAATAATCCAGATCCATGGGATGCAAATTACATGAAGAACCGCAAAGAGCTGATAAGCAATAACATCCCCTTTATTGGGGAAGAAATTGACTTCTCTTCTCTTTATAGTGATCGTATGTAATAAAACATATACTGCTGAACAATACCGGCATAACCTTTGTATCTATCGGTTTCAAATTGATTGTTGTATATGTCCTTTAATATCCGTTCAATCCAGACATCAATGGGAAAAGCATCAATATGATGAAGTCCGTATAAGGCCACACAGTTTGCTACCTTGATGCCAACCCCCGGAAGTTTCATCAGTTCTTTTACAGCCTCCTCAAACGTAAGGTTTGGGAGGCTGTTTATGTTAATGTCTCCATTTATGACAGCAGCAGCTGTACCTCTCACGTATATATCCCTATATCCTAAACCTGTTTCTCTTAAGGTTTCTTTACTTGCCTTTGATAGAGCTTCCGCTGTGGGGAAGGTATAATAAACACTTCCAGTAAAGGCATCTTTTCTTTCCTCTCCAAACTTTATGGATAGCTCTTCCACACAACGTTTGATAGCAGGTATACTTTTTCTCTGAGATATGATAAAGGTAATAAGTATTTCAAAAAGCTCCTGTTTTAGAATTCTAAGGCCATAGCCGTAATCTGCTGCTTTTCTTAAGAATTCATCTTCGCC
>JAQSXJ010000171.1 GCA_029256725.1 Anaerocolumna sp. | reverse complement strand
TTTAACGGAGTTAGAAAGCATCAGAAGATTGAGGATTGCAGATTTTTATACCATGCAGATAAAATGGGATTTTTAGTATGGGGTGAGATTGCAGCAGCATACGTGTACTCCAGAAAATACGTCAAACGAATTACGGATGAGTGGATTGATGAAATTTTAAGGGATTATAACCATCCTTCCATTGTTGCCTGGACGCCTTTAAATGAATCCTGGGGTGTTTTCAATATCAAGGATAAGAAGGAACAACAAAGTCATAGCGCGGCAATGATCCATTTGACAAAGTCTTTGGATCAGACAAGACCGGTAATTTCCAATGATGGGTGGGAGCATACTTGTACTGATTTACTCACAATCCATGATTATGAATGGAATAGAGAGGTTTTAAAAGAACGTTATAAGAATATTGAAAATATTCTGAACTTTGCACCAGGGGGGAGACCTCTTATGGCAAATGGATGGAAGTATGAAGGTCAACCGATTTTGGTTACAGAGTTTGGGGGTATTTCTTATAAGAAAGGGAACTGGGATGGTTGGGGCTATTCAAGTGCCACTTCTGAAGAAGATTTTGCCCAAAGATACTATGATGTAGTCTCTCCTTTATTGGAGTCACCCCTTGTTCAGGGCTTTTGTTATACGGAAATAACAGATGTTGAACAAGAGATTAATGGTTTATGCACCTATGACAGACAACCTAAAATCTCAGTAGAAACAATTCGCGCGATTAATGAAGGTAGATGGAAGAAATAATATGAGAGATAAAACGATTGATTGCTTTAAGGGAATTCTTACCATACAAATGATATTAGCACACTGTCTTCAATTTTATTGCAATTTGGATGCGGAAAGAGGTTGGTGGTTTTTAAGCGAATACATAAACCTAACTACATTTTCCGGATTTGTATTTGCTTTTGGATATGTTTCTTACCTGGCATATGCCAAGGAACAGTTTCCCAATACGCTAAAAAAAATTGTAAAGAATATAGCAAGATTATTGCTTGCCTTTTATATATCTAGTTTTACCTATGTAATATTTATTGAACGAATGCCATTCCGTATGGATCGGATTCTTGAGATCGTATTAATAAAGAGGTTGGCAGGCTGGTCAGAATTTTTACTTTCCTTTGCCGGGGTTATGCTGATAACGATCCCTTTACTAAAACTAATTAAGAGTCAGAATAAAAAGTTACTAATTATCATCGGTGGCATCAGTATATTCGCATGTTTCTTACCTCCGAAGGAAGTTGTTCCGATTGTTGGATTGTTTATCGGCGGATATGGAAGTGCTTATTATCCGGTTATTCCCTACTATCTATATTTTGTGATTGGAGTATATTTTGTAAGAAAAGGAATAAAACTCAATTGGCGTGTGATGGCTGTCGCTATCATGGGTATGGTTTATACTCTTTTTGATGTCTTCGTTTTATCAAAAGGTTTGCCCTCCAGATTTCCGTTATCCTTAGGTTGGTTATTTGGTGGACTGTTATTTCTATATGGGTATTACTTATTATCCGGTTTTTTGGGAACAAAAAAATATTTTTCCTGGCTAAGTGAGATAGGAAAGTATAGTTTGTCTTATCTACTATTAAGTAATATCATTATATTCGCACTTAAACAGTCGAAATTCTTTAAGATAAGTAGCAGTTTTAGTTTGGGACTCTTTGCTATTATTATGATAATTCTATGGTACATAACCGGGCTGGTAAAAGGAAAGGTCCAGAAAGTTCGGATAGGAGTATCAAATAATATTACAACAGAAGCGTAAAACTAGTACCATAATTTCAAAGCAAACACCTTAAGTGAGATTACATCTCCCCTAAGGTGTTTGCTTTGTTTATTCTTCTGCCGCTAAGATTTCCCATTGTTCCATAAGTTCTTCCAAACGGGTTTCAATTGACTTTTTCTCATTGTTTAGTTCAATTAATTTTGATACATTTGTGAAAATTTCTTCTTTTGTTAAAAGAGTATCAATCTCCTCATTGCGTGTCTCTAATTGATGAATTTCATCTTCCGTTTTCTTGAGATCACTTTTTCTTTTCCGTGCTTTTGCTTGCTCCTCTTTTTGCTGTTGCCAGTTCTGCTTGTTCTCACTGTCAAAGTCCTGGGAAGAGGTAGAGAATCCGGTAGGGAAGGTGGCTGGAAAAGCACCGGGTTTTCCGGCAGATATGACAGTAGTATTTGTAACAGTTTTACCTAAGTAGGCTGCTTCAACCTCGGGCTTCTTTTCCAGGTAATAATCATAATTACCAATATAATTCAGTAAATTCTGCTCTGTTAAGTCTAGTATTCTAGTAGCGGTCTTATTAATAAAGTAACGGTCATGGGATACATATAATACGGTTCCGCTATAATGATTGATTGCATTCTCAAGAATTTCCTTTGAGGTAATGTCCAAATGGTTTGTTGGTTCATCAAGAATGAGTAAGTTTGCTTCTGAGAGCATCAGTTTTGCTAAAGATACACGTCCCCGCTCGCCACCACTGATATCTTTAATTCGTTTATATACATCGTCTTCTGTGAATAAGAAAGCAGCTAAGATATTACGGACTGCAGTGTTATCGAGGTGAGGGTATGCATCCTGCAATTCTTCAAATAAAGTCTTAGCCGGATCCAGTACCTGATGCTCCTGATCATAATACCCAAC
>JAQSXJ010000089.1 GCA_029256725.1 Anaerocolumna sp. | reverse complement strand
GGAAAAGGATATGGTTCCATGATGCTTGAGTATGTTATAGAGGAAGTAAAAGAAGCAGAATTTGATAAAATTATGTTATGGGTATTTGAAAAGAATGCAAGGGCACGTAAATTTTATGAAAATCATGGATTTATTGCGACAGAAAAGACTAAGGCATTTTATGATGCTGTTGAAATTATGTATTGTAAAGAGATATAAATACTATAGAGACGTTATTTTACAATTTGGAGGGTAACTGATATGGAACATAATTATATTAAAATGAATGTTTGCTGTGAAGACCTTGAATGGTTGTATATACCAGACGTTTTATATAAGGAATACGACACCTGCAAACGTTATTTGCAAATGTTTATTCCGTATAGGCATCACTGGAATGAAAATGAAAAATTCCCATTGGTTGTATTTATCCCAGGTTCAGCCTGGTACAGGCAGGAAATGTATAACAGTATTCCAAGCTATTCGAAATTGGCAGAAAGGGGTATAGTAACTGCTATTGTGCAACATAGAGAATCGACGATTGCTCCATTTCCGGCACAAATACACGATATAAATTATGCGATACAGTTTCTGATTGAAAAGGCAGAGGAAATTCATATTGATACGAATAATATTTATCTTGCAGGTAATTCCTCAGGTGGGCATTTAGCACTGATGACTTCTTTGATGAAAGCACATGGAATCATTAACAGTGACTATGAAATAAAGGGTGTTATTGCAGAATCAACACCTTCTGATCTTATTCTATGTGCGGCAGAAGGCATACCTGATTGGATGCCGAAAGACTTTAGGCCAACAAGGGATTTACTGGGAGTTAAGCAAATTGATGAGAATCTGGAATTAGCTAAACAGGCATCGTGTGAAATGTACATTACCAGAGATGTTACAATACCGCGTGTATTATTGATTCACGGTACTGATGATTGCCAGGTTAATGTACAGCATAGCAGACAATTATTTGATCAATTAAGAAATGCTGATAAAGACGTTCTTTTTTATGAATTAGAGGGTAGTGACCATGGAGGATCAGAATTTTGGTCGAAGGAAGTTATAGATATCATTAGTTCATTTGTAATGCGTTAGTTATAAACAAAGATTACCGGAAGTTCACCAGAAAAAGGGAACTCCCTGTGGATACATACCCCGAGAGGATAATATTTTTCTGACAGATAAAAGTCAATATATGATATGTAATCAATAGAGGGTGGAACAAAAAACATAGTAAGTAGAGCAGCAAAGGCAGAAATTAATAGAACAGCTTCAGATTTGATGAAGCCTTTAATCTTTTTCATAGGTTAAGTTTCTCCAGTCAGTGAAAGGTATTAGTAAAAATATAAGGAAAATAAACATTCTGTTAATAAAGTATGATGGTTGTAGTACGAGGTAGGTATCACCTTGTAAAATTTTCATTAATTATCACCAGCTAGCTACTTTGTTTCTGCGTTGCTATAAGTAGACATAGTATACTTGTGCCTGTTAGCAGAAGAGATACTATTCTGGTTACAGATTAACGTAGAGTATTATAAGCCCAGCTGTAATTTCTATCAAGAAATATTTATCTATAGCTACAACAGTTCAAACTCATTTTTATGAAATTTTAGTATCCCTTCATCTCTTAACCTGCCCAGTTCACTGGACATGGCACTTCTGTCAATGCAAAGGTAATCCGCTAATTCCTGCCTGTTATAGGGAATGATAAATGCCTGATTTTTAGAATTCATTGCCTGTGTAGACAGATAAGAAAGCAATTTTTCTCTAATGGAGCGGCTGGATATATGGTCTATCTTCTGCATTAGCATTACATTTTTATTCGCAAGAATCCGCACCATATTACCGGCTAAAATAGAATTATAATCCCAGGGGGAAGTATGTGTATTAAGTATTTGACGGCAGTCAATAAAGAGTATACTGGCATTCTCAGCTGCAACTACGCTGACCGGAAGTTTTGTAATTGCTGCAAAAGAGAAAGATTCCGCAAACATATCAGATACTGACATTCTGCCTATAATAGTGCGGTTGCCCCAATAATCTTCCTTAATAACCGTAACACTGCCTTTTAAAACTATACCGATTTCATGAATAGGATTACCTGCCATAAGAATATAATCATCTTTTTGATAATCCTTCTCTCTGGCATCGAGACTGGAAAGCATAGAATCAAACTCTTTTTCTTCAATACCTGCAAACAAGGAATTTTGTTTCAGTATTTCAATCTTCTCCATAATATAATCGACCTTCCATAAAGTAATTTATTTCTGTGCTGATCCCTTACTAAAAGTAATTTATTTCTGTCTTGATCCCTTACTAAAATTAATTTATTTCAGTGCGGATCCCTTACTAAAATTAATTAGTATTAATCAGCTGAGCTTGGCGTAGAAATCCCGTTATTTTGATAGTTTAATCCCCAATCATACATGGATTTAATAATGGGGGACATGGATAAACCAAGCTCAGTTAATTCATATTCCACCCTTGGAGGAACTTCTGCATACACCGTTCTCTTTACAATGCCGTCTTTTTCTAACTCCCGCAATTGTAGTGTAAGAGTGCGGTGCGTAACATTTGCCATGAGCTTTTGAAGTTCATTGAATCTTTTTTTACCACCCAGCAAACGGTAAAGGATAATACCCTTCCATTTACCACTGATAATATTTAATGTAGTTTCAACAGGGCAGGGGCTGTTTGAGCATTCTCCGTTTTGGAACTGCAACATATTCCTTCCTCTTTTCTGAATTAGTGCATACCTGTCAGTTAACAGATGTCTGCTCTAGTTTCTATTTTATTTAATAGTATTAAAAGTATACTAAGGATATCCTTTGTATATTATATATCAAAAATGTGCGTACTTCAATATAGTATCTGAATGTGTTATAGTGTCCTCATAAAATAATTTGAAAGAATGAGGTATCAAAATGAATGACAAAAACCAGCAGATACTAGAAGCAATCCAAAATCGCTATGCCTGCAAAAAATTTGATAAAGATAAGATTATTTCTGAGAAAGATTTTAACACGATATTGGAAGCAGGAAGACTATCCCCCAGTTCCTTTGGTTTTGAACCCTGGAAGTTCCTCGTAATACAGGATGAAGAAGTTAGAAAGAAATTATTACCTAGTGCTTGGGGAGCACAGAATAGTTTAAACGGCGCCAGTCATTTTGTTATTCTTCTGGCACGTCGTGGTAAAGAAGTGTTGTCTGATTCAGATTATATATGGAATACCATGACAAATGTGCAGAGATTACCGGAAAATATTGCCTTGCAGAAGAAAGAACACTTCGGAAATTTTCAGAAAGATGATTTTAAGCTCCTGGAGAATGAGCGTGCTGCTTATGACTGGGCTTCTAAACAGACTTATATTGCGCTTGCCAATATGCTTACAACAGCAGCATTTTTGGGAATAGATTCCTGTCCCATTGAAGGCTTTAACATCGAAGCAGTAGAAAAGCTGTTAGAAGATGAGAACATTCTTGATACAGAGCGTTTTGGTGTATCTTTGATGGCAGGTTTTGGTTACAGGGCACAAGAACCAAGTGTAAAAACCAGACGCTCCCAGAATGAAGTGGTTCAGTGGGTGTAATTCTACACAGAAAATCATAAATATAGAGTGAGACAGATTCAGTAAGCATCAGGTTGTCCTATTATTAGGGAAGTCTGGTGCTTTTTGCTTATATCATATAAACAACGCATACAAGATTAATTGTCAATAAAGTCAATAGACCACAAAATCAATAGAAGTCAACAATGATGGAATAGAAAAGGAAACAAACAGAAACAAATAGCAATAAAGGGTAATAATAAATTGACAAGGAAGAAAACATCTGTTATTATTAGGACATATTTCAGAAAAGAAAGGAACATTTCTTTGAAAGATAAGTTTTATACAATATATCAAGTGGCAGATCAATTGGAGATGAGTCATAAAACGATTAGAAATTTTATATCTGATGGCAGACTGAAGGCTTCGAAGGTAGGAAAACAATGGCGTATAGCAGAAGCGGATCTTGAGACTTTCATGAATCAAGGTGAAAGTACAGCAGATAAGTCAGAAGAATCTTTAACTAATATATCCTTTGAACTACAATCTGAGGGAACAGAGGATAAGATAAAGGTATCGACAGTGCTTGATATCAATCAACAGGATAAAGAGCAGTTCATGCGATTATCCAATACCCTTCTGGCGAATATGAACGGAGGAGGCTTTAAGCTGAGAGGCTGTACGCTGAATGTTAAATACTACGAACAGGAGAGAACTGTAAAGATATTTCTCTGGGGCAGTATTAACTTTATCCAAGATATGCTGGAAACCATAAAGATACTAAATGAAACTGTTTAAAAGGAGTAGGATAATGGGGATAACAACAATAAGAAAGAATTCCATACTTATAGCATTAGTACAGGAAAAGGAGCTTGTTATTAAGGATATCCAGAGTGCTTTGGATCTCCTTGCAACTGTTTGGTATGAAACTGGCAGCAATTATCTGATTATAACCAAGGAATGTATAACGGAGGATTTTTTTGTCTTAAGTACCCGTCTTGCAGGTGAAATCCTTCAGAAATTTATCAATTACAATATTAAGGTAGCAATAACGGGTGATTACTCCGGTTATACCAGTAAACCATTGAAGGATTTTATTTATGAATGCAATATGGGTAAAGATATCTTTTTCTTATCATCCGTAGAGTATTTATGAATGCAATATGGGTAAAGATATCTTTTTCTTATCATCCGTAGAGGAAGCCGTTGATAAATTTACACAAGCTTTTAATCCGGTGAAATTAAACGCTGGAATTTTCCATAGTATGGGAGATGATACAATAGGCTTTAAGGCACTTAAGACAGCTGACTCAGCAGCTATCCATGAGTTTGCTTCTGATCCGGAGGTTTCACGTTATATTGGCTGGAGGTTAATGAAAAATCAGGATGAGACTTATCAGCATGTGGAGACTATGATAAAGAGAGAAATAGAATCAGTCCAGCTATATGCTTCTGTTTACTTAAGAGAAACAGGTGAGATAATTGGAACTGCAATGCTCTTTCATATGGATCTGGAAGCAGCAAATGCTGAAATAGGGTATGTATTTCGAAAGGATACCTGGGGTAAAGGTTATGGAAGCAGAAGTGTTGCATTAATCAGCGATTTTGTATTCAATAATTTGAAATTTCATAGGCTGTATGCCAATGTAGCAGCTGAAAATATAGGCTCTGGTAAGATACTTCTTAATAATGGATTTTTATTAGAGGGCAGACTTAAAGATCACTATCTGGTAGAAGAAAAATATTGTGACAGATTAATTTACGGAAAACTTACAACTGTTTAAAGCGTATAAAAATAAAGCCCTGTAAATTTTATGGAATTTTACAGGGCTTTATTGTATAATCAATAATAATACCAAATCAATAATAATACCAGCTAAATGTGATGGAAAGGAAAACTATGATTTTATTAAGACCTCCCAGATAAGCCTACTGCTTACCTGATATACGATCACCTCCTTAAGTATTCTTCTATAGCAGAATGAATTCTTAGGAGGATTATTATGAATGTAAAATATAAAAAGAATATAATATTACTTTATGCCTTTACCTTTTTTGACGGTTTTATTCTGGCTTATGTAATTGAAAGACTCTTCTGGGCAGAACGAGGAATGTCGATCACAATGGTGGTCGCTACGGAGATTATATATGGAATATCTGTAGCTGTATTTGAGTTACCCTCAGGACTGCTTGCAGATAAGTTTGGCAGAAAGAAGCTGCTTATAGTGGCAGGTTTTCTGGCAGTTATTGAAATGATATTAATATATAATGCACATGGTTTTTGGTGGTTTGCTGTTGCAGTATTTTTAGGTGGAATCAGTACGGCTATGGAGAGTGGAAGTCTTCAGGCTATCATGTATGATTCTCTTGCGGCAGAGGGTAAGGATAATAATTACGAAGCTGTTTATGGCAGATTCAGAGCAATTGCTACGGCGGGTTCTGTTATGGCTGCTTTTCTTGGGGCATATACAGCGTATCATATGGGTATGGAACTGAATTATCAGATATCAATAGGCAGCAAGCTTGCAGCTTTTCTTTTATTATTGTTCTTAACAGAAGTACCAACAGGAACCTGGAAGGATAGGGAGGAAGTACTGACCTTAAAGGATTACTATAGGGAAGTAAGAGTATTTCTCAAGAATAACAGTATGCTCTTTCTCTACTGTATGAACGGCTTAGTCCTTGGTGCCTGCTGGAATTATGTAGATGAGTTCTGGCAGCTGCTAATGCAGGAAGTAAATGTACCTGTACTGTAATTTGGTGGGATTTTAGTTCTGTATAGTGTTTTTACAATACCAGGTAATTTATTGGTACAGCGTCTGAAACGGAAGATAAATTATACTTTATTTTTTGGTCTGATACCTTTCTTATATGGAGGAGGCTTTGTACTGATCGGCCACTTGCGTAGTTATTTGGTATTGCTGCCATTAATCTTTTTAGGAATTTGGCATGGTTTTGTTGAACCGCTGTTAAGCGGATGCATCCAACATCATACCAAGAGCAGTGTAAGGGCTACTATGGAGTCAGTTTTCTCTTTTATACTAAGAATCGTTTCTGTGTTTGTTGGATTACTCTTTAGTCTGTATGCGGACAGAAGCATTTTTAAGGGGTATCAGGTATTAGGATTAATTGCAATAGGTTTTGGCATTCTTAATTGTATTTTAATGGTAGTTAAGAAACAGAAGAAGGAAATGAATTGAATGCTAACCTATAGAAAGAATTCATTTAGAGAAATGAAAGCAAGCTTTTCTTGTGCTCGGATTTCCAGAAGGAAAAGAGGTATATATGCTACAGGAACATCAGATAAAGCAGTATAAGCAACTGCTTGGGACTGCCTTGTTGCTTTCTTGACGGAAAAAGGGTTCCATGCTATACTTTAAGATACCCCTATAGGTATCAGAAAAGATAAGGATTATCAATCCAACATAGATTCGATATTCAGAAATGAGGTTGTTATGAAACAGTGCATGGATTCAGAAAATCTGCATAGACGTTTAAATAAGATAATGGGTCAGATAAAAGCAATTGACAAAATGGTAGATGAAGATATACCCTGTGAAGATGTCCTGATACAGATCAATGCTGCCAAAAGTGCTCTGCACAAGGTAGGACAGATTGTATTAGAGGGACATTTGAATCATTGTGTAAAAGAAGGTATAGAACACGGAGATGCAGATAAAACCATAGCCAATTTTTCAAAAGCTGTGGAGCATTTCTCCAGAATGTCCTAAACATAAGTTGCCGTATCTGCAAGAGAAGACAGACGAAGAGTCTGATCTTAACTGCAAATACGGCAATTTTATTTTACTCTTTAGAGATGTGTAAAATAATGGAACGGCAACAGTGAAAGCAGACCTATTCTCTCGTAAAACATTAGAATTCTAAACTTAATAAATCATATCTCAAGGTCATTATCTGCTGAGGTATCTTCTATGGCAGCAGTTTCTTTCAGTATCTTCCGGTATTGGGTGGGAATAATACCGAAATTGGCTTTAAAAGCGGCTGTAAAGGCTTTAATATTTGGATAACCGCTCTCCAGTGCGATCTGGGTGATTGTCTTATCTGTGGCTGCCAAACTGTTGAATCTCTCACCTGTTGATTGTGTCATAGTGGAGGATGCCAAGGCTGGTATCGATGCGGCAAAAGCAGCCGGAGCGGTAGCTGTTGCCGTGGGTAGTGCCGCTGGTTATGAGAAGGCTGATCATTCTTATACGAGTATGGAGGATATACAATTAGCAGATATCATACAGTAAGATAATTTGATAAACACTTAAATTCTGAATTGATTTCTTTGAAAAAACTATTCAAGAGCATAATTATTTAAATGAGTAAAAACTTATTTGAGTGTCAAAGTCTTACTACCATATGAGAACAGGTAAATTGCATAAACCAGAAAGAATGAAATGCGCCTATTACAAGGCATTAGAAGTCCTTTTCTCTGAAAATTTTGTGCTATATTATAAAACAGATTGTTTGAGTACACATAGTGTACTCATGCGTAGCGAGTTATCTGATTTATAATATGTCAAGCACAAAATCTTCAGAGAATTAGGATTTCTTATGCCTTGTAATCGAAGCATGAGTTCTTTCTGGTTTATGCAATTTACCGTCCCCTTGTGAAATACTAATCATCCTTTGCACGCTTGCCTCTCTATAAATGTCGAAATATGTAACATACATTCAACTTCTTTCATAAATTATTATGAAAGGAGGTGAATGCTGTGAGTGTTGACAACACGAATAAAATAAAAGAAGTTGATTATAGTGAATACACTGAACCAACGGCATTAATGATAGAAGCATCCAGCCTTTTATACCGTATTCCTGTGTTTTTAAGCCATCCCAGCAGATTAAATTCGGTTCAGCAGCTGTTTGTAGATAACATCATCCTGCAAATCAAAGAAGCATTATTGTTTCCCAGAACACTGCCTATTTCAGAGCAGTATCCGGAGACACCGCTGACAAATATCAGACGAATGATATTATCCAGTTATGGAATGGTATCCTTGAATTTAAGACAACGTAATGTAGATTTCGTAGAAAATAACTTAAACCAACCCCTTACAGGCTCTACATGGGAGGGCAGCCCTTTCGCACAGATAGAACCTGCAATGGCTTATCAATATGGATTACCCCTGTTGCTTATTCGTGAAACAGGAGTTGAACAAAATGGAATCTGGTCATTTGGTATCGGACCATTTTTAATACTTGAATGGAATTCAACCGCATCAGATCCTATAGCAAGTTTCTTTGCCCAGAATGATTGGAAATCTATATTCCAGAATTGGGTTGGACAGGTAAGAAACGGTTTTTATCTACAAACACAACCACCTTTTCAATATGCCTGCCTTAAGGATTCAATTTAATTAATTGAAATAGCTATTTATAACACATTGCCGGGTTTGTATTATTGCACAAACCTGGCAATTGGTATTTCAAGACAAGAAATTAATCGTTGACAGGGTATACCCCTATGGGTATAATGCTTATATACTTATACCCCCTAAGGGTATTTAGAGTGGAAGGAGCAAATACCGTGTTAAACATATTAAAAGATGGGGAGAAACGAACGGTCTTATTTCTAGTGATATCTCTGCCAGCATTGATTATCAGCTTTTTTGATATTGGCAGACTTCCAGTTGATGCTGCCTGGCTTGCTATTCTGCTATGCGGCATACCTATTGTAAAAGAAGCGGTAACCGGATTAATAACAGAATTCGATATCAAAGCTGATGTGTTGGTATCTATAGCATTGGTTGCGTCCGTTATAATAGGTGAAACCTTTGCAGCTGGTGAAGTAGCATTTATTATGACCATTGGTGCTTACCTGGAAGAACGTACAGTTGCCAAAGCGAGAGCCGGAATCGAAGGATTAATAAAGATGACACCTTCAACTGCGAGACTCCTAAAGGACGGTAAGGAATCCGTAATACCTGCGGCTGAAGTAATAGCCGGTGATATATTAAGGGTTCTTCCTGGGGAAACTATAGCAGTTGATGGTATGATTCTGAAAGGACAGACTTCCATTGACCAGTCAGTAATGACCGGAGAATCCCTTCCCGTAGATAAGAAGGAAGGCGATAAGGTATCCTCCGGTACAGTCAATCAGTTTGGTTCCTTTGACATGAAAGCAGAGAAGGTTGGGGAAGACAGTTCTTTTCAGCGTTTGGTGCGGCTGGTTGAATCTGCAGATGCCGGAAAGGCTAAAATTGTGGGTCTGGCAGACCGTTTTGCAACTTGGATTGTTGTAATTGCATTATTATCAGCAGGAATAACCTGGTTTGCAACAGGGGAGATAATTCGTTCTGTAACAGTTCTGGTTGTGTTCTGTCCCTGTGCCTTGGTACTTGCTACTCCTACAGCAATTATGGCAGCCATCGGAAACGCTTCCCAATACGGTATTTTAGTCAGAGAAGGAGACGCGCTGGAACGTCTGTCAAAGGTTAAGTGTATAGCTTTTGATAAGACCGGCACTATAACTTATGGTAGACTTGCAGTAAGTGCAGTTGTGCCCATAGAGGATATTTCGGCTAATGAGCTGTTAGAGATAGCAGCTGCGGTAGAGCAGCGTTCAGAACATCCCTTAGGTAAAGCGATTGTTAAACACTATAATAGCCTTTCAGAAGTTGCGCCAGCAGAAGCGGAAGATTTTATTATGCATACAGGAATGGGAGTTACGGCTGTCTGTCATGGAAAACGTGTATACGCCGGTAATGAGAGCCTGTTAAAAGAATATACTATCGTATTACCGGAGAAGTTAAAGAAAGAAAGTGAAGCCACAAAAGAGGATGGCGGAACAGTTATATATCTGGCCATAGAAGAGAAAGCAGTTGGACTTATTGCCCTATCTGACACCTTGAGATCACAGATAGCAGACATTGTAAGCGAAATACATAAAACAGGTATAACAACCTTACTGTTAACCGGAGATGAAAAAAAGGCAGGTGTTCATATGGGAACCCAAGCTGGAATTTCAAAGATACATACAAATTGTCTTCCGGAAGATAAATTGTCCTATATAAAGGATTATGAAAAGAAGGGAGAACCGGTCTGCATGATAGGTGATGGTATCAATGATGCACCGGCGTTAAAAACTGCTCATGTAGGAATTGCTATGGGCGGCATTGGAAGTGATGTTGCAATTGAAGCGGCAGATATGGCATTTATCAGTGATGACATAAAGGAATTGCCTCATCTGTTAAAACTTTCAAAGCAGATGATGAAAACAATCAAAATTAATCTGACTGCCTCCATGGCTCTTAATTTCCTGGCAATTGCTCTTGCAATAACAGGAATATTAAATCCCGTATTAGGGGCATTGGTACATAATATCGGATCAGTAGCAGTAATTACTAGTTCCTCGCTTCTGCTTAAATGGAAAAGCTGATAAATATTAATACATGATCTAAGTTTCAAACGTTTAATTTTGAGTATAAAGACTTCAAATATAACTAGAAACTAGATTTAGCATACTTTTAAGATTATAAAGAAGTTGTTAAGTTTTATTCTTAAACAGGTAAAAAATGCTATGTTCAAATAGCTAAAATTCTGCTTAGAAGGTTGATTTTATATATGAGGATGTAGTACTATATTCTGATAAAAGAATTATTCACGTTTGTGTGATGTATTAGTTGGAGGAACAAATGAAAAACATAGTTGTTATCGGTGTTGCAGGAGGTTCTGCTTCTGGAAAGACCACCGTCGTTAACCGTTTGCAGAATATTTGCGTCGATAGGGTGGTACTTCTTAGCCACGATTATTATTATAAACCTTTTTCTGAGCTGTCACCGGAGGAAAGGACGAAGATTAATTACGATCATCCGGATGCTTTTGACACAGATCTTTTAATAGAGGATATTAAGAAACTTAAACAAGGTGAGGGGATAGACAGACCGGTTTACTCTTATATTGAGAATACCCGTTTAAAGGAAACGGAGAGAGTTAATCCGGCAAAAGTTATTATACTCGATGGTTTCATGATATTTGAGAATGAGAAATTAAGAGAATTGATGGATATAAAGGTATTTGTGGATACCGATGCCGATGAAAGATTGATTCGAAGAATTAAAAGGGATGTAAATGAGAGAGGGAGAGATCTGAATTCCGTGATAACGCAGTATACAGAAACCGTGAAGCCCATGCATGAACTTTTCGTAGAACCATACAAAAAATATGCGGACATTATCATCCCCAGAGGCGGTCTTAATGATATAGCAATAGATATGCTGGTACATCGCATTGAAGCAATAGCAATGGAAGATTTATAAACTTACGGTTTATAGAAGTAAATAATTATATAAAATAAATATCGGATATATAAGCTGTGGGCCTGAAATCAAAAGGGCGAGCTTATATATCCGATATATTATTTTGAATCATATTGTTTATAGTTAAAGTTTAGTGTTTGGTTTTCTTATGTAAATGATAAATTTCGAAGGCTTAAAATGTGAATCCCAGGTATATCCTTATTAGATTCAGGTGTTGTGCAGAAATCTCTGATGGATGTATTAAAATTACTTCCGTCTTCAGCTACAGAATAAGTTTCCATATAATAATTTCCATCAAAGTTCTTACGGTAGGTAATCGCAACCGGAATGATTTTACTGTAGTTGACCGATAAGTTTGAACCATAAAGATTGTAATAGGAATAGGATATGGTTGCAAAGACTTTTATTCTGGTACCTTCTGTATAATAATCCCAAATATACGGAGCAAGGATAAGAAAGCCTAAATTCTTGTTGGCGTTCATTTGTGTTTCTGATTCATATACAAGTTTCAGAATTGGGTCTTCACCTTCGTAGGTATAATCAGGAAGGATTGACCCAGAGCATTTTCATGCTTCTGAGCCATTTTCCGGATGAATTTAAACTACATTGTTTGAAATGAAGCGATTGAAATATCTTGGGGTTATGTGTATCCAGTATTATAAAGTATTGTGGGTCAATACAAAATAATCTTTCATCATAAACGACTTCAAATTGGATGAAATATTTGATACAATTATCAGTTTTTTACTTCTTCCCAGTATTTCTTACAGCTGTTACTGTTCATTACAAAGTGAAGGAATCTTTTAGCTGATGTTCGCAGGTCTTTAAGAGTAACACGACCTTCTTCATAGCCTTTTAGTACCTGGTTTATAACCGGAGGGCCTCCGGGCATAATAATATCATTTCCTGCGGCAATAGCATCTGCGCCATCTACAACAATGTCCATATCACCCCAGTCAGTTACGACAATACCTTCATAACCCCACTCTTCTCTTAAGATACCTTCGCAGAGTTCTTTATTACCGGCTGCGAAAATACCGTTGATTTTGTTAAAGGAAGTCATAATAGTAGAAACCTTACTGTTCTTGATAACCATTTCAAAAGGCTTTAAGTACAGTTCTCTGGCAGCACGTTCCTCTACAATGGAATCAAGAGCATCAAAGGAATTCTTCGTACTGCCTCTTCTGTAAGTTTCCTGTTCGTTTAAGGCAAAGTGTTTTGGACAGGTGCTTACACCTGCTTCCTCAGCTCCCAGGGTAATGTAGAGACCACAGAAGCCTGTATGTCTGGGATCTTCAGAATAATATTCGAAGTTACGGCCGCCGATAGGATTTCTCTGTAAATTAACTCCCGGTGCAAGCCAACTATCAACCTGTAATTCCAAAGCTTCACTGGCACAAGCAGCGCCAAATTCCTGTAACAGTTCGTTATTAAAGGTACAGGCCATAGATATGCCTGTTGGCCAGGCAGTCATTTGAACTCCTGCAGGACCATCTTTGTAAAAGACAGATGGAATACCGTATTTCTCAAGAGCCGGAGAAATATAACCTGGGAAACCTGTTGGATGAGTGGATACAGCAATATCACTGCCATTTTCATATTGAATGGTAGAAGAGTATTTACCGCCCATACCGCCAAAAGGAAGTCCGGGTCCATAGCCATTTAACAACACCGCCAGTTCCTCAACGGATAGAAGATTAACGAAAGCTTCCATTGACAGGAGACCGTCTCTGACATCTTTTAGGGTAGGAAGTTTTCCTGTTGAGTATAAACTACTGCCAGCAGGTGAAGCAGTCGGAGTGTTTACTTTGTTTGTGTTGTTGCTATTCGTTTCAGTAAAAGCTGCTATCGTTGTATCAAATATCGTTTGGTTGAGAGTAAGCAGGCAGGGAGCATTGTCTTTTTCATCTGTTTCACCTTCATAGGAATAAGGAGTTGTACCTTTATTGCTTAAGAAAGTAAGCTTATCCTTATTAGCAGTAGCAAGTCCCAGTCTATTAGTAATATGCTCAGTAACGATTGTTTCTGTTACCTGTATCTTGCCGATAATATGTGTATTACGGGAAGAGTTACCCAGTCGAAGGAAATAAGACCCTTTCTCAATGATATATGCTGCAGAAGCTTCATCATAGTGTGCTAGTTCTTTTAAGGAGAAACTTAGAGTAAACTCTCTTGATTCCTTAGGCTTAAGTTCTATGGTTTTTACATAGGTCAACAGCTCCTGATAAGGATTTTCAAGGAGAATGGAGGGAGCGCTAACATAGAGCTGAAGAACCTCCTTGCCAGAATAACTGTCACTTTGGTTGGTTACTTTAACATTTACCAGGAAATTATTTCTTTCCCGGCTTACATAGGAATTCTCTATGAGAAAATCTGCATAGGATAATCCGTGTCCGAAAGGATATATAACAGGGACGTTAAAGGTATCAAAGTATCTGTAACCTACATAAATGCCTTCTTTGTAAAGAGCAACAGGGCTCTTTGTAAAGCCGGTACTGTGATTGTCAACTGCAGACAGTCCAAAATCTTCATAGGTCAAAATCGTATCTGCTCTGTCCTTATCGGTAAAGAAAAGTTCTGCTGACGGATAGGCCTCATAGGAATATGCCATAGAGGAAGGCAGTTTACCGCTTGGAGTAACTTTGCCGGTTACAACCTCTGCCAGTGCAGCAGCTCCTTGCTCTCCGGCAGTACCTAGAAAGAGGAGGGAGTGAATGGAAGAGTAGGACTGGATCAGGCTTAAATCAATATAGCCATTTACATTTAGGACCAGTGCTACCTGATTAAAATGAGAAGCAACCTTATGCAGTAATTCTTTTTCTGAAGCAGTGAGATAGTAATCCTCATCAATTCTACGGTCACATTCTTCACCACCGGAGCCTCTGCCAAGAATCAAAACAGCAGTTTGAGCAGAGGAGATATCTGCAATCAGTTCCTCTGGAACAGAATATTCCTCGGCAGGTGGTTTATATTTTCCAAATATCTCATATATCATACCGCTGTTTAGGAGTTCTGTGAACTTGGCTCGTTCTTCTTCGGGAGCAGGAGCTTTCTCCTTTTCGGCTTTCAGGGCACTGCGGTAAAAAGCTTCCAGACTGGAATCAATTTTAAGGCCTGTCTTTCTAAATTCGTCTAGTATCAGTGTAGTATCCTCTGAGGTGGAGGCACCTGAGCCGCTTCCGCCAATCAGAGTATCCAGCTGTGCACGTCCGAATATTGCGACGGGAGTGCCGGGTTTTAGAGGGAGCAGAGAATTATCATTTTTTAAAAGTACGATTCCTTCGGCAGCCAGCTCTTTTGCAAGAAGCAGCCTGGATTCCTTTGTATCATAGATTTTCATTGAATTTCCTTTCTATATAAGTTGAATTGCAGTTGTTAACCTTTCCAACTGCAAGAAGGCTAAATTTATGGTCTTTTTGCGGTTGAAAAGGTATAAAGAACTTGATTCAACTTGTATAAGGTACTTCGGATTTAAGGAAGCCTTACAAAAATATTAATTTCGGAAAAATCCTTTTCCAGTGTGTTCTTAGATATCTTTATTCCACCTTTACGGTAAGGGTTAGGCATTGTCTCGCTGTCTATAAGGGTATCATCAGCATATACAGTTAAACGCTCAGAAGAATTAGTATTTGCATTTTCTTCTGAATTTATATGATAATGGAAAGTTATCTCTTTGCCAAAGCAAGCAAGGGTAAGCTCTAAGCCATTAAGTTCTGCGGGAAGTACAGGATCGAGGACCAGGGCATCAGGCAGGAAACGGATACCTAATATATTGGATACCAGCTGGTTCAGATATATTCCAGGGCCGCTGGAGTATAATCTCCAGCCTGCTTTTACCGGAATATCGCCGGATTTTAATTTGTCAAAGTTCTCAGAAAAATCATATCTATCCATAAACATACCGTCAGAGCTGCTGAAATACAGGTTGCTCTGTCTTAAGCAGGCAGTTGGAACGGATTGCTTAATGAGGACAGGATTAATGGTAAATAAGCTGTCCCAGGCAGTAGTTCCGTCACCCAGCTTTGCGCAGGCCTCCAGGTAACGAATATGGGCATGGGTGTATAAAAGACTGATTTCCCTTCCTACATTGGCAGCTTGTTCCGCTCTCTTAAAGAGTTTGCTGACACCGCCTTTGTAGCTGGCAGGACGATTCATTAAATGTACACCGTCAGGGAATTTCAGTTCTTTGCCTAGGATGGAGCATGTATTTAATATCTCCGTTATCATAACGTACAAAACCGGGAATGATTTCATCTTTAATCAACAGGGTATTGAAATCTTTCTCAATCTTATCAGCGTTTTTGGTAAGAGCATCAGCGAAATTCTTATCGGTAAAGAGCAGAGCTTTACCAAGACGTCTCAGTGTCTGGTAGGCAAGTGCCACTGTCCAGGAACTTACCAGATGCTCACGCATTTCGGGATCCACCGGCTGAAGGGTATCATCCCAGTCTCCGCCTGCATAAGTGATAAGACCGGTATCAGCTATAAAGCGTTCCTGAATAGCTTCATAGGCTTTCTTTATGTGAAGGAGCAGTGATTCTTTCGAAGTCTTTTCATCTGCATAAGGAATTGTTTCCTGCAGCAGTTCATAATTACCGGAAGCCTCCAGGTAATCACCTATGCACTTAAGCGGCCAAAATACTACATCTCCGTGGCATTCACCGGCATCGATGTTATAGCGGTCGAACATAAACCATTGAGGCCATTCGCCAGTAGAAGCATACTGGTGGGAGAAGATATTTAAGAGTACCTTGCCGGCAAGCTCATAGTTCTGTGTCATAAGGAAGTACTCCATAGGACCCTGGCAGACATCTCTGGTTCCCCAGGCTGCACCGCCCGGCTGCTCTAAACCATGAGGTGAAGCGAAGTGAATCATGGCATTGTGGGTATACCACCAGGAGGTCTGATTCAGAATCTCAACACGGGTAGCAATTTCCTTATTATCCGCAGTTAGATGGAAACTTCTGTTTAAAGTACTGTAATAATCTAAGGCAGCTGCTTTTTCTTCTTCAAATGAAAGGCTTGGTCTTTCCTCTGTAAAGTTACCGTCTGTTATACCTTTTATGATACAGTTAAACTCAGAAGTTTCTTTTAAACTAACGGTTAGGAAGCTCTCGTCTCTTGCAAGTCCATCATTATAAAATATACGATCATCACTGATCTCCCATTTGGCACCGGTAAAGAGCATATCATAGTGAAGTTCCGGGTATTCCTTTGTAATATCTTTAAAACGTAATCCGTTTTTAAGCTTGTCAAAGGCTACCTCCCTGGAGTATTCATTTTCTCCTAATACCAACTGGTTTGTCAGGATAAAATCATAGGACTGATTCTGAAGACTTAAAACTTCAAGAACTACATTAGGGCTATGGGCAGCAGTATAAGAAGTAATTCTTAACATATCGCCAGGCAGTACGTAATACCATCTTGCATAATTCATACCCATTTCAAAGAGGGCGGGTAGAGTGAGCAGTCTATATGTGTCAGACAGTTTGATATACAAATGCTGTCCGCAGTTTTTCTGAATATTCAAAAGCCCTCTTGATGTAGATAAGAGTTTATGAAAGGAAGTGTTTCCAAGAATCGTCTGCCCGTTGAATAAACCATACATATAGGCTGTACTTGCCATATTATTATGGTTCATTTCGGTTTCATTGCTGCGTTCCTTCAGCACATCGGGGCAGGTCATAAATATTGTTCCGTGAGGGCGCTCTGTACGAAGCTCTTTTTCCTTAGTAACAATATGACTGTGATCTTTTGTGAAGAAGGAGAGGAGGGTATCTTCTTCATATTCCTCTAATACGCGGTCAGGAAAGAGTGAAGATATTTCCTCTTTTGTGAGGGAAGGGGAGGAATAGGGAGTGCCGAATTCAGGTCTGATGGTCACAGCGGGGCAGGGATTTGTTGTCTCTGCTGTAAGGCTGGCATATGTCTTTACTATTTCTTCTTCGAATTCTACACCTTCAATTGCTTTCGGATGGTTTTCTTTTGCAAGTCCGTAAAAAGCTGTTTTAACAGGAGCCGTTAATAAGAATTTCTCTGTCTGCAGAGCTGTGTAGGAAAATTCGAACTGATAGTTCACATCCGGAAGATCTTTGGTTAGTGCCTCAGGTATATCACTGTCTTTGTAAGAAGTCTTAAAGAACTGCATACCATCAGTAGCATAATGAAGGATCGGTATGCCGACGGAACCCTGTCTTAAATAGGGGTAACTGCCGCCCTGATCCTGATTCTGCCTGGAGCATACCGTATAGCCATTCTCTGTATGAAAAATACTGTGTCCAAGATATTGCGCAGCATAGAGCTCATTGGTGAGTACACCGCCTGCAGAAGATACGCCAATGTCCTGGCCATATAATAAATCTACAGTCTCTCCGTTGCCGTTCAGATTAACTTCCCAGAACCAAATTCCCTCAAGTCCATAAAAAGTTACCTCATAATGGATTCCTTCCACTGTACCAGTTTGGATAAGTGTATTTTCTCCTTTTTTCAGAACGGAGTTTGAGCGGATTCCTAATAGAGGATGTGCGCTGACAGAATTATCTTTGTAGATTCTCAAATATATGTTGTTTGGTGAGCCGTCTTTCGCATTTCCGCGAAACTCATTTAACATAGTGCCTTGATGGGTGAAATCAAAGATATCACCGGTGGGCAGAAAACGATAGGTTGTTTTACCCTTTTGAAACTCATATAGGTTTTCGAATAACTTCATAGAGTCAGGTCCTTTCTACTTAAGCAATAACTGCATTTATTATGATCAATTTCCAGCAAAAACAGCTGTTGATACTGAAAGTGAAAACGATACCATAAATAATGGATTATTGAAAATATTATATCGTTGACATGTATAATTGTCAATGGGAAGACGATAATTCTATCATTTTATTTGTGAAATTTTTAGACATTATAATGAAGTAATACCAAAAATATAAACAATATATGATAAAAACTAAAATATTTTATGAAAATAATAATGCAAAATATATTGACAAAGACCGAATGTAAGATTATAATTTTCACATAAATTACAATTTGATTTGTTAATGGAAACGATTCCATGAAAGAAAGGCACAAAGAGTGGAGTAGTTTTCATTGATTAATTGGATACAATAGTAAGTATATCTAAAAAATGAATTGAAGGGTGGATTTTATATGGGAAAATTAACAATCCATTTTAAGAACTTCTTTCGCGAAGTAGGGCGCAAGCGTGTTTTGTTCTTAATGATTTTACCGATTATCGTTTACTTTGTTATTTTTGCTTACATACCTATGCCGGGTGCGTATATCGCATTTGTTGACTACAGTATAGGTAAAGGCATCTTCGGCAGCGATTTTGTTGGATTCAAGAATTTTGAATTTCTGGCAAAGACAGGTGATTTATGGCGTATCACTAAAAACACTTTGCTGTACAACTTTGCTTTTTTGGCTTTTTGTAACCTGTTCCAAGTAGCTTTTGCTATTATGATATCAGAACTTGGAAGTAAATGGTTCAAAAAGATATCACAATCGGTTATCCTGCTGCCGTATTTTATCTCCATGGTTATTGTAGGCTTTTTTGCATATAACTTATTTAATTATGATCATGGTTTTATAAATACATTATTGGTCAATATAGGACTTGAGAAACATGATTTTTATTCGGATCAGGGAATCTGGAAATACATTATAGTATTTTTTAAGGTGTGGAATCAAACAGGTTACGGCATGATAATATACCTGGCGACAATTACAGGTATCAGTGCAGATATTTATGAAGCTGCCGCCCTTGATGGTGCATCCCCTACACAAAAGATCCGTTATATCACCATACCATTACTAAAAGCTACGGTTATATTACTTTTCCTCTTCGGTTTAGGTGGCATATTAAAGGGTTCCTTTGATTTATTCTATAACCTGATTGGTACTAATTCAGTATTATTTCCGCAAACCGATATTATTGATACATTCGTATTCCGGAGTCTGGTAGGTCAGTTTAATTTCTCACAAGGTGCAGCAGTTGGTTTCTACCAGTCAATTTTCGGATTGATACTCGTGCTGTTAGTAAATGCTGTCGTTAAGAAAATAGAGCCAGACAGCGCGTTGTTTTAGGAGGTGTCAAATGAGTGATTCGAAAAAGATAACAAATAAAAAACCAATGGGCAAAGACGTAAAAATAATGAAAGCCGTCTTCTATATATTGGTAACTGTTTTTGCTTTAATATGTCTGTTTCCTTTTCTCTTACTGATATCCTCATCCTTTATGAGTGAAAAAGAAATCCTGACAGAAGGTTATAAAATAATACCAAAGAATATCAGTTTCAGCGCCTATGAATTTCTAGGTGGCAATATTACAAATCTTATGAATGCTTATAAGACGACGATAACCCTTGCGGTAGTCGGAACCTTACTTGGATTGTTTCTTATGTCTATGGCAGGGTATGTATTGTGCAGAAATGATTTTAAATACCGTAATCAGATTTCATTCTTTATTTACTTTACTACACTATTTAGCGGTGGTCTGATTCCAAGCTATATCTTAATGGTAAATGGACTTGGATTAAAGGATAATATCTGGTCCATGATATTACCTGGGCTTATGAGCCCTTGGTCAATCTTCCTTATGAGAAACTTTATGAAGTCAATACCGGATTCTTTATATGAATCAGCTGCCATTGACGGTGCCGGTGATTTCAGGATTTACTGGAAGATATTTATGCCTTTGTCAAAGCCTTCTCTGGCAACCATCGGATTATTCTTAACACTTGGTTATTGGAATGAATGGTATAACGCTATGCTTTATATACAGTCAACCAATAAGTATCCTTTGCAGTACTTCTTACAAAAGATTGTAAGCCAGGCTAATGTACAGCTTCTTGTACAGCAGGGGTTAAGCATTAATACTGCAGATCTGCCGTCGGAATCTATTAAAATGGCGACAGCGGTAGCAGCAATTGGCCCAATAATTCTGGTATACCCCTTTGTCCAGAAATATTTTGTAAGTGGTTTAACCATAGGTGCTGTAAAAGGATAATTTAGTAAAGCAATGATATATAAGTCAGGTAATATGCTGCTATAACAGCTTATTATATATATAAAAAAATATTAGGAGGAAATAACATGAAGAAAATTATTGCAATGTTATTAGTGGTAGTTTTGTCAGTGGGAATGCTTGCAGGTTGCGGTAAGAACAACAACAGCAATAACAGCAATTCCGGCACTACAGAAAACAATGGGGCAGAAACAACAGATAACGGAACAGTGGATACCTCAAAGGAAGTGAATCTTGTTCTTTACTTATGGGGCGGCGAAGGTGTTGCCAATAAAGATATACTTGCTAAGTTAAATGAAAAGTTAAAAGCAAGCATCAATACCACCATTGAAGTTAAGTATATCGACTGGGGCGATATCGCAACTAAATATCCCTTATTGTGGTCATCAGGAGAGCAGTTTGATATGGCTTATGTATCATCCACTGCAAATGTTCCTTATTCTACACTTGTTAAGCAGGATGCACTCTATGATATTACTGACTTGATTTCTAAATACACACCTGCCTTAAATACTGAACTGGCAGAAAAATGGAATAATGTAAAAGTTGACGGAAAAATTTATGCCGTACCAAACAATTATTCTGAATATACTGCTTATGGTTTTGTAAGCCGTAAAGACTTAATGGATAAGTATGGTGTTACTTCTATCAGCTCCATTGCAGACATGGAGAAATACATGGATGCAGCAGTAGCTGACGGTTGGACTCCATTAAACGGAAGTTCAAACTTAGCAAACGATCTTTACAGAATGTTTATCGCAACCACCGGTGGATGGCTTAATGCGCCAGGAATTCCTACCTCAGGATTATACTTAGCAGCTGATAAAGCTGATACCAGCAAGATTATACACCCGGCATTTACTGATGAATTCGAAGCATTTGCTGTTAAGATGAATGAGTGGGCTAAAAAAGGTTACTGGTCAAAGGATATTTTATCTGCATCACAGGATGATAAGGATAACTTCTACAACGGTTTATCTGCAGGTTACATCAGCCATCAGCCTGACTGGACTGGTAACTATGGAAATCAGTTAACAAAATTACCCGGTGTTGATTCTGAATTCTACAGCTTCCCTGAAGAAAACGGAAAAATTGTAAAGGCTACCGGTGTTGGTGCTGCTACAGCAATCAGCAAGAACTCCAAGTATCCTGAAAGAGCATTACTGGTAATTGAAAAATTAATGACAGATAAAGAATGCTATGACTTATTCCAGTATGGTATTGAAGGTAATCAGTATGTTTTAAAAGATGGCAAAATTACGCAACCTGATGGCTTTGATGCTACGAAAAACGGTGGTGGATTTGCTGCATGGGCATTCCGTACAGATGCTTTAAATATTCCTCAGGCTACTGAAGATCCCCGCCGTTATACATTGAATGATGAATGGGCTAAAGTTGCTATTGAAGATCCATTTGTAGGATTTAGTTTTGACAGTACACCTATCACTACTGAGTTATCTATTATTTCCACTCTTGATTCTCAGCTCGGTATCCAGATTCTTTTAGGCAAGACTTCACAAGATCCTAAGGAAGCAGTTGCTGAGTACAGGAAACAGCTAAAAGCTGCAGGAATTGATACAGTACTTGAAGAAGCAAATAAGCAGTGGGCTGCTTACAATGCATCCAAATAAGGAGTCTAAGATTTAAGCGAAGTTAATAACTGGAAAAATGGCAGGGATGCACTTCCTGCCAATTTTCTGTTCATCTAATAAAAAGCTTGTATAATCAGTAGATGACAAAACTTTTAATATTGTGTATAATTAGTAATTATGTAAAAATTTGTGGACATTAGCGTTAGGTTAACATTGTTAGTATTGATAAATAAAAAAAAGTATGGGATGAGGATTATGGAAGTAACGATTAAAGAAATTGCCAAGCTTTCAGGGGTAGGAATTACAACAGTATCGAGGGTTATAAACAATTCAGGACCGGTAAGTCCAAAAACCAGGGAAAAAGTCATGGCAGTGGTTCGGGAATATAATTATGTTCCCAATAACAGTGCAAGAAACTTAAAGTCCAATCAGTCAAAAAGTATTGCTCTTCTGGTAAAATCAATAACCAATCCATTTTTTCAGAAAATGATCAATGTGATTGAGCAGAAAGTTTCCTTACGTGGCTATCAGCTGATCATCCAAAATGTAACAAGACTCCAAAATGAGCTCGACATTGCAATTTCTGAAACAAAAGACAGAAATCTGCAGGGTGTAATAATTATGGGAGGTTCCTTCAATTATACAGAAGCGAAGTTCAAAGCCCTGAAGATTCCCTGTGTATTCCTGACAGTTTCTGCGGGCGAAGAAATTTCTCTTGAAAGTTATTCCAGTGTCCGTATCAATGATGAACTGGAAGCTTTTAAAGCAGTGGAATACCTTATTTCCTTAGGCCACAGAAGAATCGGATTTATCATGAATGCCCCAGGTGATGAAATGACCCCGAACTCCCTGCGTTTTAAGGGTTATTTAAGGGCATTGGAACAATATAATATTCCTTTTGACTCCTCCTTGGTGGCATCGGAATTTTCATCCCTTTCAGGTTATGATTTTGGATTTAAAATGATGAAACAGCTTTTGGCACAGAATAAAGATATGACAGCTGTTTTTGCATTTGCTGACATCGTTGCAATCGGTGCCTCAAAAGCAATACTGACCAGCGGTTTAAAGATACCTGAGAACATATCCATTATTGGTTTTGATGGTATCGAAGAGGCAGAATTCTATCATCCTTCTATCGATACTGTATCACAGCCAGCGGAACAGATGGCATTATCCAGTGTTGAGGTGCTTTTTGATATGCTTCAGGGCGGAGAGACCAAGCATATGGTATTTGACTCTTCGTTATTAAAAAGGGGTTCCTGTATAGTAGTGCATAAATGATACGAGTGTCAGTAGTCAGTTTTTCACAAGGGGACGGCAAAGTGCGCAAAGCAGAAAAAACTCATGCTTCGATTTCAAGGTATAAGAAGTCCTAATTCTCTGTATGTTTTTTGCTTGGCATATTATAAAACAGACAACTCGCTTCGCTCAGACAATCTGTTTTATAATAAAGCATAAAACATACGGAGAAAGGACTTCTAATACCTTTCCATAGGCGCATTCGTTCTTTCTGCTTTGCGCAATTTGCCTGTATTCATATGGAAGCAATAATTTTGACACTCAGATTATAAATGGCAGGTAATACGATAAGACAATAAAAGTAGGTGTAAAAATGCAGATAGTAACATTTAATATACGTTGTGATTATGGTCAGGACGGTGACAATAATTTTGTGAACCGTAAAGATCTGATAGAGAAGAAAATTAAAGATGAACAACCGGATATACTCTGCTTTCAGGAGGTACTTCCTCATGTGGCAGAATGGTTAAAAAGCAACCTAACAGATTATTATGTAATTGGCTGCGGCAGAGACAGTAATCTTGAAAACGAACAGACCTGTATTGGATATCGTAAGGAGCTGTTTAATATGGTGAAGATGGAAGTCTTCTGGTTGTCTGATACACCGGAGGTTCCCGGCAGCCGCTATTCAAACCAGAGTGAGTGCCCAAGAACCTGCACCGTATTATATTTACAGGAAATTAAAACTGCCAAAGTATTCAGGGTGTATAATACTCACCTCGATCATATCGGCAGTGATGCCAGAAGACAGGGATTAAGCCTTATAATGGAAAGAATCAGTAAAGCAGATTATCTTGGTAATATCCCTTTTGTTCTGACCGGAGACTTTAATGCCCTTCCGGATTCGGAAGAACTTTCAGTATTAAAGAATTATGAAGGACTTTATGATTGTACGGAGAGTCTGGCGGGCACTTTTCATGACTATGGCAGAATAAAAGATGAAGAAAAGATAGATTATATTCTTGCGGATAAAGCTTTTAGCTGCAAAGAATCAGTCAGATGGACTGATTGTGTGGAAGGAGTCTTTTTATCGGATCATTATCCCGTAAGTGTAGTACTATACTAAGTGAATTAAACTTTGACTTTCCAGGTAAAAGAGCTGATATATTCCGGCTTTTTTACCTTTGAATGAAAAATTAAAAATTCAACTTTAACTTATATAGAATAAAGATAATAGATGCATGTTAGAATAGGGTGCTTTTGTTTTCATAAGAGCACCCTTCTCTTATGAAGAATGAATGCGACAAAAAGCAGCATTTTTTATATTTTATCGTTTTGTATATTGACATTAGTTTGATAGTTAAATTATTATAAACGTTGAGTCTAAAAAGAAAGACAATTTAATGTGTCTAATTACAGAATATAAAATGACGATTGTAACTACAGCAGGAGGAATACGAATGAGTCAGAAGAAGACCGGAATCCCTTTGGAAGGATTTGCAGAATTTAGCAGGAAGGCAGCAGGAGCAGGAGCCGTTCTTATTAAGAATGAAGGAAAAGTACTCCCAATCAAGACAGGTGAGAGGGTATCTGTATTCGGAAGAATTCAGAAGAATTATTACAGAAGCGGAACAGGGTCAGGAGGAAGTGTTAATGTTTCTTATACCACCAATCTCCTTGACGGTCTGAGAAGTAAAAAACATATTCATGTAAATGAAGAACTGGCAGCGATTTATGAGAATTGGATTGAAAGTAACCCCTTTGACAATGGCGGAGGTGTTTGGGCAGGAGAACCCTGGAATCAGACAGAAATGCCTCTTTCAAGTGATCTGGTGGCACAAGCTAGAAAGGTATCTGATAAAGCACTTATTGTAATCGGACGTACTGCAGGAGAGGATAAAGATAATGCCGATGCATCTGGCAGCTATGAATTAACCGATGATGAGATGGCAATGTTAAAGGCAGTGACCGAGTATTTTGAAGAGGTTTCAGTTGTATTAAATGTATCAAATGTTATTGATATGAGCTGGCTTGACCAGACTGATTATCAATACCCCATTAAGTCCGTTATCTATTCCTGGCAGGGAGGTATGGAGGGCGGTAATGCAATTGCTGACGTACTTGCAGGTGATGTAGTTCCCAGCGGTAAGCTTACTGACACTATTGCGTTCTCTATAGAAGATTATCCCTCCACTATAAATTACGGCGGTGAAATCAGTAATCTGTATCAGGAGGATATTTACGTAGGGTATCGTTATTTTGAAACCTTCTGCCCTGAAAAAGTACATTATGAGTTCGGATTTGGATTATCCTATACAGAATTCTCTATTTCTGATTTAAAGGCTGAAACCAGTAAGATTAATGGTATGAATTATCTTACTATCCAGGCGAAGGTTAAGAATATCGGAGAGGAATATGCGGGGCAGGAAGTAGTGCAGGTATATTATGAAGCTCCTCAGGGAAAGCTTGGACGCCCTGTCAAAGCTCTTGGAGCTTTTGCTAAGACCGGTCTGCTTAAGCCAAAGGAAGAAGAAGTTGTAACTATTACAATGCCTGTTTCCGTAATGGCAGCATATGATGACAGTGGTGTTACTGGAAATGCTTATTCCTATGTCTTAGAAGCAGGTGAGTACCGTCTGCATGTCGGTAACAGCCTTAGAAACACAGCATTGGTAACAGTAGATGGAAATGACAGCTTTATCGTCGGGAACTTGAATGTGGTGGAAAGTCTGCAACAGGCTATGGCACCTGTTGAAGGCTTTACAAGAATCAAACCGGGTAGGAAGAAGGAAAATGGTACTTATGAGATCGCTTATGAAGATGTACCAAAGCGTTCATACTCCTTAGAGGAAAGAATAAAGAAGAATCTTCCGAAGGAATATAGCTTTACAGGTAATAAAGGCATAACCTTAAAAGATACAACAGCCGGAAAAAATACAATGGACGAATTTCTTGCTCAGCTTACCAATGAAGATCTTGCGGCTTTGGTTAGAGGCGAAGGCATGTGTCATCCAATGGTTACACCGGGAACTGCTTCTGCCTTTGGTGGTGTAACAGACAGTTTGCTTGGATATGGTATACCGCTTGCCTGCACTTCCGATGGACCCTCAGGTATCCGTATGGACGGCGGTTATTTGGCAACTCAGGTTCCAATCGGAACACTGCTAGCTGCAACCTGGGATACAGAGCTGATTGAAGAACTATACGTATTGGAAGGCAAAGAGTTATTAAGCAACTCCATTGATATGCTGTTAGGACCCGGTATGAATATCCGCAGAAGTCCTTTAAACGGACGTAACTTTGAATATTTCTCCGAGGATCCGCTTATCACCGGTAAATTTGCCAGTGCAGTGGTTAAGGGAATTATGAAGGGCGGCTCTAATGCTACCTTAAAGCACTTTGCCTGCAACAACCAGGAGAAGTTCCGTGCGAAAGTTGATGCAGTAGTATCTGAGCGTGCTTTAAGAGAAATCTATTTGAAAGGCTTTGAAATAGCAGTTAAGGAAGGTGGAGCCAACGGAGTTATGACCTCTTATAATCCTATTAACGGACATTGGTCAGCTTCTAACTATGATCTGAACACTACAATCCTAAGAGGCGAATGGGGTTTTGAAGGAATTGTAATGACTGACTGGTGGGCTATCATGAACGATGTGGCAAACGGAAGACAGGCTGGTACTCCTGCGGACAGAAAGAATACTCACTATATGGTAAGTGCTCAGAATGATCTGTACATGGTTGTCAGTAACTTTGGAGCGGAAGTGAATGCCTACAAAGATCTGACTATGGAGGCACTTGAGCAGGGAACCTTAACCAGAGGTGAATTACAGCGCTGTGCAAAAAACATCTGCAAATTTATTATAAAGGCACCTGCGTTTAACAGAGAAGAAAGCTTTGATGAAGAGGCAGTGGTAGTTAAAGCGGATTCAACTATAGTTGATGTCAGTGCAATTGCTGTTGAAGAGGATACTTTTGTTTCTATCCATCCTGACACAAAGGCACTGATAAAGGTAAAGGAAAAAGGTATTTACAGACTTATGGTAAGCGTAAGATCCTTTGGCAGTGAACTGGCACAGACTTCTTGCAGTCTATTCTTAAACGGAAGTCAGGTTGCGACTATTCAGACCGGCGGAACAGATGGTCACTGGATGAAACAAAGGCTTGTAAAAGCAGAGCTAAGTGAAGGTGTTTATAAGCTGGAACTTCAGGAACTGAAACAAGGTATGGATATTGAATGGGTGGAATTAAAGAAGTTATAATAATATTAAAGAATCAAAAGTTTTGTTTTGTTGTCATACGGACAGAAAAATACCCAAAACAGAAAGACTCATGCTTCTTATCCCTTTCCATAGGCGCATTCGCTCTTCCTGTTTTGTGTATTTTTCCTGAAATCGTATATAAAAATTAACTTTAGCATATTAAATCAACTAAAACTTATGACTCTTTAGTAATAATAATTATGATTTTATAAGTGATTATAAAAATATTAAAAGAGCTGTTGCAAAAGATAATCAGGATGAATGCCTTGGGAGTTCTTCCTGAAATATATCTTTAATGCAACAGTTCTGTATAACCTGTGAGTTGCTGATAGGTTTTAGTGCTAAAGCAGACTCATATTTTGATATTATCTTTTCTACGGTTTTCTTAAAGGGAGAATTCGTATAATGTGGCAGTGGATAAAAGGGTACAAGACTTAAGGATGAGAAGTTCTCTAAATCAACCGCTGCTGTAGAATCATCCATAGCTGTAACGTACTCTATGTCAGGTGCCATAATGATGGAACCGGCTGACTCTCCGATATAGATTTTCCCTGAATGAATCTGTTCTGTAATTATTTTATCAGCCCCGGTTCTTATAAGTTCCTGAAATAGAAAGAAGGTATTATTATAACAGTGTATTGTTGACATCCCATTGTCAGTGAAATAAAATAATTATAAAAAATGATAAATGCATTACCAAAGAAAGCAGAATGAAAAAATGTGTTGAAGCACTATAAAGCTTGCAGAATGGAAATATCAAGCTTAACTTATTTTGGACACAGGGGAAAAGAAGAGAATATCTCTGTTAAACCTAATCGCCTCGTATTCAAAGGTACAGTTGGTATTTGCAAGGTTATTCTGTAAAGAAGCAGGATTTTCGTTTGTTTAAGCTTAAAAGAATAACAGTGGTGCAAGTTAGTAATGAGGCTTTTCTAAGCTGTACAGCACCCCATCCCTTTTCTGACTTTACGGATACCATGCGTAATAAAATGTTTATCATTAAGCTATTGATTGAGAAAACTGCACTGGATAAGATGCTCGATTACTGCACCATGGAGGATATCACAGAAACCGGCGACGGAAAATTCCTTGTAAACTTTAACTTTATTGACGATGATTACGGATATGGAATCCTTATGAGTTTTGGCAGTCAATTAGTATGCCTTGAACCGGCTTATGTTAGAGAAGAGATGAAAAAAGGTTAAGAAACATGACGAATTTATACGGCTGACTTTTTTGTAGTGTATTACACCTTGTACACTTTCTGGTTTTGGTATATTATGCTAAGGGATTGTTTAAGCAGTATTGCAAACAGGCATGCGATATTTTATGGGAAATACGTTATGAAATGCGAGGATAAGAATGGGAGAGTCAATTTTAATTGTAGATGATGAAAAGGAAATTGCTGATTTGCTGGAGTTCTATCTTCAGAATGAAGGCTTTAATGTATATAAATATTACACCGGGAAAGAAGCGCTGGAATGTGTAGCTGCTAATAAGTTAAGTCTTGCGTTACTTGATGTAATGCTTCCGGATATTGACGGTTTTCGTATCTGCCAGAAGATCAGAGAAAAATATTTCTTTCCTGTAATCATGCTGACGGCAAAAGTGGAGGACATGGATAAGATCATGGGATTGACTCTGGGAGCGGATGACTATATTACCAAACCATTTAATCCTCTGGAAGTAGTGGCAAGGGTTAAGACGCAGCTTCGCAGGTATATGAGGTATAACAATGCAGAAGAGCAGGAGAGCACTGTTATTGACATTAGAGGGCTAACTATCAATAAAGACAATCATGAGTGTTTGCTGTTTGGCAAAGAACTTGCCTTGACGCCAATCGAATTTTCCATTCTCTGGTATCTGTGTGAGCGCAAAGGAAAGGTTGTATCCTCTGAGGAACTCTTTGAGAATGTATGGAAAGAAAAATTTCTGGACAATAATAATACAGTAATGGCTCATATCGGAAGACTTAGGGAAAAGATGCAGGAGAATCCGAAGAATCCAAAGTTTATTAAAACTGTTTGGGGAGTGGGGTATAAGATTGAATAAGAAATTTGATATCAAAAGGAAACTGACGGCTTATATTTTTACCAGATTTATCATATGGCTGATGGTTTATTCCTTTTTGCTGCTTGGTTCCTTTATCCTTATCAGAGAAATTCTGAGTAGTATAACCTGGTATTCAGGTGATCTGTTATACCGGCTGCTATCAGCCATTAGCAGAAGAGATGTGTTATTTTTAGGCAGTCTGTGGGTTATTGGTGCTATTGTAATCTTTCTCTTCTTCTGGCTTAAGACTCTGGGGTATCTGGAGAAAGTCACAGAAGCTGCCAGTCAGATATACAGCCCTTCTGAGGACCTTATAACCCTGCCAGAGGAGTTAAAGGAACTTGAAAACCGCTTGAACCAAAGTAAACTAGAGTACAGGAAGAATGAACGGGCAGCAAGAGATGCAGAGCAGAGAAAAAATGATTTGGTGGTATACTTGGCTCATGACCTTAAAACCCCTCTTACATCCGTAATCGGTTATCTGACCCTGTTAAGGGATGAGAAGGAAATATCAGAAGCTCTGAAAGAAAAATATCTTGCCATATCCTTAAACAAAGCAGAAAGATTGGAAGAACTTATTAATGAGTTCTTTGATATAACACGCTTTAATCTAACCAATCTTACATTGGAATTAAGCAGGGTCAATATTACCAGAATGCTGGAACAGATAGTATTTGAAGCTGGTCCGGCCTTAAAGGAGAAAGATCTTAACTGCAGATTAAATGCTGAGAGTGATATTTACATCCGCTGTGATATAGGCAAAATGCAGAGGGTATTTGATAACTTGCTGCGTAATGCCATTAATTACAGTTTTGAAGAAGATACTATAATAGTTGCGGTGAAACAGAAAGGGAAGGATATTCACTTTATCTTCATCAATCATGGAAATACAATACCGGAGGAAAAACTGAGCCGGATATTTGAACAATTCTATCGACTGGATACTTCCAGACAATCAAAAACCGGTGGTGCAGGCTTAGGACTAGCCATTGCAAAAGAAATCGTAGAATTGCATCAGGGAAGGATAACAGCCGCCAGTAAAGATGAAGTTATTACCTTTGAAATAACCATGCCGGCAATGCTATAAATAATCAATGTAAGAAAATCGTAAGAAATTACGTAGAAAAAAGTAGGAAAGTTCATATAGAAAACGAAAAAAAGCTGTCCGCTGTTTTGATAAGATGTTATCAGACAAGCGGACAGCTTTTTTTATTGCGGATGTCAGGCAAAGCTAGACAATAATTCCGCTGAAATGAGGAGAAGAGTGAAAGAAATGCGCTTTCACTTCCTTGATTTTGTAAGCGTGCCAGAGCACGCGGTAGTGTAAAGTAACGTATGAAAACCCCGAGCTTGAAAAACAGGCTCATTCAGAACCTTGAAAATTGCTAGATATAGTTTTTAGGCAGGCTAGCGCCG
>JAQSXJ010000088.1 GCA_029256725.1 Anaerocolumna sp. | reverse complement strand
TATGCCTCTGAATTACAATAACTTTACATTATTTACAAATGATTTTACAATCAAAGCGCCTCATGTTATAATACTCTGTGCCAGTATATGGAAATAAGTATTATAGGAGCCGCTTATGCAGAGACCGGAATCAGAAACCGATATTCATGAGGAATCAAAAACAGAAGAGAGAACCAAGACATCCGCAGAGGATCACCTTGGAGCTAAGATACTTATCAGAAGCCAGGAAGATGAACTGTTAATGGATATCACTGACAGTCTTAGAGAGCAGGTAAATGCTGAATTAGACCAGAAAGAAGAACCACAGGTAAAATGCAAAAAGAGAAAAGTACTTCGTGTTTTTCTCAGTACGGCTTGCTTGCTGATAGCAGCTATCTTAATACTTGTGCTAACACCATTTGGGCAAGGTCTTTTATATAAAGCAGTATCAGTGTATGCTTATGGTAAGATGAATCATGATGATGGCAGTCTGCTGGCGGAAGAAACAGAGACAGTTACTTCTGAAGTTACTGTTACCCCAACTGTAACGCTGATACCGGAACCTACAAAGTCTGAAGTTAAACAGGTAACTTATAATATACTTCTGCTTGGAGAAGAGGCAATAGAGTCCGGAACAGCAAAAGGCAGAACTGATATTATGATGATAGCAACTTTGGATACAGAGGATAAGTGCATCAAACTTACGTCCCTGATGAGGGACATGCTGGTTGACATTCCGGGATATAAAGAAAATAAACTGAATACAGCTTATGAATATGGTGGCGTTCCCCTCTTATACGATACCATCTATCAGAATTTTGGAGTTAAACTGGATGGTTATATGCTGGTTGGTTTCGATGCTTTTGAAGCAATCATCAACAAATTAGGGGGAGTTACGATAACCCTTACGGAAAAAGAGGCGGAGTATCTTAATACAACCAATTATATATCGAAAGAGCAATTCAGAAATGTCTCGGTAGGAACACAATCGCTAAATGGTAATCAGGCATTAGGTTATTGCCGTGTACGTTATGTAGCAACGGGTGAACATGAACTTAATGATTTTGGCAGGACCTCCAGGCAGAGAGTTGTTTTAAACGCTATTTTTGATAAATATAAGACCAAAAGTTTACCGGAGCTGGCATTGATAGCGAATTCCTTGCTGTCTTATATTACAACAGACCTTACCCAGGAGGAATTCACAGCTTATTTACAGCTCCTGACAGAGACTAAGAATGGTGAGCTGCAGACTTTAAGAATACCGGCAGACAATACCTTTGAAGAAGGAACAGTGCGCGGGATGTCTGTACTGATACCTGATAAATATGAGAATAGAAAATTGCTCCAAAGCTTTATAAAGCAAGTATCTAAAGAGTAATGTACTGATAATAATATAAAATGTCAAAATTCTGGGATGACGATATACTCGGGTTTTGGCATTTTTTATGGAATAGTTTCCTTAGACAGGCATATACTGTTAGGGATGTTTAACGAATCCGGTGATTTTATGAGTGACTATTTTACTAAAAGCAGACTTCATAAGATAAACATGGAAAATAAGAGACGAATTAACAAGCATTCAAGAAACAAGCACTCCTCAGAGAAAGTGACAGCCAATGAAATTTCAAAAGTTAAGGGTTTTCCGGTAACTTTCAGTCTAAAGAAATCCAGTGGAAAAGAAGTTCTAGTAAAGAAACATAGTACAATTCTTAGTATTAATAAGATATGGACTCTGACAATACTGATACTTGTAATTATCCTTCTATCCAGAGCTGTAATCTTTCTTAATTCCTATTCCCTACATAAGGCATATCGAACTATTCTTAAGAATGGATTAGATTACGATTATTTCCGTGACATGCTGCTGCCGGAAGAGATAATAGGCAATATTAACACTGGCTTCCTAAAAAATGATGAACAACAAGTGGAGAGATGCTCCGGTTATGCTGCCATTCTGACACTGCTAAAACAGAATGGCTTAGTCAGAGGGGAAGAGGTATCAGTTAAAAAGGTTGGTTTTTTTAGAGAAAGTTTAAAAGATAATACTGCTTTTGATGAATTAGCTGATTATTATAAGGTACTCTTTGCAGACATTCAGGTATTTCCTCTGGATCGAGGAGAGGACAATTCAATTAAATTTACCTTTGGAGACACCTGGAGTGAATTAAGGAATTATGGAGGTAATAGAAGGCATGAAGGTACGGATATATTTCCAACGGAGAATATCACTGGTAAATATAGGGTAATCAGTGCTTCTGATGGTGTAGTGGAAAGGATTGGATGGCTAGAAAAAGGCGGGTATCGTGTAGGTATTCGAACTCCTCATGGAGCATATCTATATTATGCCCATTTGGATTCCTATGCAGAGAAGCTGGAATTGGGAGATAGTGTCAATGCTGGTGATTTTCTTGGATTTATGGGGGACAGCGGGTATGGTTCAGAAGGCACGAAAGGAATGTTTCCAGTGCATTTGCATTTTGGTATGTACATAGATGCGGTACCAGGAGAAATTAGTGTGAATCCTTACAGTACCATTTGCTATTTGGAAAATAAGCAATAGAGCAGATTGACCGGTCTATTTTATTTCCACAAAGAGGTAGTTTATGATATAATAAAGCGTAGTGAGGAGTTTGGAGTTTGCTCCGAAATTCCGACCGTAGCAACAAGATCATGAACACGCTTTTTGTTCATGATATAATAAGTGAGGAGTTGCAAGTTTGCCCACGAATACCGATTAGAGCAACATAAACATGGGTTATATAAAGCATAAAGATTAAATTTTGGGGTTGTTATAACATGAGGGATAAGAAAGATATCTTTTAGAAGATGATTCCTTATCCGGAAAGAGGTTTTCATGGAAATACAGTTATGGAGAGAAATACTTGATCCTTATGTACTAGCTGTGGAGGAGCTTGTAGTAAAATTCAATCATATAATTGAAGAATACAAGAAGAAGGGTGAATATTCCCCCATTGAGCAGGTCAATGGAAGAGTGAAGACTATTTCCAGTATCTTGGAAAAAGCACAGAAGAAGAGTATTCCGTTACCGGATATCGAAGAAATGATGGAAGATATGGCAGGAATCCGTATTATCTGTCAGTTTGTCGAAGATATCGAAAAAGTTGTAGAAATCATCAAGATGCGTACAGACCTTGAAATAAAGAGCGAGAAGGATTACATTAACCATACGAAATCCAGCGGTTACCGAAGCTATCACATGATAATTTATTATAAAGTGGAGACATTAAAGGGAACAAAACAAGTGCAGGCAGAGATACAGATCAGAACTCTTGCTATGAATTTCTGGGCAACTATTGAGCATTCCCTTCAATATAAGTATAAAGAAAATATGCCGGAGCAGATAAGAGCACGGTTAAGCAAAGCAGCTGATGCCATTATATCTTTGGATCAGGAGATGTCATCTGTTCGAGATGAAATCATGGATGCACAGAATTCTTTTAAGATAAAAGCGAATATGGTAGCAGATATCCTGACGAACATACAGAATCTATATAAAGTTGCCAATAAACGGGAAGTTGTTAAGATACAGGATGAATTCTTTCATATTTATGAAACAGGAGATTTGGAGCAATTAGAGCGTTTTAATAGAGAGTTGGACAAAATATCAGAGGGTTATCGTGCCCAAAGCTTACGTTAGATAAGCGACAATACAAATCGATTGGAAAATGCATTGGGATATGAATATCGATTAGGTTGAAAAAGTAATATCATTTACAAGATTGGACATTAGGGAAGAGGTTAACATGAAATTACCACAGACATTTGAAGAACGTATGAGGCGCTTGCTAGGAGAGGAATACGGTGAGTATGAGAAAAGCCTGGAGGGAAAACATTATAGCGGACTTAGAGTAAACACTCTTAAAATAACACCGGAGGAGTTTGAGAAGATTTCTCCTTTTAAGATAACAAAAATACCCTGGATAAAGAACGGATATTATTACGATGCCGCGGAGCAGCCTGCGAGGCATCCCTACTACTTTGCGGGGCTTTATTATATCCAGGAACCCAGTGCCATGACTCCGGCAAGTCTTTTACCGATTACACCAGGTGATAAGGTATTAGATCTTTGTGCTGCCCCAGGAGGGAAAAGTACAGAATTAGGAGCCAGGTTAAAGGGAAAGGGTCTGCTGGTATCAAATGATATCTCAAATTCCAGAGCGAAAGCGCTGCTAAAGAATATTGAACTTTTTGGAATCCGTAATCCGGTTATTAGCAGTGAAGCTCCGGGGAAGTTGATCGATTATTTTACTGAATATTTTGATAAGATTCTGGTAGATGCTCCCTGTTCAGGCGAAGGCATGTTTCGTAAATCTCCGGCAATTATGAAGAATTGGGAACAATACGGAGTTGAGTATTATAACAAACTGCAGAAGGAGATCATCCTTCAGGCAGCCAGAATGTTAAAACCCGGCGGTTATATGCTCTATTCCACTTGTACTTTTTCACCGGAGGAAAATGAAGGAACTATCTCATATCTGTTGGATCAGTTTCCGGAATTTCAAGTAGTTGACCCCCTCGTTATGAACACAGGAACAGGTAATGAGGAGGAAAACTGTGATCAGGAATCTTCTTCAGGTATGGTTTCATATGAGGGATTTTCACATGGAAGACCTGAATGGGCAGATGGAAGAGAAGAGCTTAAGAACTGCATCAGACTGTGGCCGCATAAGATAAAAGGGGAAGGGCATTTTATCGCTCTTTTGCGAAAAGGAGAGTCAGAACCGAACCAGGGTGCGAATAGAGCGGGAACTTCTGTTAAAATAACTAGTGAGACAGAAGAATTTCTTAAGAATGTCCATATTCCGATTCCCACAGAGAATTTGATGGCAAAAGAGGACAGGCTTTATCTGTTGCCAGAGGGATTGCCGGATTTGAAAGGGCTCCGCCTGCTGCGTCAGGGATTGCTCCTTGGTGAGATGAAGAAAGGTCGTTTCGAACCAAGTCAGGCATTAGCAAGCGCTTTGAAACCCGGTGATTTTAAAAAGGTCATTGATCTGCCAGGGAATAGTGGTGAAGCCATAAAATATCTAAAATGTGAAACCATAACCGCTGAAACTTCCTTTGGAGACGGTTATCACCTGGTTACAGCAGATTCCTATTCTCTTGGATGGGGTAAGTTAACGGGGAATACCTTGAAGAATAAATATCTGCCTGGCTGGAGATGGATGTAAATATTGCCTGGCATTATTTTTCTGAAATCACAGAAAGTTGTAAAATGAAAGGATAAGATAGATGGGAGAATACCTTCGATTGGATAAATACCTGGCTGATATGGGAATCGGAACTAGAAGTGAGGTTAAGGGCTATATCAGAAAAGGAAGAGTGAAAGTCAATAAAGAGGTAGCGAAAGCAGCTGACTTAAAAATAACGGCAGAGGATCATGTTACCTTTGATGAACAGGTAATTTCTTATGTAAAAACAGAGTATTATATGTTAAATAAACCAGGCGGAGTAGTATCAGCCACCAGAGATAAATTTGCCTCCACAGTTGTAGACCTTATTGAAGAAGGGAAAAGAAAGGATTTATTCCCTGTAGGAAGGCTTGATAAGGATACCGAAGGGCTATTATTAATTACCAACGACGGTGATCTGGCTCATAGACTGCTATCACCGAAGAAGCATGTGAACAAGTGCTACTATGCAAAAGTTACTGGCAGAGTAGATGCAGAAGATATAAAAAGATTTCAGGATGGCATGATATTAGACGAAGATCTTACAACTTTGCCGGCAGAGCTTAAGCTTATAAAAACGGAAGCTGAGGAATCGGAAGTACTGGTTACCATCTTTGAAGGAAAGTTCCATCAGATTAAAAGGATGTTCGAAGCAGTAGAAAAGGAAGTTCTCTATCTGAAACGGCTCAGTATGGGTGAATTAACCTTGGATGAATCTCTGGAACCGGGTGAATACAGGGAATTAACGGAAGCAGAAATTAAGCTTTTATATAACCAGACAATTTAGTGTTACGTAACGAATGAAAGTAGCAGAGGATTGAAAATGATAAATAGTACAGATATATTTCAACAAGTAAAGGCAGTTTTGTTTGATCTTGACGGGACATTAGTAGATTCCATGTGGTTGTGGGAGGATATAGACAGAGAGTACTTAAGTCGGTTTGATATAACATTACCAGAAGAACTGCAGGATATGATACAGGGCATGAGTTTTTCTGAAACCGCTGTTTATTTTAAAGAACGTTTCTTGATTCCTCATTCTCTGGAGGAAATAAAGGCAGAGTGGAATGAAATGGCTTGGAAAAAATACGCAGAAGAAGTACCTCTTAAAGAAGGCGTACTATCGGTTCTGAAGGAATTGAAGAACAGAGGAATCTCTATGGGGATAGCAACCAGTAATTCCAAAGAACTTGTGGAACTTGTAATTGGAAAGTTAGGGGTATCTGAGTATTTTAAATCCATTAGAACTTCCTGTGAGGTGGCTAAGGGTAAACCCTCCCCGGATATCTACCAGCTTGTGGCAAAAGATCTGGAAGCAGAACCGGCAGAATGCCTGGTATTTGAAGATATTATCGCTGGAATAATGGCAGGAAAAAGTGCCGGAATGAAAGTTTGCAGCGTTTATGATAAAAAGTCCGAAGGAGATACGAAAAAGAAGCAGGAGCTTTCTGATTATTATATCCATACTTTTTCGGAGCTGTTGAACATATAAGTTGAAGAAGATTTGCACCTAATACTGTATTAGATTTAGATATTTAAGGTTATATTCTGATTAATACTTTAACTTATTTAGAAAGAGGAAATAATGAAAACCATAGTAGCAGGTAAGAATGAAGCAGGGCAAAGACTGGACAAGCTGCTGCAAAAAACTCTGAATAAGGCACCAAAGAGTTTTATCTATAAAATGCTCCGAAAAAAGAACATTACATTAAACGGCAAAAAAGCAGAAGGTTCAGAAATTGTTCAACCTTCTGATGAAATCAAGTTCTTTCTTGCCGAAGAGACCATAGATAAATTTACAGAAAGTTACGCGGCTTCATTTAACGGTATAGCAGAGGAAGACAGCAAAAATGAAGCGGGCAAAACCAAAAGTGTACAAAGTGTAAACCTGCAAATTGTTTACGAAGATTCTGAGATTGTTTTAATAAACAAACCTGCAGGAATGCTTTCTCAGAAGGCGAAGGATACGGATGTTTCACTGGTAGAATACCTGATACAATACCTGTTAAAGAGTAACTGCCTTACTCTGGAGGAACTTAATACCTTTAAACCAGGTGTCTGCAATCGTCTGGACAGAAATACCAGTGGACTGGTGGCAGCAGGAAAGACCCTTGCAGGGCTTCAGATACTTTCAGAAGTTTTCAGAGAACGAACCATTGACAAATATTATTTATGTCTGGTGAAGGGAGCTGTTAAGGAACAGAAACGGATAACCGGATATCTGTCTAAAAATGAGAAAACCAATCAGGTTACTATTCTGCAAAAGGAGACGAAAGACTCTGATTATATTGAAACGGAATATACACCATTAATAAATAACAATGAATATACTTTATTAAAGGTGAAGCTGATTACCGGTAAGACCCATCAGATACGTGCTCATTTGAGCAGCATCGGTCATCCTATTATAGGAGATGCGAAGTATGGTAATAAAACCATTAATGACCGATTTAGGAAGGAATTTAAATTGACCCACCAGCTTTTGCATTCTTATGAAATGAAGTTTCCAAAGCATATGGCGGGAGATTTTGCTTATCTGTCCGGACATAAAGTAAATGCAGAGCTGCCTAAATATTTTGAGAATATTTTGAAGGTCTGCCTGGACTATAAAGGGAGGTTATAATATGCCCTCATGGAATTCAAGAGGTCTTAGGGGGTCTGCACTGGAGGAACTCATAAATCTTACTAATACCAGATACCGGGAGAAAAGTCTGGCATTGATTCAAAAAATTCCGACCCCAATAACCCCAATAACCATTGATAAAGAAAATCGGCATATAACCCTTGCATATTTCGGTGAGAAAAGTACAGTGGATTATATCGGTACAGTGCAGGGAATACCCATATGCTTTGATGCCAAGGAATGTGCAAGCGATACCTTTGCACTTCAGAATATCCACGAGCATCAGGTAGAGTTCATGATGGATTTTGAGAAGCAGGGAGGTATTGCTTTTCTGCTTTTGTATTACTCAAAGAAAAATCATTATCATTATCTTCCCTTAAAGGATTTGCTGGTTTTCTGGAACCGTGCGAAAGAGGGAGGGCGGAAGAGCTTTCGCTTTGAAGAGCTGGAGGCGGAGAATGCCATAGATTGCATTAACAGTCTTTACATACATTATTTGGTTAATATATCAAAGGACGTTGAATCCAGAGATAATACATAAGTAATTAGTATTTTATAGCTGTTCAGGTATAAAAATACGATACATATAAAGTTATATTAATGCCAGCAACTGTTCCTGGCAGATAATACAGTGCTAATTTTTGATGGCTGTCAGGTAATATACAGTTATTAAGATGATGATTGATTATTTAGGAACCTTTGCCGGCATTTTGAGTATATTTGATTTGAAGTGATAGGATAGGACTTGAACCTAGCCATTGGCAATTTTTTGGTTGACAGTTAACAGGCATTGTATTATAATTATTTCACATCTATATGCTAATGAATTATCACGTTACCACAATAAAGCAATTGAGAAATTATAATAAAATAATGAGATTTGTTTATATTAAAGATTAGAAACTAGGTTGATAAGAGCTTTATAAATTGGTAAAATTTATTCACATAGTTATCGATGATAGATGTAAAATTTGAGTAGAAAGAACAGGTATGTCAATGAAGGAGAAATTATTGCATACACCGGAAGGTGTCAGGGATATTTATAACCATGAATGTGAAAGAAAGCTTATTTTACAGGATAAGCTGCATCATGTTATGGGACTTCATGGTTTTCGTGATATTCAGACGCCTACCTTTGAATTTTTTGATATTTTCAGTCAGGAACGGGGAACTGTACCTCAGAAGGATATGTATAAATTTGTTGACAGAGATGGAAATACTCTGGTCTTAAGACCGGATATCACTCCCTCCATTGCCAGGTGTGCTGCTAAATATTACAAAGATGAGTCCCTTCCCATTCGTTTATGCTATATGGGAAGTATTTTTATAAATAACACTAGTTATCAGGGGAAGCTAAAAGAATTTACACAGCTGGGAGCAGAGCTGATTAACGATCCCTCAGTCAATGCAGATGCGGAAATGCTGGCTTTGACCATTGAATGTTTATTGGAGACCGGGCTTAAGGAGTTTCAGGTCGAAATCGGGGAAGCAGGCTTTTTCTATGGATTAACAGAAGAAGCAGGGTTTAGTGAAGAGGAAGAAGCAGTGCTTCGAAGTCTTATCGAAGAGAAGAATATGTTTGGTGTAGAGGAACTTATTTCAGGAAAAGAAATCAGCAAAGAACTAAAGAAAGCTTTCCTGACTTTACCGGAGTTGTTTGGTTCTCTGGATAGACTTTCAGAAGCGAAAACACTGACAAAAAATCAAAAAGCTCTTAAAGCAATTCAAAGATTAGAAGAATTATACGAAATTCTTACGATCTATGGATTGGAAAAATACATTACTTTTGACCTCGGTATGTTAAGCCAATACAATTATTATACGGGAATCATATTCAGAGCATATACCTATGGTACCGGTGATATTATTGCCAGCGGTGGTCGATACGACAATCTTGTGGGACAGTTTGGGAAGGATGCATCTGCAATCGGTATCGCTATTCTGGTAGATCAGTTAATGACAGCATTAATGAGGCAGAAAATTACCATAAGGACGAAAACCGAGAATACGCTTATACTGTATCGTAAGGAATTTATGAAGACTGCCATATTATTGGCTAACCAGTTTCGCAGCCAGGATATGAACATTGAATTGCTTCGTCTAAAGGAGGAGCATACCCTTTCTACTTATGTAGATTATTGCAGACGCAGCAGCATTGGCGGTATTTTATTCTTTGATAAGGAGAATAGTGTTGAAGTCATAAACTGTCTGACAGGAGAGAGAAATACTGCTAATCTCAGAGAGTTTTTAAGTAGTGAGAATATATCACTGTAATTTGAATTACAGGAGATGCTTTTTATTGATATAGGCTAAAGGATGCTGCACTATAGTGGGTATTACCCAGAGGATTTATTGAGGACATTATACTCATAGAAACATAAAGAATAGAGTTAGTGATGAGTTGATTGTGATTATAGAAAGGATGCTGCAAAGAAAGTAATGGCTTTCTACGGATATTTAAAAGGAGATAGCGACTATCTATCCGGTATGCAGTACGTGAAGTGATGAGATACTTAACATTTGCTTTGGCCAAAGGCAGACTGGCGAAAAAGACAATGGAAATATTAGAGCAGGTTGGGTATACCTGTGAAGAAATGAAAGATCCGGATTCCAGAAAACTGATTTTCGTAAACGAAGAACAGAAAATCAAAGTGTTCCTGGCAAAAGCCAATGATGTACCGACCTATGTGGAATATGGTGCTGCTGATATTGGTGTGGTAGGTAAAGATACTATATTGGAAGAAGGACGCAAGCTTTATGAAGTCATTGATCTGGGAATTGGTAAGTGCCGTATGTGTGTGGCAGGACCGGCTTCGGCAAGAGAACTGCTGCAGCATGGAGAACTTATTCGTGTTGCAACGAAATATCCCGGTATAGCCAAAGACTATTTTTATAATAAAAAACATCAGACTGTTGAGATTATTAAATTAAACGGTTCTATTGAGCTGGCACCAATTGTTGGATTATCTGAAGTAATCGTAGACATTGTAGAAACCGGATCAACCTTAAAGGAAAACGGATTGGAAGTACTGGAAGAAATCTGTACTCTTTCGGCCCGAATGGTAGTTAATCAGGTTAGTATGAAAATGGAACAAGAGCGAATCAACAAACTGATTACGGATTTAAGGGAAGTACTGGCTAGACAAAAATAAGAAAATGAGGTGGAAAGTATGAGAATAGCCAAATTAAACAAAGATATAAAAGAAGATATTCTTAAAAACCTGCTGAAAAGAAGCCCTAACCAGTATGAAACCTATGAAAAAGCAGTTGCTGAGATTATAGAAGCAGTAAAGGCACAGGGAGATAAGGCAGTTTTTGATTATACCAAACGCTTTGATAAAGCAGATTTAGATAAAAATAGTATTCGTGTTACAGAGAAGGAAATAGAGGAGGCTTACAGCCTTGTAGATCCTGAAATCATTCGGGTTATCAGAAGATCGGCGGAGAATATCAGGATTTATCACAACAAACAGAAGCAGTACAGCTGGTTTGACAGCGAACCAAACGGCATTATTCTAGGACAGAAGGTAACTCCCTTGGAATCCGTAGGAGTATATGTTCCGGGAGGAAAAGCAGCTTATCCTTCTTCTGTATTAATGAATGTAATACCGGCAAAGGTGGCTGGGGTTGAGAAAATAGTAATGACGACGCCTCCGGATAAAGACGGTAAAATATATGCAGGTACTCTGGTGGCTGCAAAAGAAGCAGGTGTCACGGAAATCTATAAGGTAGGTGGTGCTCAGGCGATTGCGGCACTTGCTCACGGAACGGAATCAATCCCTAAGGTTGATAAAATTGTAGGTCCCGGAAATATCTATGTAGCTCTGGCAAAAAAAGCGGTTTACGGACATGTAAGCATTGACTCCATTGCCGGGCCAAGTGAAATACTTGTTATTGCTGATGAAACGGCGAATCCCAGGTATGTGGCAGCTGATCTTTTATCTCAGGCAGAGCATGATGAGCTGGCAAGTGCCATTCTGATTACCACCAGCGAAGAACTTGCTGATAAGGTATCGGAAGAAGTCGATAAGTTTACAGAAGTACTGTCACGAAAAGAAATCATACAGAAATCTCTTGATAATTACGGCTATATCCTGATTGCAGAAGATCTTAATGAAGCAGTGGACACAGCGAATGAAATAGCTTCAGAACATTTGGAAATCCTTACAAAGGATCCGTTTACCCTGATGACAAAGATTAAGAATGCCGGAGCCATCTTCCTTGGAGAATACAGCAGTGAGCCTTTGGGTGATTATTTTGCAGGACCTAATCATGTACTGCCGACCAACGGAACAGCGAAATTCTTTTCTCCCTTAAGTGTGGATGACTATATTAAGAAATCCAGCATTATCTCTTACACAAAAGAGGCACTCCAGCCGGTATATGAAGATATCGTACGCTTTGCTAATGCAGAAGGCCTTACGGCTCATGCTAATTCTATTGCAGTACGTTTTGAAAATGAGCAGAAGTAGTTAAAGATTTTACTAAACATATGTTTAATATTAGGGCCAGCAAAGTGGGGCACCTGCTTGGGGAATAAAGACTTTGCAAAATATATTATATAGCAGGAGAGTTATAGAACGGCTATGTGAGTCCAATGTAACGAGGATGTACGAGCAAGGATAAGCTGTAACAGACACTTTAAATCTGGATGGCAGTGGTAATTCAGAGATAAAGACCGGAATCGGTTTCTTTGACCACATGCTGGAGGGTTTTTCCAGACACGGTTTTTTTGACTTGAAACTAAACACCATAGGAGACCTGTTTGTGGACGGACACCATACGGTGGAAGATACGGGAATAGTACTTGGGCAGGCTATCAGGCAGGCTCTTGGAGATAAAAATGGGATTAAGCGATTTGGCAGCTGTATGCTCCCCATGGATGAAACGCTGGTGCTTTGTGCCATTGATTTATCCGGCAGACCCTATTTGGTATGTGACTTGGGGGAACTGGCACCTGCAGCAGGAGAACTGGACACTGAGCTTATACAGGAGTTCTTCTATGCCATATCCTACAGCGCAGGTATGAATCTTCATATTAAGAAAATACATGGCGGAAATACACATCATATTATTGAAGCAGCTTTTAAAGCCTTCGCCAAAGCCCTTGATGAAGCTTCGGCTTTTGATCCCAGAATTACTGGAGTTCTGTCTACTAAGGGTATGGTAGAATAGAAGCTGGAAATTTCTACTGAGGATCAACGAATATCCAAATGTTATTGTGAATTATTAAAAAACACAATTCACATCTTGATTTGTATGTGTGCCAAAGCACACAGATGGGAGTTAGTATGTATAAGAAAATAGTGCCTTGGCTGGTTTATGAACAAGACAAAGCAGAGGATTTTATAAACGCAGGAATACAATATGAAGCCACAGGTGCGGATGAACTTTATATCAGTACCGAAACACAGGAGCATTACCTGGGTGAGGAATTTTTAAGGGCAGCAGCGGAGTTGGCAAAGCAAATTGACATTCCCATTCTTATAAACATTTTTGTTGAGCGTTTTGAAGACGTGAAAAAAGGACTTTATACCGGTGCATATGCGGTGACAGTTAAAATAACCGATATTTATGAAGTCAATACAAGAGCAGGTGCTGAAACCGGAAATAAAGCGATAAAAGAAGCGGTAGCCAGATTCGGTTGTGAAAAGCTGTATCTTGAGGTCAGTGATAATGAAGATGCTCAGACTGTCAAAGCACTGGCAGCTGATTTGGGCATAGATAGACTTTTGTTTATCAAAACGGATTCTGGAAATGACTTTATGGAGTATGGTAAGCAATTTATGGAAGGCTATCAGAAACATTTCATAAAAAGTGATTCCATAATAGGCGTGAGTAAAGAGGATTTGAAAGCTAATCTGGCGGAAGAGCAAATGGAAGGTCTCATAGCAGTAAATTTTGGGGACAGGGATTTACAACGCATTAAAAAGGATTTGAAAGAAAACGGCATCTCTGTTAATACTTATGAAAGCAGTATATCCTTTTCTGATATGAAGTTAAATAGTGACGGCTTGCTGCCGGTTGTTGTTCAGGATTATAAGACAAAGGATGTTCTAATGGTTGCCTATATGAATGAGGAAGCCTTTTCACTTACCGTATCAACGGGAAGAATGACTTATTACAGCAGAAGCCGCAAGAAGCTCTGGCTTAAAGGAGAGACATCGGGCCATTTCCAGTATGTAAAAACACTGACTCTTGATTGCGATAAGGATACCCTTTTGGCAAAAGTCAGACAGGTTGGCCCTGCCTGCCATACCGGAAGTACCAGCTGTTTCTTTGAAGAGGCGGTTAAGAAACCCTATGATAATTCCAATCCACTGACGGTCTTAAATGATGTGTATGAGGTTATCATGGACCGTAAGGAACATCCTAAAGAGGGGTCGTATACCAATTATCTGTTTGACAAGGGAATTGATAAGATTCTGAAAAAATGCGGAGAAGAAGCAGCAGAAATAATAATCGCCGCCAAAAATCCCGATGCTTCTGAGTTGAAATATGAGATTTCTGATTATTTATATCATCTGATGGTGCTTATGGCCCAGTGCGGACTGGACTGGAAGGAAATCATGAAAGAGCTGTCCCACAGAAGGTAATGAAAAAGATTCTATTATTAAAGTGTGTATTATTGATATAAACTATTGAACTAATATGTGAAAAAAGGCTTTGAATTATAAACAATAAGGGGCTGTCGGGTAATACCCGATTTCAGCCCCTAAACAAAAATAAAAACCAAGTCGCATGAAATCTAGCTTTTTAAGCTCTATGATTTCATGCGACTTGGTTTTTTCTATTCTTTTATTTTCAGCTATTTTTATTTTTTTGCATCAAAATAAAGGCTATTGCCTAAATGAAGCAGCCTTTTTTCTAAG
>JAQSXJ010000010.1 GCA_029256725.1 Anaerocolumna sp. | reverse complement strand
AATTTTATTTTTAACTTCTCCATATTGCCGGAAGTATTATGTTCATTTAAAATAGAATATGCCAGAGTATGTTTTGCTGCTTCTTCTTTTGCACAGACTTCTCCGGTCTTGGCTGTCAGTAAATCACTTGTTACTTCTCTTTCATCAAATACTTCTGTGCCGTTAAGGACGTAGGCACCTTTCTCGTAAAGCTTTATCATTCTATCGTCTCCTTTATGCTGCAGTTTCCAGCTTCAGATCTTATGAAACTGCTTATTTACAGGAAGAGTTTTAACACTTCCTGCTTCTTCTGATGTTGAGTTTATACATTTTGATTTATAAATAATAGGAATTAGCAATTCCAAAAAACAGCTACCCCAATATCATAATAGGTATAGGATTAATAATCAAGATTTATTTTTAATATTTCTTATTTTCCTACTATTTTTCATCCTTTTTCTACTCAGGGAATAGGTAGTCAGTCAGGAAATTTTGAGTACTGATTTTTCAGGCAATTTCATCCATATCTTTTAACAAAATGTATATATATTCAATTTTAACAGCATTAGATTTGTAATAGCCATTCCATTATTATTTCAGCAGGCATTTATTTCTGAAAGGCTAATCATAATAATCTCCTCACCTTATTTAATAACGCCTTAACATATTAACACATTGCAGTATCAGATTGCAAATATGTCATCACAAAATCTGAAATATAAGAACTTACTACAGGATAATAAATATTCCATAATTTCTCAATTCCCTTTGACATGCAAAATATTATGTCATACTATATCATTAGACGTTTCTAAAAGTTTATACATTGCAAATGTACCAGTTGATGCATCTAATCTAAATGCTCTAGAGTGTGTTTGAAAAATGTAACTAAATATTATAAAGTAGATGGAGGTTTATAATGGAAAGGATAGCATTGGTATCTGATATTCATTCTAATGTCCATGCATTAGAAGTATTTATGAATTACATTGATAATAAATCTAAAGTTTCTCTAATACTAAATATGGGTGACTTTATTCAAATAGGGCCAAACCCAGTAGAAGTTTACGATATTATTATGAATGACAGTAGATTTATAAATATCATGGGTAATGGGGAGTATATGTTTTTCGATAAGGAAATCATGAAACGTTATGAAAAGGAATGTGAACATCAAGATTGGGTAATTAATCAATTAGGAAATGATAGAATGGAAAGATTAAAACAAGTTCCGCTTCAAAGAATTGTTGAGATAGAAGATAAAAAATTTCTTATGGTACATACAAGAATAAATAGTGTAATTGAATTTCCTCTTTTGTATGTAAAGAAAACTCTGGAGGAATTTGTAGCAGATTATGATGAGGACGTTGACTATGTTTTGATTGGGCATACTCATTTTCCACTTTATGCTGTTCATTGGAATTGGAAGCCTATACTAAATCCAGGGTCACTTGGCTGTAGTAAAGAAGGTATAGCAAGGTTTGCTATCGTAGAATTGGATGACGGACTTGTTAATATTACCTACAAACAACTAAAATATGATAAAGAAAAAGTAATTCGTGATTACAAAAAGAATTCTGTACCATATAGTGAAAAATTTATTGATATGTTCTATTAGGTATATTATTCATAATATCATCTGAATTCTCAATATATCATTAGTGAACTTAAAAGGAGGGAAATCATCCCTCCTTCGATTACATTCTTATATCAATAATATTATCTAGCAGAGCCATTTATATGTTCATAATGAGAATGGAAAATACAATCAAAATCATAGCTTTCCATTGATATTATTTAACATCTTAAAAGAATCGTCTTGTCTTGTATGTTAATTATTTGTTGATATTTTTAATTTAAAGCCGGAAAATACTTAATTAACTTATAATCCTTAATCCGCATAATAAATATTCTTTAAGTATCCAATTGCCTGAAATACATTTGCCGGAGTCGTATCCTCCATTAGGATATGAATATAAGGCTTTCTCTCTTTAATCAGCTTGAATAACAACTCATAATTGAAATCTCCCTGACCACTGGGAAGCGGCTTAAAAGTATCTCCCACCATCTTAAAATCCTTCACATGGATGGCAGCAATATCCTTTCCAAATAACTCAAAAGCGCCTTTGATAATATCATCCTGCTCTTTGTAGTTTCCTGCATGTAAAATGTTCACCGGATCAAATATTACCTGCAAATTCGGTGAATTTACCGCCTGAAGCACCTGATAAGTTCTGTCAAGGCTGCTCATAATGTGCGTATATACGGGTTCAATACTAAAAATCACACCCATACGCTCTGCATAATCAACAATTCTCTTAACATTCTCTATAAGCCAGTCAAGTGCCTCTTTGGAGTGATTGGCTTCCTCGAAAGTATAAGCAGAATTCACTGCACCGGTTTCGGTTCCTACCATACCACAGCCTAAATGTCTGGCAAAACGTATATGTGCTTTATAGATATCATGAATCTTCTCTCTTGAAGCTGCATCCGGATCTGTCATGTTAAGATAACAGCCCAGTACTGCTATATCTACCTGATTTTTTGCAAATATATCCCTGATATGAAATGCCATTCCCGGTGTCAGAGCTGCGGCTTCTACATTAAAGTTATCGATTACTTTACTTAAAGCCAACTGCGTACAGGTCAACCCCTTATTCTTAATATTAGCCACAAGGGTCTCTAAAGGTGCTCTCTCCATATCATGGGCACGAATACCTAATTTCATATTAATAACCATGCCTTTCTCACAGCCTGCAACTTTTAGCCGCAGGCACACTTTTACGTGTAATTAATGCTTTTTACCGCACCAGTTCCCATAGAGCATACATACCACATCTGCTTACAGATGTGGCACTACCACAAATCAAGATGGGAGTATGTTTTCAATAATTTACACTATCTCTTACGTTAAATATCGAATCTAAATAGATATACAGGAATTTGTAATTGAATAATTTCCTAACCATTCAATCTTATCTTTGCACTCTACCGGACGCATCTCCGCCCACTAATGCCTCTACATCACTTCTGGATACCAGATTGAAGTCTCCGGGGATAGTGTGTTTTAAAGCAGAAGCAGCAACTGCAAATTCAAGAGAAGCTTTCATATCTTTTCCTTCTGCCAGTCCACAGATAAGTCCTGCTGCAAAGGAATCTCCGCCGCCTACACGGTCAACGATACGCACATCATATTTTTTACTGTGATAAAACTCTTTTCCATCATAGATGCAGGCAGACCAACCGTTATCTGAAGCAGAATAACTCTCTCTTAATGAACTGATAACATATTTGAAGTCAAATTTATCTATCATCTGTTTGAAGATATCTTCATATCCAGCCAGCTCAAGTTCACCGCTTGTTACATTGGTACCGCTTGGCTTAAATCCAAGAACTTTCTCAGCATCCTCTTCATTACCGATGCATACATCCACGTACTGCATCAGATTTGACATAACTTTCTGAGCTTTTTCAGAAGACCAGAGTTTCTTTCTGAAGTTTAAATCTACGGATACAGTGATTCCTTTAGCTTTAGCAGCCTTTAAGGCTAGCTCTGTAAGCTCAGCAGCTTTATCGCTGACAGCAGGTGTGATACCTGTAAAGTGGAACCAGTCAGCACCTTCGAAAATAGCATCAAAATCAAAGTCTTTCTCTTGTGCTTCTGCAATAGAGGAATGTGCTCTGTCATATACTACGTTGGAAGCACGCATGGAGGCACCGGTCTCGAGGTAGTAAATCCCAAGTCTTTCGCCACCTTTGGCAACATGATCACAGTTAACATTATATTTTCTCAAAGCTGCTACTGCACACTCACCAATTGGGTTGTTAGGTACTTTTGATACAAAATAAGCCTTATGTCCATAGTTAGCAAGAGAAACCGCTACATTTGCTTCTCCTCCACCGTAATTAACATCAAAACTATCTGATTGGATAAACTTCTGAAATCCTGGAGTAGATAAACGAAGCATGATTTCACCCATAGTAATAATTTTTGCCATTTTAATTCTCCTTTATATTGGTTTATTCTTACCTGGTACAGAACGGCACCTGCATATCATAATTCTTCATCTGCCAATAAGTAAACTTATTCCATTCTGTACCAGTGCAATTTAGCCTGTTTCACAGTCATGTTCAGGTTCTCATTTATGGAATGTTTGAAAACTCACCCTGGAAAAACATAAAGATATTTCCCTTTATCAGAGAGTAACGCCATCCTTCCACACAGCCATATCGTGGAAACCTTCAATTTCAGATTTTACCGTTTTTCCAGAGGCAGTGTCAAGGACAAAGCTGAATAAATTCTGGGCTATATTGTCCATTTTGCCATCTTCTAATAACACCCCAGCATTAAAATCAATCCAGTTGCTCTTTCTTTCATAAAGCTTTGAGTTGCTGGATATTTTCACAGTTGGTACCGGACATGCAAATGGTGTGCCTCTGCCAGTTGTAAACAGTACAATATGTGCCCCTGAAGCAGCAAGTGCAGTTGCAGCAACTAAATCATTTCCGGGAGCTGTTAACAGGTTCAAGCCCTTACTCTTAACAGCCGCACCGTAAGGAAGTACATCGGAAACCGGAGCATTGCCTGATTTCTGAGTACACCCTAAGGATTTGTCTTCCAATGTTGAAATACCACCCTGCTTATTTCCGGGAGAGGGATTTTCATAAATCGTCTGATTATGAGAGGTATAATAATCCTTAAAACCGTTAATCATAGCAACGGTTTTATCAAAGGTTCCTTCTTCTCTGCAACGGCTCATCAGAAGAGTTTCTGCTCCAAACATCTCCGGCACCTCTGTTAAGATAGTCGTGCCGCCTTTTGAAATAAGAATATCTGAAAAAGCTCCCACTAACGGGTTTGCGGTAATGCCGGAAAAGCCGTCGCTGCCTCCGCACTTCAAGCCGATAATAAGTTCCTTTACAGGTATTTCTTCTCTTTTAAAAGTGGAAGCATATTTTATCAAGTCACTTAACAGTTTAAGTGCTGCCTCAACTTCATCCTCTTCTTCCTGACAGATAAGAAACTTCACTCTATTCCCGTCGTATTTGCCGATGTGTTCCTTTAACTGCTCTACACCGCTGTTCTCACAGCCAAGCCCAAGCACCAGAACACCGCCAGCATTGGGATGATTCACGAGCCCTGCCAATATTTTCTTCGTATTTTCCTGATCTTCACCCATCTGGGAACAACCGTAGGGATGTTCAAAGGCACAGACCTTTTCCACATTGTCCGTCAACATGGAATTACCCTTTCTCTCAAGAAGAGCCGCAATTTTATTGACACAGCCTACCGTAGGAATAATCCATATTTCATTTCGGATACCCACCTTGCCCTCTTTTCTTCTATATCCTCTAAAATAGGAATCTTCTGTTCTTTCTAACTCTTGATAGTCTTTTTTGTATACATAGGTGCAGATCTCACCCAGTCCGGTCTTGACATTGTGCGTGTGAATCCAGGTTCCTGCTTCTATATCCGCTTTGGCAAGACCAATTGGATTTCCATATTTTATTACCTTCTCTCCTTCTTTAATAGACTGAAGGGCAATTTTATGACCAGAGGGAACGCTTTCTTTAACGATTAGATCAATCGTGTCAGACTGTATTCTGTCTCCTTCTATAAAATCTCTTAATGCTACTATTACATTATCCTGTTCATTAATTTTGATATATTCCTTCATAAGGCTCCTCTTTTCCGGAATTTGCTTCCTGCTCAGTTCCTTTAAATCCAGTTACATTTCCTAGGGTGTGTCTGAAACTACTTGTGCTGTGCTGGACGTTCCACTTTAAGGGATACATTTGCGATAAATTTCCTTAGCTTCTTTGTTCCATTTCGTCCAACTATAAAGGTTGTTACATCTGACTTTATTCGGATACCCACACCCCCTGTTATACAATTATATGTAAGCACTTACATTAAGTTTAATACAGGATTGATATAAAGTCAATTAGGTATTTTCGCGATTCATCCCTTGCACCTATCTTTTAACTATGTTATAATAATCCTTAAGTTTTTCATTCAAAATGTAAGCACTTACAATTAATATCAAAACAACAAAGCAGGAGGATAAACATGCAAAAATTTATGGATCAGGATTTTCTTTTAACCACGGAAACCGCTAAAATCTTATATCACCAATATGCGGCAAAGCTGCCCATTATCGATTACCACTGCCATATCAGTCCGAAAGAAATTGCTGAGGACAAACAGTTCGGTAACATCACACAGGTATGGTTAGGCGGAGACCATTATAAATGGCGTCTTATGCGTGCAAACGGAATAGATGAAGCATATATTACCGGAGATGCACCGGATTACGAGAAGTTCTTAAGCTGGGCAAAGACTTTACAAAGAGCCATCGGAAATCCTGTATACCATTGGAGCCATCTGGAACTCCAAAGGTTCTTTGGTTATTACGGAGCTTTAAATGAGTCCACCGCAGAAGAAGTATGGAATTTATGCAACGAAAAGCTGGCTTCCCCTGAATTTAGCGCAAGAAATCTAATGAAGCTTTCCAATGTTGAAACTATATGTACGACGGATGACCCCATTGATTCTCTGGAATGGCATAAACAGATTCAAGAAGACTCTTCTTTCTCCATTAAAGTTCTGCCTGCTTTTCGCCCGGACAAAGCTTTAAATATCGAAAAGCCTGACTTTTCAGACTATCTACAAAAGCTTGCTGATGTAAGCCATATTGTAATCAACAGCTTTGCAACACTGAAAGATGCCTTGAAAAACCGCATTAATTTCTTTTCATCTTTGGGATGCTGTATTTCTGACCACGCTCTGGAATATGTTATGTACATACCTGCAGAGGCTGAGAAAATCGAAGAAATTTTTCAGAAGAAGTTAAGCGGCGATACCTTAACTGAGCAGGAAATTCTGCAGTATAAAACTGCTTTCATGGTATTCGTAGGAAAGGCTTACAAGGAGGCTGGCTGGGTTATGCAGCTGCATTACGGCACCAAGAGAGACAACAATAAAAGAAGCTTCCGTTCTCTGGGTCCTGACACCGGTTATGACTGCATCAATAATGTCAGCTTTTCTTCTCAATTAGCAGATTACTTAAATGCACTTCACGAGACAGATGAACTGCCAAAAACCATTGTTTATTCCTTAAACCCCAATGATAATGCTGCGATTGTAACGGTTCTTGGCTGTTTCCAGGATGGCAGTGCAAGAGGTAAGCTCCAGCATGGTTCTGCCTGGTGGTTTAATGACCATAAAACTGGTATGACTGACCAGATGGTTACTCTGGCCAATAGCGGACTGCTCTCTGCCTTTGTTGGTATGCTTACCGATTCAAGAAGCTTTCTCTCCTACCCCAGACATGAGTACTTCCGCAGGATTCTTAGTGACCTTCTCGGACAGTGGGTGGAAAAAGGAGAATATCCCAATGATCTTCCTCAGTTAGCAGGAATTGTTGAAGATATCTCTTATTACAATGCGAAGAATTACTTTCAGTTTTAAAGTTACTTTAAAGGAGCTTAAATCAGTTTTTCACAAGGGGACGGCAAATTGCACAAAACAGAAAAACTCATGCTTCGATTTCAAGGCATAAGAAGTCCTTTCCATAGGCGCATTCGTTCTTCTGTTTTGTGTAATTTGCCTGTACTCATTTGGAAGCAAGAATTTGATACTCAAATTATAAATTATATAAGAGATTAATACATATAAAGGTTGCTTATATAATGATTACGATTACAATTTATAACAGCTGTCATCATAAGTTTCTCTTTTGATGGCAGCTGTTTTCTTATTGATTCGGCTTTATAATGATTGTTGTATATTTGATACGGTCTTATACTGTTTGTTTATATGGATACAGTTTTATATTGGTATGTTACATAGTGATTGTTTTATAATGAATACTGTTGTATTGATTGTTTATATTTTAATTCTATTGCATATTTGATTCTATTTATCTATTTACAATGCAAAATGGGTATATTGGTTAATTCTATGTACAACTATGATGGCTATTAATTTATTTAGAAATCATCCCAGAATCTCAAGGCTCTTTCTCATTCCGTTCTGTTTAATACTTTCCAGATATACCGTCACTTTATCGCTCAATGAAGGTATAAGGGATAAATCCTGTCCATGGAAGTCTGCGTTGCTTAAGTATAACTTTACTAATTCATTTGAATCCTTAGATGAATTGTCTGAAAAGAAATCCAGCACTTCCTTATCATCTTGAATAATATATTCTTCTCCATCTCTTCTTCCTAATAAACTGCCGTCCTTCCACTCACTGCTGCTATAGAAGGAAAGTAAAGCTGCTATGGAAAATACCAGATGCTCAGGCAGAGTATGATATTTTTCTACGTATCCCAGAAGGCTTGGCAGACAGCGGGCTCTCCATTTGGATACGGAATTCAGGGATATTGACAGCAATGCATGCTTTATGTAAGGATTCTCAAACCTCTCGATTACTGAATTCGCAAATGCCTTTAATTCCTCTTCCGGCAATGTCAGCGTAGGAATAACCTCTTCATAAATTACCTTCTGCATAAAGTTACGTATTGTTTTATCCTTCATGGACTCTAATACATAATCGTTACCCGCCAGATAAGAAGCCAGAACAAACGAGGTATGAGCACCATTTAAGATACGCACCTTTCTCTGCTTATAAGGTTTCTGATTATCTGTAAAAATAACAGGGAGTCCAGCTTTATCAAGAGGAAATTCCTGGCTGATATCTTTTTCACTTTCAATTACCCATAATCCAAAGGGTTCTGCTGTAACAAGAAGATTATCCTGATAACCAAGCTTCTCACAAATTTCTTTTGCTTCATCTTTTGGATAACCGGTAACAATCCGATCTACCAGAGTACTGCAAAATACACAAGCTTCCAATAGCCATGTAACAAAGGCCTCTTCGAGTCCCCAGGTCTTAGCATATTTCAATACATATTCTTTTAATATAATTCCATTATCATCAATAAGCTCTACAGGCAGGATTATTAATCCTTTCTCTCTGTCTCCTGAAAAAGCCTTGTATCTTTCAAATAAAAATTTTGTTAATTTTGCCGGATAGGTTTTGGGTGGCAGCGCCTCAAAAGAATCCTTTTCATCAAAAGCAATTCCAGCCTCAGTGGTATTAGATACCACAAATCTAAGTGTGTCTATTCTGGCAAGTCCGATAAATTTCTCATACTCATCATACACACTGACTGCATCTTTTACAGAGGTGATAATGCGGCTGTCAATAACCTCCTTACCCTCCTGCTTACCCCGCAGTGTCAGTGTATATTGGTATTTCTGTTCATGGAACATATCAAGATTACCGTATTCGATAGCCTTAAGTATAACTATGCTTCCGTCAAACAATTCCTTTTCATTGGCAACGTCAATCATGTAATCCACAAATGCACGTAAAAAATTACCTTCGCCAAACTGAATGACCTTAATAGGTCTGTCTTTGGCCTTTGAAATACTGTCATCCAATAATACCATCTCTCTACCTCGTTATCTTTTTCTTCTTTTTTCCAGACAGTGTTCAGTAAAACATCCTAATGGATATAACAACACGCCGTCATGTCAGGTCATTAGCACCTTACTGTAAATAATTTTGTTTCCATTTATGTAAGCGCTTACATTATTACTTTATCGTTCACACATGCGTTTGTCAAGTAATAATTGTATAACCTGAATTTTAGCATCATCCTATTAAGTATAAGATTGCTTATTTATATGGTGTTTCTCCCTTAGGACAGATATGATATAAATCTTAATCAAACTTGTATATCTCATAGTTATCTATACATAGTTCAATCCCGTTATTAAAACTTGATTATATTAAGATAAGTTATTTTCTTTTCTCTTACAATTTAAGAAAGCTTGTATATTGCCCTTATAATCTGGAAAATAAAATTTAATAGCTTATGTACTTCCCTCAAATAATTCATAATTTATCAATGGTAAGAAGATAACAACAATAAGAACTAGCAACAGTATGAACTAGCAACAGTAAGAACTAGTAACAGTAAAATTGCTACTTGCCATATTTTAAGAATATCTGTATAATCAATTCTATGTAAGTTCTTACAATCAGTTAAGGACTAATGATTGAAAAGGAAAAGGGGTATGGGAATGAATATATATGATATATCAAAAAAAGCAGGTGTTTCAATCGCAACTGTATCCCGGGTATTAAATAACAGTCCCAGTGTCAGTACAAAAACCAGAAATAAAATATTATCCATAATAGAAGAAAGCGGTTATATGCCCAATGCATATGCACGGGGATTAGGACTTAACTCCATGAATACCATTGGTATTCTTTGTGCTGATTCTTCCGATATCTATCTTGCAAATGCAGTGTTTTATTTAGAACGGGAATTAAAAAACAACGGTTATAACTCCATTTTGTGCTGTACAGGCTATGAACCGAAGGACAAAGAAAATTGCCTGAAACTGCTTTTATCAAAGAAAGTGGATGCACTTATCTTAGTAGGTTCAAACTTTGTAGAAAAAACAGCTACTGACAATAATTATATTTTGGAAGCAGCCAATCAGGTGCCAATAATGCTGATTAACGGTTATTTGAAAGCTCCCAATATTTATTGCATCTTGTGTGATGAGCATCAGGCGGTTTATGATATTACAGATAAATTGATTAAGAACGGTTATTCTGACCCTATTTTCTTATACCGATTACTATCCTTTAGCGGTATTCAGAAAAAAGACGGATTTCTTCAGGCAATTCAGGAGAATAATATAGAAAATGAAAACCGGGTATATGAATGCTCCGGAGATGTGACAGATATTAAGAATTATCTTATATCCCTTTATAAAAGCGGCCGGCACTTTAATGGAATTATAGCATCGGATGATGAAATTGCAATCGGTGCGGTCAAATTTGCCAAAGCCATGAAATTATCTGTTCCTAAAAACCTTTCCATTGTTGGACACAACAATTCCAAACTGGCGAAATGTTGTGAGCCGGAATTGACCTCCATTGATAATAAATTGGAGACTATATGTATCCAAACTGTTCTGACCTTAATGCGTATTTTTAACAACGAAAATGTTGCCGGCAGAACAGTCTTTTCTGCGGATTTAGTACTACGGGAAACTACGAACCTGCGGTCTTAATAACACATCCACTAACTTTAAAAATTTGTTTTTTTTTAAAAGACTAAGCAACGCTTGATTTCTAAACCAACTATCTCCTTTGATTATCTGTTTGTTGTCAATCACAGATACATCGAAGGATTTTTTTACCTCTTCCAGGTGTAAAACCCATTAGATATTCGGGCCATTTTATACCTAAGATATAAAAATAACTTTAACTTTAATCTAATCATATTGCATTTTTTATTTTATATTTTAACAGAGGTAAGTTTATGATATCTTTATGTGAACTATTATTATGTGACACCTAAATCTCTGTACATCCTCTTGATTCTAGATTAGTAGATCATAAATAGTAGTTAATATGCAGATATTGTTAAATTTTAATCTCTCTGTAAACATAATGTTAAATATTACCATACTCTATTGTGTTTTTTATTTTCTTATGTTATTTATGAATTAACAGTTCTTCTTAGATTGGCTCCGGAAATGCATGCAGGCTAATGTTAGGACAGGATTTGTTCTGTTACTTATAAAATAGGAAATGGGTTTTATGAAAACCCAGAAGGAGTATGAAAGTATGATGAATAAAACCTTTAAGAGAATATCTGCCTGTGCCCTGGCAGGTGTCCTTCTCTTATCCTTTGCATTCACCAATGATTTTAACAGTGCAAAAAGTACAGCTGCCGGAAGCAAGAAAGAAACACAGGCAACCAATCTTAAGGCTCCCAAGTACGTATTTATGTTTATCGGTGATGGTATGAGCTATCCCCAGATTCAGGCAGCCAGTGATTACCTCGGTGCCATTAACCAGCAAAAGGATTCCAAAGTCCTTACCGGTAACAATTATCTGAATTTCATGAAATTCCCTGTAGCAGGTTCAGCGGTTACCTATGATTCCACATCTTTTTGTCCCGACTCTGCTTCTACTGCCACCTCCCTTTCAACAGGTCATAAGACTTACAGCGGAACCATTAATATGGACGAAAACAAAAAAATAGCCTATGAAACCATCTCCGAAAAAGTGAAAGAACAGTTAGGCTACAAGGTTGGTGTCATCTCCTCCGTTAACTTAAATCATGCAACTCCTGCTGCATACTATGCTCACCAGGCCTCCAGAAATAACTATTATGCCATCGGTCTGGAAATGATTAACAGCGGCTTTGAATATTTCGCAGGCGGTGCCTTAATCAATCCTGACGGAGATAATAAGAATGCTCCTCAGACCAACCTTTATCAAGTAGCTAAAGATAAAGGCTATAAGGTAGTAACTACCCAGAAGGATGCAGTAAATGTAAAAGCCTCAGACGGAAAGACAATTATTATTGGTGAGACACTGGCTGACAGCAATTCACTTTCCTATGCAAATGATGCCAAATCCAGCGAATGGAAATTAAAGGATTACGTTAAGAAAGGTATTGATGTACTTTATAACGAAAAAGGATTCTTTATGATGGTGGAAGGCGGTAAGATTGACTGGGCCTGTCATGCAAATGATGCCGGTTCTACTATTGCAGATACCGTTGCACTTGATGATGCAGTATCAGAAGCAATTGCTTTCTACAAAAAATATCCGAATGATACTTTAATCATCGTAACCGGAGATCATGAGACCGGAGGTCTGACAATTGGTTATGCAGGAACTGATTATGATACTTTCCTTGACAATCTCTCCAATCAGAAGCTCTCCTATGCCAAATTTGATTCGGATTATGTGAAGAAATACAAAGAAAGCGGAACTGCTTTTGAAACAGTTCTTCAGGATATCAAAAAGAACTTTGGTCTGATAACAGACAAAGATTCCAATGCAAAAACCAATCCTGATCTGGTACTCACCTCTTATGAGTATGAGAAGCTAAAAGATGCTTACATAAAAACAATTAGCGGAAAACGTGCAGAAAACAGTGAAGAGTATCTCCTTTATGGTTCATATGAGCCCCTAACTGTTACAATCACCCATATACTAAATAACAAATCCGGTATTAATTTCTCCTCCTATGCTCATACAGGGCTTCCTGTAGGTGTTTTTGCACAAGGTCAGGGTGCTGACCTTTTCTCTGGATACTATGATAATACGCAGATTTATTTTAATCTTGAAAGTCTCCTGAAAGTGAAATAGTACCTGCTTCAAATTCTGATATCATCTGCCAGTTAATACGGAAATGGATTACTGCTGATTGCTGCGTTATAAATTTTACTCGCATTTAAATGCGTAAATGTAGGATAGCAGGAATAACTCCTGAAAGGAAAACTCCTGCAGGGAATGATTCCTGCAAGCAGTACTCCGTTTCTATTGAAACTTGTCTGTGATAAATCTGAAAAGTTATCTATAATCGTTTATGCCATACTATATAAATTTAATTTAAGATATATTATTTCTTAATAATATCATAACTCCTATAACCAAATCTATTAATATCTGGAGGTAGCACTTAAGAACTTCAACTTATTTAGTTTATGTTTATATAGTTATATAGTTGTCATAAAAATGGATTTTATCAGATTAATAATCAGATTGCATTAATTAATCAGACCACATAAAGATTTATCCGACCATATTTTAATTTCTAAGGTAAAAATAACTAAATATGAATAGAGAAAGGAATTCGCATGAAGCCTTTTTATAATAAATTAAAACTGTACATAAACAGCTATCACAACAACTTATCCTATCATCTGCCGGTTCTCATTTCTATTATTGTATTGATTTTCCTAATTCTCTTACCCACTGGTTATGAAGGTGCCATTATCTATCAGGGTACTGACCGCAGCTCTGCCAGAGTTATATCTGTAGATAACAAAAATATCATTGATACCGGATTAATTCGTTCCGGTGAACAGACCTGTGTAGTAGAATTATTAGGAGGTAAATTTAAGGGGCAGCAGGTAGAAGGTTTCAATCTCTTGAATGGCTCCCTGGAAACTGATAAGATCTTTTCCACCGGCGATAAAGTTCTGGTGGTTATCAATTATAACGACTCAGAAATCCTTTCCGTAAATCTCATTGATCATTACAGAATCGGTAAAGAAGTTTTCCTTGCGGCAATATTTGCAGTATTGTTAATTGTCGTAGCCGGAGGAACAGGCTTTAGAGCTTTGATTTCCTTTGCTACAAGTATCTTAATGATCTGGAAAGTCTTAGTCCCGTTCTATTTAAACGGTCATAACCCGATTTACTTTGGACTCCTTATTACAGTTTTTCTTACAATACTGATTCTTTCTCTGGTATTTGGTTTTAACCGAAAAGCCCTTGCTGCCATCTCTGGTGCATCTCTCGGCATACTTGTAACTTGTATTCTTGGAATGCTGTTTACTACCAGTTATAAGATACACGGTGCTATCATGCCTAATTCAGAGAGTCTGCTTTACAGTGGCTATGAGGGACTGAACCTTACAAAAATATTTATGGCAAGTATCTTTATCGGCTCTTCCGGCGCTGTTATGGATCTGGCTGTTGATATTACCTCAGCTATTACAGAAGTAATTTCTAAAAAACCCGAAATGAAATGGAAAGAAGCTTTTATCTCCGGTATGAATGTCGGACGTGCCGCCATGGGAACTATGACTACCACTCTCCTGCTTGCTTATTCCGGTGGTTATATTGCATTGTTAATGGTATTTATGGCTCAAGGAACACCAATATATAATATATTGAATTACAAATATGTATCTGCCGAGATTCTTGATACCTTTATTGGAAGCATCGGTCTGGTGCTGGTGGCACCATTTACTGCATTTACCAGCAGTATACTCTTAACCGGACGAAAATCCCTTATCGAAAAAAATGATGCTAATGAAATTGTAGCAGAATCCATTGTTCGGGAATAAAAAAATTATTTAAACTAAATCTATATAATAATATTTTCACAGGAAAAGAAACAGCTGTCCAGGTTACCTATAATAAACCTGACAGCTGCTTTTATTCTTTTATTAATCAATATCGATCGCACTGGTTGGACAGCTGTCTCTGGCATCTTCAGCTTCGGATTCCTTGTCTGCCGGAATAGCATCGTCTATACCATGGGCAAACCCGTCATCACCCATGCTAAAAACATCTGGACATAGGTTTGTGCATAACTCACAGCTTATGCAAAGATCTGGATTAACACTAGCTTTCATTTTAGACTACCTTATTACCATTACATAGCAATGGTTCCTTTCTTTCAATAATAATACTCTGACATATTTATTATTGTTAGATAAAGGATTTTTATACATATTTTGTTAAGAATCCTTATCTTTTTCCGGTTACAACTATTATGATAATTTTTCATCTGTAATAGAAGGCAGATTTGAAAGGTTATTTTCCTCTCTGCCATCGGGTAGAGATTTCAGATATTCGTTTCCTTTTCTGGTTGCAATTCCTACACCTTTAATCTCACCCTGTCTGGCAGCCTCCACACCTTCTTCTTTATTCAGTACTTGACCATCTGAAAGCTGATAACCGGTTACTTTACCGCTGTCCTTTACCAGTGCGACAATTTCCTTTGCATCCGGTTTGCTCTCTGGTATATCGCTTAATGCCATCATAGGTAGCACTGAAGATAAATCTGTTTGATTTGTATTCATATTCTCCATATGAGGAACCTCACATTCTAAATTAGTATATTAAAAGTTACATTTAGTAAGTCACCTTTATATTCTTTCTAATTATCATTTTTTTACTCATTTAAAAATTAATACGATACCTGGCTGAGTGAAATCCTGACAGAAGACAGAACATAATACATTATGTTAAATATTTTCTAATTTTTTCTTATGATTTTCCTGCTACTGCTATTCCTTACTTATAGGTACAAGTCGTATAATCTTATCATCCCCTTCACGAGGCTGCCCCCTGCCGTCCCGGTTACTGGTAGTTATATACACAGAATCGTCAGCAGCTCTAAAGGCTTCTCTCAATCTACTATACTGGTTTTGCAGCCTTGATATCACTTGTACTACTTGCTTACCATCTTCTGATAACATCATTTCTAATACTTCCATCCCTCTTAGCGCAGAGACCAGCAACCTGCCTTTTAAAGGTCCTTCTTCTATAAAGGTGATTCCCGCTGGTGCCCAGGTCTCAGTCTCACTACTAATAACAGGCACTTGATAACCCAGTTCTGTTAAATCTTTCACTGCTTCCGCTAAAGGCCATCCATAATTTCCGCCGGGTACAATAAGATTAATTTTGTCTCTTCCATAATCTCCATGATCAGAAGCATATAAGGTTCCCTCCTCATTCCAGGCAATTCCCTGTGGATTTCGAAAGCCCAGGGCATATACAGGTGATCCGGGAAATGGGTTATTTGATGGTATACTGCCGTCCAAATTTATTCGTAGGATCTTTCCCGCTAGAAGGTCAGGATTCTGTGATGAATCTGGCTGACCAGTATCACCGGTTGTTATATAAAGTAAACCATCGGGTCCAATCTTTATTCTGCCGCCGTTATGAACCCTTCCACCCGGTATATTATCAAGCAGTATTCGGTCTTCTCTTATATTTCCTTCTTCATATTGCATACGCACTACCCGGTTATAGAATATATTTTCTGCCTGAAAGGTATACATGACATAGAAATACCCATTTTCATCAAATTCAGGGTTTAATACCAAACCCAGTAATCCTCCCTCACCTTGCGCAGAAAAAGGAGCTGTAAAGGTATATACCGTTTCAGCTCCTTTGTTATCCTTATTAATCAAACGTATATTACCGATTCGCTCTGTTACAAAGATTCTTCCGTCCTTTGTAATATCTATCGCCCAAGGTACCGTTAACCCTTCACTTATTATCTCTTCAGTATATGGAAATTCACTTTGGTCTCCCACCTCAGTTTTCAATATTCTTGACCACTCTGCCTGTAATTTATCAACATGGTGAGAAATAAAGGGATACATACCTTCTTTCTTTTTAAACCAGTTTGCCATGCTCTTAATCTTACGGGAATTATTATATTCCATATCCACCTCTTTCTCTGTCTTTGGCTATTTGTGATAACCGAAGTTTATCAATACAATCCTATATTTACTATTGTATGGATTGAAAGAAGAAAAATGTCATAGAATATCTTATAGTTTTATATCAAAACCTGCTGTATCTTCTTTTCTCAATACACCTTTATGGTTATACTCTTCCGAGGTGAGATTTTCGTATCTTTCGTCTATCTTTTCTTCACTGTCCTGTGGAAGGCTCTTATATTTATCAGTTTTCTTAAATTCTTTCACTGCATCATTGACTGCGTTTATCAAAGCTTCTCGGTCAGGATCCTTTTCATTGATCATACCTAATTGAAAGCCTGTTACTTCTTCAACTTCCTTTTTAGATTTACAATTCTTAAGACTGTTTTCTACCATCTCCCGTTTCATTTGAATACGTAAGGCTTTCATATACATCTCAGGATTGGTTCTTCTAAGAAAATCCATCTCATTGGCTGTCAGTTTTTTACCCGCATTTAGCTTCTGGCTAATCTTTTCTGCCTTTCTTTTCTCTGCTTCTTCATCGCCCGCACGAGATACCCTTAAGTCCTCTCTATGCTGATCCAAGGCTGCTTTCAGACTGCTTCTGGCATTTTGGCTTTTTGTATTTGTATTGGTAAGTCCATTATTGTTTTTTAAGTTAATATTCATATTTACCTCTCATTCCCATTACAAGCTTCTGCTACTAATAGAGCTGTAATTTATACTTATGTTTGTAAAGCTAACATAATAGTACAACGAATACTTTATAACTGACTACCAGGCACGGATGCCTATAGGAATATTATCGGTAAAATAATCCAATTACTTTAAGCTATTTTTCTTCTTTCATAGCATCTTTTAACATATTTTCCAGCTGCTGAAGGAAATCTATAATCACACAGATAATAATAGACTTCTTACTCATCTTGATATTTAAGTTAGCCAGCTTGTCTCCAAAAGAACTGATAAGACTTACAATGGAATGAACTCCTTTGGCTGTACCGTTAATATCTCTGCTGGTATTTTCAATACCTGTTGTAATCTGTTTGCTGAAGTTCTTAACCTCATCAGTGCATTCTGAAGCTTGAACAAATTGCAATTTTTACCTGTATAGAGTAAAAAACGAATTCAACTTATATAGTCCTGCAAACGAAAGGAAAGCAAGCAGCTTCCATTAATTTGGCCTAAGCCTTATTTAAGGAAGTGCTTGCTTTTATCTAATTAACCCAGATCAGGTTTATCACAAAGAACTAATTGCTCTGATGCTTTTCCTTCTGTCTCAAATACAATAATCTCATTGATACCCTCTTTTAACAATGGTGCTGGCAGGTACAATCTCTTCTGAGGTCCAATTTCCCAGAAACGCCCCAGGTTAAAGCCGTTTATAAAGACACAGCCTTTTCCCCAGCCTTCCATATCAATAAAAGTGTCTCCTTTTTCTTCTACCAGTAATTCAAAGCGGTAAAAAGCGGGTTTCTGCTCTCTAAAACCTTTGGTAAAATCTAATTTATGAAGATTATCTAAGGGCAGTGTATAGTGTTCCCAGTTCATATGCTGATGACCGTTGATTACCACACTTCCGTCTATTCCTTTTCTCTGTTTATCAAGATATGGTCCGAAATTTACTCTTCCCATATTCTCCATAAGAATATCAATGGTGCTGCCTTTTTCATATTCATAGGATATCGCGTGTTCGTAAAGCAGCTCTCTGTCGTATAGTGTGGCAACTGGTTCTTGTGAAATATATATCTTCGCTCTGTCATTGGCATTATATAAACGTATTTTATCCAGTTTTTTCTCTTTTACAAGAGAAGATCGGTATAAAGTGTAGCCATAGCTTTGTCCAAGCTTTTCCATGGATTTGGGAAATAAATCAGTAACAGGTGTTGAGATAACCTCAAGGCTTTCAAATAATCCTACTTTTTCTTTGCAAATTAGCTTTCCATAGGCTTTTTTCTCAATCTTTGTGGTAAACTCTACTACGGGAAGCTGTACGTACTTACCAATGATTTCTTTAAAAGCTTCGTATTTAGGAGTAATATCTCCGCACTCCGTCAGTACCGCATCATAGTCATAGGAAGTTACATCCGGAGTAAGCTCATCGTAATAGTTAGAACCGTTCATAAAGCCGAAGTTCGTTCCACCGATGAACATATAGATGTTAATATTACCATACTGTAAGGCTTCGTCTAAATCCTTGCAGTTCTCTTCCATATTAGAGGTTTTATGCCCTCCATTCCCCCAATGGTCGAACCAGCCTACCCAGAATTCCATACACATGAGGGGACCGCCATTGGTATGCTCTTTTAATACATCAAACTGTGCTTTCATCTTGGAACCGAAATTACCTGTGGGTAATACACCTTCTAACTTGCCGCACTCTAAGGCATCTCCCCATGGACCGTCAGAGGTAACAAAAGGGACACAAGCTCCGTTATCTACCATTAGCTGTTTCATCTGTTCCAGGTAACTTGTATCATCAGCATAATAACCATATTCATTTTCAACCTGAATCAATATGATTGGGCCTCCCAAAGGAAGCTGTAAAGGCGCTGTAATCTCAAAAAGTTTCTTATAATAGTCAGCAGTATGCTGTATAAAGCTTGGATAACTGCTTCTAAAACGCATGCCGTCTTCTGCCAGGAGCCAGGCCGGAAGTCCGCCAAATTCCCATTCTGCACAGATGTAAGGGGAAGGTCTAAAGATTACCCATAATTCCAGCTCTGCTGCAATCTCTAGGAATTTCTTAATATCCAGAATTCCCTCAAAACAATAGGTCCCTTTTTGGGGCTCATGCAGATTCCAGGGTACATAGGTTTCTACAGTATTACAGCCCATAGCTTTTAATTTCTCCAGGCGATCCCGCCAGTACTCCGGTACTATTCTGAAATAATGGATGGCACCTGATATAATCTGCACAGGTTTACCATTTACATAAAACTTATCTTTGATTTCTATTGTGTTAGATACCATTTTTGTCTCCTTTTTTGTCAAAATACTATGCAACCGATTGCATATAATTTATAAAAAAAATAGCCCTGTTTCTTGCAAGCTGGCTATCATTACCCAACCTCACCCTAGAGTATTTTGCAAACACACTCTGGTATAAACCAATACTTCTATTTACTTTTCCAAGTATAACATATTGGAAATACTTATACTTGGAAAAGCGTAAATTGCATTTGCTCAATTAAAAGGGGTAATTATTATACCAATTCGTAAACAGGGCTAATCCTTTATCTCGTACTGCCTCTGATAATAATCTCTGGTTTTATTAGTGAAGTCTTCCCCGTAGTTAAAGTTTTGGCTTGCATCAGCTTATGAAGACTGTTAAATACCTTCTTGCCAAAATACTCATACCGTGGACTGATCGATGTGATATGCACCGGTGTCATTGTTGTTATACTGACATCATCAAAACCGGTGATAGCGATATCCTCCGGTATTTTCAGTCCTCTCTCCAGAGCGCAGTTAACTGCTCCCAGCGCAACATAATCGTTGATGCCGCAGATAACTTCCGGTAAAGGATTGGCTTCCTCTATCAGTATTTTCAGACTGTCATAACCGGCACTGAAGCTGAATACATCATTTCCTGTAAGCCATCTTACAGATACTTCAAGTCCCAATTTCTCTCCCACTGCATAAGCAGTCTTTTTTTTGATATAAGAAGGATAATACTGATCTCCTCCTCCGATAAAACAGACTCTTTTATAACCTCTGGATTTTAAGAACAGAAGTAATTCTTCCACACCTTTTACATCATCGGTATAAATGCCATTACATCCAAAACGTTCTGCTTCCGGACCACAGGAAACAACCGGGACGATATTTCGCATCTCCTGTATCTCCCTGATATGATTTTCCGAGAGATTCCTCTCATCCATCCGGCCTCCCATCATTACGATTCCGTCTACATGCTTTTCTTTCAGGGAATTTAAGAATTTGGACTCCAGATTGTAATCACCTTTAGCGTTTAACAGAATGGTCATATATCCATGGCTTGAAGCCCATTTTTCAAATTCGTAATAAACATTTGCGAAATACATATTTCCAATGTGGGGAACAATATAACCGATGGTTTTCGTAAACCCAGCCTGTAAATTCTGGGCAAAGGTATTTGGTCTGAAATTATATTTCTGTACCAGTTCCATAATTTTCACTTTATTTGCTTCTGATACGTAACCTCTTCCAGATATTGCTCTTGAAACCGTTGCTGCGGAGACCCCTACTTCCTTTGCAATATCGTAAATTGTTAATTGCTTCGGCATGTCGTTGCCATCTAAAATAGAAATCACCAGCCCTCTGACAAAATAATTGTAGTAATAGATTGCTTTCCGACCTCAACTGCATCTCCCACGCCGTATTTTTCATTCGTTATTCTGTCTAAATTACTGCTTTCTGAGGTTTCGTATACACTTATATCAGTATATTCTACTGCCCCTTGAATATCAAGCAAAAGTTTTTTATTTACATCGGACTGGTTCATAACTACCAGCACCAATTCCTTCTTCCCATCATCATTCGTACCGGTAAAGGCAACGGGTTTAAACTCTTTCAGAGTACTATCAGAGACTTCCACCCTTTGATAACTGGGTCGTATAAATTTGGAGTAATTGCCATAACCCCATAACCGTTTTAACGGATTCAGGGTCTTCTTTCCTTCATTCACATAGATAAGTCCGTCATGATAACCGCCGGGAGCTACACCCACCCAGTTCTGCCAGGATACAACATCAAGTACCGTAAGGTCCTCCTGTAGTACCCTTGCAAGTTCAAATGCGGAATCCATGGTAACATCAGAGCCATTTACCATTTCACACCATTCACTAGTACGCAGCTTCACAGCAGGATAATTAGCGTCCATCCATCTCTTAAAGGCAACCTTTGAGGCGGTATCAGACCAGTAGGAATGGTTATCAATAGTATCAAAATAACTGCCAAGAACAGAGTCATTTAAGAGTGCGCTGGTATATAAAGTAGCATCCCCCTTCCATTCCCCGCTTTCGGGTCCGGAAAGAGCTACGCCTTTTAGTGCTGGCCTGTTACTTAGTTCCGTTAGAAATGCACGATATAACTTGGGTGTTCTAGCAGGTTCATAATGACAGCCTTCCTGGCCTTCTGTCCACTCCCATTGTGGTTCATTGATGGGAGAAATATATTTGACAGGAATCCCTTCTTCTACAAAATGCTCTGTCACATCCATTACATATCTGGCAAAATCATCATAATTCTCAGGAAGAATATTCTCCTTACTGCCCTTTGTCACCTGGGCAGTTCCGTTAATAGTCAAACGTTCCAGGGGGCTGTTACTAAACATGATAATTTCCTCTACTCCCAGTTCTACAGCCTTTTTCATAAACCACACAGCATTCGCATCCTTATTCCAGTTATAGGTAAAAGGGGCAGTTTCAAAACTCTGTGCTCTTCTATGAGGGTCATTGTATTTACCTTTACCACTATCAGCAGAACCTGCTCCGATATTATAACGGTAACTGCTAAGTCCAATGCCATACTCCCGGTCAAATAAAAGCATGGCAATCTCATCTCTTACGGAGCGTCCGGTATCCTTATATTCATTGTCCCAGCCACCGACGTATTGCGACCACCAGCAGCCGCTGGTTCCGAAGCTTTCAATTATCTGATGTTTCTCTGATAAGTTAATTTTCACTTCAATTGCTCCCCCTGTTGTATCATTGTTTTCTTTGTTGGTCTCAGAAACTGCCGTCCCCTCTTGTGCCACCTTATCATCTGTAGGAGCATCTGTTCTTTGGGAATTCGCTCCTCTCCCGCAGCCAGTTAACAGAACAAGCAGGCAGATTACTGCCACACCCCATCTTTTTCTCATAATACCCCTTTCGTGAATATGAAATCAGCGATTTTATATTCCTGGATCCGTAAGTTGAAAGAACAGTCTTTGGATGCCCATCTATAAGTCATTTTACGTTATTACTCTTCCAGGAATAAAGATATCAAATGATTGCTATCTACGTTTTATATCCGGAAGAGTTTAAAACTAATTCAACTTACACATACCCTTATCCAACAAGTCCGGAATTCTCGAGATTTTCCACCAGCCACTTCTGTGCACCAAAATACACCAGCAGCAAAGGAATAAGGAATATAAGAACAGCTGCCTGCTTAATGGCATCGAAAGCAAAATCCGTTGCCAGCGGTACATCAAACCATACTTTTACCGCCCCCAGTACAAACTGTTTATTTGCCGGTGAGAATACCCTTGCAAGGCTTGAACTCAAATAAGGGCCATCTTTATTAAAGTAGCTGGTAAAATATGTATCTCCGTAATTCCACACAAAGGATAATACGGCTACTGTTGATATGGCAGGCAAAGCATTTGGTATCATAATCTTAAAATAAGTCTTATGAAAACCGCATCCGTCAATAAGAGAAGCCTCTTCGAGTTCTTTCGGTATATTCTTAAAGAACTGACTGAAGATGAATACAAATAAACTCTGCTGAACACCAAAACCTAGTATTGCAATCATAAACAGCGTTGCCGGTTGATTAATCAGATTGATTTCACCTGACTCTGTAAAAAACTTCAGTAAACCAAACGCATTGAAATGTGAATAGTAGATATACTGCGCCAACAACAGTGACTGTCTGGGAACCAGGAACACAAGGATAACCAGAAAGAATACGAATTTATGTCCGAAGAACTTCACTCTTGCCAGGGAATAACCTGCCATGGCTGAAACAAACACCTGAATCCCCATTATCAAACCTGCATATAGTACGGATTTTACTATTGTCATAAATCCTTCCGGCATACTAAATCTTATGGCAGCCTTAAAGCTGGTCATGGAAAACTCCATGGGAAGCCAGATAACATTCGGGTTACCCAGATCTTCAATATTAGAAAATATGGAAGGAATCAGCTGTATGATAGGATAAAGAATCGTAAAGCATAAGCCTATAATAATACAGAAAAGGAAGGCGGATTGCAGTATATTCTTTGATTTCTTACGAAACAGATATACCTTAAGCCCAAAGGAGGCATTCTCAGTCTTATTTTTCATATTTCTTTACCACCTTTCTTAATACTAACAATACAATTCCCAGAACCAGGAGCACATTCAATATGTAAATTACGGATAGAGCAGAACCCGTTCCAATCTTACTCTGTTCAAAAGCAAAGCTGTAGGCCTCTTCTGAAATAGGGGATTTTAAGAACATATCTACAACAGTGTACACGGTAACAAATAAGGTTATATGCATGATAGAGGGTATGGTAACCTTCCAGAAGGTCTCATAACCGGTTGCACCTTCAATTTTAGCAACTTCATACAGACTGGGACTGATGGATTGCAGTCCTGCCAGATAGATCAAAGTCTGTACACCGGATTGGGAAAGTACATCAAAAATCTTATCTACATATGAGATTACCGGCAGTAAAATGCTGTTAGGTATATTCGTATAATGCATCAATAAGGAACTGATATAACTTTCACTGAACAGTCCGGAACTTTCTTTTACCCATTCACCGCCGGTAGTTATTGCAAGCATATCCGTTACAACCTCAAGACCGAAAATAATGGGCAGGAAGTAGATAACTCTTACAATCCCTCTTCCTTTGAATTTTAAATTCGCTAAAAGTGCCATAAATAAACTGAAGATTACAATTAGAGGCACATTTGTGAGTATGGAAAGATTCTGATCTGCAAAAAGCCTTATCATTGGCTGCGCTGTAGTCGTTACTTCATTCTGGAACAAATCAATATAATTTTTAAAGCCGCTGTAGGCAAATTTCATACCGCCGGTATCATTTACACTTACTGTATGAAAGGAATACATTACCGTATTGATTAACGGTATGGCAAAACATAATAAAAAACCGATGAGAAACGGCAGGACATAGAGGAAGCCGTTGAGCTTTCTTTTGGTTTTGTATTTTAGCGGAAAAATATTTCGCATCCTCTTCCCTCCTAATTTCTTGAAATAATATATCCGAGTGCAGGTATCTCACTACCGTTTACGTTAACAGAATGAAGGTTATAGTTGGTAATAACCTTAACTCCGGAAGCATATTCCGTACTAAATACATTGTCCCCAAGGATTTTATGACCTGTTATCTCCATGTCGCCGATTTCCTCCCAGGCTGTCTTACACGCTTCGTATACCTGATTAATAGTATCCTTCTGCTTCTCATACTCTGTTGCATAATAATAGGAATAAGCGCTTTCCTGTAAGATATCATCACTCTTAGCCGTTAAGGTGAACTTTGGATATACTCCCAGTTCCACTGCCTGTAACACATAATAAGCCGGATTATTGGAAGACATATTGACATTTTCTGTGGTAACCTGTGCCAGACCATTCATAACCAGTTGTCTGAAAGGTATTGTGGTATAAAAGGTCGCATAATTACTGCTCTCTCTTGAGATATCTTCTGCATAAGAACCATATACCAGATTCTTCATCATAGGATTTTCCAAAGACAGCTCATGACTTTCAGAGATTTTCTCTAAATTGCTGTCTACGATTCTCCCAGCTTCATATACTGATACATTCTTCTTGAATCTATAATCTGCAAGATTATAATGTGCAAGGTCAGAAATGGAGAGTTTATCATATTCTGATGCACTTTTTAAGAAATCCTCCACTACACCGTTTAAATACCTGGGTGAAAGGAGATAGAAATAATTTACATCAAAACCGGTATAACCATCTAATATTCCTAAGGAAAGCAGATAACGGTACATGGTAGCAGGTGTGTTAGAGTAATCATATACAGCATGTTTCTTCGCACTGAAACCGTTCCCCTTGTCATATACCTTTGCCAGATTAACTTCCAGGAATAAATCAGCATTACGTTCCTGGGTTAAAGCTTTCAGTTTGTTAAACTCTTTCTCAGAACCATTTGCAGCTACCTGTTCTGCCTTATTGTTTAACTTATTTTCAAAACCTCCGTTAAAGAAACCTGTATACTTAAGTGCCAGATTAACTCCCGGCAGATCGTTAAGAATATCTGTCATTTCCTCATAGGAAGTCATGGAATAACTAGATTGATAAGGTATACCAAGGAAACGCTCGGTTAAGGAAATTCCACCGAGGAAGTTAAGATATAATTTTGCTTTTTCCGGATAAGCTGTCTCTTTCCTATCCCACTGCTGCATCAGATATTCCTGATAAGTTTTTGCCATATCATAATAGGTAACTTTACCGGGAAATAACTTGTAACGAATGATATAATCCACGTCCAAAACGCCAGTATCCACCAGGTAGGAAGCCTTGTTATCACTGTATGGTCCATAGATCTTAACGCTGCTGTACTGTGCAGCATCAAAAGAAACATAGGCCTTGTTATAAGAGGAGGCACTGTCTTTTGAGGTGGAACCAAGCTTAACATTTATGTATGAGGTTTCAGCACCTTTTTCAATGATTCCTAAAAATCCATGGGAAGCATTCTCCATTGGTCCATAAGTCATACCAAATACCGGCATCATAAGCTCTTCTCCGAATTCAGGAGCAAAATAATAATCTGTTAAGTAATCATTGTCATACACCGGTCTGATATAATCCGGTACTGCTGCATTGAAGGTATTAAACTGAAACAAAGCTCCTGCCCCATCGGGAACAAGTATATATCCTTCTTCATAATCCTTTGAAGCTGCTGCTCCAAAATTCGGAAGTACCTTTACGTTCTGGATGGTATAGAAAGAATTTCCGCTTACCATCTCCTGGGTTGGAACTCTGAATACAAAATCATCTCCGTCAAGTACTGCTTCTGCAACTACCTTAAACTGAGCCGGTTCTGCAAAAGTTACACTAAGACCCATCTCAGTACTGTCTTCAATGAGCATATCTCTGGTATAACCTAATAATTCAGCCAGTTTAATCAGCTGTTTAACCGCACTCCTTGGAGGTGTTCCATTATAGGAAACAGCATAAGCCTCTTCTGTAATGCTTTTTTTGTATAACAGTTCCAAAGTCATTTTATACTTATCAGCGGTTGCCTGGTCAGTCTTACCGGAATCTACAAGAGTCTTTATACCACCCAGAAAGAAATTCTCGAATCTGTCAACGGACATTTTCTGCGGGTAATATTCGGTAAAACGTTCTGACTCGCCTTCATTGATGTCCATGGTAATCTGAACACCGTTTTCGATTTTATTTAATACATAACTTCCCAGCTGCGTACAGTAGGTATAAGAATCCCATTCATAGAGATTGTTATCCTCGCCCAGATAGGAAAGAGTCAGAAGTGCAAGTTCTGCTGCCTGACTGCTGCCGTTAACGGCTGTATACCAGGTCTTACCGGTATTCTTATCCTTTACCTTCAGATTCATGGTTTCTGCATTGATATAGAGCTGTTTTGAGTCGCTCTCTGCAACCAGAACCTCTCCTGCCGTATGAGGTATTTCCTCTCCTGGTACTGCAAGTTCTGCCTTTTCTGCCTGAGGCAAACTATTAGCCTTGACGCCAAGTACCGGTATATAGCGCAACAGCCCGATAATAAAACACAGAATCAGAACCGTTGCAATCATCTTACGGGCAAAATGTCTGGCATATATCTTACGGAGCTTATCTGATAAAGGTTTTAAAAAGTCCGCAATCTCACTTAATCCTTTCATGTTTACACCCATTGCCTACCGCAAGCCGGCTTGCGGTACTGCCACAAATAAATAGGTTGAAAGAATCCTTGTGTGGCATCCTTCCAATAATTATATTTTCTTTCAACCTTACACCCCTTGCATATCACAGGCTGATCTGTGATATTGCCACAACTATGAAAGAGTGAAAGAAGCTCATTGTGGCAGCCTTTCCTTTAAAATTTTCTTTCACTCTTAGGTCGTGTTTGAGAAACTACACCACTCCTTGTTTTCCACAAAGCGGAACCCCAGCATGGCACAAGCTGTTATCAAACACATCCCCAGCGACATGATGCCAGTTATGCGGCATCGCAAACTATGCACTGTCAGTTAATCCTTCTTACCAGCTCACTCGCAACTGTCATTACAAAGTAATACATACGCTCCATCAACGAGAAGAACAGTATACCTAAAAATACAATAATAAAGGCAGCTACCGCTGTTGCCAGCAGCGTCTTAATATTAACAGCAAAGGAATATTCATGAATAATGCATAAGCCTGCCAACAGGATAAATACAAACCACACTACTCCGATTCCCTGCAGGGACCTTAATATAATAACTTCTTCTATAATTACAAAATTACTGATAAATACACTAACTCCGTTAAGCAGCAGCATCGGAATAACAGAATATCCTAAGACAATATAGATATCTCTCATATTGCCTTTCCCATTAAACAATGTTGTAATCGTCCAGTTGCTCACTGTAAAGAGCAGGAATACGGACAAAGCAGAAATAAAAATAGATATGCTGTTCATTTGAAATATGGCATTCATATTCATGACAAAACCCGTATACTGATAGGAAATACACTGCATGATTCCGTAAAGCACCAGAATAACAGAGGCAATAAGAGCACTGCCTTTCCCTCTGTATTTAATTTCATAAAAGCTGTCAAAAGGGTGGAACATGGCATATTTTAAATAATGTAATTGTTCTTTTAAGACCTTATTTTTCATTTATGTCCACTCTCCTTTTTATGATATCTTACTTCCGTATATAGAACGAGGGATATAAAAGCTAAGAAGATTACAGCAATGATTCCGAAGTTATCCTGTAACACTTCACCTCTGTGCCCGTTATAGGCCTTGGAATAGAATTCACGGTTATTGCCAAGTTTGAAGTAATACATGGCTTTTTCGTATTCATCTTTCATCAGATAGTTCTTACCGATACCTACATATGCCACTTCATAATTAGCGTTTAACTTAAGGATATTATCAAACTGTACCAGTGCTTCATCCCAATCACCATAGTAATAGTTCTTACTGGCCTGTAAGGCTGCTTTTCCAAAGTCTGTAGGTTTCAATATATAAGCGCATTTCAGTGCACTGTCTGTTACCACCAGATTATCTCCTAACCAGGTAATACCTGTTGGAATTGAATAAGAGCCTTTTGTTTTTCCGATAGAACCAAAAGCATTCAGCAACTGACCGTCAAAGTCATAGAGAAAGATTCTTCCTTTGAATTTATCTAATACCGCATATGTACCATAATCTTTTACAGCTACATCTACAAACTGACTCTGCTCATTCATGTTCATATTATGAATATCTCCCATAACAAAGGTATTTCCCTTTTCTCTTAAGACATTCTTGCCACCGGAATTCAAACGGAATACCATATGTTCAGCTGCTGCATCAAAGGTAACCGCATAAACAAAACCGTCAGAATCCAGAGCCACATTATTAAAAGCTGGAGCAAAGGTTTTCTTCATCTGTTCCTTCTGTCTGTCAGAGGAGATGGATTTCCAGAAATAATCCAGAAAATTAACAGAAGGAGAATTAACACCAAAATACCTGGAGAAAGTACCATCCGGATTCAGCTCAATGATTCCTTCATAACTTGACTGAACTACCACATAGATTCTGTCCGCACTATCCACTACTATTTTAGAGGGTCTGAATTCTGAAACTCCTGCCATATTCGCAGGCTTTTTAATTACCCTCTTTAAGGTAAAGTCAGAACCATCCAATACAATAATTCTCTCTGCGCCCGTATCTGCAATATAGAGTTCTTTATTCTTCTCCTGATAAAATACGCCTTCTGGAGTACTAAGAACCAGCTGAGCACCACTCTCATCGATAACAATTTTATTATCAGCATCCCTGATAACCTTTAGGGATTTAACAAAGTTTCCGTTCTGATCTACTATATTAACTCTGCTTTCAAGGGTATCAACAAGGAATATGTGACCATCTTCGCTGGTAGCAACATCATTCAGCCCCTGCACTTTGATTCCACCCATATCAGCTTCATCAATTACAGTATCAAGCTGGAAGGCCGCAGGGCTTTCTACAGCATTTCCCCAGTAATTATAGGTATAACCGTCATAATCATAACTTTTACCATCGGCAGCATAAACTCTGGTCGGAAGGAACACCAACAGGAATACAAGCAGGATTAGTAAACTTTTTTTCTTCATCGTAACATTTCCTCCTAACCCTTCACACCGGAAGTTGCCATAGTTTCAATAACATTGCTCTGGGATAGCACGAATACCGAAACAGGAACCAACAGCATGATAAAGGAAATGGCTGAGGATACGCCTGTTCGGGATATACCGCCGCTAACCAGCTGCTGGAGCACGTAAGTTACCGGCTTTAATTCTTCGGTATAGATAAATACACCGCCTGTAGTACCCCACATCTGCTGAAAGGACAGGATAACCAGTGTTATCCAGGCAGGTTTACACAAGGGCATAACAACACTCCAGTAGGTCTTAAATTCACCCGCACCGTCAATTTTCGCTGCTTCAAGCATTTCATCAGGTATCTGTACCATAAAGTTCTTCATCAGGTAGAGTCCTAAGGTAGAACCGACAGCCGGAAGAATTACTGCCCAATAGGTATCAATCATTCCGAGCCTGCTCATAATCAGGTAATTAGGAATAGCTGTTACGGAAGCATTGAACATAAGTGCATATACGATAATATTGCTCATTGCCTTGGAACCGGGAAAGGTATATTTCGCCAGGGGAAAGGCCGCCATAGAACCTAAAAGCACCGTTCCGAAAGTACCAAGAAAGGTTATCATACCTGTATTAAATATATATCTGGATAGAGGTACATTAAAGCTCTCAACAATCGTAGCCAGATCAAAAAAGTTATTCAGGGTAGGATTCTCTACTGTCATCTTAGGAGGTATTATGAATATCTCACTTAATGGTTTAAAGGCATTTACCACAGTAAATATAAGTGGGAAAAGGCTGAATAAACCAAAGAAAGCAAGCACCATCGTAAGACCCATATCTCCCATAAGGCTTCGGTTTCTTCTTCTTAATTTTCTTGCACGCAGCTTTGACACAAGAAATTTATATAATTTTTTCATTCTATTAACTCCCATCTGCACGCCACAGCGCACGTATTAGCCTAATTTACGAAGCAGTTTCTGAACAATGATATTGCACAGAAGCATAATAAAAAACAGAACTACTGCAATCGTACATGCGTAGCCAAGCTCATATCTGACATTACCATAATCATGTAAATGTGTCAGTATGGTATGGCCTGCATAGCTGACAGAAGGGAATCCTGCCAGATCGATAGATATCTGGGAAACCGATAAGGAGCCCGTAATCTGCATAACGGCACCGAACATCAGCTGAGGTTTCATAGAAGGAAGGGTGATATACCAAAGCTCCTGCCAGCGATTCTTAACACCTTCTACAGCAGCCGCTTCATACCAGGATTTATCCACATTCTGAAGACCTGCAATGAAGGCCAGGAAGCTGACTCCAAGGCTTAACCACAGCTGTACGACAATCAGAATCGGCATGACATATTTGGCAGTTTCAAACCACAGGATACGGCTCTGGATAAATCCTAATTTTAACAGCCAGGCATTTGCCCATCCGTAAGTATCTGAGGAAAATATCAGTTTCCAGATCATATAGGCATTACCGGAGATAGACGGTGCATAAAATACCAGTGTTATAATAGATCTTGGCACCGGAGGCAGCTCATTGATCATCCAGGCAAAGAGAAAGCACATGATATAACTGATAGGTCCGGTAATCAATGCAAATAACAGTGTATTCTTTATCGCAATAAGGAATACATCATCCCGTACCAGCAGATTTATGTAATTGGACAGTCCGTTAAAACTAGGCGCTTCTACCATATTAAAGGATGTAAAACTGAGTACGATAGATACAACAACAGGAATCAAAGTAAATACCAAGAAAACAACAGCAAAAGGTGCAATCAGCAAATACTTGTATTTATGATGCTTCCAAACCAGTGAAAACGGTTCTTTATTCTTTTTCAAGGAAATTCCTCCTTTATAATTTTTATAGCTGAAAAACCGTAATGATAAGTCGTCTGTTACTCTTCAACAGACAGATGGAATTCCCGCCTTTTGTTGGTAATCTCCTTATCAATGGTCTTAAGGTTAAGATACAGGGTCTCTCTTGGGTTAGCACCCTCTGCTACAACATTATTGAAGGAATACAGTACCATTCTGGTAAGCATATAGTTACCGGGAACTGCAGGTACCCCTTCCGTAGCTTCAAACTGTGCCAGTATCTGAGTAAGTTCTGCGTTACTCCAGGGTAATCGCTTAATAACTTCCGGGTCCGCAGCAGGATAACGAGCGGAGGTTCCCATAACAGATTCTACTGTATTGGCATATTGAAGCTGTGTTTCTGTATCCGTCCACCATTTAATAAATTCCCAGGTATCCTCTTTTCTTTCAGAGGTATTAAGAATTGCACTATTAATGGTCTCTAACACGTAAGAATTATTTATCTGTCCACTTTCATCCGTTACACCTGGTAACGTAGTAAAAGACCAAAGACCTTTGATTTCCGGTGCAAATACTTCCAGCTGGCAGTAAGTAGTATATTTAACCACACCAATCGGCATTTCACCGGTACGGAACCTGGTAGGGAAATCCACATTAGGGTTAAAGCCATAATTAGTGAAGAACTCTGTGTAAGTCTTAAAAGCTTCCATTGCAGCATCTGTTCCAAGATCACTTGCGATACCATAATCACTACCGGTACCTTTAAATAAGTCTCCGCCAAACTGATATACCAGGGAAGGGTAGAAATTTGGTGCTCCCGAAGCATTGGGAAGGAAGAACTCATAATTATTTTTCTTTAAGGCCGGAAGAATATCTTTCACGTCCTGCCAGGTCTTTGGTACCTTGGCACCAACGGCTTTTAAGATATCATCCCTGGTAAAGAGCATCATAAAATCTGCCTGCTCAGGAATACCATAGATTCCATCCAGATACTTAGCAGCGTCTAACTCGCTCTGATAATATTTATCAGTGGCTTCTTTAAAGCCCTCAAGCTTTGACAGGTCAACTACTGCTCCACGCATTGCAAAATCCTGTAACGTTGCCTGATTAAGACCAATTACTGCATCAGGGCTATTTCCTGCGAGAGCAGCTCTTAATACAACATCAACAGGGATTAACTGAAGGTCAATATTAATATTGGTTTCCGGTGTAAATTTCTCATCAATGAGATTTTGAATAATCTGTGCCTGTTCGCGGCCGATAGATTGCACGTTGGTCGCCGCTCCTCCATTTACCATCCATACCTTAATGGTATTGGAATCGGAACTGCTCTCAGACTGGCTTATCTGGCTGCTCTTAGCAAAGAAAGTGGAGAAGAAGCGGATTGTACCGTAATAAGCTCCCTCTATAAAGTTACTCTTTGCTTTAGGCAACTTTGCTTCCGGGGCTGACAGGATTAAACTGTCAAGCTCAAGGGGCATTTCTGAGATGTTAACCAACCAGGTTGCTAAGGCTGAGATGTTTTCCTTAAGCTGTGTAACCTCAACGATTACGCTTTCAGGATTTTTGGCAAGACCTTTGGCTTCCACTGCCATCTTTTCAAGGAGACTGGTGTTTTCACCTTTCTCGCCGGTGATAGCTACCAGCTTCTCAATTATCTGATTCAGTCTTACTTCTTCCGCACTCATAATTTCCTGAAACTCAGGGATTTTCTTTGCAATCTGATAATCTATGAATTTATCCGGGGTCTGTCCGGTAATCTGCGTAACTTTTAGATATAACTGATTTAAAGCATACATACTTTCTTCCACGTCATTGATAACGCTTCCGAAATCACCCATTACGCATTCGAGAGTAATGGTATTGGTTCCCTCTTTCAGATAGAAAAGATAAGGTGTACCATCTGTCTGTGATACCGTATAGTTAACCATATCACTGCTGTAGTCAAAGTTAACAGCATTCATCCCCGCATAAGGAACGGTTCCATTTATGTATAATCTTCTAACGGAGGTTACTCCTCGCTTCAGACTCTGTCTTCCTTTAAAGGTTATTTCATAAAGCCCTTCTTTCGGAACAACCATATCCCAGGATATGGAGTTACCGGGTTGTTTCCAGTTATTTGCTCCTATCGTATTATATTTGATCTTATAAGGGTGATATGGATATAATAAAGGATCTGAGTAATTCTTCTGAATATTAATAGAAGACGAATTTTTTTCTATATAAGAAGTACCGCCTTCAGAGCGTTCCGCCTGACCTACGATATTCTCTCCTGCATATACCTGATACTGGTTCTTTAAGGAGTCAATCACCGATGCATAATCTGGTGCTTTATCCGCTTTTTTGAATTCAATGGAGGTATATATAACAGGCTCCTTGATTGCTTCAAAGGTTAATGTGTTAGTACCTTTCTTCAAATAGAAAACATAAGGTTCTCCTATTCTTCTCTTGGAATCCTCCACATAAACTTTGCTTTCTTTATAAACTTCATTGGTATTAGGTCTTATTTCATTTCCAGCTTTGCTCTTAATAGTTTCATCAGCCCAAAAGCGCTTAAAAACTACCTGCTCCAGTCCGTCATAGCAGACTTCACCATTGAGCAGCAGCCTTCTCTGAATGTCTGAAGTAGTACCCGGCTGCGGGATATATCCGATCTCGAGGTTATAAAAACCTTCCTCCTGGGCTGTAAAAGTCCAGGTAATTGAACCGCTGTCGCCTGTTACAAGGCTGCGCTCCTGTGTTTCTGCCGTCATTCCATCAGTTGTCTGAAAATCCTTAAGATCTATTTGCAGACTGGCTTCCAAAGTAGTTCCATTATAACCATTCTGATCAAGATAATTCTTATAAGAGGTGTCATAAACAACGGTATTTGAAGCTGGAACTGCATTCATTCCCTTAGAATGATCCTTATTCAAAATCATGGCAATAACCGCTGCAACAACTACAAGAACGGCTACTATGAGAACTATCAAGGACTTCTTCGATTTCATACTGATACCTGTGCCTTTCCAGATAAATTTAGCAAATAAATATAAATCACTCTCTTCCACTATAAATCGGTTGCTGTAAACCAGCCTAATACTGCAGCAGTATCTTACGGGCCAGTTTACAGCAACCAGATTTTAATTTTAAATTACTGTGTTTTTAATATGTATAATTACTCTGCTTCACCAACTGTTACAGTTAAGGTTACTTCGCTGCTATTTCTTGCAAAATCTGTTACAGTAATCACAACATCATAATCTCCTGGTGTAGAGGTATCAAGACTTGAAATATCCGCTGCAATATTAGCAGAAACATCAAGACCGTCTGCATCCACTGCACTTGCTATAAAATCACCTTTCCAGGAGATTTTGGAAACATCCTCATCCAGTTTAATCTGACGATAACCCTCAACAGGTGTAACTACAGGAGCGGTTTTATTATCAGGATTAAATACGATTACTGTTGTATTCATACTTCCTTCGTTTCCGGATTTATCAGCCATCTTTACCTTAAGTCCATCTCCATAGCTGCCAACCTTTGAAAAGTCAGTTACGGAGTAGTCATAAGTTGCAGTTGTTGCATCAAGTACGCCATCAATTGCATCTTCGATGGATACATAATCGGAGAAGGCAACGCTCTTAGGATCAGTCCCTACAGGGAATACAAGAGCTGTGGAAGCTGATATTGTAGGTGCAATGTTATCTCTGATTTCATCACTGGAAAGGATTGCTTCCATATTAGCTGCTTTCTCAGTAAAGAGGTTCTTATTGGCAGCGATAGATACATCATAGGAGGCATATCCATCAACACCATAAAGGGATTTACCAAAAATATCATCCCAAACCACACGGAAACCAAGAAGATCAGAATAATCATTTGGTACTGTCTGATTAGCAATATACTGGAAAGTCTTTAACAGGTCATCGCCATAAGTTTCATTGAAGATATCAAAACCTAAATTAGTTGCCTGGGCTGTTGCTGCACTGTCTTTATAGGCAGAAACACTGTCAACACCACCAAGGGTTTTGTAATATGTACTGTAATATACCTTTAAGAATTCAAGTGCAAGTTTTGTTGTTTCAGCATCAACACCCTTTAAGATACCCATACTGTCACCAACTGTTAATACCTGTTTGTAGTTAGGGTCATCTGCTGCCATATCATCGGGTCTGGGCCAGGGAACAATACCTATAGATTCACCTCTGTCTGCTGCAGATGAAGCTGCTCCGGCAATAATCCAGTCAGCACTGTCTGTAAATACTGTTGCACCAGCACCGAAATCATTGGAACCCTGTAACCATTTAGGTGTGTAGCCGTCATCATAAAGACCGCATTCTGTTAACACGCCTGCATCAATAAGTTCCTTCACATATGCAACTGCTTTTAAGGATTCTTTTGAATCAGCTGATAAACCGTTGGCACCGTATATCTCTCCACCAGCAGCAAAGGTAGCTGAAAGTCCGGCAAAACGATGATCTGTTTCATATGCTTTAACGGTATCGAATTCAGTACCGTCAGGAGCTTTTGTATTGGCGTAAAAACTCTGGATTTTTGAAAGGTAATCTTTGAAGGTACTCCAAGTCCATTTACCATCCTGGAAGAGATCGGTAGGATAGATTGTTTTTCCTTCACTGTCTTTTAAGGAATCCACTTTTTCTATCATGGTTGCATTATATACTAATGGCCATCTAGGGATGAAAGCCTGCTTGGAGGTCAGGAAGTAATTGTGACCATATAACTTGTCATAAAACATCCAGGAATATTCAGAATCTGAGAACATATCTGAATAGTCATCAAGAGGCTGTAAAATATTCTGTGATAAAATTGTATTTTCTGAACCACCCCAAAGGACTGCGATATCGCAAACAGGGTTATTAGCCAGTACACTTGTAATCAATTCGCTTCTTGTATCTGTTGCGTATTGTACAAATTCCACATCTACATTAAGCTGTTCTTTCGCTGCCTGTAATGCGGCTAATGAAGCCTGTCTGGAAGCTTCGTCCATTGTGTATTCCCCTGTAGTAGGATCCTGATAATTGGGATCCAGACCTGCCTGCCAGTGTGTTCCCCAACGCAGGACTTTTGCTTCTCCCGCAGGTGTAGTTGTATCTGTTTCTGTAGGTTCGGCAGTGACAGCTTCTCCTGTTGGCTTAACTGTTTCTTCCGTACCTTTTTTGGAACAGCCAGTCATTGCTGCTGCCAGCATTGAAAAGATGGCTATTACCGCTACTGATCTTTTCATTACTTTTTTAATCATAAACCTTCCTCCTTATTGATAAATATGCAACCGATTACACATTTTGATAAAATTCGCCTTCATCATATTGTACAATGTAACAATGTGTGTAACCGATTTCATATAACTATAATATAGCACCATTTCCTATTTGTCAATTGGATATTTTAATTTTTTTATATATATTTAATGAAACACTTAGTATTTTTACCATACAATCATACAATTTACTCATTCCTTTTTATGGAAACTCGTACTTTTATAGTAAAAAGTTCGGATTAAAAATTTTGAAGTTGTAATATTAGAGGTAATATAGTATAATATGCAGTTGAATGAAAATATAACAGTCTATGGAGGTAGTCATGAAACATCTTATTAGTCCCCTCGACTTATCTGTAACAGAATTAGAGGATATCCTTGAATTAGCCGATAACATTATTAATACTCCAAAGAATTATTCGGATATCTGCCATGGTAAGAAAATGGCAACTCTCTTCTATGAGCCAAGTACGAGAACAAGATTAAGTTTTGAAGCCGCAATGCTTAACTTAGGCGGCAATGTTTTAGGTTTTTCATCTGCTGATTCTTCATCTGCAGCAAAAGGTGAAAGCGTTGCCGATACCATCCGTGTTATCTCCAGTTATGCTGATATCTGTGCTATGCGTCATCCCAAAGAAGGCGCTCCCTTAGTTGCTTCTACCTATTCTTCTATTCCAGTAATCAATGCCGGTGACGGCGGTCACAATCATCCCACCCAGACTTTAACGGATTTATTTACTATTTCCAAATTGAAAGGCAGACTTAACAATTTAACTGTTGGTTTCTGTGGTGATTTAAAATTCGGAAGAACGGTACACTCTCTCATTAATGCTCTTGTGCGATATGAAAATATCCATTTTGTTTTGATTTCACCTGATGAACTGAAAATACCTGCCTATCTAAGAGAAGAAGTATTAGATACTTCTGATAATACTTATGAAGAGGTAAGAAACCTGGAAGCTGTCCTACCAAACCTTGATCTTTTGTATATGACAAGGGTGCAGAAGGAACGCTTTTTTAATGAAGAAGATTATATAAGGTTAAAGGACTCTTTTATTCTGGATAGCAAGAAAATGACTCTTGCAAAGGAAGACATGCTGGTACTTCATCCCCTGCCAAGAGTCAATGAAATCGCAACGGAAGTGGACAACGATAAGCGTGCAGTTTATTTCAAACAGGCTGAATTTGGTGTTTATGTCAGAATGGCCTTGATCATGAAATTATTGGAGGTGGCTTAATGCTTAATATCGGCGGATTAAATCAGGGAGTTGTAATTGATCATATTGAAGCAGGCGGAGCGATGAAGATATATTCCTATCTTAATCTTGAGAAGCTTGACTGCAGTGTTGCAATTATTAAGAATGCCAAAAGTAATAAAATGGGCAAGAAGGATATCATAAAAATAGATGGAAATCTGGATATGGACCTGGATATACTAGGTGTTCTGGACAGAAATATCACTATAAACATTATTGAAAACGGCGAGATTAAGAGAAAGAGAAATTTGAACCTGCCGGATAAGGTAACCAATATTATAAAATGTAAGAATCCAAGATGCATAACCTCTATAGAGCAGGATCTACCGCATATCTTTAAGCTAACTGATACGGGAAAAGGAGTTTACCGCTGCGTTTATTGCGAACAAGCTTTTAAGAGATCCTAAAATAATAGAAATAAGTCTTTAGACAATAAAAACACTATGAGAGATTGAAATACTCATAGTGTTTTTATTACTAGAAAGTTTAAGATTTATTACGTAAATATACATACCATTTTTTAATTGCTGTTACTTTATTTTTCGTATATTGGGTCATGATTAATATCACTGAGTTTCTCAGTTTTCTTGTAACCGCAGAAATTCCAAAATTGCCCCATTTCATCTGAGGTTAGGTAAATATCCTGGGCTCCTTTATTATAGAGTTCATTTTCAACATGAGCGACTAATTTTGTTCCCAAACCTTTTCCTCGTAAATCATATTTAATGTAGATTTCTCTTATAAATCCCCAACCTTCTCGCTCACACCAATCACTTTTAGGATTATCAATTTGATAGTAAATAAAGCCAGCCAAGTCACTGTCAACTAAAAGCATATCCATCCATGCATTCTCTGAAGTCACCCTGTCTGCTATTTCACTGCATATGACTTCCATTTTAGTATCAGATATTTCAATCTTAAAATCATCTCTAAAGTAAGTAGAGAACATTTCATTAAATCTGTATGCATCCTCATAACTAAACGGACGTATTTCAACTCTTTCTATTTGCATAACTTACCTCCAGCAATAATTAGGAGGGTTTATTGTGGGCGAACCCTCCTTACACACCTAAGTAAAAATCTACTTTTTGTCATAAAACATCACCCTTTCTATGTAAGATTTATTATTTGCAATAGTGCAATAATATATTTCACAACTGTGCATCATAAGTAACATCACACAAAGTGTTTACCATAATTATACCCCTAGGTAAAATCTATAAAATCTGTCTGGGTCAGCTCATAATCAATCGAGGTTTGCAATCTTCCTGACTGATCTTTCCAAACATCCTTATTAACCCGCCTCTTTATAAAACCCAGTTTTTCATATACATGCTGGGCTCTCGTATTATTAAGGTTCGTATCCAGCAAAATCTTGGTATACCCTGTACGAAACAGTTCTTTGATTAGCATCGATAATAATATTCGTCCATAACCCTTTTCCTGTTGGGTATCATCGCATATTTTTATACCTATTTCTGCACCGCCATCTTCTGTACTGCTATAACTCATTTCACCTATCGCTTTATTATCCGCCTCTATAATCAGGCGGTTAACCTTGCTATTTTCAGAAGCTGCAAGCTGCTTCTGCAAGTTCTCTATTGATATACCTACACCATTAGGAAATCCCGCATGTGCCATTACCCTGCCATCATTCCACCAATGACACAGGATTTCAGCATCCTTTAAGACAGCATCTCTGATTATCAGATTTTTGTTTTGTATAAACATTTATTTATAGTCTCCTAATTTTTTGTTCATCCACTAATGTTAGAAGAAGGTTCTGCCCTTCTGTATTATATACAATAACCTCATATTCATTTCCCTTCTGACTTAATCGGCTTTCGGTTATGATCCCGGCATTCCTGCCTTTGTCTGTAGGAAAGGTTTCATTTCTTCCAAGAAGATTATTATACCTTTCCTCCAGATACCCCTCTTCTTTTAGTAAAGCTGTTATACTGACAGAAGTAAGTCTCTTCATTACAGTTTCATCCCGCATATCATTTAACTTATCTGTAAACTGGCTGATTGACAGATTTTCTTCCGGTATAAAGATAGTTTTCATCTCATCAGTCAGATAGAACTCTTCTTTTGTTTTTCTGGTACGTACAGCATGCTCTGTTACGGTTGTTGGTTCTACCGGTTGCTCGTAAGCATAGGTTTCTTTTCTGCCACCGGTATATTCAAGAATAGCCTTTATGAATTCTTCTCCGAATCTTTGGTATTTGTTCTCACCAACCCCTGTTACATTAAGAATTTCTTCTTTGTTAAAAGGTAATTTCACACACATGTCTGTCAGCGTCTTATCTGAGAAGATAATGTAAGGCGGCATACCTTCTTCTCTTGCTATGGCAGTTCGTACCTGTCTTAAGTGATCAAATAAATCCAGTCCTTTAGAGTTTAAAACCTCTGAACGTCTAAGACCTCTGGTTTTAGCGGATTTCTTATCAGGGGCTTCACTATCACTGGTATTGGCTTTAGAAGTCTTTATGGCAATTGATGCTTCTCCTTCTATAAGACTTAAGGATTTACGGTTTAACTTCACCACAGAGTACTTATCACTTGTTGCAAATAGGTATTCATCTATTATCAATTTATTGAACACTTGTTTTATGAAGCTTTCCTGATGATGGGACTGTTTACCATAGTAACTGGAGTTGACCATGTTATTAGCCGTTAATTTGGCAGCGCGGCTTCCAAGCAAAGTTGATATAATAACATTAATTCCATATCTTTGTCCGCTCTCTTTAATACAGCCTGCAATATCCCTGCTAAGTTCCGTTACATCGGTTTCTTCATATTCTGTTAGACAATTTGAGCAGTTACCACAAGCATTGTCACCATATTGACCAAAGTAATTCAGAATATACTCTCGCAAACAGTCTTTCGTGAAGCAATAATAAGTCATTTTCTTAAGCCGATCCATATCACGCTCTTTGATAAGATCTTTGGCAAAAGGATCTATCTCCTGATTGTCATTGCCCTTTTCGATAAGGAACTTATTGATTTCTACATCTTTACCGCTGTATAACAGCAGGCATTCAGAAGGTTCACCATCACGCCCCGCTCTACCTGCCTCCTGATAATAGCTCTCCATATTTTTTGGCATATTGTAATGAATGACAAACCGAACATTTGACTTATCAATTCCCATACCAAAAGCATTGGTAGCAATCATTAAGGGTTTCCGGTCGTAAATAAAATCCTCCTGGTTCTGATTTCTTTCCCCATCCGGCAATCCGGCATGGTATTTAGCAGTCGGGACACCTTCTCTATTCATCAGTTCCCACAATTCCTCTACGTTATTTCTGGTATTGCAGTAAATTATTCCGCATTGATTCCTATGACTTTCAAGGTATTTAAGTACAGCTGCTGTTTTATCTTTCGGAGTTCTTACTTCATAAAACAGATTCTCTCTGTCAAAACCCGTTACAACCACTTCCGGAGTTTGAAGCTTTAAGATACAGCTGATATCCTCCATAACCTCTTTCGTAGCCGTAGCTGTAAAAGCACAGAGAATTGGCCGTTTGGGCAGTAATTCGATAAATTGGATTATCTTAAGATAACTTGGTCTGAAATCCTGTCCCCACTGGGAGATACAATGGGCTTCATCTACAGCCACCATAGCAATTTCAATATTTAATGCAAAATTAAGAAATTCCTGTGTCTCCAGTCTCTCCGGTGCCACATATATCATCTGATATTTACCTTCTCTGGCATACTGGAGAGCAAGGCTTACCTGTCTGGCTGAGAGGGAACTGTTGATATAAGCTGCATGAATACCTGCTTCATTTAGTGCTGCTACCTGATCCTTCATAAGGGAGATTAAAGGTGAGATTACCAGTGACACACCTTTAAATAGGATACCCGGAACCTGATAACATATCGATTTACCAGCCCCTGTAGGCATTACCCCTAATACATCTTGTCCTTTAAGAAGGCTGCCCACCAGCCTTTCCTGTCCACGTCTGAAACTATTGTATCCAAAATATTTTTTTAGTATTTCTCTAGCCTGTTCTAAATTATCTGTTTCTTGATTCATTTATCCTCCCGTAATTACTATAAAAGCTTTAAGCTCCACTCGTTATCTTTTTACTATAATACATTTCCAAATATAGAATTATCTGAAAACATCTTCATCGCAAGTTCAAAGCCATCGATAATTGCATCGTCCTTAAGTGCTTCCTTCGCATGAGTTTTTCCGGTTTGTGCAAATTGCCGTCTTCTTATGAAAAACCACCTACTGACCCTTTAAGCATAATACCTAATTACACCTTTTCAATTACCACCAGACAGGTACTGTCAGGAAGTTTTACAACCTTTCTACTCATATCAAAAAATTCAATTTTCTGAGACAGTGCTATGGTATATCCCTCTTGTAGAAAGTGTTTTAGAACAATTATTTTCGCTTTATCACCTAAGACCTTTGTAATGAAATTTTCAAAACCTAAGGGTGTAAAATAACCAAACTGTTCATTCACTTCATGAACATATGATTTTTCTCCCCAGGTATAGGTATACAGAAACTCCATAGCATCATTTACGGCAAGTACCACTTCATTATGTCCGATGACTTTATACCTTATTTCTCTGCCCTTAAAGTCCTCGGCATAACGTTTTAAGAATTCCATCCCGTCCTGTGATAAAAAGCGTATAATTCGCTGTTCCTCTGCGTCTTCCGTCATAATTCCATCACGTATTATAATTCTTCCACCAGGTTTTAGCACCTCAAAGGCGCTTACAAAAGCCGCTGCAAGGGTATCGTAATTAAATTTCTTTCCCTCATATTCAATATATGAGAATAGTTCATGGAGTATAGAACAGAATATTATGGTATCTACACTGTTCTTATCCATATACTCGCTTAGATTCAGTGCATCTCCAAACATAACCTCCCACTTCTTACCTTCTAACTGCTTCTTACGTTTGAGATTATCCAGGACATTTTGGGCAATATCAATACCGATCACCTGCTTGTCAGGAGCATTCTCCTCAATCAGATCCATTAGGGCACCACCACCAGGACCGATATCAATAATTTTATCACCTGTCAGATAGTCTAAAATGATTTTCTTATAATCAATACTCTGGTTCATTGTATTTAAATAGGTTTCTTCTTCATAGAATCTGTCATATTTATCTTTTCTCAACCCAAAGAGATCAAAGAGAAGTATTATTGCACTTTCATAAAGGACATCAGCTTTCTCCGCCTCCACACAGAATTCAATCAGCTTTTCTCCTGCCGGAGAATATTCAAATGTAAAGAAAAGGGTATCATCCAGTTCTTTATAAAGGTTTACACTATGGGATACATGAGGGCTGCCCCGGTATTCTTTTAGTAGAATTTCTTCAAAAGTCATACCGGACAGATAATGCTCCAGTATACGTTTTTTGTATATATTAATGCGCTTCTTGCCTTCATGCTGATAATAGATATCTTTCATAAGCGGTTCAAAGCTGATATGTTTAACTGAGTCCTTTAGGTGTTTACCGGTAAGGAGGAAGATTTTAATGAATTCCTCCAGGGTAAAGTCATACAACGCACTTTCGACAAACCATAAATCCCTGTCCTTTAGTAATTTCTCAAGAACAGTAAATACCTTTTTCTCTCTCGTTAGCTTATCATAGGCTGCTGCAAAGTCCTCACCATTTAAGACTGAGGTCTTTCTAAGACGTTTTAATCGTTCTTGTATATTATAAGCATCATTAAGATCACCTGCAACTATACGATTTATAGCAACAATTGCCTCTGCTTCAATCTCCTCCCATAAGCCGTTATCAACTGCCGATATGATGCAGTGGTTTAGGGTTACTAGAATAAGCGTTAATTCCTCTTTTGTAACAAACCTCTTAGCAATTAACTCTGCCAAAGATTTATTTTCATTAAGAGAAACCTCTCCCCTGATATACTGTCCAATCAACCCATGGGTGCTGATAAGCGTATAGATTATATGTTTTTTTGAGTCTTCTGCTTTACCATCTTTTAGATAAATTTCTGCTGAGCCTTTGTTGTGGACAAAAAGGTTTATACCCTGTTTCAGCCAGCGTCTGCGAAAGTAATCTGTGCCTCCCTTTGCAACTTCAGACCAGATAAGAACCTCTTCTACCAGAGTAGATATATGCTCCGGAACATTAAGATCATTCAATATGTGAAGCGTACGTTCTACATAATCGCAAATATAACTGCTGCTTTTTTCCTCCATGGAATGCAGCCTTTCCAGATTAATATTCTCCTGAGCGGTTACTGCCAGATACATCAGCCATCTGGCTTCCCTCAGAACTTGTCTTTCACCGCTTTTCAGCCTCTCAATTAATTCAAGGGATTGCAGCTTTTTTCCTTTGTCTTTCATAATAACCCCTTTCGTAAATATCAAATCTTCAATTTGACACTCCTGAATCTGTAGTTGACGATAACCGTCTTCCCATGGCATTGCCTCATCTGCTTTCAGATGTGGCGCTGCTATAAATCAGGGTATAATTTGAACTTTTCAACAGTTCACCCCATGCATACCGCAAGCTTGCTTATTGTGCCGCCCAAATAAGAAGTATGAAACGTCCTTTAATTCATACAAACCTTTTCCTCAATATCCAAGCTATCGTTGTATTCAGTTTTTATGTTAATTCTATTGTCTGGACTACTTCTACTCCATTTATCGTCATGTTGTATAATGCCATCAATTGAACCAGATCTCCATTATGACTTCCAAGATCATAGGTTTCTACAAGATCTATGGGAACTATCACTCTTGCTTTTTTATTCTCTTTGTTAAACCAGCACTTTAAGGTTACGGCAAATTGCTGAATGCAGATATCTGTACAATCTCCGACTATAATAAAAGAATCAATATCTTGCTTTTCAGATAACCATTTTTGAAATTCCTCTTCCAAAAAACCATTGGTAGAGTTCTTACGGATCAATTGATATCCGCCTACCTGTTGTAATTCACTTACGATTTCCTCTTCACTGGTTCCTATTAAACAATGGGGTGGATAGGATTCAAATTCCGGCGAAGCCTCATTATGACTATCGGCAAATGCCAAAATTTCAATCCCCTTATCTATGCTTGCCTGCTGAAGTTTCACCACCTCATTCAAAATCCCTTCTACTTTGGCACTTTGCAGGGCACCTTCTCGTGTAAAACCATTAATAAGATCAACCATTATCAGTGCTGTCTTTTCCGCTGGTAATTCCTGCAATGATATGCTTTTAACAGAATGCAGCATATCATAGATTTCATTTAAAGCCTTTTGACTGTCTGTCAGAAATTTTTCCTTTGCTACCCGTTTCATAATTTCCTGCCTTTCTGCGCTGTGGTCTGCGCTTGTGAATCAATTAATACCTGTTAAACTGATAAAGTTTTGAGGGTCTATGGCCTGCATCTGTCCGGTATTCTTCTGTTTCCAGTACCAGATCTGCTATCTTTCTTCGAAAATTAGCTTTTAATAATTCTTTATCCAATAATATTTCATAAACCTGCTGCAGCTCCGTCAGTGTAAAATAATCCGGCATTAAATGAAAAGCGATGTCTGTATATGTAACCTTACTGCGCAGCCTTTCAATAGCATAAGCAATTATCTTACCATGGTCAAATGCCACACCTTCGGAATCCGTCAATCTTCTTTCTGTACGGATGGTACCTTTACCAACAGTTTTCGTAATCTCATAACCGGCAGACAGGACTACCTGCTCACCTGTAAGAATAAGTTTATAGGTTTGCTTTAGAATATATCCGTTTTCATGTTTCTCTTTCTTTTCTTCCATAAGCTTAAGCTCTACACTAAACCAAGCTGCTTTTACAGCGTCATCCGAGGCCTTAGGTGCCAGGGATTTACTGTCTGTTAAAGCCATATAAGAAGTGCTGATTACTCTGGTTCTTGCATCTCTGCCTACATCTCCCCAGGTATAGAGCTGTTCGAGGTAAATATCTTTTAAGCCAGTCTCTTCCTCCAGCTCTCGCAAGGCAGCATCTTCAAGGTTCTCCTCCATACCTACAAAACCTCCTGGTAATGCCCATTTACCAAGATGAGGATGCTCGCCCCGTTGAATCAGTAACAGACTTAGGGTCTTCTCCGGAAGTTTCCTGTAATTGTTCTCTTCCTGCTCCCTCACGGTAAAAATAAGCATATCGACTGTAACAGAAGGTCTTTCATATTTTGCCGGGTTATATCCTGCCAGAAATTCTTCTTCCGTTAATCCGCTTTTATCTCTGGGCAATTCAGGGTTTAAACTTTGATTTTTCATGACTATTACCATCCTTGTATTTTCTTCTGAATCGAAGTATTTCACTGCACAGAAAGCTTTCTTTCATTTTTGAAGTCTTATTTTATTAGTGTTTTTATTATTATCTTTTTACTATTATCTTTTTGATATTATCTTTTTACTATTATCTTTTTGTTATTATCTTTTTGATATTATCTTTTTACTATTATCTTTTTGTTATTATCTTTTTGATATTATCATTATGCTGTAATATTTTTGCTTTGTCAATAATTTCTGAGTTATTTCAGTTATTTTAATAATTTATTTGTAAAGCTTTCAATACCGCTCCATCTCCTATAACCAAAGTCTGATAAGAGCATAAAATAACTAATAATTATTATAATCCGGTAACCTAGACCTATTATATATATCTTTTGCTATTATATATAATAGCCTGCAGTTTTCGGAGGAGGAACAGTATGGCAGAAAAGCTGATTTTTGATTATATAATTATTGGTGGCGGAACAGCCGGAGGTGTCCTTGCAAAGAAATTAACAGATAGTTATACTGATTCGGTATTAGTTCTAGAAGCCGGGCAGAATCGCAGCGATGAGTTAAGCAGTGCTTCCATCGCCGATGCATCCCTTAATTCATCTAATAACAGGTTTTCCTTTCAAATGCTAACCAGTTCAGAAGAGGAATTAAACCGTTCTCTGTTTATTTCCGGAGGCAGGGTTATAGGCGGTAGTTCTGAAACCAACTCCATGTTTGCAGTTCGCGGCAGCCAGGGTCTTTATAACAGATGGGCGGCATTAACAGGTGCTCCTTGGGGTTACAAGGATGTATATCAGCTTTTTATGGAGAACGAAACCTATATCGGATTAAGCCAGACACCTGAACTAAGAGGTTATGACGGACCTATACAAATCAGACAGCAGAATATACCTGAAGAAGGTATAAATCAGATATTGGCACAAGCAGTCTCAACCGTCTTCGAAGTGCCGGTTGTTGAAGATTACAATACCGGAATTGGGGGCTGCGCCTTTTACAAAACACAATTTACACAAAGCGTGACAAGCCATGAATATCATCGTTCTTCTACAGCTACTGGGTATTTAAATGATACAGTTGTAACTCAGGGAGACCTTGTATTGCCGGATGAATATGGAATGTATTCCAGACGGCTTGTCATATTCACCAGAACTACAGTCAATCGGATACTGTTTCAGAATAAGTTTAAGAAACCAACTGCTTGTGGTGTGGAATTTATAAGAAATGGGATAACCCAGAGAGCTTATGCAAGAAAGGGTGTTATACTAAGTGCTGGTATCTTCTCTTCTGTTATACTACAGCGTTCCGGTATCGGAGCCAGAGAAGAATTGGAAGCTGCAGGTGTTACAGTCATTGTTGATAACCCTAACGTAGGGCATAACTTTATGTCACACTTTGACGCGAGTATGGGAATTGAAATTGAGACAGCTCGACTTTTATCCATTATGGACGCAGATCCAGATATGCCGATATCATTAGGTGCATTTGCAGAAGATATAGAGGGATCACGCCGCTTACAGCTTATCGGCGTTGCGACCTCCACCTTTTTGCCAATACAAGAGGTTCTGACAAATCACTGGCAGTTTGACAGTGAAAAATCGTCGAATATTATGAGTCTGCTATTAATAGACTTAAATGCTTTAAGCAGAGGGTTTATGACTATTAATACCAGTGATCCCACAGCTTATCCCACTGTAAGCCTGAATCCATTAACAGCTTCAGAAGATCTGGAATTCATGGTGGATCAGTATATAAAGGTAAGTAAAATATTTGATATTGCCAAAGAAATAGATCCGGAAGGCGTTTATCGTATTGTCTATCCCCCAGAAAATATTTTCTCCATAGCCGATTTGGAAGAGAAGCGCCGGATTCTGTCTTCCTATGTATTAGCCAGTTATTCTGCTGCCTATCATTACGGCGGACAGTGCAAAATGGCAGGTGACAGCACGGAAGGTGTAACCGACGGATACCTTAATGTATTTGGGACTGCTAATTTAAAGGTAGCTGACCTTTCGGTTTCACCTATACTGCCGGATGGGAATACCGCAGTGCCTTCACAGATGATTGCTTTAAATGCAGCACGCTTTCTTCAATCGGAATCAACTTATGTATTTTCAGATGATGAATTTGAACTGGAATAAATGGTTAATCTATCTCATTCAAGTTCCAAATTAGGATTGCTTTCATATGCCGAACCAATCTCACACATATACTCCAGGACATCAGCAAACAGCTCGAATAATGCTTTCAAAAGTTCAATTTTCTTAATTTCTCCAGCTACACTGAAATATAACTCATCAACCCCCTCCGGAAACTCTTCACCAAACCAGCCTTCATCATCCTTTACTTCCAGGCAGAATCTTGGCTGTAATTCAATGAGCTTTTGTATACTGGTCTTAGAAAAAAGCTCTCTTACTTTATCTTCATGGTTCCCTTTGATAATATATTCTGTATCAAATTCAGGAAATCCGGTTTCTATATCCTGCATGCCCAACCGTTTACCCAATTCACTGAAGAAACCTGATTTATAAATCTTAAACCATATACCGTCTTTGTTCACATAGGGTGCTCTCATACGTGTATATGTAACTGTGGCTTTTCCGGTGGAAACAGTGTAGGTATCCAAAGTGATGGTCCATTCCTTAACACGAGCCATCACTTTGTTCTTCCCAAAAAAACCTTCATCTATATAATCCGCACCGATCAAACGGCTTAACTCACTCCAGACTTCCTTTCTGCCCGGTCCGAAAATTTCTCTTCCAAAACCCATTTTCTCCTCTACCTTCTCTTTTCGTTTTTTATACAACTATTTATTTATAGTATATCATTATTTTCACATCATTTCTACCATCTATTGCAGTAAGTCCATTCTCTCACCTACTACCTGCCAGTCGATATTCTCCATAAATCGGTTGATATATTCAACCTTATTGTCTGCATACTGAAGAAAATAAGCATGTTCGTACATATCTAATACCAGTAAAGGAATGGACATTGACATATTGCCGTAATCATGTGCATCCAGGCTGTCATTTCGAAAGGAATCTGACCTAGGGTCATAGCACAGGATAACCCAGCCTCTGCTTGATTTCGCTGTAGCTACAAATTGTGCCATCCAGTTATCAAAGCTACCATAATCTCTGGATAGTATACGTCTTACCTGCTCACTGGGTGTATTATTAAAAGAACCGATATTTTCAAAATAAAGTTCATGAAGAATTACACCATTTAATGCAAATACTTCCCCTCTCTTTATACCTCTGAATTCGCTGTAAGTAGAATTCGCTTCATCAATGCCGGTATCCGCCTGCAATAGTGCGTCTATCTCATTAATTTTTTTGATATAACCTTCATAAAGTCTCATATGTACGTCAAACTGTTCCCTGTTTATCACAGTTACATCATCGGAATACTCAAAATTCACTTTTTCAATTTCCATTTTGAACCTCCTGCCTCATAAATAAACTCAATAATCGCTTTATTATTAAATATACGCTGAGATTATATAAATAGTATAAAAATCAATGACTCTTTTATGATTCATTAAGTTTTTGCTTCTATCCTTGAATAAATAATTATACTTAATCCTTTACCCGAGGATAAAAATCAAATAAAAATTTATACGTTAATAAATTATCAATAAAGTAAGTGACAAAAAAAAGAAAAAGGAATATAATCTAATTAAAATAATTTTTAAATAGCTTGAATTGTTTCAAAGCAAAGAATGAGGTGATTTATTGGGTCTACATGATATTTTCAGCGCTCTGTCAGAACCTTTCAGAAGAGATATCTTAAAGCTGCTTAAGAAAGAAAAATTATCGGCCGGTGAGATTGCTGAGAATTTGAACATGACACCTGCTGCACTCTCCTACCATTTGAAAAAATTGAAGGAAGCCGGCTTAATCTATGAGACAAAATACAAGAATTTTATTTACTATGAACTGGATGCCACCATATTAGATGAGATCATTATGTGGTTTACTGACTTAAAGGAGGAATGATATGAATAAACTGAGAAAACTATATTATCTATTAATGTTTCTACCCCTTGTCTATACAATAATTTGCCTATTCTTTCTACCTGATATCATACCCGTACATTATAACGGTGCCAATGAAGTCGACCGTATGGGCAGTAAATTTGAAATTCTCATAATTCCATTAACTATTATACCTTTTGGTTACTTTATGCTGATACTTGGAAAGTCTTCCAGCAAAAAAGAGGAAAAAGATAATAACAACAACGAAAGAGTTACTGTAATTACAGGAATATGTTCACTTGTAATCTTTCATATCATAAATATTTACATGCTTTTTAGTGCATTCCACTCAGTTGAGAATTTAAATGAACTGTCTATTGATCTTTTTAAACTATTGTTTGCAGCTTTCGGCTTAATCTTTGTTGTAATTGGTAATTATATGCCAAAATGCAAAATGAACAGTGTGGTGGGATTAAGAACCGTTTGGAGTATGAAGAACGAGAAGACCTGGAAAGAATCTCAGAGACTTGGGGGTATTTCATTTATTATTACGGGTATTATTATGACTGTTGGAAATCTACTTTTTTTTACGAACTTTTCAAGTTTCATTTTTTCAATGATCTTAATAGGTATCGATCTGATTATGAGTATTATTATATCCTATAATGCTGCGAAAAAATATGCATAAACTTAATATAAAGCTTAAATTACTATTAAGAAGAAATTGATGGGCATGTAGTGTTTTTCCCAAATTATTGCTTACTAATTCTGTCTTACGTAAATATCGCTTAACATCTGTATAAAATTGCACACATTCTATTAATCCTAGAAATGGTCTAAATCAAATCTTATTGAATGAAACTATATAAAATCTTAATACTTCACCAGGCACTTAAACACCGTCATGTCAGACTTGTATACAGCTACCTGGTGAAGTTACAATAAAAATCAGATTACAATAACGACTTTAAATCTCTTACTGCAATTCCTGGTGATTACTGTGAAGCATGGCATTAATATCGTTTGCTACTAGAACAAACCGGTAATAACCCCCTCCTCATTTACATCGATTCCTTCAGCAGCAGGTACAAACGGTAATCCTGGCATTGTCATAACTGTTCCGGTTATAGCAACTACAAATCCTGCACCGGCTGATAAATATACTTCACGGATATTAATGTTAAACCCTTCCGGTCTTCCAAGCTTTGTGGCATCATCGGATAAGGAATACTGATTCTTAGCCATACAGACAGGAACCTGTCCATAACCCATTTCTTCAATTTTCTTAAGCATCTTTTCTGCCTGAGGATCATAAGTAACTGAGCCTGCACCGTAGATATTCTTAGCTATTGCTTCAATTTTACCCTTTAATGGCTGTTCAAGAGTATATAAAGGTTTAAAATCACTATCCTTGGTATTCAATATTTCTATTACTTTATCTGCAAGAGCAAGTCCGCCTTCTCCTCCCTTTTCCCATACTTCTGAAAGTGCAAAATCACAGCCTCTTTCTAAGCAGAAGTCCTTAACATATTTAAGTTCTTCGTCAGAATCAGAAGAGAACCTGTTTAAGGTCACCACTACAGGAACTCCGAATTTCTTTAGATTCTCCATATGTTTTTCAAGATTTACGATACCGTTTTTAAGTGCTCCTAAATCAGGCTGACTGAGATTCTTCTTATCAACACCACCATTATATTTTAAAGCACGAATGGTTGCAACCAGAACTGCTGCATCCGGTTTAAGGCCTGCACTGACACATTTGATATCAAAGAATTTCTCTGCTCCAAGATCTGCTCCAAAACCTGCCTCCGTTACAACTATATCAGCCAGTTTTAAGGCAGTTTTTGTAGCCCTTACACTGTTACAGCCATGAGCAATATTGGCGAAAGGTCCCCCATGAACAATAGCCGGCGTATTCTCAAGAGTCTGAATCAAATTAGGTTTTATGGCATCCTTGAGAAGAGCTGCCATAGCACCTACAGCCTTTAATTCCCCTGCAGTAACAGGCTGTCCTTCGAATGTGTAACCAACAATAATCCTGGAAAGTCTTGCCTTTAAGTCGTCCATATCATCAGCCAGACATAAAATAGCCATGATTTCTGATGCTACCGTAATAACAAAGTGATCCTCTCTTACGACACCATCCGTCTTCTTTCCAAGTCCAACAACAATATTACGCAGTACACGGTCATTAACATCAAGGCATCTCTTCCATACTATCTGACCTGGGTCGATATTCAATGTATTCCCCTGATGAATATGGTTATCCATCATAGCTGCCAGCAGATTATTGGCAGAGGTTATGGCATGAAAATCTCCTGTGAAATGAAGATTTAAGTCCTCCATGGGTACTACCTGCGCATAACCGCCGCCGGCAGCTCCACCTTTTACTCCGAAACAGGGTCCAAGAGAAGGCTCTCTTAAGGCTATTACAGCCTTTTGATTTCTTTTAACCAGGGCTTGTCCTAATCCTACGGAAGTTGTTGTTTTTCCTTCACCTGCAGGTGTAGGGTTAATTGCAGTAACAAGTACGAGTTTACCATCTTTCTTATCCTTGATCTTTTCCCACAGCTCATCGGAAAATTTCGCTTTGTATTTACCATAGTAATCCAGTTCCTCATCTGCTATATCCAATAAGCCTGCCACTTCTCTTATGTGCTTTAGCTGCGCCTGTTGTGCTATTTCAATATCTGTTAACATAAATCCTCCATTTCTTATACCCCTAACCGCCATTTCATTAACTAATCTCAATGCTTCTATTATAACAAATTCGTAACTAAATGAAAGAGGTTAATTCATTATAATTCCAAAGTCCTTTTATTAATATATTTGTTTTGACCATACTCTTAAAAAAGGTTATAATATTTAATTATTTACCAAGGAGGCAAAGGTAATGACAGATACTATATTATTTGATCTGGACGGAACCCTGTTAAATACCTTAGAGGATATTGCTGACGGCGTTAACTATGCTTTAAGGAAATTAAATTTCCCAGAAAGATCATTGGATGAAATAAAATATTTTATAGGAAATGGTGTTGTAAAGCTCATCGACAGAGCAGTCCCTTCCGGTACCACAGAGGAAGATAAAGCAGCTTGTCTGGCTCTTAATAAGGAGTATTATTCCGCACATGTCAATTTAAGGACACAGCCATATGAAGGTATCATGCCTTTATTAAAAGCTTTAAAAGAAAAGGGTTATAAAGTAGCAGTTATTTCAAATAAATATGACAGTGCTGTAAAAGACTTATGCAAACTGTATTTTTCTGATTATATCACCGTTGCTGTCGGTAACCGTGCAGGTGTACCAACAAAGCCTGCTCCTGACTGTGTATATACAGCACTAGAGGAATTAGGTTGCACATTGGAACAGGCAGTTTTTGTAGGGGACTCTGATCCTTGAAAAGGAAGGTGCAGATATAGTTATCGACCATCCGAAAGAATTTCTTTCTGCCCTTAAAAGCCTTAATTAAAATTCTATTACACCATGTACTTACATGTAAAACTACTTTAGCTGGTTGATTTATAATAAAGCAAAAGTAGTTTTACACAAATTTAAGGATTCAGACGATTCATATCTCTGGGGAACAGGGCTGCTTCTCTTACATTTGTCTTATTTAAGAGACTCATAGTAAATCGTTCTACTCCCATTCCTAAACCTCCGTGAGGAGGAATTCCATATTTATGAAGCATCAAATAACCTTCAAAAGCTTCCGGATTCATCTCTCTTTTCTTAAGTTTCTCAATCTGCGCATTGTAGTCATGTATACGTTGTCCACCTGTAGTTACCTCAATACCGCGAAATAGTAAGTCAAAACTCTTGGTTACTTCTGGTGCACCCTCCTCCTCCATGGCATAAAAAGGTCTCTTTGCCGTAGGATAATGAGTTACAAATACAAATTCACTGGTATAATTTTCTTTAACCAGCCGGCATAGAAGCCTTTCTTCCTCCGGTTCGAAATCATAATAATCCATAGTATCTCTTCCATACGCTTTCTTAATCCAATCCTTTGCTTCATGGAAGGTAATAGAAGGTATGGTCTCAATTACAGGGAGTTCCACCTTATGAAGTTCCAGTTCCTCTTTGTAGTTTATCGCAAGATAATTCATGATACTTTGCAGCATGGCAGTTTCTGTTTCCATGATTTCCTTAAAGTCATTAATATATCCCATTTCCAGGTCAAGTCCCATGTACTCGTTTAAATGTCTTGCAGTATCATGCTTCTCAGCTCTGTAAACTGCTCCGATTTCAAATACTCTGTCATAGACACCCACCATCATCTGCTTATAAGCTTGGGGACTTTGTGCCAGATAAGCATCTTTACCGAAATAATCCAGTTTAAACATGTTAGCTCCGCCTTCAACACCAGAATAAACAATCTTAGGGCTGTGTATCTCTGTAAACTTCTGCGCCATTAAGAATTCTCTTGCTCCTGCTAAAAATCCTTCCTGAAGCTTAAACACAGCTCTCTCCTTCTGATTTCTCAGAGTAAAAGGACGATAATCCAGCTTAGTTTCAAGCGACGCTTTCAGTTCTTTGTTATTAATTACAACCGGAGGTTCAGCAGCAGGCACTGACAATATTTCAATATCTAAGATATCAATCTCAAAGCCTGCATGAGCTCTTTCTTCCGCTCTCACCAGTCCTGAAACTCTTACACAGGCATTCTCACATAAATCCATGTAAAGTCCTTCCTTCGTCTCCATAATTCCCTGAATCAGGTTTCTGGCTGTACGGATAATAACAAATGAAAAACCGCTCATTTTACGAATTTTATAGACAGAACCTGTAAAACTTACAGTCTCTCCTATTCTTTTCTGCAATTCTTTTTCTTCTATTAATTGATTTATTTTACCGTTTATATTAATCATAATAACCCCTTTCGTAAATATAAATTAAATCTTCGATTATATTCCAGAATCCATAGCTTAAAACAAATATTATTATCAACATATCTTACTCTTTTAGCGTTTTCTATTTGTTTTATTTAATGGTCAACTACCTTTAAAAAATTTAACAATATAAGTGAATAAAGCTTATTCTAATGCTTTTTTTCCTAGCGCATAATTCTAACTATAAACTCTGTCATTGTTCTATAAGGAACTTAAAACACAGGTTAATAATTCTACTGCCTTAATTCCTGTGTAATCTCCTACAGCATAATCTATATGAAATAAAAATACCCGGGTGGCATTTATAAAGATATCATAAATGAATCCTGCTACCGTGGGTACAAGCGAAACAAGCGCTTATACCCACGGTTTCATAACCATAGCTATAAGCGCTGCATATCATCGTCCCTATTCAGTAAGGTAAGCATTAAAGGATTCATATTCATTCACAGTTGTATCGGATAAAACCCGTACAATTTACTCCTGTCATAAGTGTTATAAATTGCTGAAATATTAACACAGGATATTTACAATGTCAAGTAATTATTTTTAAGTATAACTCGGCTATAAGTCTGTATAAACTACCAAAGCCAATAAACATCTGAAATATTACTAACTATACCAAGTACAACCTTGCTTAAATTTCATTTACTTCAGCACCCATTATTTACATTTAGTGAATTTACGCAAAGCAGTAATATATTTGTCAAATTCTTCAATTTTTTTAGTTTTTGTTTTAAGTTTTAGGTTTTGACTTTTAGGTTTTAGGTTTTAGGTTTTAGGTTTTAGTTTTAGTTTTAGTTTTAGTTTTAGTTTTTTTTGTTTTTAGAGTTTTGTTTTTAGAGTAGTTTTTGGAGTTTTAAAGTCTTAGTTTTAAAGTCTTAGTTTTAAAGCTTTAGATTTAAAGCCTTAGATTTAAAGCCTTAGTTTTAAATCTAATTAAAGTATCATAGTTCAAGCTTCCATAATAGTTCAGGCAAATTACACAAACCAGAAAGAACGAATGCGCCTATGGAAAGGTATTAGATGTCCTTTTCTCTGAATATTTTATGCTATGTTATGAAACAGATTGTCTGAGCGTAGCGAGTTATCTGTTTCATAACATGCCAAGCATAAAATATTCAGAGAATTAGGACTTCTTATACCTTGGAATTGAAGCATGCGTTTTTCTGGTTTGTGCAATTTGCCGTCCCCTTGTGAAAAACTGAAAACTGATCTTGATTTCCAATTTTAAACCCTTTAGTTAATTTGAAAGATTATCCATAATAAACAAAAGATATTTTTTTACCAGGTTTATATCCGTACAATGATATAACATTCTGGCCCCCACTACATCTTCGATTTCATTGAATATTAATTCCCCTTTATCGCCAATAAGAAAATCTATACCTACCATACCAAAATCAAAATGTTTAATAATCTTACGAATCGTAATTAATTCATCCTCTGATAGTTCATATTCTCTCACATTGCCACCAAGCGAAAAATTAGCTCTAAACCCGTCATTCGACGTGCGTAGAATAGCGGCGATTATTTCTTTTCCAATAACATAAACCCGTAAGTCCTGATGTCTGCCGGATATAAATGGCTGCATAACACAATCCTCATATCCGATACCAGCAAGAATCTCTTCTTTGGTAGTTTCTGAGGATCTTATCTCCTTATATGGATCAGGCAGTGCAGAAGAACACTTTGGAAGGGAAAGATAAACCTGACTGCCTCCGTGTCCGCTGACAGTTTTGATAACAGTTGGCTCTATGATTACCTTTAGCTTTTGACTAACTGCAGCATTTTCTACAAACGTAGTATCAATAATTGGAATTGAAAGGTTAGCTACGCTCTGATACGTAATGGCTTTATTATTGCAGATACGGGCAATTTCTGATGAATTAAAGACCGGAATAGAAAGACCTTCAAGTTGTTTACTCAATAGTGGATAAATAGTTCTTACAATAACAAAGTCAGGTTTCGTACAATCCTTGCCGTCATATCGTATAAACCAGGAATCATTTTTTATACCTACTTCAATCTTCTCACGATGTAAAAGTACTATGTCAATCCCCAAGATTTTACCTTCTGTCATGTAAAAGTCTATGTATCCCTTATTCTTTTCCGCATCCTTTTTTCCATAGATTAGCCATCCAGTCATAATAACCTCTTTCTATTGCCTCTATTACATGAATTTTGATGAATAAAGCACCTACTATTTCTTAATTCAACTTCCAGGTGTACCTTTTTTTAGAATTATATGTTCCAGAATAGCATCGGCAGCATTTACTCCGGTGCATTCATATATATTCTTAAAATGTGCGTTGGAATTTACTTCACAAACAAGAGTCTCACCATTATCTCCAAATAAGAGATCCACGCCTGCAAAGTCAAGTCCCATTGTCTTACAACATAAAAGCGCAAGTTCTTCCTGTTCCTTTATAGGGGTATAGGGTTTCATTTTGCCGCCTGCTGATATATTCGCACGAAAATCTCCTTGATCAGAATACCGGTACATAGAAGCAATGACATTATCCCCTACTACCTGAAGTCTTAAATCTCTACCTCTGCTGCTCTCAATAAACTCCTGAAATAACATAGGCTTAACACCAATTTTCTTCGTTATTTCAATTAATTCTTCTCTGTTACCGGCAAGATACACCTGTTGTCCAAAGGAGCCGAAGCATTCTTTTACTACACAAGGATATCCAAGAACAGCTTCTGCCTCTTTAAGGAACTCCAGATTAGTATAACCTATATTTTCAAAGGTCATTGGGGCTATCAGAGTTTTGGGCATAGGAATACCAACTCTTTCCAACGCCATATGCGTTAGGCTCTTATCATCACTTAAAGCAATGGCATCGGCTGAGTTAAATAGAGAGAAGCCTTTGCCTTCAAGATATCTGCCAAGCCTGATATCCTTATCCCAGAATAATATAAAATCCATTCCCTCAAGATCACCTATTGCAGAATCACCGCCAAGAAGTATAGGAATTTCTGCATTTGTCTTGATTTTAAGATCGATTAAGTATTTCCTGGCACTCTCCGTAAACCATTCATGGATTACGGAGAATTTGGAATTATTAAGATACTCATTGGTTATCAGACAGCCCTTTAAAGAACTACTTTTAGTAATATTCGTCCACATATTGTTCAAATTCCTCCAGAGACATTAGAATCTTTCTGGGTTTGGTGCCTTCTTCAGGTCCCACCACACCAGCTTCTGCCAGCTGATCCATGATTCTTGCCGCCCTGTTAAAGCCTATCTTATAGACTCTCTGTAGCATTCCGATAGAGGCTTTATCTTTATCTATTATAAATTTACCAGCTTCAATGAAATAGTCATCCCGTTCACTGCCGCCGCCAGCACCACCGGTTGTTTCAGTTATCTGAGCGTTTGCAATCTTATCTACCACATCTTCGTTATATACAGCTCCACTATTTTCCTCTGTGAGGAAACGGACAACTTCACTTACCTCTTTATCAGAGATGAAGGCTCCCTGTACTCGGACAGGCTTCGGATAACCGGAAGGGAAGAATAACATATCACCTTTACCAAGAAGCTTTTCAGCACCGGAACCATCAATAATAGTCCTGGAATCGATGGCTGAGGATACGGAAAATGCTATTCTAGAAGGGATATTAGCCTTAATTAATCCTGTAATGACATTAACGGAAGGTCTCTGGGTCGCAATAATCAGATGGAGTCCCGCAGCACGCGCCATCTGAGCCAAACGGCAGATTGCATCTTCTACTTCACCAGGTGCTACCATCATAAGGTCTGCAAGCTCGTCCACTATAATGACGATCTGAGGAAGCTTCTGATATTTTTCATCCTGATACTCTTCTACCTGAGCAACTTTTTCATTATATCCCTTAACATCTCTGACACCCAGATCAGCAAATTTCTTATAACGTTCCGTCATCTCCATTACTGCCCAATTAAGTGCAGCCGATGCTTTCTTTGGATCAGTAACAACCGGTATAAGCAGATGCGGTATACCATTGTAGACACTTAATTCTACAACCTTAGGATCAACCATGATCATCTTAACATCTGAGGGTTTTGCTTTATATAAAATACTCATAATAAGGGTATTTATACAAACTGATTTACCGGAACCAGTTGCGCCTGCAATTAATAAGTGAGGCATCTTTCCGATGTCAGTTACTACGGTCTGCCCGCCTATGTCCTTCCCTACTGCAAAAGCAATATCCGAAGGATGCTCTTTAAAGTCTTTTGTGTCTAATAATTCTCTGAATAAAACTGTTGAATTATCTTTGTTAGGTACTTCAATACCAACCGCTGCCTTCCCGGGAATAGGTGCCTCAATACGAATATCCGCTGCTGCAAGGTTTAACTTGATATCATCTGCCAGACCGGTTATACGGCTTACCTTAACTCCCTGCTCCGGAAGAAGCTCATATCTGGTAACAGATGGTCCGCAGCTAACGTTGGTAACCTTAACACCTACACCAAAACTCTCTAAGGTGCTTTGCAGCTTCGCAGCAGTTTCCTTCAGATCTTTTCAGATCTAAAGGAGGAAACACATATGCTTTCTCTGGTGCCTGTTGATTTCTGCTCATCTCATCAGATAAACCGGAAAGATCTTCTTCTCCCTGCAAAGCTTGTTTTTCTTTAGCAGGTTTTACAGGCTCAGCTTGTGTTATATTATCAGTGAGAGCTTCTGTTGTATCTGCTGTAAAGGTTTCCGAATTGAAATCCTCGTTCGCACTTTGAACGTTTACCACCGGTTCAATCACTGGTTCTTTTTCTTCTTCTGCTATATCAGTGGTACTATCCTCCATAAACGCACTTATATCAAAGGTATCCAAATAATCTGGTTCTTGCGCTCGTCCAGCCTCTTCTGGTTCTTTATTGGTATCTGATGAAGTCATTCCGCTAATGGTAAAATCATTTTTCTCTTCTTTCAGGATAAAGCCCATATCTGCCTGTTGAATGGGAAAATCATTAACAGTAACCGGCGTAATCTCCTGCATTTCAACTTCTTCTTGATTCTGCTCTGCATTCTTTTTCTTTCGACTCTGTTTTTGTTTCGTCACAGAAGGCGCTTCATTTTCTTTTGTTCCTTGGACTATCTCTTCATTACCCTCATTCTGAGCCTTATCTTTTGAAAAGGAAATAATTCTTGCTTTTCTTTTGGGTTCAGGAGCTTCGTCCACTTCTAAAGCTGCTTCCTGCCTTAATCGTTTCATTTCCTTCATCTGCATAAGTGCTGCTTCGCTTCTTGCACCTAATGGTTTAAATATAGACTTACCTGTAAATATTACGATCAGAACCACCATAATTCCAAAAAGGACTACATAGGACCCGACTGCCCCAAACAACGGATAGAATAGGTTTAACAGTAATCCACCAATCAGACCACCACCATTTTTCTCATGGTAGGATATCTGATAGATTTCAGTTAATGTCATTTTCTCCCCATTACCGGTGGTTAACTTTAATAATTGCAGAATCGCTGCAAGCACCACCGTTATGGATATACTTGTAACAAGCTTTACACTGGCAGTCCGGTTTCCTCTGTTCGCTATACCGAAAGCAACGGAGAAGAACAAAAAGAATGGCAGTAAATATGCCAGGAAACCAAACATACCAAAGGTAAAGCTGTTAATCCATTTACCAACTATTCCACTCAGATCAAAATTACTTAATATCAGAAGCAGTGACAATACAAGGCTTGATACCAGTGCTATTTCATCTTTATACATATCCTTTACAGGATCTTTTCTTTTACTTTTATGTACATTTCTGCTGTTTGCAGTCTTCTTCCTGGTTCCGGAACTTTTCGACCTGTTCCCGGTTCTTTGACTTGTTGAACTTTTTCTAGTATTTTTTTCGGCAGCCAAAACTACCCCTCCCTAAACTCAAAAAATAGACCCGGAAGACTTAAGTGTTAAACTGCTCTTCCTGAGCCTTTGACAGCCTACCTGAAGGACAAATTCAGATAATACTTAGATTATCCAATAAATGCCCATTCAGGAAAATTCATAAAATTATTATACCCTTTAACACCCTTTGTTGCAAGGAAAATTATTACCCGGAGCGTAGTCCGTCTTTAGATAATCCTGCATATCAGTAGACTGAATCCCTTCTATGATATAGCTGTCGCCTTCTTTTCTGGTATAGACTTTACCGTGTTCTACAGCAAAATTAGTCTTTTCTACAGCAGTCGACTCATTCTCGCTCTTAATATCCCGATTGCCAGTATTTAATAAAGACTGAGTTCTACTGGTGTAGATTCTTTCCAGGGGAGTTGTCGAATATATCATTTTTCCTCACCTCTTCCTGCCATTTCATATAATTTCTTTAAGGCTTCCTTAATTCCTCCTACTTCATTGATAATTCCTTTTTCCACAGTCTCTGGTCCTATTAAAATTGATCCCACATCTTTTGCTAATTGGCTTGTATTATGCATCAGTTGTTTTAGATCTTCTTTGTCAATTTTAGAATGAGTTGATACAAAATTCAGTATTCTGTCCTGAATCTTTTCAAAATAGTCATAGGTCTGAGACACCCCAATTACTGTACCATTCATACGAACAGGGTGGATGATCATGGTTGCTGTCGGTACTATAAAACTATATTTGGCTGAAACAGCAAGGGGTACACCTATGGAATGGCTTCCTCCCAGTACCAGGGACACTGTTGGTTTACTTAAGGAAGCTATCATTTCTGCAATAGCAAGTCCTGCCTCTACATCGCCGCCTACTGTATTAATCAGAATCAGTAGTCCATCTATATCAGCACTGTCTTCTATAGCTGCCAGCTGAGGCAATACATGTTCATACTTTGTTGTTTTGTTATGCTGAGGCAGGCACTCATGCCCTTCTATCTCTCCAATTACAGAGAGTAGATGAATCTTAGATTTTCTTACTTCATTAACGAGGGTTGTCTGCCCGAATTCTTTAATCTTACCATCATCTAATTCCTCTTTCTCTTTCTGTTCCTTTTCTTTCTCTATTTTAGATTCATTCTTCTCCATTGGCATCTCCTTACAATTGTATTAATTCATATTAATGAACTTAATTAAGTGATAAAATCACGATATATCTAATATTCCCAAATCTATTAAGAAATATAATATCTCTAACACAACAAAAAAAGATTAACCGCTATTCATAACGGTTAATCCTTGTGCTTACTTTTTATTTTAACGCTAATTATTTTTTTTATGCTATAAAAATTCTATAAAAAAATATCAGGTTTCATTTTTTATCTTAAATAGCTTTGATAACCTTAAGAAAGTCAGCCGGTTTCTGACATATGGTGCTAAACGAATAGTAATCGGCAACAATTTCTCCTCAAGTGAAATTTCCTTCATTTCTTTTTTGCAGCCTGCAGCAGATAGAAGTTTTAAAAGTTCCGACTCTGAAGGCAGCTTATCTAAAACACCGGCAATTGAGGGTAATTGACTGTTTAACCTATCGCTGTCAACCAATGCAAGGGGATCAGGCGTATTTTCTTCCAGGATTCCTTCATAAAGATCCTTTTTCCCAAAGGTCTCCTGCAGCACATCAAGCTCCATTCCTTTGTAAGGAATCACTTTACATATGCCATTTTTAATTGCATTCTTAATTTTATGATAGGTATGTACAACGATCATCAGACCAATGGAGACTTTTTCTCCGTGATAGGCATCTAAGGGTCCATTTATTACTTCCATCTCCCAAAGATGAGAAATATGGTGTTCTGCTCCGGAGGCCGGCCTTGAATTACCAATCATCTGCATGGCAATACCGGATAATAACAAGGCATACATAAGCTGTTCATAAGCTTTCAAGGTCTTTTCTTCCTCAAGGCTTCCTCTTAGATCCTCAATACAGCTGCATACCTCTTTTAAAGCAGTCATTTCAAGTTCACACACACGATGGCAGATATATTCACCTGTTACCATATGGGATATTTCCCAGTCAGTAAGAGCAGTATATTTACCCAATAAATCGGATATTCCGGAAGCAGTCAGACGGTAAGGTGCTTTTGAAAATATTTTGGTATCTGCAATTACTAACTCCGGTGATACACCGGGCATAGTTTTCTTCAAGCCATTCCAGGTCATTGCTGATACGGTGGATACAAAACCATCCACGCTGGCAGCAGTTGGAACTGATACAAAGTTTAAGCCGTAATCCTTTGACAGATATCTGCTGATATCGTGTATTGTACCGGACCCTACTGCTATGATTAACTTTGTATTTGGGGAAATCTTAAGCCCTTTCTCTGCCAGTGCTACACCGTGATTGTCAGCATGAAGATCCTTTGCCGGTAATATAATAAGATTACAGCCAGTTAGCAGCTTCTCAACAGCTTCTCCTGCTGCCTGATATGTATTAGTGTCACAGATTACGGATATGTCTGAATATGACCCTGTATAAATCTTTTTTAATTTCTCGGGAAGTTTCTTCAACGCATTTTCTTCTACCAGAATTTCTTTCACGAATATTTCATGACTTCTGCCACAGCTGCAGGCACCATGAAAGTTACTGACATCTATTTGCACAACAAATCCTCCTTTAAATCCAAGCTGGTATAACAGCACTTCTGTTTTTATTATATTAGGAATCATAAAACCTGTTCCTATAAAATACAATATTACAGTGTTATTTACATTTAAATCACTTATATCCCTTTTAAAGATGTATTAAAATAGGTATATATCAAGCTTTACCCCTTTTGAATAAATATATACTTACGGTATATTTATTCAAAAGGGGCTATTGCTTATAACTATTATAAATGTAAATACTATTTCTTATTACTGTTTTGCAGTTAATCCCTTAAGGTCAACCCCTTCCAGATTACCTACAAGTGAAATGCTGACATTTTCTTTCTTTAAATACTTTACCGCAAAATCCCTTACTTGGTCAATAGTTACATCATTAACTTTTTCAATAATTTCTTCCAGCGGTATTATATAACCTCGAAACAGCATTGCTTTACCATTGCTATTCATTCTGTTTTTGGCGGTTTCATCACCCATAATCAGCTCAGTCTTAATTTGTTCCTTACACATGGAAAGCTCTTCTTCTGTTATACCCTTTTCTTTAATATCTTCAACAATCTGAAAGACATTATCAATGACCGGCTTTAACTGTGAAGGATTCATAGCTCCGTATACCTGGAAAAGCCCTGCTTTGGAATAGGAGCTCCCATAGGAGTAAATGGTATAAGTAAGTCCCAGATTCTCACGTATCTCTTGAAATAATCTGGAATTGATGCTTCCTCCAAAAACAGAATTGAGTACTGTCAGAATATATTTCTCGTCACCATCGGATACAATGGATTCATAAGCTATATTTAAATGCAGCTGCTCTACATCTTTTTCTTTTACATAGACAGTAGGCACATAACCGGGCGCAGTAGTTGATTCTGTTCTCTCACCTTCAGGAATCTTGCCAAAGTTCTCTTCTAAAAGTTCAGCAATTTCGTCTTCCTTAAAATTTCCGGACACAGAAATAACCATATTCTGGCTTACATAATGTTTAGACATAAATGCCAATACTTCATCCCTTGTGGTATTTCTCACAGTTTCTTTTGAACCTGAAATCTGATAACCCAGGGGATGGTTGTCCCAGACCTTCAATTGAAGCATCTCATGTACCAGATCCTCCGGTGAATCATCATACATATCAATTTCTTCTATTATAACTCCCTTTTCTTTCTTTAAGGCTTTTTCATCTATCAGAGAATTATTTAGCATATCACCTAAAATTTCAATAGCAACAGACAAATGCTCGTCCAGGGTCACCGCATAGAAAGAGGTGCACTCCTTGCTGGTATAAGCGTTAATATCTCCACCTATCCTAGCCATTTCATCTGCAATCTGCTTGGCATTTCTTGTTGTTGTTCCTTTAAAGAGCATATGTTCAATTATATGTGAAATTCCGTTATTTTTTTCATTTTCATTGGAGGAACCTACCTTAACCCATATTCCAAGAGCAGCGCTTCTAAGATAAGGCATTTTCTCCATTACAACTGTTATTCCATTGGATAATTTCCTGGTATTTACCATTCACTTCAACCTTTCTGATAATCAATAAATTTAATTGTATCATCATTATAGTTATTATACAACAGCGAATAATAGGAAGCGACAGCTTATTTACATTATTTGTAATGCCATAACTATCCAATATCATTACCACTATGACATTTTTATAAAATCCTTATGATAATTAATTTCCTCGGCTGAATTAAAATCAGCAAAGCGACGAGCCGCTTCCTGTACGGGTTTCTGGTATTTCTCCCATTCTTTTCCCTCTTCCAGCCAGATATTTTTCACTTCCAGAATTTTATTTTTTCTGTTAACAGCAAGTTCTCCTCTTCCAATTATTTCATTTCCAGATAGAATCGGAAGTACATAATAACCATATTTCCTCTTACCTTCAGGCGTATATATTTCCCATTTATAGTCAAAATGAAACAACTCCGATATCAGTTTTCTATCCCATAGCATATTATCAAGGGGTGCCAGAAATTCTGTTCTGCTCAAATAATCGGTGTCTACTTCTTTCATAAGCTTAACATCTTCTTTCAGACAATATAGAGGATCTTTAATATCTTCAACATGAATTCTGGTAATCTTGCCTTTTTCCAATAATTCGCTAAATATATGATTTCTATCGCCTGCCTTTAGATATCTGATTCCCAGCCATGCATCGGAGGGACGGTTCCACAAAAGTCCAACCCCTGCAATCCGTCTAAGGACTCTCCATTTAAAGTGTTCATAATCGTCTCTTAAGGGGTCTTTTCTTTTATACTCCTTTCCAAGGTAATCTTTCGCTAGAGCATAGTATTTATTCGTTCCATTCTTATGGTGAATAATAAGCTCACCAGCAAAATACAAATTCTCCAGTGCCACTCGTGTCAGGCTGGTGTCAATTCCCCAATACCAGTCAACTTTACTGCCGGTCTTAATATCCTTGGAGCTGACCATTCCTTTTTCTTTGATTTTATCAAAAATTGCTGGTAGGACTTCAGCTACCTGACTCTGAAACCATGCATTGTCCTTCAATCGGTTTCTGGTACGTTCAAAATAGCGAAAGTCTTCTGTTAGAAAGATGGAAAGATTCTTATCAAAATAATCTATTAGAGACCGGTCTTCGTATAACAGTTTATAAAGCATGTCTTTCTTAAAATCAGCTACTCTGGACTGGAGGACCAGTTCCGGATTCTTACCGCATACATCAACCGGATCAAACTGGATGCAGCCGGCCTGCTTAATATAATCATATACCCCTTGTTCTCCTGCAAACCGATAATCCCCAATTAACCCTTGCTTACGCAAAAGCAAAGTCCTTGCCTGTTTCTTTGATAAATGGTATTCTTTCATGGCATTCCTCCAGTCAGTTTCCGAACAACCGTTCTTTTCCATTATAGTACCATTATCTGTAATACAAAGCAAGGACATTATTTTTACTTGTATAATAAAATATCGTAATCTTTTAATTCAATATCTGAACAGTAGAGGTTCAATTTTTCCACAGTGGGTTAGCGATTGAAACTGGGCATATTTTCTTCCTATTTAATAAGGGATTCAACGAAATACTTTTGTTCAAACAATGCGCAGCCACCGGTATGCTCTGTCAGCAGAGCATGATTATCTTTAAGCTTCTTAAACAACGGTGATTTTAAAGTTTCTCTTAATCCAACCACTTTCACATTACAGTCTGAGTAAGGTGAAAATGGACAAGGCTCAGCACCACCTCTGGCATTAATATGAAAGAACCCTCTTCCTGCAGCCAGACAGCCACCGGCAGCTTCCTCATCTCCCGGAAAGGAAATGTATATCATATCCTGAAAGCACTCTCTTAAACTGTTCAGCCTGTCATCAAGGAATACTCTGTCATATTGCTCTAAGGCCAAAATTTCAGTATTATCTGATACAGGAACATATTCCACATAGAATATAAGTCTGCACCCTTTCTGATATAACTTACCCAGAAAATCAGCTTCTGTTACTTCTGTTATATTTTCCTTGGTCACGGTGATAGAAGTTCCAAACAGTATACCTCTCTTCTTCATAGCCGTCATGGTATGAGTAACTTTTTGATATACCCCTTTTCCCCTTCTGCTGTCAGTAGTTTTTTCTTCACCTTCCATACTTAATACAGGGATCAGGTTCCTATGACGATCTATTAATTCAAGATACTCTTCATCTATAATGGTACCGTTGGTGAAAACCGGAAATATAATTTCCTTATATAGAGCAGCTTGCTGTATAATATCTTTTCTTACCAACGGTTCTCCCCCTGCCAAAAGTATAAAAGAAATTCCAAGCTCTCTGGCTTCCTTAAATATATTTCCCCATTCTTCTGCAGATAGTGACCCGCTATCTTCTCTGTCTGAACAGTTATTATTCGCTCTGGCATAACAGCCTGCACATTGCAGATTACATACACTGGTAATACTGGCAATAAGAAAAGGTGGGATATGTTCACCTTTTTGCTCATATACGTGTCTTAATTTTGCCGCTTTGGCAGCATTTATGGCATATCCGGCTAAAAACATACTTTCTCTAGGATTTTTAAATGTCCCTTTGATTGCATCCTTTACTAACCTTTCTACTCCTCCGCTTAGATACTCTTCCAAATTAAAGTTCTGATTCATCTCCGCCTCACCTGTCTTATATTAATTTAATTATTTCAATCTTAATATTGTATTCAATTTATTATATGACAGTAGTATGACCTGAATATGACTATTAAGTAAAATCTAATTTATTTATAGGAATAATTGACATAAATGCGAATATAATTGTTTTATTCATTATGGACAAATAGTCTGTCTTATCAGAATCTAGCACTGTCACGGTAGTGACACTCTTCCCTGATTGTGTCCTGTGTATACTGTCCGGCAATGTTTTTTTCTAATAGGAAGAAATTTCCTTCTAAATAAAAAAGGTTATCTTAATGTCCAACGACATTTAAGAATAACCTGAATTATTGTAACATTAACAACGCTTCTTTGGGAAGTGTTAAAAACTCCGGTATCTGCATCTGGAGCTGATTGTTGATTTTATTTACATTTACTTTCCACCAGATTTCTCCCTGACCGCTTCTGCATAATAAGTTTCTTTCAAAGGGGCTGTCCACTATCTTGTAATTTCGAACAGCAAATGAATTCTCACTATTTTCAACTGCCGGTTGTAAGTCATGAGCACGAATTCCGATATAACCAAAATCCTGCGTAACCGCTTTGGCAGTATGAAGTATAATTCCCCAGTCAATTGCTTCCACTGTATAATCATCGATTTTTCTAATCGGTGATATATTCTTACAGCCAGTAAGCCTGGCTGCTGCAAGTCTTTCAGGATTACTGAATATCTTCTCTGTGTCTCCTGCCAGAACTAATTCACCACTATCTATTATTGCAAGTTTCTCGCACAGGCTGTATATTTCATCTCTGTTATGTGAAACAATGATAATATCACCTTTATACATTTTTAAGGTTTCTAAAAGTTCTTCTAAAAGACTTTCCTTTAAGAATGCATCCAATGCCGAAAAAGGTTCATCAAGCATTAGTACATCCGGTTCATATGCAAAAATCCTTGCCAGCGCAACTCGCTGCTGCTGTCCTCCTGACAACTGAGGAGGATACCTGTTTTCAAGTCCTGATAAATGAAACATTTCAAGCATTTCCATAACCTTTGGTTGCTTTACCTTCCAGGTAGCTTTAATACCGGCACCTATATTCTGAGCCACTGTCATGTTTGGAAAGAGTGCGTAATTCTGAAAAAGATAACCAACTTTACGTTTCTGGGGAATCAGGTTAATCTTCTTATCTGAATCAAACAGAACTTTGTCATTTAAGACAATTCTTCCTGTGTCCGGTTTCTCTATTCC
>JAQSXJ010000170.1 GCA_029256725.1 Anaerocolumna sp. | reverse complement strand
CTTGAAGATGTATTTATAATTGAAGAGTTCCGAGGAAAAGGAATTGGTAAGCAGACTTTTAATAAGCTTGATGAACTTATGAAAGAAAGGCATATTAATTCAATGTTTGTAGATATAATTCCTCGAAATACAAGTGCAATTAAGTTCTATAGGGATTGTGGGTTTGATCATCTTAATATGATACAACTCAGAAAGAATTATAATGAACGGTTAAATAAGAATGATGAAGTCGAAGTCTTAGGATTTAAATTGAAGAAGTACTAGAATATATAATTTCTGATAGAGTGTTTAACACTGGCGCAATACTTTGAAACATGGGACAACACATATCAGGTAACACACCCTTTCAACAGCTGGCAAGCACTTCCATGAGGACAGGCTATGGGGTCCGATTTAGAGGGTGTCGTAAGTGAGGAAGGTTATATGTAATAGTGAGCAAAAGTCCGCGTGGCGGTGCGCGGTTTTTGCAAGAATATTTTCAAGGAAAAAGAAAAGGAGAGATTATCTAAATGAGTGTAAATATAAAGGATGGTTTGAGGGAGTCTTATAATAATCATGCTTGTGACAGAGAAAAGAATGAAATGCAAGAATGGAAGATGCAACCTCGACAGAAGTTTCTTGAGCTAATTAAAGGAGAAAATAAAAAGACTCTTTTAGAGATAGGTGCAGGTACTGGAAGGGATAGCAGATTTTTTCTTGATAATAACCTTCAGGTGACTGCTGCTGACCTATCAGATGAAATGGTAAAGCTTTGCCGAGAAAAGGGTATTAAAGCATATGAATTGGATTTCTTCGAAATTGCTAAGATAAATAGGAAATTTGATGCTATATGGGCTATGAATTGTCTACTGCATGTCGAGAAAGCAAAACTAGGAATTGTGCTACAAGGAATAAATAGTGTGCTTGAACCCTCTGGATTATTCTTTATGGGCGTATATGGTGGCGAAGATAAGGAGGGTATATGGGAAGAAGATTTCTATACCCCAAAAAGATTTTTCTCGTTTTTCACCGATATAAATATTAAGAAAGTGGTGGAAGACTATTTTGATATAATAAGCTTCGATACAATTAGGACAGATCGTAAGTATGATTTTCAATCAATCATCATGAGAAAAAAATGATGCTGCATTTTGTTCGAAGCTAGGGTGGAAGTTATCTAACATTAGCATTGAAGAATGATTGAAGAAACTGATAAACAGATTTTTGAAAGTGAATGAAATCATACAAAGATATAGCATAAACCATGCTAAGTAGATTAATAGTTGGTATTAGGCCAATATAATGAAGACAAATTATTTAGTAGAGGAGTAATAAGTTTCATGAAAAGAACTATAATAGCATTTCTACTGCTACCTTTGCTCATGTTCCTTTGTGAAGGTTGTATCAATAATAATAAAGTTAGCAGCCCTAAACCATCTTTATCAAAAGAAAAACCATTAAACTCACGTTTAATACAGGATAAAGAATTTTTAATAGGTGGCAAGGCTATTCTGGATCTTAAATATGCAGATGTAATCAAAACTTGGGGAGAACCAAAGGAAATTAAGGTAGTAAAAGTATATTTTCCAGCAACTGTGGAAGAAAGTTATTCTTATATATTAAAATACGATAGCATCGATATTGAAATGTATCCAGTAGAAAAAGACACTCCTATCGATAATACAACAAGCTTTAGATTCGATATAACTGGTAATAAATATGATTTTTACGGCATTAAAACAGGGATGACTCTGGAAGAATATCTAAATAAAGTAGAAAATAAAGATGTATTTTCAGTTAAGGAAATTTTAAGTGACTCAAGAATTGATAACTTTCCCTATCCATATGTATATATAAAACTTCTCACAGCTGTAAAAGAAAAAAATTACTATTTAAATTATGATAAAGCTATATATGAACAAGTAATATTAAATGATTTTCCTTATGGTGCCGTTATGTTAATTAAGGATAATATAATTGAAAGAATCGTGTATGGCTATCCTAATGCAAGCTAGTTTACAATCTTTTAATGCGGATTAGAGAAGGTAGCTTTGGCGTAGGACGCACATACCCCTTTGCAGGGTACAAGCTCCTTAAGAAACATTAACTCCTGAAGCTGATGTATAGCAAGTGCTGATGGGATGACCCATGTATTTCAAGTACCCTCCTTAATACATTTAGCTTATGTTAATCATGGATTAGGAATAGACGAGGGGAAGAAATGGGTTCTGAATAAGATAGAGAGAAGCATGAAAAAACTCTGTCAAGAAGCTAGGGATATGATTGAAGAACATTATCTAAAGGTTAAAGCAGTTCTTATTTAACATTTTATCAGGCTGCATTATAGGTGTGTGTCAAGGTGGGCTACTCCACCTAACTAATAATATTTATGAACTTTAAAGGAGATAATTTTTATGATGAATGGAATTTTCAAAGACACAATGGCAAATATGAAGTGGACTGAGATACAAAACTACGTTGATAAAAAAGCACTTGTTTTATTGCCGCTGGGAGTCATTGAAGAGCATGGTCCACAATTATGTTTGGGAACAGATATTTACACTGCTCATATATACTGCCTCGCCATAAAAGAAAAACTTGAAGAAAAGGGACATATAGTTGTTATTGCCCCGCCTTTTTATTGGGGTGTTTGCCAATCAACAGGCGGTTTTATAGGTTCTTTCCATGTGCGAAAAGAGACTGCGAAAGCATTAATTTCAGACATTTTATCATCACTGTCAGAGTTTGGTTTCAATAATGTTTTTGGTGTTAATGCCCATGGAGATATT
>JAQSXJ010000087.1 GCA_029256725.1 Anaerocolumna sp. | reverse complement strand
ATCAGTTGATTTTTCTTGAATATGCGCCGGGAGTTATTCCTGTATATTTTTTGAAGACCTTTGAAAAATAATATACATCACGGAAACCGGTCTTTTCGGCAACTTCGGAAATTTTACCGGAACCGTCTGAGAGCAGATGCTTGGATTTTGAGATCCGCAGTTCATTCAGATAAGCGAAAATTGTTGTTCCCGTTGCTTTCTTAAACATTCGGTTAATATGATCAAAGTTACAGCCTAACTTCTCTTCTATGCTTTTACTGGATATTTCAGAAGCATAATTATCCTGAAAAAAGGCAAGTAAATCATAGATCATCCGGGTGGATCGGGTGGCTGATAAGCTGCTGTCACTGTATAGAAAACCGGAGGTCAGTTCCCTTGATAAGGCAATCATAAACTCAAGAAAGATACTGCCGGTCTTTAATTGAAAATACTCCAGATGATTGTGATGAGATTCTCTTAACTGATAGAGTAATTCAATAAGTGCTGAGGAGGCGGCAGGTTGATTAATATGATAATATTTTGGCAGAATAATATCATAAATCCTGCGCTCGTTTATCTCGCATTCATGAGTTTTTAAAGAAGTGAGCCTGTGATCCTTCAGCAATTTTTTTATAATTTCTTTCTCTTCCTGGTGCTCCTTCATTTCATCGTGATAAAAATGAATATAGAAGTAGGTACATTCAGCAGTTTTTGTGCCGTAATGTTCCAAGTTAGGGTCAAGGATCAGCATATCATCCGTTCTTAAAATATAACTTCTGTTTCCTTCATTAATATACATTTCTCCGGAAATTATATAATACAGAATAAATTCTTCTGTTTTTCTTCGCATATGGACATGGGGTGGTTTTACCGTTACCTGATCGATATATCTAACCCGCGGCAGATGACCGCTGCCCATTCGGTAATATAGCATATTTTCCATAGTATAACCATGCCTTTCTAACCATCTGTAAAATTGGTTGTAGTTGCAAATGTGTTGTAATGCATTCTTCATATTTAGGACCATCATAGACATATTTTTATTACATTAAATTCCATCCCATGTCTAGAGATGATGCATCCTTTTAATTTAAAAACCTTAATTTAGTCCTCGCATATAGTTCTCATATATAGTATAGTCGATAATTTTTAATATTTCAAGGAAGTAAGAGGGTTTATGCAGACAATAAGTCGCCTGTTTACAAAAAGACATTGGGATTTTACATTGTCTTCCTGCGTATTCGGTTTATTATTAAAGTGGATATATAGATTAATATGAAGAAAACAAAAAATAATAAGTTTATGAATACAAACAAAAAGGACGAGGAGAAGGCTATGAAAATTAATTTTATGAAGTCATCGGGTAGAGAAGCTGTCTTTATTGCACAGGAGCAGGATTCGTGTACAGTTGAATATTCCGCAGGAGGGGGAGGCATTACGCTTTCTGAGGTAAAGGAGGCAGGAAAAAGATACATTGTTGGTGATATAGAAGTCTTAGAAGAACATTCTGTAGCCATGATGCTGCGTTTCTTCTTACCAGGCTCTGAGAAAGAACAGATTCTAATGCGGTTTGGATTACTGCCGGGCTTTAAGACCAGGGTGTGTCTGGATCTTAACTGGCTGGATAACAGTACCATCTATACTAACAGGACACCGGGCTTATTAAAGCTTGTTATACATGGACAGCGTACAGAGTTGGGAGAAGTGGAAAGAATCGAGCTGGGTATTGAAAAGACCTATCACAATGTGAAGGTACGCTTGGAAAATTTCATCTTAACGGATGAAAAACCGGAGGAGTTTCCTATACCGGATAAGAAAATCGTAGATGAATTCGGTCAATGGAAAGAAAAAGAATGGCCTGGAAAAATTCATTCCCTGGATGAACTAAAGTCCGGTTTAAAAGAAAATGAAGGTAAGGCAGAATATCCTTTTCCGAAGTGGAATAGCTGGGGCGGTGATGGAGGCCGTAAATTAAAGGAGGGAACCGGATATTTTAGCACCCATAAAACCGCTGATGGAAGGTGGCACCTTATTGATCCGGAAGGCTGTGATTATTTCTCTTTCGGACCCTGCCTGACCGGTGCCGGAGACCAGTGCCGTATTGATAATTTTGAACAGGTATGTGACTGGCTGCCGGAGGAAGAAGATACAGAATTCAAGGATTTTTATAGAAAGGGAACCAGGAGAAGAACTGCCTATATGCCCTTAGACAATTATAAGATGACCAGTTTTACTGCCCTTAATCTAAAAAGAGTATACGGAGAGAACTGGAAGGAGAAATGGGAGGAAATTGCCCATCATATCCTTATGAAAAATGGCCTCAATTCTCAGGGGAATTTCCCGGATTTATGCGTCAACAACGAAAGAAGCAAGATTCCCTATGTCAGGGAGCTGCCAGGATTTCCGGGTACAGATACACTGATCTTCAGAGATTTTCCTGACGTACTCTCACCGGAATATCAGGAGAAATCAGACGCCTATGCGAAGAAACTCATAGAGTGGAAAGAGGATCCCTGGCTTATAGGCTATTTCCTTCGAAATGAACCTGAATTCAATTTTGTAGAAGGGCTGGCAATAGCCGATGAGGTGCTCTATAATCCTGCGCCCACCTATTGCAAAACGGGACTGATACAGTACTTACAGGATTCCTACAAAACCATAGAAGCTCTTAACCAAGCCTGGGAAACCAGCTTTGCTGACTTTAAGGCTTTGGAGAGACCAATTAAGAAATGCTCTGCGCTCTATCCCAAATCAGCGGAGGATATCAGGAAATTCTCTGTATACCTTATCAGAGAATATGTAAGAGTACCCGCCCTTGCCTGCCGTGCCATTGATAAGAATCACCTTAACCTGGGACTTCGCTGGTCAAAGGCCTACAATATTGATATGATGGCCGGCTGGGAGTATTTTGATGTATTCTCCATCAACTGCTATGACTTTGACCCTACAAGGGATATGGACTTTGTGAAAAATGCAGGGGTTGATCTGCCCATCCTCCTTGGAGAGTTCCACTGCGGAGCCTTGGACAGAGGACTTACGGCAACGGGACTTAAAGGGGTTAAGAACCAGGAGGAGAGAGGGGTCATGCTAAGACATTTTGTCGAAAAAGTGGCTGCTCATCCTTACGGTGTAGGTGCTCATTGGTTCCAGTTTAATGATCAGTTCTGTCTTGGCAGATACGATGGTGAGAACTATCAGATTGGTATGGTAGATATCTGCATGCAGCCGCACAAGGAATTAATGGAGGCCGCCTATGAAACGGCTAAGGTACTTTATAAAGTCAGGAACAACGAAGCGGAGGCTTATGACAGAAGCCCTGTATCCATACCTATGATAGGTTATTAATAAGTACAATAAAAAGATATAAATTAAGAACAATCTTTAAAAATCCTCCGTATCAGTTAGATAACCGGAGGATTTTTTATTGTGAGATCAATGCAGTTATGTTTTTTGCAGGAATTCCAGATTTATTACCCTAGTATTGCTTGCTTTAAATGAGCTATAATATAAATTAAAAGCTTTTGTCCTATTTCAGTATAAAAGCTTATTTGGCGTACAACGATAATTATTTTAATTATGCAATTTATTTGTTAGAATTGATCAATAGGGGTTTAAAAGAGGCGGTATTAAGCTTTAAATGTGTGGAGCTATGCACAGATGGGAGGTTTTTTATGAAAATTCTGATTGCTGATGATGAAGATTACACAAGAGAAGGGTTAATTGACAGCATTAATTGGAACAGTATGGGGATAAGAGAAGTGATGCAGGCCAGAAATGGAATGGAGGCCCTTGCCGTAGCAAAGTGGTTCAAGCCTGATATCGTACTGACGGATATAAGGATGCCAAAGCTTAACTGCATTCAATTTGCCACAGAGCTGGTACAGCTGAACCCCCAGAGTAAAATCATATTTATGAGCGGATATATGGAAATTGACTATCTCAAAAGTGCCATTCAGTTAGCCGCTGTTGACTACCTTGAAAAGCCCATTGACCTGGCAGTTCTAAGAACTGCCATCGAGAAATCCGTTGAGGATATCAAGGCAAAGCAGCAGACCAGTCTGCTAAAAGCGGACAGAAAGGAACTGCAGCAGCAAAAACTTGCCAATACCCTGGTGTGCAAGGATAACGACAAGGAAATGTTGTATAAACTTTGTAAAGAGGTAGCCTTTCCAACCGATAAAAATTACATCTGCCTTATTATCTGGAATAAAAAAAGCGGTTTTAATTCAGAAGAGCTGCACAATCATATCCTGAACTTCTGGGGAAAGCATAAGCTGCATGCCTTATGTAATTATCTCGGCGAAGGAAAATTTCTGATAATTTTAGCTTTTGGAAGAAAAGAAAGTCCTAAGCTTATGACCCTGTACAGGAAAATGGCGGAAAGCTTTCAAGGTGTAACACTGGGCATCGGCTTTGAAGCTACGGATATCATGAATATCTATAATAGCTATCAGACTGCTCAGTTAGCTATTAACTGTGCTTTTTACGAAGAAGAAGAACGAGTATTTATGATAGATGAGGAGATCCTTCGAAAGCAGGGGGTAGAACCGGGAATTTACGGTGAATTTATGAAGGTCTTAACAGAAGAGCCTTTTCAGTTAAAGAGCTGGTGTGCTGCCTTCTTTGCGGACTTAAGAAAACAAAAGTACTACCGGAAAGAAAAGATACAGACCCTCCTGGCCTCCTTTGTAACTTCCATGGCAGGCCAGTATCCTGATCTGATGGATTATATAAGCGGTGCTCCTTCCAAAGAAGACATGGAACAGCGGATGAATCATTTCCTGACGCTGACAGAAATTGAAGAGTTTATGACCCATCTAATAGATAAGATAGAAAATATGCAACAGAGCCAGTCCAAATACAGCCGGATCATAAGGGGTGTTATGGACTATATAGCTAATCACTATAAGGAATCAGATCTTAGCATAACCAGAATTGCAGAGCATTTTCATTTTTCGCCCACCTATCTGAATGTATTATTTAAGCAGGAGACCCGGGTAACCCTAAAACAGTATTTAAGCGATTACCGGATAGAGAAAGCAAAGACGCTGTTAGCAAATGAGTATTACAGGATTTCAGAAATCTCAGAGTTATGCGGATATGCCAACGGAAATTATTTTGCAAAGGTGTTTAAAGAGGTAACGGACTTAACTCCTCTGGAATACAGAAAGCAGAGAACGGAATGAAAAGATTGTCCAACTGGTTCCAAAATATTACCTTAACAAGAAAGCTGCTGATCTTAATTTTTGCCGCAGGTATAATACCTCTTGCGGTTACTTTTTGGCTATCCCTGAAGGAACTAAGAAGCAATTCCCTGGAACGGCAGATGTATGCGGTTAACCAGGGTTATGAACAGGTGTATCAGTCTCTGCAGGACCGTATGAACAGAGTACATAACCTCTCTACCCTTCTTGCAGTAAACGATACCATTAAGAAGACCTTTAAACTGACGGAAAAGGATATGGATATTATTGGGCAGCTGGCTTATTTTGAGAACATATCCTCTTATTCCTATGCCCTTGAGCTGACCTTTGATCTGGATGATATTGTTTATTATATTAATGATGATTTTGTCATTGCCAAGAATCAGACCGGGCGTTACCGTCCCATCAGTGCAATCCAAAAGACTGACTGGTACCGCCAGTTATCAGAAAATAACGGCAGGCCTACCTGGGTGTCTTTTTCCGGTGCTACAAAAGGGGAGAAGGATAAGTACATTGCAGTCACCAGAACCCTGTGGGATGAAAATGATTACAGTAAGGCCGTTGGAATCATAGCAGTATTGATCGATAAGAAGGAAATAAAGAAAATGCTCATAAACTCTGAGAAAAATCAGTACTTCTATCTGGAAAAAGAGGATGGGACTTTCCTGGTATCCAATCTGAAGGAGGAGTCAGAAAGCCAGTTCCCTTCAATACTTGGAGAAAGCAGTAAAAGCTTTAAAAAGGTCAAACTGATGGAAGAGGATTACTACTTAAGAAGCAGCCAGGTGGGAAGTTCCGATGTCAGGCTAATCTCCTTAATACCTGCCGATGACATTTCCAAAGCGCTTAACAATATGACCTATCAAATGGGTATGATGTATGCACTGGTATCCTTTTTACTTATCATACTGATTTATCCTCTGACGAAGTCCATCACCTATCGGATAAAATTATTGCATCATCAGATTGGGCAGATTAAAACCGGTGAAATGAAAGAACTGGTCATTGAGCCTCATACTGATGAAATCGGCCGGCTTATAACCAGCTATAATTATATGGTTAAAAGGATGGAGGAGCTTATGGATCGTCAGTTCGTATTAGGTCAGGAAAAGACCGGGGCAGAGTTAAAGGCACTGCAGTCTCAGATTAATCCCCATTTCTTATATAACACCCTTGATATGATAAACTGGATGGCACAAAAGAATGAAACAGAAAATATCAGTGAGGTCATACAGGCCATGTCTAAGTTCTACCGGCTATCCTTAAGCAAGGGCAAGGACATTATTACCATTAGAGAGGAAATCAGGATGTGTGAAGCTTATATGGATATTCAGAAGAGACGTTTTAAGGGAAGGATACGATTTGAAGAAGAAGTCCAGGAGGATATTCTTAACTATCTGATTCCAAAGATAACTTTACAGCCTTTTATTGAAAATGCTATTGTACACGGAATCTGTGAGAAAGAAGATGGCAGAGGTGTTGTAATGTTAACGGGGTGGATGGAGGATGATTATATCCATCTTAGCGTCACTGACGATGGACAGGGGATGAGCCAGGAGGACAAAGGCAATTCCAAAGGCAGTCATTATGGATTGGAGAATATAGAGAAACGTCTGTCCCTCTTTTATGGGCAGAAAATATCCGTGGAAGTGGAGAGTTCACTTGGAATCGGCACTTGTGTGTCTATTCATATTCCATTGGTAAACAGTGAACTAAGTCAGAAAGATTTTTGTTAACCGAATTGGACGCACGGAAGCTGAAGTTCCTGGTTTTTATAAGAAATTTCTTAAGCTATTACTGATAAGTAATATTAATAACGGCTAGCTGATAATATGTTAGAGTATATAAGCGTATAGGAGATCAGCATGCTGGAAATAGCAACTATTATAATGAACCTTATAACCGGTTCTCTGTTAATCATAACCGGTGTCGGAACGATGGGGAGGACTCTGGAACAGGCGAACTCAAAGTTACTACATAAGACTATGAGTCTGTTTTCCAGAAACAAATGGACCTCTTTTCTTACCGGTATTTCCCTTACGGCTCTGGTACAGAGCAGTACCGCAGTAACCATATTAACAGTCAGCTTCGTGGATTCCGGTATTATGAGACTGGAAAGTGCTGTTGCAATTATCTACGGAGCCAATATCGGCACAACCTTTACCGCTCAATTCATGAGTTTTCAGATTAACCGCTATGCCTGGCATATTCTGATAGTCGGTTGTATCCTGAGTTTTGGCACACTGCAGAAACTAAAAACTGCTGGCCATGTACTGGTAGGTATCGGACTCCTTTTCTCAGGCCTTAACCTCATGGGTAAAAGCGTTATGATACTAAAAGGTAATCCTCTGTTATCCCAGTGGCTTATGGAACACTCGGAGAATGTTCTGTTGTGTCTCCTTGCAGGGGTGTTCTTCACCATGCTGGCCCAAAGCAGCAGTGCTACTGTTGGAATGACCATTCTGCTGTTTAACAATGGGTTATTGCCCTTTGCTTCTGCGGTGGCACTTACCTTGGGGGATAATATAGGAAGCTGCATAACGGCTCAGGTTGCCAGCTTAAAGTCCGGAACAGCCGGTAAGCGGGTAGCCCTGGCCCATACGCTGTACAATGTCTTTGGAGTTGTACTGGTATTTCTGATTCTGCCCCAGTTCTGTGACCTGGTACTGGCAAGTACGAAGTTGTTAGGACAGGACAACAGCCGGCTTATCGCAAATACTCATACAATTTTTAATCTGGTCAGCGCTCTGTTATTTCTGCCTATATCAAAATATTATGTACGTTTTCTTTATTTCCTCTTACCGGATAAGCTTAATAGAGGCTGTGACTGAAAACTCATTGCACTGTTTTGGAACGCTCCACTTTGCGATATTCCGCGTTGCAATTTTGAAGCTTAGTAATACGTATACACCTAAAATCACACTTTGTTACCCACAAGGTGGAATGCCTGAAAAGGTGGTACAAGCGGTTTTCTAATACAATATAGTTCTTTGAAAATTACCCTTTTTATTGAAAAAGTATCATATATTGGTATCCTTTCAGGTGGTATGATAGTTTCAGACTAAAAAGAAAGGATATTAAAATGAAAGGAAAGACTATTACATACAGCAACCAGAGGCCTGATAAGAAAAAGTGGTTCTCAGACTTTCGCAGGCATAAAACATATTATTTTATGCTCATTCCCATGGTGGTGTTCTTTCTCTTATTTGCCTATCTTCCTATGCCGGGCTTGTATTATGCCTTTGTAAATTATGATTTTATGCAGGGCCTACGAAGTCCTTTTGTGGGGTTTAAGAACTTTGAATTCCTGTTTCGGGGAGGAGCGGATTCTATTATCTGGCGTCTGACCAGAAATACGATTCTCTACAATGTGGCATTTATTACCCTTGGCAATCTGTGTCAGATAGCCGTAGCAGTATTGTTAAAGGAAGTCCAGCGTAAATATTTTGTGAAGATCTCTCAGACCCTGATGTTGATGCCTTATTTCGTATCAATGGTTATTGTTGGTGTTATTACATATAATCTCTTTAATTACAACTATGGTACCGTTAACAATTTCCTTGCTTCCATGGGACTTGAAAAATATGATTTTTATCAGAATCCGGGTGCATGGCCGATTATAATTGTTATCATAAATATTTGGAAAGGACTTGGGTACGGTGTCGTGGTGTACCTGGCAGCTATTCTTGGTATTGATGAGAGCATTTATGAGGCAGCTTATGTGGATGGAGCTTCTAACTGGAAACGTATCAAATACATTACTCTGCCACTTTTGAAACCGACTGTTATTATGTTAGTTTTACTATCTCTTGGCGGTATCTTAAAAGGTTCCTTTGATCTGTTCTACCAGATAATTGGAAATAACGGACTGCTGTTAAATGCAACGGACATTATTGATACCTATGTTTACCGTTCCCTGGCAGTAAACTTTAATATGGGACTCGGAAGCGCTGCCGGCATGTATCAGTCTATCTTTGGTTTTGCGTTGATTCTGGTGGTGAATACGGTGGTAAAGAAGCTAAGTCCTGATAATGCGTTGTTTTAGCAGAAATGAGAGGTAAGAGTGAAAGAAAATTATAAATTGAAAGGATGTCACGCCAGGATTCTTTTACTCCTTATTATTTGTGGCAGTATCGCAGGCCAGCCTGCGATATGCAATGGGTATAAATTATGAAACATAAAAGCAGTGATACATCAAATCATACAGTACACATCAAACATAGCTTTACCGATAAGCTGTTTCAAATAGTGGCGATGACTCTTATTACACTGATAACCATCGCCTGTGTGGTTCCCTTTTTATTGATTCTGTCAGGCTCCTTTAGTTCTGAGTCAGCAATTGCTGTTAACGGATACTCGATTTTGCCTCAGGATTTTACCCTGAATGCTTATAAGACCGTACTACGGTTAGGGAATAAGATACCAAAAGCCTATCTTGTGACCATCTTCATCACGTTGATTGGTACAAGCCTTGGTCTGCTGACCACCTCCATGAGCGGCTTTGTGTTATCGAGACAGGACTTTAAGTACCGTAATGTAGCAGCGTTTTTTATCTACTTTACTACCCTGTTCAGCGCCGGTATGATACCTGCTTATCTGGTAAATGTTAATATCCTGCATTTGAACAATAATATTTTGGTACTGATTCTGCCCTCTATTATGAATCCTTTTAACATCTTTTTATTCCGTAATTTCTTAAAAAGTGTTCCGGATGCCCTGATGGAATCGGCAAGAATAGACGGTGCAGGGGATTTCACCATCTACTACAGGGTTATGATGCCCCTGGCAAAACCAGCCATCGCAACCATTGGACTCTTTCTGGCCTTGGGTTATTGGAATGAATGGTATCGCTGCAATCTTTATATTAAAGATGCTGATATGTATACTCTCCAATACCTGCTTTACAATATGCTGCAGAACGTGGAGAAGATGTTCAGCGAGCAGGGACTGGCAACACCGGGACTGCAGATGCCCAGTGAGACCATGAAGTTAGCAACGGCAATGCTTGCAACCGGTCCGGTATTGATTTTCTATCCCTTTGTACAGAAATATTTTACCGGTGGCTTGATTGTTGGTGGTGTTAAAGGGTAATAAGCTTTTCGCAGCAGTGTATATATGGATATGCAGCTGTAAAAATAAATCTATAAAAATGTATAGGAGGTTTTTATGAAGAAATTCGGTAAGAAGTTAGTAGCATTCGGACTGGCGGCAGTAATGATGATGTCCTTAGGCGCCTGCAAGTCAGAAGACAAGGAAACTGTAACAAAAGATGAGGAGAAGATTGTTACTTTAAAAGGTTTTACCATGGGAAATGAACCGGCAGGAGGCCTGGATAAGTTCTATGAACAGCTGGACGCTCTTACGGTAAAAGATTTAGGCTGCAAAGTCAGATTTGATTTTATACCCTGGGGCGATGAGAAGAACAAAATCAATCTAAATATTGCTTCCGGTGAATATGACCTCTATGTAGGCGGTAATTTTTCAGACTATAAAGCTACAGCAGCAAAAAATGCTTTCATGGACTTAAATCCTTATCTTGATCAGGTACCTGATCTGGTAGCGCATTATAAGCAGGCCTCTGATAATGCTCTGAAAATGTGCGAGATCGATGGTCATTTATATGGAATACCCCAATTCGGTAAAGCAGAAGGCGGTGCCGGTGAAGGCTTTATCTACCGTGAGGATTTGAGAGTTGAGTGGGGACTGCCTGAAATCAACAGCCTTGAGACCATGGAGCAGTACCTCTATGCTGCAAAAGCAGATGCAAGATATAAGGATACTTCTTTGATAACCGACAACCGAATCTGGACCAGCCTCTGGTTTATGCTTGCAGGTTCAAAATACGGACAGTTAGATGACAGCCAGTATGTATGGTTTGAATATGATAATCCTTCTAATATAGTTAGCATATTTGATACACCGGAATTTAAGCAGATTATAGAATATGCACAGAAATGGTATAACGACGGCCTCATTGATCATGATATTCTTGCAGCCTCCGGAAATGAAGGAACAAAAGGCTATGAGCTTTTCAAGGCAGATAAGAAACCGGCAGAGACCAATACACCTTTTTGGAGTGCCAGCGGTAACTGGATTCCCGGACTTTACAGCGAGCATCCGGACTGGAAGCTTGGATTCTTTGATTATGGACTGGATAACCCGGATTCCCATGTAGCTTATATTCCTGATTACTCCAGTGCTACAGCCATATCAGTAGCGGCTCAGTGCAAATATCCGGAAATAGCTATTAAATTCATTGAAAAAGCACACACAGACAGAACCTATTACGACCTGCTTCGCTACGGTGTAGAAGGTGAAAATTATAAGATGGTAGAAGGTATTCCCAGTGTAGCGGATATTGCCCAGGAAAATATCAAACCCAGCTGGACTGGATTGGTAGACGGTTACATGGATTACCAGATTAAGAGTGTTAATCCTGACTGGCAGGCACTTGCTGATAAGTATATAGAAAAAGGTAATAAACTCCTGGAAGCAAACGGCTACATACCCAGCCCCAAGGCAGGATTTACCTTTAATCCAACGTAAAAGCACAGTATGAAAAAGCAGGATTCCAGACTTATTTCACAGAATTACAGAAACAATGGGATGCATTTAATGCAGCCAAATAAAGAGTAGGAATACAAGGGCTGTTGCAAATTCATATTCATTGCGGCAGCCCTTGGTTTATTACCTTTAAAAAATTCCAAATTTGGGGACACAGAATCAATACTAAGAATATAGAAACGTAGACTCGATGCACAGGATTTGAGTTGTATGTCAAAAGGTCAGCTTTTTTCAAGGGGACGGCGAATTGCACCAAACAGAAAGAACTCATGCTTCAATTCCAAGGTATAAGAAGTCCTAATTCGCTGGATATTTTGTGCTATAATGTAAAACAGATAACTCGCTACGCATGAGTACACTATGTGTAATCAAACAATCTGTTTTACATTAATGCACAAAATATCCAGAGAAAAGGACTTCTAATACCTTTCCATAGGCGCATTCGTTCTTTCTGTTTGGTGCAATTCGCCTGAAATTTTATGAAAGTAGGGCTTTTGACTTTTGAATTAAGATTAGAAGTAAGAAATTAGTATTCTAGATATGAATTTATAAACTAAGTTTTTATTCAAAGAACAAAGAAAGGAGAATAGGCAAATGAATAGGGTAATTACCCATCCGGTACCGGATAATGTCATATTGAAGAAAGACTATAAAGTCAGAGTGAGAGCGGTAGGAGAAGAGGACTTCGTTGAGCTTTCAACTTACCAGGTTAAAGTAGATATGCATGATGTGCAGAATGCCTCTATGGCATATTTTGATTTTGAGGGAGAAGCAGAGGTGGAAATCTCCGGTCCCTGGTATATTTACCAGGTTGATATCCGCCCTCTCTCTCTTTCTATTCCCTACAACTGTGATACGAAGATACTCCGTTTTACAATTGATAAGCCAGCCAATCTTTCCATAGAATTAAATAAGGACAGACGACATAACTTACATTTGTTTGCCGGAGAGATCGAAACAAACATACCGGATAAAATGAGTGAAAATACACTTGTAATCTCTGGCAGCTTAAACCGTCTTAACGGGTTTGGAAGTGAAGTTATGAAAAGGCTGGATGAAATGCCAAAGGGAAGGACGCTCTACATTGAGCCAGGTTTTTATTACCTCAGAGAAACTGCCCTTAGACTGCCCTCTGATACTAATATATACCTGGCGGGAGGAGCTGTTATTGCCGGAGCCTTTATTTGTTCTCATGCAGAGAATATTCATATTTATGGAAGAGGTGTTATTTATCAGCCGGAATTCCATCGTTACAGCGGTATCAACGGACTGCGGTTAAGCTTTTCGAGAAATGTATGCGTAGAGGATATTATATTTATTAATCCGCCTCATTATACGGTTTACATTGGCGGCAGCAAAGAGGTTGTGATAAGTAATATTAAAGCCTTCAGCTGTGAGGGCTGGAGTGACGGTATTGATATTATGAGCAGTGAAAATATAAGGATACAAGGTGGTTTCCTTAGAAATTCCGATGACTGTATAGCAATCTATGGAAGCCGATGGGAGTATAGAGGAGATTCTAAAAATATCTCTGTGAAAGGGCTCACAGTCTGGGCAGATGTGGCGCATCCTCTAAATATCGGAACCCATGGAAATCATGAAAAAGAGGGAGATATCATAGAGGATATTAGCTTTGAGGACATTGATATTCTTGAGCATAATGAATATCAGGAGGGGTATCTTGGATGTATGACGATTAATCCGGGAGATAAAAATACCGTAAGAAATATCAGTTATAAGAATATTAGGATAGAGCCTTTTAAACATGGGAAATTACTGGATGTCCAGGTGAAATACAATCCGGATTATAACCCGGCACCGGGCAGGAGGATAGAGTATATTTCCTTTCAGGATATTTATTATAACGGCAGGGAAGAGGTAACCTCTCAGATTAAGGGATACAGTGAGGAATTCTATGTTAAGGATGTAGCAATTGAAAATCTTGTTATAAATGGTCAGAGGGTAAGGAGTCTTGAAGAAGCTAATATTGAGGCTGGTGATTATGCTTATGATATCAGGTTGCTATAAGCAGTCTATAATAGGGAGAGCTACACATTCAAATTCTGAAGAAAAGTGGCCAATGATTGCAGTATGACATAAAAACTAGCATACTAATACAGGATATCATACTAGCATGATAACTTGGTGTGACAAAATGAAAGAGTAGCCAGACAACAATAAAAAAGCAGGATTAATCAGTACATAGCATGATAAGGCATTGTCCGGATACTGGAAAAAGGGTAGTCTGTATAAGACAACAATAATTCTGGTACATCCGGACATTTTTATCGTCACTACCACGATGCATGCAAATGAGTGCTAGGTTATGGAAAATAGAAGCACTTAGCAATGCAGGGAATTCTGATATATCCTAATAAATATCAATTATTTTTGCAGACAGCGATGTTCTCAGGGTGGTAAAGGTAGTGTGATATGATATAGCCGGATGCTTATAGCAAGTATATGGAGGTTCGTTATGTTAACGGAGAAGGATAAGAAGTGGATTGAAACCACAGCAGAAAAAATCAATCATAAAATGGCCTGGGTCAGTGAAAAATCAAAGGAGAAGATTCCTTATACAACAGTTAACGGCACATATGACAGTTATGATTCCAGTGATAAACCTTATCGTATATCAGAAGGCTTAAATTGGTGGACCAATGGTTTCTGGGGCGGAATGATGTGGCTTATGTATCATGAGACGAAAGAAGAAAAGTATGCTGATATCGCAAGATTCAACGAGGAGAAGCTGGATCAGTGTATAGAGGACTATTATGGGCTTCATCATGATGTTGGTTTTATGTGGCTGCTGACAGCAGTGGCTAATTACAGGCTGACAGGAAATAAAGAATCTAAAAAAAGAGGTCTGCATGTAGCGAACCTGTTAGCAGGACGTTTTAATCCGGTAGGTAAGTATATCCGTGCCTGGAATGAATGGGGCAGTGATAATAATAAAGGTTGGGCAATCATTGACTGTATGATGAATATTCCTTTGCTGCACTGGGCTTCTGAAGAAACCGGAGATCCTAGATTCCGTCACATAGCTGTAATGCATGCGAATACGGCAATGGAGAATTTTATAAGACCCGATGGTTCCAGTGAACATATCGTAGAATTTGATGCCGAAGTAGGCGGAAAGATTGACACTCATGGCGGACAGGGATATGAAAAAGGCTCTTCCTGGACCAGAGGCCAGTCCTGGGCACTTTATGGTTTTGCTTTAAGTTATATTCATACGAAAAATCCCGCCTATCTGGATACTGCCAAAAGGGTAGCTCATTATTTTATAGCAAATATCCCTGAGAGCGGACTTATCCCTATTGATTTCAGACAACCTGGGGAAGATATATGGGAGGACTCCTGTGCAGCAGCAATAGCAGCCTGCGGATTAATTGAGATTTCCAAGGTTGTAGGAGAACACGAGAAGGATCTGTATCTGGGTGCTGCCTTGAAGATGTTGAAGGCGCTGGAAGAGAAGAGATGCAACTGGACAGAGGATAGTGATGGTATCGTTGAGAACTGCTCAGAAGCTTATCACACCAATAAGCATATGAATATTATCTATGCTGACTATTACTTTATGGAAGCTATATTCAAACTTAAGGGTGAGGATGTATTTTTGTGGTAGTTGTTAATTTAGAAGATATTTATTAATGATTTGTGAATGTATGTACTGACAGAGGAAATATTTCTTCATAAAATTATATATTTATATTGAGTTGAGTCGGTTCTCTTAAGTTGCCATACGGACGAAAAAATGCACAAATCAGAAAGACTCATGCTTCATTCCAAGGGATAAGAAGTCCTAATTCTCTGAATATTTTGTGCTGGGCATATTCTAAAACAGATAACTCGCTACGCATGAGTACACTATGTGTACTCAAACAATCTGTTTTAAAATATAGCACAAAACCTTCAGAGAAAAGGACTTCTAATCCCTTTCCATAGGCGCATTCGCTCTTTCTGTTTCGTGCATTTTTCCTGAAATCGTATAAGAGAAAAAAGAAATTAATTTTAGCATGTTTAATCAACTGTAACTTTTGACTCTCTGGTAATTTAAAAAAAAGAAATATAGCCTTCGTTATATTTAAAGATATAAAACTTCATTATATAATTGCATTATAAAACTGCATATAAAACTGGTGTTATACTAACATCAAAATCAATGTTATACTAACATCAAAATTAATGTTATAGTTTGGGTTATAACTTTATGAATGAATAATATTTTGCTAAATAAAAAGAAGCTGCAGGACTTTCTTCCTCAAATATCTGTCGACTTTTAGACAGCTTTGAGAGAAGGGTCTGCAGCTTCTTTATACATTAGAAGTAAGTAGCTTCTCATTATTAAGGAATTTGATTTTCACCCTTTTTTGTTAGAGCAGAGGCATTCTTTGCTGCAATTCTTTCTGAAACAAAGGGAGGAATCAATACCCCAAGCAACAGTAGAGCGATTATCCAGATGGCTTTTTCCTGTAAGAATTTTGAACTTAGACCGCCGATAGCAACTCCCGTAAAGAAGGATATCAGGATGAAGGAATAGCCGATAGCACTTCTTTTGGATTTGGTCTCTTTTCTTACCAGCCATTTATAGTAGTTTTCTGCACAGGAGCGCATATTTCCGGTACAAAATACGCTGGAATAATTATCGCCCTTTCCAAAGGTACGAAAAGTGCAGAATTGTAAGGATGCTGCAAAAGAAACAAGAATGTTAGCTGCCATATCAGGAAAAGAAGAGGGAAGCAGACCGGCTGTAAAGAGCACGAGAACCTCCAGTACCAGTATGCCTTTATTCCATAAGGGGACTTTTTCCTTCAGGAAATAATACAGATGCAGAGCTATGAATACGCCTAACCAAAAGGAAAGGATAGGAATAAGAGCATGAATCATCTGTTTGTAGTCCTTTTGAATAAGATAAACCCCTACAAGCACAAAGTTACCGGTCTGCCCGGTGGCAAATACACCTCCGTGGACCATATAGGAATAGACATCCATAAAGCCGCCGGCCATTGTAAGTATCATTCCGAAGAACATTGACTGCATAAATTTAGCGTTTCTCTGTATATATGTCAACATAATAAGTTTGAATTCACTCCATTCCAAGATGTGTTACTTGTTAATCAATATGATCAATACAATTTACTCCTCAGTCAGATATAAAGATACCAGTAAAATATACCTGCGTTATATTTGACATGTGAATCATGAAGCTCATTGCCCAAGACCCTCAATAATATCGTTTATCAGTTCTCTAATGAAAGCAGAGTCCAAAGAATCACCGGTTATCAGCAGACGGTAGAACAAAGGGGCAAAGATAAGATCAATACTGCGTTCCAGGTCCAGATCTTTTCTTAACTCGCCTCTTGCTATTCCAAGCTCAAGGATTCCCCTTGAGATGTGTCTGCGAGGGTTAAAGAAGCGTTCGCGGTATTCTTCTGCAATTCCGGGGTTGAATTGACCGGCGGCAATAAGTTCTGTTATCATTTTCCCTTTTGGGCTTGTAATAAAGGAAGAGAGATTGTTGAACTGCTGGAATAAATCTTCCTTTACAGAACCAGTATCAGGCACAGGCAGCAGCAATTCGGTAGCCGCAAAATAACCATCCAGCACTACAGCAGCTTTTCCAGGCCACCACTTGTATATGGTAGCTTTGCTTACACCTGCTCTTTCAGCTATACCTTCTATGGTAACAGCATCAAAGCCATTCTCCGACAACAGTTCATAGGCAGCTGTCAGAATGGCTTTTTTTGTTTCTTCACTTCGGGGACGACCTAGTTTCTTATCCATATCTATACCAATTCTCATAACCCAGGCGGACCTGAGTGCCACATAATAAGTGAGAGATACTTTCTGTGGCAGCCTTTCTTTTAATTTTTCAATTTACTACCTGACATAATGCCGCTTTTCCGGTATCACAATCAATTTGGGTCTTTATTTCAAAACGATACGTTTATTATACTATAAAAAATTTCAAAAAAAAAGTATTGACAAAACTAAACGATGCGTTTAATATATAGTTTGTAAACGGAGCGTTCAGTAAATAAATATATTTTATTCGTATCATTTTGAAAGCTAATTGGAATTCAAAAAAATCGTGAAGGAAGGTAGATTATTATGAATACAGAAAATAATATGGAAAAAAGAATACCCCGCTGGCTTGTTATCTTTCTTGCAGCAGCTTGCGGACTTATCGTAGCAAATCTTTATTACGCACAACCCCTGGTAGGACCTATCAGCAGTTCAACAGGCATATCCTCCGATATAGCAGGTTTTATCGTCACCATGACACAATTAGGTTATGCAGCCGGTTTATTATTGCTGGTACCTTTAAGTGATCTTTTAGAGAACCGGAAGTTGGTTGTCACCATACTTACAGTAGCACTCCTTGGCTTGGTGGGAGCGGGCACTGCCGCTAATTCTACAATATTTTTTGCAGCAGCCATACTGATTGGTCTTGGCTCTGCCGCAGCACAGATACTGGTACCTCTGGCTGCTCATATGGCACCCCCAGAGCAGAGAGGAAGTATAGTGGGTAATGTCATGAGTGGACTATTGCTTGGCATTATGCTTGCCAGACCCGCTGCCAGTCTGATTACAGATCTTATAAACTGGAGAGCCGTATTTTTAATTTCAGCTATTATTATAACTCTTCTTGGATTGCTGCTTCGATTATTTCTTCCAAAAAGAGTACCTGTTGCAAATGAAAAATACTCAGAGATACTGAAATCCCTCTTTGTATTATTCAAGACCAAACCTGTACTTCGCAGAAGAGCCTTCTACCAGGCAGCACTTTTTGGCAGCTTCAGCTTATTCTGGACAGTAGTACCCTTATGGCTTTCCAAGAATTTTGGTTTATCTCAAAGGGAAATTGCTGTATTTGGATTTGTAGGAGTAGCAGGAGCGATTGCCGCACCAATAGCCGGAAGACTGGCAGACAAGGGATTAAGCCGGAAACTAACGGGTGCAGCATTTGTAATCGCAGCATTTGCCTTTGCTTTTACCCACGTCCTTGAGAATGGAAATCATATGATCTCACTTGTTATCTTTTGTATTTCTGCGGTGTTATTAGATATGTCGGTTTCTGGAAATCTTGTTCTGGGTCAGCAGGCAGTTTATGCTTTAGGAGATGAGATAAGAGGCAGAGTAAACGGTATCTTTATGGCAGTATTTTTTCTGGGAGGTGCACTTGGTTCCGCACTTGGCGGCTGGGCATATGCCAAAGGAAGCTGGAATCTGGCATCTATAATAGGTCTGGTATTGCCGGTAATAGCCTTTATCTATTATCTGACAGAAAGAAAAGCAAAGGAATAGAATATCTAAATAATAAATAAGAATAAGAATTGAAGGATGGAAATTAAACTATGAACTCAATTAAAATAAGTAAGAAAGCAAAAAAGTAAAAAAGGACAATTTATAAAGGAATGGGCAAGTTTGTCTTGTTATATATTGTATAAAAAGGGTTCAGGAGTTGTTTTTGAAAAATATTCCATACAAAAAAATAATCATAGTAGTAGTATTCTTAATCGGTGCTTACTTTTTCGGGGGCGGTATAGCCATGCTGGTTCAGGCTGCCGGAAAGAATGTAGTGAAAGAAGAAGCTAACTGGGGACTGGGATTTCATACGGAGGGTCAGCCCCCCACAGGTAATGCGACATCAGATGAGCTTAAGAAATACGATACCTATTTCATCGGGGATACGGGTAAGAAAGTCATTTATCTGACTTTTGATGCAGGTTATGAGAACGGAAATACACCGGCTATCTTAGAAGCTCTTAAGAAGCACAATGCACATGCCACTTTTTTCATCGTAGGTAATTATATTAAGACCTGCCCAGATCTTGTTAAGCAGATGGTAGAAGAAGGGCATCAGGTGGCAAATCATACATATAACCATCCCAATATGTCCAGCATATCCTCAAAAGAAGCTTTCCAAAAGGAAATTACCAGCCTGGAGACAGAATATGAAGCTGTAACCGGCCAGAAGATGACGAAATATTACAGACCACCTCAGGGGAAATACAGTACCAGGAATCTTGAAATGGCTAAAGAAATGGGTTATAAAACCTTCTTTTGGAGTCTTGCTTATGTAGACTGGTATCAGGATAAACAACCCACCAAGGAAGAGGCATTTAAGAAGCTTCTTGGAAGAATCCATCCAGGCGCAATCGTATTGCTGCATAGTACGTCTAAAACCAACGGAGACATTATGGATGAACTTCTTACAAAGTGGGAAGAGATGGGTTATACCTTTGGTGTGCTGGATGATATTGTAGCAAGTAATTAAACAATCATTACAAGGGTATGTTTTAATATTGCTTTACCCAAAGAAAACAGTCTAAAAACCAGGATGGCAGTTGGAGTAATCTTTATTGGTACGGTATCTTAAGAGAGGAATGAAACGAAAGGCGTAAGCATATTTTCTTAGAGAGACAGAATAAAAAAGGCCGTGTAGACTATTAAAGAAAATCAAATACAACAGTTACGATATAACGATAACGGACCCAATAAAACCGTATCAACAAAAAAAGCGCTGTCCTGGGTGCTTTTTTGGATTGGCTTATCTCTATGTTTTAACTTGGGAATCTATATCTTTTTAGGCAAAGAAAAGGCAATGGAGTTCCTGGGTGGATATGTGATTGAGCAGACCTTAAGTATTGATAATCTGTTCTTGTTTCTGATGGTATTTTCCAGCTTCGGAATAAGACAGTCCTCTCAAAGGCGTGTACTAAATTACGGAATCTTTGGAGCAATAGTGTTACGATTGTTATTCATATTACTTGGAGTGACCATCGTAAACAAATTTGAATGGGTTCTGTACATATTCGGCGGTATATTAATTGTAAGCGGTATTAATATGGCTTATAAGCAAGAAAAGAAGGATAATTTCAAAGAAAGTAAGATCATTAAGGTGCTTGGCAGTATCATACCAATTACAGACACACTGGAGGGAGATCGTTTCTTTGTAAAGAAAAATAGCGCTCTTCATGCAACTCCCCTGTTTGCAATTTTATTAATCATAGAATTTACGGATATTTTATTTGCCATAGATTCTATCCCGGCCATATTTTCCATAACTACAGATCCTTTTATTGTATATACTTCAAATATCTTTGCAATCTTAGGACTTAGAAGCTTCTATTTTGTACTTGGAAAGCTTCATGAGACCTTTAAGTATGTAAAACATGGAGTTGCCTTTATCCTAATTTTTACGGGTATTAAACTGGCTGCATTAACCTTTAATGTGGAAATACCTACGGAGCTGTCACTGGGTATAATTTTTGCTATTCTATCACTCAGTGTCTTAGCATCTGTAATATTGGGCAAAGAGGATATGAAATTAAATTAGAGAGTAAAAAATTATTGTACCTTTCTGACCGACGTAAATGGGAGTATACTGCATTGCGTTTTCGTCAACCGCTTACCTGATAAGCAAAAAAGAATAAAAAACTAAACTAATGCTCTATAATAAATGCTGGGGCGCTAAATAACACAAAAGCAAGAAGCTGTATGGTTTCCTGTATGCATTGTCTAAAGACAAAGTATATGAAAACCTTACAGCTTCTGCTTATTTTATAATATTGAAATTACTTATTCTTAAAGTGTATTGAAATTACTTATACTTAAAGAATAGTGAAACATATTATAATCATATTGTTTAATTATTTATAATAGATTTTTATGATAACTAATTACTTACTTTTCTTGCGGCTCTGCCAAAAATCTTAATTAGTTCGTTCACAACAAAAGGAATAAGTGCAAATATTATTACGATTCCCCAATCCTTTAAGCTTAAGTTGTGTACTCCGAAAGCATTAGCAAGGAAAGGAATTGAAATTACAAGTTCCTGTAAGAGAAGACCTACAATAATAGCGCCAAGTAAGAACTTGTTACTGAAGAAACCAATCTGGAAAATTGTTTTTTCAGGGTTTCTCATGGACAGTGAGTAGAACAGCTGAGAAGCTGCCAGTACCACAAAGGCCATGGTTCTTGCATAAATCAAAGCAGTATTATAATCAGCAGATTCCGTAATATCTTTGGCAAGGCTGCTAAAGATATTATAACCATGCTCATACATTCCGTAATAAAAGGCTGCCAGGGTCAGAAGACCGATTAAGAGACCGCCTATAATAGCACGTGTGCCGGAGCCTTCAGCAAAGAAACTTTGCTTCGGGTTTCTGGGCTTGCGTTTCATAACATCCTTATCCCCAGGATCTACACCAAGGGCGATGGCAGGAAGGGAATCTGTTATAAGGTTGATCCATAACAGCTGTGTAGCTGCCAGAGGCACCGGCCAGAAGAACAGGATGGAGAAGAGGATGGCTACTACCTCACCTAAGTTACAGGATAAGAGGAAGATAACAGACTTCTTTATATTATTGTAGATATTTCTTCCTTCTTCAATGGCATTTACAATAGTCGTAAAGTTATCGTCCGTAAGAATCATATCACTGGCACCTTTGGCCACATCAGTTCCGGTGATACCCATAGCTACACCAATATCAGCATACTTTAAGGAGGGAGCATCGTTTACTCCGTCACCGGTCATGGAAACAATATTTCCGTGGAACTTAAAGGCTCTTACAATCTTAACTTTATGTTCGGGAGAAACCCTTGCAAATACCCTGTAATCATTAATCTTTCGGGAGAATTCTTCATCAGACATTTCATCAATTTCAGCACCGGTCAAGCTCTGGTCAATGGACTTTGCAATACCAAGTTCTTTTGCTATAGCAACTGCTGTATTCTTGTGGTCACCGGTTATCATAATAGGAGTGATACCGGCTGCTTTTGCCTCTTTGATGGAATCTTTTACTTCCAGTCTGGGAGGGTCGATCATACCGACAATACCTACAATTGTCAGCTCTTTCTCCATTTCCTCCGCATCTATCATAGAATCCGTGTCTTTAAAAGCCACACCCAATACACGGAGGGCAGCGTCAGACATTTCTTCTGCGGCTTTTAACAGATTCTTTTTAATATCCTCTGTAATCGGAACAATCTGGCCGTTTACAAGAGCACTCGTTGAAAGTCTTAACAGGTTGTCAATAGCGCCTTTGGTATGAACACGGAACTTGCCGTTTTCTTCATTCAGGGTTGACATAAGCTTTCTGTCAGAGTCAAAGGGTTTTTCACCAACTCTTTTATGAGAACTGTTCAGAGCATTCTTAGGCAGACCAAAGTGTTCACCCATAACAACAAGTGCAACTTCGGTAGGATCGCCGGTACCGGTACCGTTCTCATAAGTGGCGTCGGAGCATAATACAAAGGAGCTAACCAGTTCTTTCTCATCTACTTCCGGTGTCAAAGTTCCCATATCCACAGGAAGATCCTTTTGATTACTTAAGGTATGGGTCTTAACTACAGTCATCTTATTCTGAGTCAAAGTACCGGTCTTATCAGAACAGATAATATTAACGGAACCTAAGGTCTCAACTGCCGGAAGTTTCTTAACAATGGCGTTGATCTTAGACATTCTGGTTACACCAAGAGCCAGCACGATTGCAACGATGGCAGCAAGGCCTTCCGGAATGGCTGCAACTGCAAGACTGATAGCTGTCAGGAACATTTCAAATAAATCACGTTTCTGGAATAGTGCAATGGCAAATATCAAAACACAAATACCGATAGCGATATATCCCAAGGTCTTACCCAGTTCGTCCAGACGTTTCTGCAAAGGAGTAAGTTCGTCGTTATCTTCATCAAGAATCTTTGCAATCTTACCAATTTCAGTTTCCATAGCGGTTTCAACTACAACGCCTTCACCGCGTCCGTAAGTAACTAAGGTTGACATGAAGGCCATATTTGCTTTGTCGCCGATAGGAGTTTTGGGGTCAGGAAGAAGAGCAGAGAAATCTTTTGTAACCGGTACGGATTCACCGGTGAGAGCGGACTCTTCAATTTGAAGGTTGGCACTTTCAATAAGTCTTATATCGGCAGGTATGAATCTTCCGGCATCCAGAATAATAATATCACCGGGGACAACGTCTTCTGAGTTTATTTCTTTTACTTCACCATCACGGCGAACAAGGGATTTGGGAGTAGTCATCTTCTGAAGAGCTTCCACTGCTTTCTCAGCCTTTGACTCCTGGACAACACCGATAACAGCATTTAAGATAACTACCAGTAAGATAATAATAGCATCCGCATATTCCCTGATGAACACGGTGATTACTGCAGCACCTAAAAGTACATAAATAAGCATATCCTGTAATTGGGCTAGAAATTTGGAAAACAGACTCTTACCTGGTTTTCCTTTTAACTTATTTTGACCGTATTTTTCCAACCTGCTGCTGGCTTCCGTCGAACTAAGTCCTTGGGATGGGTTCACATTAAGCTCTTTTAGAGCTTCCTCTGCGGGTTTTGAAAACCACATAAAAACACCTCTCTTTTTTCTATCCATCAGGTTTATTCAGGCGGAGGACATAAGCCTGCGGATTTTAAATGGTTTAAATCTAGTTTTTTCTAATATCATTAAGAATATTCTTCGAAGAATAATTGTACTATGAAATGGAAAAACAGTACAGTTAAAATTTGATTAGATTACTAATAATTATAAAAAATGGGAAATTAGTCCATGTAAATATTGGTGTAACGCTTATACGAGAGAGTCAAAGGTTCTGTTTTTGTTGTCATACGGACGGAAAAATACCCAAAACAGAAAGGCTCATGCTTCATTCCAAGGGATAAGAAGTCCTAATTCTCTGAAAACAGATAACTCGCTAACGCTCAAACAATCTGTTTTAGAATATAGCACCAAATATTCAGAGAAAAGGACTTCTAATCCCTTTCCATAGGCGCATTCGCTCTTTCTGTTTTGGGTATTTTTCCTGAAATCGTATAAAATTAAATTTAGACGGCAAATCAACTAGAACTTTTGATTGTCTAGTCTTATATATTCATAATTGTATCCGAAGGAGTCTCTCCATGGGAAATCCATAATAGAAAGATACAATAAGACAGACTTGCTCTGGATAGAGATTATGGAGTATACTGCATAGAGAAATGTTAAAATAGCAGTGAGATTAAGGTGTGTCTAAAACTGCTTGGGACGAGAGTTCAAAACGCAGCAAGGATTTCAGACACACCCTGGGAATGATTGAAAAAGAAGGAGTATTCTTGTGGAAGAGAGCAAAAAGAAGATATTAGTTGTAGAAGACGAAGCTAAAATCATGGAATTTATAGAGCCTTACCTTTTAACCAGTGGCTATGAGGTAATAAAAGCCTGTTCAGGGCAGGAGGCAGAGGATAAGCTTGAAAGCGAAAAACCGGACATGCTGTTGTTAGATTTGATGCTGCCGGATAAAAGCGGTGAGTCAATCCTAAAAGAACTTAGAAAGACCTCTTCTATTCCTGTAATTATATTAACGGCCAAGAGCAGTGAGGAAAATGTTATCCATGGACTGGAAATAGGTGCAGATGACTATATCACAAAACCCTTCAGCCCAAGGCAGATGGTTGCCAGGGTAAATGCCTTGTTTCGAAGAAGTATGAAAGAGGAAGAAGAAGTCCTTGTCTTTCGTAAAGGCAGACTGGTAATCAATCAGAAAGATTACAGAGTACAAAAGAACGGAGAAGATGTAGTCTTAACACCTAGTGAATTCAAGCTTCTTACTACCCTTGCCAAACGACCTGCCAAGGTATTTACCAGAGAGGAATTAATACTGATAGCCTTTGACGGAGATTATGCCGGTTTTGACCGCACCATAGATTCACATATTAAAAACCTGAGATCAAAGATCGAGGTTAATCCCAAGGAACCGGATTACATTCTGACAATAAGAGGTGTTGGTTACAGATTTGGAGGTGACTGAAGTTGAGATATTCCCTAAAACAGAGGCTGACGGTATCCTATATTATAATTGTAATTGCCAGTATCGGTTTCGCCATTCTCTTCGCCAATGTAGGCATAAAGAATCAATTCAAACGATATGCCATACAGAAACAGGAGAAAGAAACCTCAGAAATCGTTAACCTGATTCAGCTGAAATACGAGGAAGAGGGAGGCTTTAGCAGTCACTATCTGGACCTGATTGGGATGAACGCCTTGCAAAACGGTATGACGGTAGTTATAAAAGACACGAGTAATAAAACAGTTTGGTCTGCTTATGAACATAATAATGGACTTTGTCAGGCGATGATACAGAACATGTCCTTAAATATGTCCAGCTATTCAAATAAATGGGACGGCAAATATGAAGAGCGAACCTATGATTTAAAGCTAAAAAATGGTGAAATTGGAGTACTTACTACCGGTTTTATGGGGCCGTATTACTTTAACGATGAAGAACTGCTCTTTATAAAAGCTTTGAATTCAATCCTGATATTTACGGGAGCAGCTTCACTGCTGCTTGCCTTTGCTCTTGGAATAATCATGTCAGCCAGATTAAGCAGTCCTCTGACTAAGATATCAGAAAAGGCACAGGCCCTTGCGAAAGGGGAATACCGAGAGAGGATTACGGAGGATGTTAATACCAGAGAAATTAAGATATTGGCAGATACCATGAACCAATTATCTGAAGCCCTGTCGGATAAGGACAGGCTTCGCAAGCAGTTAACCCAGGATGTGGCCCACGAACTGCGTACCCCTCTGACCTCGGTGCAGGGACATATGGAGGCTATGCTTGACGGAGTCTGGGAGCTCAGCACCGAAAGACTAAAGAGCTGCTATGAAGAAATCCTCAGGATAAAGAAATTAATTGGCAGTATTGAGGATCTGTCCGTAATAGAAGATAAGAATATTATCCTGCATCTGGAGGAATTTGAATTTCAGAAGCTGGCCGGCAGAATGATTCATAACTACGAGAATGATATCGTTGAAAAGAACTAATGTAACCTTTGGAAAAGAAGAGAAACAGGCAGTTATACGAGTGACGGATACCGGAATGGGAATATCAGAAGACGATCTTCCTCATATCTTTGAGCGTTTTTACCGGGCGGATAAATCCAGGAATAGAAATACCGGTGGTGCAGGAATAGGCCTTGCCATCACAGAAGCGATAATTAAAGCCCATGGAGGCAGCATAGCGGTAAGCAGTAAATACGGTGAAGGTACGGAATTTACGATTACGCTGCCTCAGGGTTAGAGTTATCAGTCTGTTAATAGAGCGTGTTTGATAAATCATTGTGCCGTTCTGACACATCACTTTGGGGTATACTACGTTGTTGCAGGTATTTAATTATTTTCATTATCAGAGGAATATCGTATCTCAAGACCCGGTTGGTGTTTCTTATCCATCTGATGTCTGGCTTTTCTGTTAGCTACAGAATCAAATACAATGGAAAAGTCGTAGTCCGGCGGATACAGCTCAGAAGCCGGGGAGATGAGCTTAATCCTTTTGTGGTTGATGAACTCCTTCTTTTTCTGCAGCTGGACTCCGATTAGTCCTTTCTCATCAGAGGGTTTAAATACTATACCTATTTTCTTCTGAGGATATACCATTACACTGTCTCCTAAGGTGAATTTAGAAGAAGCACAGGTTTTGTTAACGGAAGTTTCTTTGGGTAAACCCTGTACCTTTGAAAGAGGCATATATGCAGTACTTCCAGGCGAGGGTGTTTTTGTCAGCGTGCCAGGAATTTGAACAGTGTTGTTTGTATCATTGGCAGCGGCGTTTATAAAGTCAGTGTATTCCATGTGCCTGGGGGATTGGGTTTTGTCATAAACAGAGGTGGAATATGCCTCTTCGTAGGCTCTTGTCAGCATTTTTTCCGGCAGTCCAAGTCGCCTTGCAATATATAAAGCACAGCTTTCTCCAGCCTCTCCGATTTCCAGCCGGTATAAAGGTTTTAAGCTTTCCTTATCAAAAGCCATTCTGGCATTTATTAGACCTTTGGTTCTTGCTGCATACTCTTTTACCTCCGGGTAATGGGTGGTTGCAACAAAGATACAGTTTTTTTCACGCAATTCCTCAAGAATAGCAATAGCAATGCCCATACCTTCTGCGGGATCTGTTCCGGAACCCAGTTCATCCAGAAGCACCAGACTTTCATCGTTTGACTGACCAAGGATCTGAATGATATTCGTAATATGAGAAGAGAAGGTAGAGAGATTCTCGGTAATACTCTGACCATCTCCGATATCGCAGAAAATCCCGTTATTCATACAGAGCTCTGCTTCCTCGCAGGGTACATGAAGACCACTTTGAGCCATTAGAGACAAGAGCCCTACGGTCTTTAAGGATACGGTTTTACCACCTGTATTTGGTCCTGTTATTACAATGCCCTGAATATCCTTACCAATTGAAAAATTCAATGGTACACAGTCCTTCGGATTGAGTAAGGGGTGTCTGCCGTTGACAATAGAAATTCTTCTCTCGTGGTTCATAAGTGCAGGTACACCTTTCATATCTACGCTTAACTTTGCTTTGGCAAACAGGAGGTCTAAAGTCTCCATTGCCTGCATATTCAGATTAATTTCAGCGGCGGCATCTGCTACCATACCGGTCAGTTCATACAGAATGCGCCTTATTTCATTATCCTCCAGTATTTGCTTTAAGGATAATTCCTCTTCCAGTTTGAGTACCGTATTTGGCACGATAAAGCAGGTGGCGCCGGTGGAGGATACATCCAGTGTGGAGCCGCCAATCTGGTTCTTATATTCCTTCTTAACAGGGAGCACGTAATGCCCGTTTCGGTTGGAAATATAATTTTCTGAGAACCAGTCTTTTTTAGTTCGAAGCAGATTTTCTAACTTTGTTCTGATTTCTGTCTGTATCTGTTCCATTTTCCGTCTGATTCCCTTTAATTCCTTGGACGCTTCATCTTCCACCCTGGTACCTCTTAAGCAGCGGCTTATTTCCTCTGTGAGTCCAGAAAGATCGGCAAAGGAATTGCCGTAATAGGCGATTTCTGTCTGTAAGAATTCAGCCTTTAACAGATAGGTCTTCACTCGTTTTGTTGCAGTCAGAAACTGTGAGATGAATAGTAACTGTTCCGGCAGCAGCATGCTGCCAAGAGCAGCCAGTTCCAGCAGCTGGGGGATATCCTTCATGGAAGGAAGGGGAGGTGTTCCAAGTGCCGTAAGTATGGCTTTGGCCTCTGTAGTTTCTTTGATCTTAGCATTGACCTCTGAGAGTGAGAGGTAGGGGGTGAGAGCCAGCAGCTTTTGCTTGCCAATATCGGAAACCGCCCTTTCGCTCAGCATAGTCTTTATTGTATCAAATTCCAAAGTATGAGAAGTTTTTTCAAACATGTTAAAATCCTTTCTGAGTACAGGGTTTCTTAGTGAATTAGACTGCTTCGTATGCCATTTACTTAACTTTAGCTTAGTGTAAACAGACCTAGATATACCTTCTAAGAAGTTGGTCTAAGAAGTGCCCCTGTTTATTAATTACATAAAAATACCCACAGGAAATCCTGTAAATTGAATCGTTAGTTTTTAAGCATTAAACACTGCATATGAACACAGCATTAAACGTTTAAAAGTCTATAGATTCAACTCACAGCAACAGAAAAACTCCCTGTGGGTATAAAAAAAGCATAGCAATAAACTGCTACGCCAGCCTTTATATAGTTATGGATATGTTACCTTTACAAAAGTCCTGATTAAGACTGCATAAAAGGCGGTATGTTTCCGCGGCATATCAACATAAGAACCCGTTAAGGTTCCTATTTTATATAATGATGGCAGATGAGTATATTCTGTAATGAAGGTAAGCACTGAAAAACATGCAGCAGAAATAAACCGAGCCCCATAATTAATTTAAGGGAAGCTCCGGCTTCATGATTAATCCTTGCTCTACCATATTTAGTTGCGTGCTAGTTGGCACGAACCTCACTTACAAATAATACCGACATCAAAACCATCCTTTCAATTCTTTTTTTTATGGAGCCATAATATCATGTTATCCGAAAATTGTAAAGAGGGTATTTAAAATTGTTAAACCAACAGTATTTAAAAATGATAAATCAACAGTTTTGGAAAATGTTTAATCATTATGTTTAATCATCATGTTGAATCAAATGTCAAGAGTAAGCTTTTATATACATTTCCATAGGTGCATCCATATACAAGCATTTAATTGTTGTTAATATGCAGGAAACCTCCTTTACTAAGGCGAATATTACTTTTTTATTTTCACTCTAGCTCCCATTGCATGCCGCATCTGCTTGAAGATGTGGCACTGCTATAAATCAGGGTGATTTATGCTTATTAATAATCCACACTAACGCCAATGAATACCACAAACCTGCTTACGGAACTGCCCAAGTAAGAATAATTCACACTTCTTATTGATGCAGTATTCCATGCTTAGGTGGAATACTGCATCAATAGATATTTAAAAATAAACGTATATTTATATTTATAACTTTCACCGGTTATAGCTTAATAATAAAATACTTAATATGGGATATTTATCTTAAAGTAAGTGTGGTAAGACATATTATGGGCAGTAAACATTGGGATAAAGTTAAGTCCCTTAAAGTTTAGGCAGGGATAAGGATAACTGCTCCAATCAGGCAAAAAATATTCTTCAAGCTCCGGTCCAAAGGTAAGGGTCAGAAATTCCTTCGTATCATTAACAGCAACCATAACTAAGGGGCCGTACATAATGCTTGCCACCGGATAGCCCTCAAGCTTATCAGGGGTATAATCCAAATGTACGGAATAAGGAAAATGAAAAGTTATCGTATCATTGTCTGACCAGCTGCGGCTAATTGTGAAATACCCGGAAGTTTCTCTTTGGTGAGTCTGGGTATTACCGTTGATGGTAACCTCAAAATCTTTTTGAACCCAATAGGGAATACGGAATTTTAAGGTAAAGGTATTACTTCCAGAAACTGTAAAGGTACTTGTTTCAGAAGGAAACTGTCCGCTTTGTGTGATGCGGATGCCTTTTTCTGTCCAGTTTAAGTCTGAGGGGATATACAAATTAACATATACTGTCAGGTCATCGGAGGAAATTTGATAGATGTCTGACTGATATTTTACGTGATTTTCCATACCTGTTCCGTGGCAGCAGGTGAAGTCCTCATAGTCGTTGGAATATTCCTTATGCTCTCCGGGACCGATGGGCAGCATATAGGTAACGCCATTATGTACGTCAGTTGTAACGACAGGATTTTGTGAGGCTAGAATCTGATTAATAAGTCCTCTCTCATAATAATCCATATATTCTGAATTGTCCGGTTCATAACAGTACAGCTCTTTTGTCAGCTTCAGCATGTTATATACTGCGCAGGTTTCACAGTTTCTATCAGTTTCGATATTTCCGGCTAAAATATCAGGCTCTTTAAAATTCTCGCCTCTGCCCAAACCACCGATTGAATACATATAATGTTTTACAGACAGATGCCAGAAGTATCTGGCAACCAGATAATAAGAGTGTTCCTTCGTGGCCTGGAACTCTTTTAGAGCGCCTATAATCTGGGGAATATGCTGATTTACATGAATTCCGCTAATGGTATCCTTGTTATATACCAGTCCGTCAAACACTTTGGGGTTATCGAACATTTTAGAGGCAGACAAATAATGCTCACTGCCAGTATAAAAATACAGTTGGGCGAGGGATTCGTTGATTCCGCCGTATTCACCTGCGATATACATACTCCACATTTTTGCGCGCTGTTCCGGGGGCAGAACAGATAAACGCTCAGATACCCAGTCTCCGATGCCTTCTGCTATTTGCAGAGCGGTTTTGCTCCCGGCGTATTCATAGCAATCTAAAAGTCCTGCCAGAATCTTATGAAGCGTATAATAAGGAGCCCAGATGGTGGGATATGCGGTAAATTGTTCCAGTAACGCAAACTGGTCCGGAGAATAGGCACTTAAGAAGCCTTTTCCCCACTCAGCGGGAATGCTGCTCCAGTTGGATTGAGCAGCATTCGAGGGAGAACATAAGGTTTTAAATTCCTTTGCACTTCCCTGAGATAACTGGGAAAGCGTGTGGAGCTCTGTGATGAGGTAGTTTATTTTCTCCATCAGTCTGGAATCCTGAGTAGAACCGTAAGCTAAGGCCAGTGCGGACAGATAATGTCCCGTTGAGTGACCTCTTAGCAGCCCGGAGGGTTCCTCCCATCCCCCCAGAGGTTTCGCGCCTTTCGTATCATTACCATAGGCTGCACGGAAATTATAGAGCATTCTGTCGTCATCCAGAAGGAGCAGGTAATCTAAGGTTCTCTCCCTGTTGTCTGTATAAGGGGAGCTGCTGTTAAGGACAATCTCATCCAGAGGGAAAGCCTGACAGTTTTTTAGCACCTCCTCTGAGGAAGGAAGTACTGTCACAGTTGCTTTAACAGGGTAATCGTATCCGGCAACTTTACCGTTGGTACAAAAGAGACCGGGGGATTCAAGTAAATTCTTTGAAACTGGTTCCCAGCTTACAGGAAGATATATTTCTTTGTTATCTTCTAAGGAGACCCTTATTCTGGAGGGAAGAAGAGGCAGGGTGTCCAGTGTGGTAATTAGAGTAATTTCCTCTGTCTTTATAATCTCTGGCTGTTTAAAATGTGGTATTATCACAGCAGTAAAATTCCTGCTGGCAAAGGCAGTCCCTAAAGATGCATGCAGGATCAATTCTGCCGTTTCTGCTTTCTCTCCTATTGAAGGGCGGATCACAGTACCGTTACGGGACAGAAGATCTGCCCGGCTGCTTTCCCAATGGAAATTAGAACCCCATTCGCCAGTGCTTGGAAGTTTAATATTATCGTATAAAAAGTCAAGATTATTCAGTGTGACGTTATTAATATCATGTTCAACGATCATCTCATTGGTGGGTTCTGCCAGAACTTTTATGTGAAACTCTTTTGACTCTGAATAATTAGCGAAAGAAACCTGGGCAGTCATGGTTACCAGAACATCCGGGTGTCCGGCGGGAGGACGGTTAATACTGCCTTCATTTGAAAGGATATGAGAATGGCTGCTGTGCCATTTTATAAAGCTGCCGTAAGTACCGGTTATAGGAAAAGAAAGAGAAGAGGTTATTATGAGAGGATCATTATCGGCTTCATATTGCAGCTGTGCTATATCTGCATTTACTCTGCCAGAATCGGGAATGGAAAAGAGTTCAAATACTTCCGTGGCTCTCAAGGCATAAGGATAGAGCCGAAAATCAGCAATTCTTCCCTTCATGGGTGGTGTATAAAGAAGGCTGTTTCCGATAAAACATTCTGTGGAATGTAATAAATTCTCATAGGGCAGCCTTTTCTGTTCAAGAATTTCTTTCAGCACACCATCCAGATACAAAGATATTTTACCGGTGTCAGCTTCCAGTGTAACGGTTAACAGATACCATTTGCTGGGTTTGGTAAGTTGTACCTCCTTGGTTGCTTGCTCCTGACTGCGGCCGCCGGTTGTAACAGCTGCCCTTAAGGAAGTGGCAGAGCTTAAAGCATCATAGGTAGCAGTCAGAAAAAAGGCCTGGTCCTTGCCAAACGAAAACACTGCATATGTATTAGAACAGGAAGCCGGTTTTAACCAGCAACTCACTGTTAAGCCCTTGGTATCTTTTAGAATTCCATCTGGAAATTGAATGTAACCGCCATCTGTCAGACCAGGGAAATTGATAGCATTTACAAGTTGTCCATAGATATTATCCTGTACAATAGTTGCTCCGCCTGCATCATAATTTCTAATAACACCCGCATTACCATTACCGGATATATCAGGAATAATGGTGCTGTTTACCTGCATAAAGTCGTAAAATAATCTTAAACCACTCATAAAGCCCTCCAATTTTTGATAAATTATCTGCCTGATAATTTAAAGTTTAGCTGCGCGCTCTTACTTGTAACAGATTGTAATATATGCATTTATATATACAGAAGAGGTCTGGCAGCTTTATTGAATTATAAAAAGCAGATTTTTTGTTGTCTGTTATAAATAAAATAACATAAGCTTCCAGTATTAACAATATACTAAATATATAGAATTTAAACGATAAACCATAAATATAATTAGAAATTAATGAGTAATAAATAATAATAACAGATAATACAATAGTATTTAGCTTTTGTGATTGTATTGACCGAACAAAAGATACTATAGGACTGAAAAAATTATCAAAAAATTGTAAAATATATTTATAATTTATGTTGACAATGTAAAATATGAGGTATATTATACAGATATTCTATTCTTAACGGTATTTAAACGATAAACCGACCGAAGTTAATACCAGTGACTAAAATTATAATCTAAATGCGATAAAAATGCAAATCGAAGGCGATATATACATAAAAAATTGAGATCTGACCGTAACAGTTCGAGAGATTGTGTATATTTTCTGCCGCACTATCCATATTTGACAGAAGTATATATACAGTGAAATGTTATGCAAAGCAAAAGAAGCGAGAACCCAAAAAAGGTTTAACTGCCATGTATCAGGTATACCTGGAGCTTAAATTATAAGTGGAAGAAACGAGGATAAAAGGATATATGACACTCAAAGAAATAGCTAAAATAGCAGGGGTATCAACCACAACGGTCTCCTACGTCCTAAATGACTCCAAAAAAGTCAGCGACGAAGTGAAAGATAAGGTGATGCATATTGTACAGGAAGCAAACTATCAGCCCAACCGGATTGCAAGAAGTCTACGTGTCAATCGAACCAGAACCATTGGAGTGATGGCAGAGGATATTACCTTTCCTTCTACCATGCGCATAATCGAAGGTATTGACCGGTTTGCAGAACAGAACAATTATAATATTATCTTAAACAGCCTCGGATTCTCTGATAAATTGCGGCATCATTACGAGGACATCCACCTGTATAAAAACAAAATTGACAACGCGCTGGGGATTCTCATAAGCCTTCAGGTAGACGGAATAATCTACATAGGGATGCATGACAGAGATGTATCCGGTGCTATTCATACTGACAAGCCTTTGGTTTATACATATTGTTATACAAACGATCCGAAGGATTATACGGTTACTTACGATAATCAGATTGCCTATGACATGACCAGATATTTAATTGAAAAGGGTCATAAAAAGATTGGAATAATCAGCGGGCCGATAAATTCCACACCTTCCCATAAACGTCTGATCGGATATCAGTCAGCCTTAAATGATGCAGGCATCACCTTAAATCTTGAATATATTCAGGTAGGAAACTGGAGCTATGAGTTTGGTTATTCGGCTTCACAGAAACTGCTGTTAATGGAGGAGAGACCAACGGCTATATTTGCTTTAAATGATTACATGGCTATGGGAGCCATTAATGCTGCAATGGATATGGGGCTTAACATTCCGGAGGATTTATCAGTAGTGGGCTTTGATAACATTGATATGGGAAAATACACCAGACCCGGTCTTACGACTATTGATATGCCTTTGGAGGAGATGGGGAGGGTATCTGCTGAGATTATTGCAAATCTATCGGCAGATATCGTTGATGAGAAAAGAGATTACATATTTCCCTGCACTATTGTAGAAAGAAAGACAGTTAGAGTGTTTTAGATTAACAGAACAACAGTATTAATAGAACAACAGTATTAACAGAACAACAATATGTCAACGGCAGATGGTAAAACCTCTGTTAAGAAATAAAACATGATATTCAGAAAGGAGATATTATGAAAAAGTTATTCTGTATCTTAATGACTCTGGTGCTGACTGCATCAACCATTTTAAGTGGCTGCTCCGGTGATGGAAAGAAGGTGGAGAGCAGTAAAACCGTAGATCCGGTAGGTGACACGGAAACCAAAGAACCCAATGAATGGGGCTGGGTGGTACCCGAGGAGACCTTAAACATTTCGGTATATCCGGGTTATGGCGACCAGGTGGAATTCGAGGCTGATGAGGAAGGCGGCAAAGCCAAGTATGACAAGTGGCTGCTGGATAATATGAATGTTAAGATTGACCTTACATATTACTCCGTGGACATGAATGAGAAATTGAACTTAATGCTTGCCACCAATGATTATCCCGATGTAATAACCTGGATGCCTGATGATATGGCTGAGAAATTTATCGCCCAGGGTAAAGCAATCGACCTGACAGATTTAATGGCGAAATACGGCGGCAATATAACCAGACGTATGGGTGATTACATCAATATGCTCTATGATGAGGACGGTAAGATATATAAACTGGCTCAGGGTTGGGGAGAGACTCCCAATGTAGCGGGATATGACTTTGGTGTAAGAAATGATTACTGGCTGGAGCTGGGAGACAGTGAAATCTACAAAACCCCGGATGAATATTTCGATACCATGACAAGAATATTAAAGAATCATCCGTCAAATGAAAATGGACAAAAGACATATGCATTTACAAGCGACAATAAAGGACTTAATTTTTTAAATGCCATGCTTGCAGCCTATGGATTTGTCAACGGCTATAAGAAGGATAAAACTTCAGGTGAATTTACCCATTGGCTGAATACGGAGGAAGGCCTTGAGATTGCCAAGTTCATGAATAAATGTTATCGTAACGGCCTTATTGATCCCGATTATCTGACAAACGGTTATGAAGAGTATGTAACGAAGTTATCCTCCGGACAGGTCTTGGGAAATCTGGGAACCTGGTGGTATGCCTGGACCGGAGGTCATCAGGTATGGGCTGTTGATGAAGGAGATGCTTATAATATTAACAAGCGTATTATGAATGTATCCCTTGCAGCAGAGGGTGTCGATCTAAACGACACTACGTTACTGACCAGCAAATATACAGGAAGTTACCGGTGTATCATAACGGATAAATGTAAGAATCCTGAGCTGGTTTTAAAATGGCTTAACTGGGAAAATAGCGAACTTGGCAATATGATTACCGGTTGGGGAGCACCTGCTGAAGAAAATGTATGGAATATTGATGAGAATGGAAATTGGGTGGTAGACGATGCCATTCTGGATGTTGATAAAAAAGAACAGACCTATCATGCAGTTAAAAAAGCCAACGGCGGTGAGATTTATATGATGGCTGCCAACACCAACTGGCTCCATACCGACGGCAGAAGTACTTTTGATAAGATCGATCCAAGGATAGACCGATTATCAGTATATGACTATTGGCCTGTGGATGGTAACGGTGATTTTTCCAATGAAGGTGTAAGAATCAGCTGGCAGTATTACAAAGCTCCTGTCTTTGATCTTACCTTGTATGAAGCGACCTTTAATCCTGAAGATGCTATCTCAATCACTAAACAGACCATAACAGATAAAATCACTGTTGTCTGGGCAAAGATAATGACTGCAGCTTCGGAAGAAGAGTGTGTAAAAGCCTTTGAAGCTGCAAGAGATGAATGCAATACCTTGGGGCTAAAAGACTTAGCTAAATATTATCAGACAGCCTACGAAAATAATCTTGGTAAAATGGGAAACTGATGTAATTCCCTTTGTCATCACGGTCTAGTTTCATCACAAAACTCAGAAAAATAGAATTCAATTAACATTCTACATAAAGTCAGACTGCCAAGCTTAGCAGGAGCTGCTGCAACAGCTCCTGCATTTCACGGGAAAATTCCGGGACAACTAAAGGAGTCGTTTTTTATGAAAACAAACAGCAAGAATAATTCATCTAATATTGTGAAAAAGAAGTTATCATTTGCAGAATGCCTGCGAATGTTTAGAAGACAGAAGGAGCTTTGGATTATCAGCCTTTTGGCTTTGATATGGGCAGTGGTAT
>JAQSXJ010000086.1 GCA_029256725.1 Anaerocolumna sp. | reverse complement strand
AAGTAAAGATACATTATTAGAAACCCTTAAAGAAGAACCTTCTAAGATAGATGAAGGTGGATTAGAATTTAAAGAAAATGGAATCAGAATTTGGTTTAATGCAGAATATACTGCTGTTAGCCAGGTCTTTACCGATAGAGCTGATATAGATTTTAATGGAGCTAAAATCGGCGATAAGATAGATAGCTTCAAGGAAGCATTCGGTGAACCTGTTAGTGACAATAATGGTGATATGCATTTTAAATACGATAGTGGGTTTATATCTGTAAACTATGACACTCAGACAGAAGCTACCTTTGCTGTATATCTTCTAAGTGAAGATTTCTAAAATATCAGTCATTAAATCATCTATCACTTCTAAGAGACGCCAATATTTACGGCTTCTGATTCACTAATACAGAATTAGAAGCCGTTTTTCATAACAATATATTTGTACATTCCTTCAATCTAAGATATATCTATACATTCCTTCTATTCTAAGATATATCTATTAAGAAATATGACTGTAGACTTAGCCTTTAACTCATACCCTATTTCTTCAGCATTTAATAAGATGTTTAATCCTCAAAAGGTTTGCTTCATATTCCTATGAATAACATTATCTTTAAACTGTTTGCAAAATGAATAGATAAGCACCTTCTCTTTTGGAGATTTCAAATTCTTTTACTATTTTGAAATTCTTACGATTATAGAATTTGTGTACATAATCCTTGTTATGAGAGTACATTATAATCACTCCGTCCTGCTCCAAATGCTCGCTTGCTTTTGCAAAAAACCTACGGTACAGTTCACAGATTTCATTTTCATCTTTATGTCCCTGTGCTCTTGGCATATTCGTAATAATCTCATCAAAGAGATACTCATGCTTAAAGTCAAAGAAATTACGATTAATATAATAGATGGTGTCTCCGCTTAAGGCTGTATTCTCTTTTGCTCTCTCAATTGCCTGTCCGAACACATCCAGTCCATACATTGTACCTGCTTTTACTTCTTTGTTTCTTTCTATAAGCATTGTACCCACACCACAAAATGGGTCTAACACCTGGGCATCTTCTTTCAGATAATCTTTGGAAAGTGTTGTGATAAGTGCAGCCATAGCTGGATTTATGCTAGCGGCGATTACATTCTTACGATAACCAAATCTGTCATCCTTTAAGGTGCACAGTTTTATTAGAACGTTAAATCTTCCCTCTTTATTCTCAATAAGTCTTAATTCCCATTCGTAATCAGAGGTACTGTTGATAAGTTTTCTTCCTGTATTCCGTTCTAATTCTGAAGCAAATTTCTTTGTAAAACTGCTACGCTTATCAAGTTCCATTTTTGCTTTTAGTTCTATACGAAAATAAAAGGGTGGATTTCCTTGATGTCTTTGCATCAAAAATTCCATCAGACTGCTTTCTGCCAGTGCTTTCGCTCCTGTCACCACATCCCTGTCTATGGATTTTATATCTTTTAATATAAACAAGATTTCTGTATAGGTTCTGACAGCAAGTACTCTCTCCAAGTCGTCACATTCCACCATGACACCTGCATTAAATTCTCTTGCATTAATTCCCTGAAGCTGCGTTAATGTAGCCCCTATATAATTTCTGTTTGTAAGCAGAATAAGAGAGGAGGGTACTTTGTAGCCGGTAAATTCATGTTTTTTGGCTCCCTTTACCTTACGAATCAATGCCGAGAGATGTCTCATCTCTTCTTCCACATGTTTCTTATTATCCTCGGTTATTTCTGTGCTGCTTAAAATATCATATCTTTTCTCCAAATTATCTACGTAAGAGGTATAATCAAAGTTTTTTAAAGCTGTGAGATATGCACTTCTAACAAATAACTGCTCCTCTTCTTCGTAGGCTTCATATAAATCATTAAGCGTTTCCGGAATATTCAGTTCTCCCAGTATCAATGCAGTATTTTTTCTGATTTTGGGATCTTCTTCCTTAAGCAAATTAAGTAGTACCTGATAGTCTGCTCCAATATAATACAACAGAGCAGTCTTATTATGGGTTTCTTTTAATTCAGCCTTTAATTTTATCAGATTCTCTCTGATATCTGCTTTTTCCCTTATTTTATCGAAAGTATCACGTATCATAGCTGCTCCTTATGTTTACTGGTCTGGTCCTATGCAGACTCAGTTATTTCTATTATACCAAAGACCACTCAAAATGTCAGCCGAATTCCAAAAAGCAGTGGTTTTTCTTCTTTGTTACCTGTTGAAAAATGTGGTTTTTTATTGACTTTCCCTTATATTTATGCTACTGTTAAAGGTAATCAGATATAGGGGAGTAGTCAGCATGTTATGGTACAAACCGTATTTCGGACATGCAGTTAAACCAACAGCCGAACATTTATGTTCTGGTTTAATTTGAAAAGACAAGACCTGTATCCTAATTTAGGGTACAGGCTTTTTTTATGTCAGAGACTAACATTCCATCATATAATTGGCGATTATTTACACACATCAAAAGCTTTACAAGTACGAAGGGAGATTCACAATGGATTTTTTACTATCGGGTATTACTTCCGTAACTGTTCCACAATTAATCATGTATGCTGTAGGAATTTTGTTAATCTATCTTGCTATTGCTAAGGGTTATGAGCCCAGCTTACTTCTTCCTATGGGATTTGGTGCTATCCTGGTTAACCTTCCGTTATCAGGTGTTATCGACCAGGTGCTTCCGGGTATTGGTAACACCCACGGTATTATACAGTGGCTGTTCGAGACAGGTATCGAAGCATCAGAAGCACTTCCTCTATTGCTATTTATTGGTATCGGTGCCATGATTGATTTCGGTCCTCTGTTATCCAATCCAATCATGTTATTATTCGGTGCTGCCGCACAGTTTGGTATCTTTTTAACTTTAACAGTTGCTATAATTTTAGGCTTTGACCTTCGTGATGCAGCTTCCATCGGTATTATCGGTGCTGCAGACGGTCCTACTGCAATTCTTGTATCCCAGATATTAGAATCCAAATATATTGGCCCCATCGCAGTCGCGGCCTACTCGTATATGGCTATGGTGCCTCTGGTTCAGCCGGTTGCTATTAAAGCTGTTACGACAAAAAAAGAACGTCTTATTAGAATGCCTTATAATCCGGTATCTGTATCAAAGAGAATTAAAATAGTATTCCCCATTGCAGTTACAATTATTGCAGGGTTTGTTGCTCCTACTTCCGTTTCTTTGGTTGGCTTTTTAATGTTTGGTAATTTATTAAGGGAGTGCGGTGTTCTAACCACTTTATCCGATGCCGCTCAGAACATACTGGCTAATCTGGTAACTTTGTTGTTAGGTATCACCATCTCCTTCAGTATGAGAGCTGAAGCTTTCGTAACCTGGCAGACACTGTTAATCCTTGGTCTTGGCCTTATCGCTTTCGTATTTGATACGATAGGCGGTGTCATGTTTGCAAAATTCGTCAATCTGTTCCGCAAGAACAAGATTAATCCTATGATTGGTGCTGCAGGTATTTCTGCATTCCCTATGTCAGCTCGTGTAGTTCAGAAAATGGCTATTAAAGAAGATCCTACAAACCATCTTCTAATGCATGCTATCGGTGCAAACGTATCCGGTCAGATTGCTTCCGTATTAGCCGGCGGTATTATCTTAAACCTGTTAACTACTATATTAAAATAGTCTGCTGTTGTAATTGAACCCACTGCCTTAGGATGAAAGGAGTCAGTCATGAATTTTAGTATTGAAGATCTTATGATATCACTTGATATTATGTGGAAAGGTATGTTTAGTATATTTGTCGTTATCATTATAATTACTTTACTTGTCATGCTTTTTCAATGGTTTGAAAGAACTTTTCTGGATAAGAAGAAGGATAGACAGTAATTAGTTCCTATATAGAATCTATAATATAAATAATGTAAACATAAAGGCTGTATCTAACCATTTCATTCAGGTTTGATTCAGCCTTATAATATTTATTCCAAATATTCAGGTGATGAATTTTTTTTAATTAATGTGAGGTAGTACTTGAGCATGCGTGATCTATTCAACGGCATCGTTCTCATCTTTTACACAGTCTTCGGGATTGATCTTTATCTGCTCCCACTCCCCTTTGCTTTCTTTCCTGTACTGGGCAATCTCTATATCCGTATCATTTGTTAATTGATAAAATACAATTAGATAGTCTGATCCGTCATTTCCCTTAAAAGATATATTCTTTATATAACCCTCCTGCTTCACAGGATACATCTTATCTATCAGTTCACACCACTCTCCAAAGCGTACCTTTACAGACATTTCCGCATCATATGCCCAGCCGTGATAAGGGGCACACAAATAATTTTCACCATGGAATTCAATATTTGATATCTTATATTCTTTCGCCTCTTCCTTAAGATCTACAAAACCGTAATAATACGCAAAACTTCCCTGATTCTTTTCATTTCCTTCAATGGTTTCCAGTTCTACAAAATAACGCTGTATATTCTCTTTGTTATCATAAACAGGCACACTGTGGTATTTTATAAGATTGATATGTAAGATATTTTCAAATGTCTTTCGGAACTGCTTATAGCTCAATCTGTCCTTATAGGTTTCGTTAAGAAAATTGTAGGCTATTGGATAAGGAATTCCTGCATTCCCAAGTGTTCCACAGCCTGCTGATTTGCCTTTTTCAATATTGGCAGCTTCCCGTAAGATACTGAAATAATTAATTATAGTATCCTCTGGCGTTTTAAAAAGGTCAGAAGGCAGTTTTATTTCTGATGGTTTTTTGTTATAATAATCATCTATAAAGTTCCAGTCAAAACGGGTATTTAATACCGGAAGGCTGGAAGGCCTGAAATAAGCTTCCAGATCCGGTTCCTTCTCCTCTACTAAGCTTTCTGCTCGGACAAGGCTATCCTCTTTTAATTCCTCTGTATTCTCTATATGTACCATCTCATAGTATTTCCCGCCCATCACCATTGTATTTGCACCCTTTTTCTCTAGGTACATACTAATACCATAATAGAATACCAAAAGCAGCACCAGCAAAAGACATAACAGAATAACTATCTGCCTTCCTCTTCCTGCTAATGTATTTTTCATGTCTAAATCCTCCGATATTTGCTTCCCTATCTAAAACATATGATGAAGTAAATATATTAAGACACCTAGTAAAAACTTTATTGTTTATGTACAGTTACTGTCCATCGAAAGATTATTGGTCTCTGCAAATACACATATGATTTGCATTACTGATACTCACAAGATAACAAGAAAAAAGTACCCCCTAAATAGAAGAGTTTAAACTGACCTGATACTCTATTATTTAGGGTGTACTTAAGAAAAATCAATTATTTATTTTACTGTTATCTATCGCATTATTTCTTTTATCGTTGCGTGTTTACTACTTTAATGAGACGTATTTATGCCTGCTGGGCAGCTAAAGCTATATAGCTGTAGGGCTGATTAAAATGTGGCAGGAAGAATAAGTCAACCAGTTTTAATTTATCTATAGTCACCTTTTCTTGGATCGCCAGTGAGAACATATGAAGTCCCATGGATATATCATACTCAGAAGTCATCTGAGCCCCTAATACTACTCTGGATTCCTGATCATAAACAATCTTTATCTTAACCTTATGATTGTTTTCCTCCATGAAACCAGGCTTCTGGTAATCTTCATAATCAACAGCTGCTGCATTGATCCCAAGCTTTTGAGCTTTAGCCAGTGTAAGACCTGTTGAGAGCATATTTACTCCCCAGATGCTGATACCATTAGATCCCTGAACTCCACCGGATTCCAGTTCTTTGCCACAACTGTTATTTCCGGCAACTATACCTGACCTCACAGCATTGGAGGCAAGCGCAATGTAATTAACCTCTTGTATGGAATTATCGTAAACTGTTGCACAGTCGCCTACAGCATATACTCCTTTAACACTAGTTTCCTGTTGTTTATCTACCAGAAAAGCACCGTTTTTAAATAGCTTAAGCTGAGAGTTTCCAAGTGCTGTATTTGGCTTAAATCCTATTGCCATAATAACCATGTCTGCTTTATATTCCGACTTATCCGTTATTACCTTTTCGACTTTATCCTTGCCTTCCAGCTTTTGTACTGTCTCTTCAAATGCAACCTTCACACCATGTTTTTTAAGGTTTTCTCTCATTATATCTGTGAAATCTTTATCATAATATCCGGACAGGCAGGTATCTGCACAATCAACCAGAGTAACTTCTTTACCGCAGCGAACAAATGCTTCTGCAAGTTCCACACCTATATATCCGGCTCCAACAACGACAACATCTTTAACGGCTTCATCTTTTAATTTCTCAATTACTTCTTCTGCATTCTGGTACAGTTTGACCAGTTGCACATTCTTCAAATGAATGCCTTCTATATTAGGTACAATAGGAACTGAGCCGGTAGCTAAAATGAGTTTATCATAACTTTCATGATACTCCGTGCCGTCTTTTCCCTTAGCATGAACAATTCTATTATCATAATCAATGGATTCAACAGGTGTCTCCATATAGATTCTAGCACCTTTGTTCTCTAACTTCTCTTTGTTAGAATAGAACAATCCTTCCGGTCCGCTAATCTGTTTTCCAATCCATAATGCCATTCCACAGCCTAAAAAACTTATGTTGGAATTAGAATCAAAGGCTGTTACTTCATTCCCTTTAAAATTATCCAGAATCGTATTTAATGCAGCTGTCCCGGCATGATTGGCTCCTACTACTATTATCTTACTCATAATGCTACCTCCTGAGGATGATTTATTTATCTAATTTCGAATGCAGCACATTCTTTGTTCCTTCTGCCGCAGAGATGTTAATCTATCTTACAGCCTCATTGTAATCCAACTTTGTTAAATATGCAACTAATAATTGTTATTATTATCACAAAATATTTAATTAACACCCTGACTGCCTTTGGAATATGATAATATAGCATATTCTTTATATTATGCATATTTTTTTACGATATAAGTTGAATTTTAGAATTAAAAATATTGACTTATAATATCTGGAAGTAGTTAAAACTCAATTCAACTTAAATATAATCGGAAGGAGTCCTTTTATGAAGAAACTTGATAGAAAGTATTATCCATCTTTCAGCAGATTATTTATAAAGAAAAAAACTTTAAAGAACGAAATAAAAGAATCCTTATCCCTGCCTCAGGTAAGGGCCACCAGTTTTGAAGCGGAAACTGAGCTGGCGCTTATCCTTGCTGATGCCCAGGCTAATAAACTTATTGATCTCAACAAGGAATTAGCCCCTTTCGGATTTGCATATTACCGCCCTCAGAATATGTTCTATTCCCTGATGAATTGCTGGCAGCGTGAATGCGGTTACTGTAGACTTTATGATGAAGGCTGTGCTGCCTTTAGCATGATAATAGACTGCGAACCAATATATTTTGATTATGATGGCAAGAAATGGATGATCGAGTTCTGGAAAGGCCAGTATGGTATGACTACAGGCTGTGAAATCGGTATCTATAATACCACTGTACCTTTAATAGATATTCCCGGTCTTTTCTACGGAACTTTCTATGAATGTGTTACTGACGAAGAGCGGATGCCTATGGCTTTTACTCTTATTAAGAAAAATAAAGTACTTTTTTATCGCAGCGACCTTCATTGGTGGCTTACCGGTTTTCGTCTAGGTGAATTTTCCGAGCCGGAAGATCTGGTTATGCATGCCCAGATAACTCTAAAGAACGAGGAAATGCGAGATATCTTTATCGAAGCTTTAATAAAAGCCGGCTATAAAAAAAGTGAAATAGCTTATACGAACAATACCGTAGGCTTCGTTTTTGATAAGCCCCGCTCCAAGCAGCCGCTTACAAGAAATGCCGTTATGGATTTCATTATGCAAACCAACAATAAACGAAATTGTTATGCATATAATGAAGCAACAAAACTTATTGGAGATCCACTGGATAAATTCATATTAGTAAAAGATGAAGCGCCTAAAATGTATAATAAGATACTCAATATCAGAAATACTCCTGATATCTTTAAGGATTATAAACGCCTGCAGCAGTTTAATACAGAGAGTAAAGCCGCTGCCCTTAGTGCAAAAGAGCATAAACAGTAAAGAAAACGGCTGGGATGGGAGGTGTTATAATTGTCTGTGGATAAGAAGCTGACCGACGCTTATTTAAATGCAGAGGAACTTATACTTAAGAAAAATACCAAGATTGTGCTTATCAGTGACTGCCACAGAGGAATCGGTAACTGGGGTGATAATCTGTTTAACAACCAGAATCTGTATTTTGCGGCTCTGTCCTATTATTATGATAAGAATTATATTTATATTGAACTAGGGGACGGAGATGAGCTCTGGGAAAACAGATCGGAGGAGGACATTATTTCTACTCATAGCTATGCTTTCTGGCTGATGTCCAAATTCTATGAAAGTAAGCGTTTTTATATGCTTTACGGTAATCACGATATTGTAAAAAGAAACCCGTCCTTTGCCAGAGAACACTTTACTTCCTTTTATGATGAAAGCTTAAAGAAGCAGGTTGCTTTGCTGCCAGATATCCGTATAAGGGAAGCTCTCGTTCTTCGAATAGCTAATACAAACCATAAAATTTTGCTGGTTCACGGACATCAGGCAGATTACTTTAATGACACCTTATGGCGCCTTGCCAGATTCCTGGTACGTTATCTTTGGCGACCCTTTGAACTTATTGGTGTAAAAGATCCGACCAGTGCCTCAAAAAATTATAACAAGAAGGAAAAGGTGGAGAATCATCTTATTAATTGGACAAAGAAACACAATAAAATGTTGATTGCAGGCCATACTCACAGACCTGCCTTCCCTGCTGTAGGCGAACCCTTGTATTTCAATGACGGCAGCTGTGTTCATCCCAGATGCATTACCACGATCGAGATTGAAAATCAATCCATTACCCTGGTTAAGTGGTCTGTGAAAACAAGACCTGATCGTACTCTCTATGTTGAACGTACTCCACTTGAGGGCCCTGTTCCGTTAAAAAATTTTTTTTCACCCTGATAAAAGGGTTCCTGGCTGAAATGAATATCCTGTCTACGCAGGACTATTCATTTCAGCAGTTGTCTTCTTAAGTACCACTTTCTTACGCTTACGATTCACTCATTTTTCACAACTTATACATATTTGTTACATAATCATTTGGTATTCTTTCTCCACAATTATATATTTTCAGACAGAAAGGGACAAAAAGGGCATCCTGACAAAACTATGCCCTGGCGTAATAGGTGGTTGAATGAAAGAAAATAACAAATCCGGAGAAAAACAGCATCGTACTCTCTCAATTAAAGTAAAGATCTCACTGCTGTGTGCTTTCTTTATCATTATTGCATCTGCAGTGAATTTTACTGCTATTAACAGAGTATCCAAAAGCACGATTACAGATAATACCAAGCTTACAATGAAGAACCTGGCGGACTCCTATAATAAGAATATCAGCGAGTCCGTATCCTCTATCTGTAACTCCGCTCAATTTCTTATGCAGTCCCAGGAAATAAAATCCTTGCTGCAATCCTCTGGCACCACCGATACAGAAAGCATCGAAAACTATGTTAGTATGTTTATGAATATGGATACCTACCGTACCGGAATAAGTCTTGTGAATACAGATGGTACCATTTTATATAGTACTGATGATTCCTTAACAGGCACAAGTATTTCTGACGAAACCAACTTTCAAAATTCCCTTGCAAGTGGTACAAGCTCTCAGAGCAATGTTTTTACTTCTGATAGTGAAAGCACACCTAGTGTTACCTATATCATTCCTTTTCATAACATGGAATTTGGTCAGGGACCGGAGGGTATGCAGCATGATGGAAATGCTACAGCCGTTCCATCATCAGAGCTTAAAACAGAAAATGCCAAAGATATTAATAAGGCTCTGGAATCTATCCACGGTGGAATTAATCTGTTAAAAGACGAACTAAAGAATATCAGCACTTCCGTAGGTGAGATCAATAACATGGTGGAGGATTCCTCTGCCGGTGTCAGCGATGTAGCTGCAAGGGATACCGATATCGTCTCTCTAACCTCCGACACCAGAAAAATGGTTGAGAGCAACCGTCTCAATGCTACTGAACTCGATACTGTGGTTAAATCCTTTAAATTATACTAGGGCGTGTCTTGACCGTTCTTAATGCTCCACTTTACATTATTCTGCATTTCGTAAACTTCGCTTAATATCAGTATCTGATATTTGTACCTATGCTAGTCAGAGAAATAAGGTGTAGTGTCCCGGTAGCTAAGAAGCGATAAGCCTGTTTAATCAAAATAGAGAAGGGTAAAAATATTTGATCCTGATATTTTACCCTTCTCTATATTATTTAATTTACCTGATTTGTGGGTTTCCCTTCCAAAAAGGCTTGTATATTATCTGCAAGCATATCAATTAGCCGTTGTCTGGTCTCAATACACTGCCAGCCTATATGAGGTGTCAAAATACAATTAGGCAGCTTAAAAAGCGGATTATCAGGGGTTCCTGGTTCCTGTTCCAGTACGTCCAGTGCAGCTCCTGCAATTACCCTGTTCTTTAGCGCCTCCACAAGATCCTCTTCTTTGATAATTGCTCCTCTGGAAGTATTGATAAGGTAAGCTGAAGGTTTCATAAGTGCAAGCTTCTCCCGATCTATCAGATGTTTGGTATCCTCGTTTAAGGGGCAGTGTATAGATACAAAATCACTGTCTGTGAGCAGTTCCTTTAGTGAGACAAAGCTTACATTTTCCTCCTGAAAGTCTTTTGGCGTTCTGCTGTACACTAATACTTTCATACCAAAGAATACAGCTGCCTTAATTACTTCCACTGCAATCTTTCCAGCTCCGATTACACCAAGGGTTTTACCGACCACTTCGTTGTGATTTAAAGTCATATGCTTCGTGAAATTATCATAACTATTCCCTTTCAGCATATTTTGCTGAGTGGTCAAAGATGAGCTTAAGGATAGAATAAAGGTAAAGGTGAGCTGTGCGACAGCCTTGGAACTATAAGCAGGGATATTACATACTGTAATATTACGCTTCTTAGCAGCTTCTATATCAATATTGTTATAACCGGTACCGGCTTCACATATCAGCTCTACGGTTGAGGGAAGCTTATCAATGATTTCCTTTCCCATGGGCAACTCTTTTGTTATCAATATATGGCTTCCCTCTGCATTCTTATAGATTTCCTCCGGTGCTGATTTCTTATATAATGTAATTTCTGCTGTTTTATTTAATTTGGTAAAATCTAATTTGTTGTCATAGTCTACTTTTACATAATTTAAGAATACTGCTTTTTTCATATTATCAGCCTTGCCTTTCTCATGTTCATCTTATTTAGTACAAGCTCAAACTTATGGGCTTACTATCTTATATTTCAATGTTTTTAACGAATAAACGCCTTTAATCTTTAAATATTCATTCTTTCTATAATTATCAGCTATTTATACAGTCTTCACTGATTATTTCATTGCTACATTCCGTAATTTACTCTACTCATAACCCATAGAGTAAATCAGGTGTTCAGACATTGCCTTTATAGCTTCTGCGCTATCCTGCTTTTCAATTGCATGGATGATATTATCATGCTGCTCATAAAGAAGGCTTTTATTCTCAGGATTTTTTATCATACTGCTGCGGGTATTAATAATATACTCCTCTACCAAAGCCGAGACTGCATACATAGTGTAGGCTACCAATTTGTTTCCTGATGCTTCAATTATCTTATAATGCAGCTGTTTATCAATGGCAGCACTCACAGTTTCATTTTCCGTAGTTTTCAGCTCGCAAAGTAATCTCTTCATTTCCTCCAGTTGTTCTTCGCTTCTTCTGACAGCAGCCTCACCGGCTGCCTGAGGCTCCATCATCTGCCGAAATTTAATCACCTCATCAATATTGCTGCCATGAAGGAGAAAGGTTAAGGACAGAGGCTCAAAGAAACTGTCTTCAAACTGCTCTTTGATATAATTGCCTCCCCCTTGTCTGGCTTCAATAATTCCCAGCATCTCAAGGGCACGCAAGGCCTCTCGTATGGAAGTCCTGCTGACTCTTAGCTGTTCACACATATCTCTCTCAGAAGGCAGCTTGTCCCCACACTTTAAATCCCCTTGTCTTATAAGCTCTTTAATCTGTCCGATAACCTGATCAAAAATTTTTGTATTTTTTATGGCTTCAAACATCACCTTCTCCTTCCGAAATACTCCCCAAAGTACTTCTCAATAACTTAAGTAACCTATTTATATCATGTATAAAGATTTTATTTTTTCCATTATGGATTATAAATTGGTATACTTACGATTATTTCTTGAATATGTCCGATAACTTTATTCTCTTAGAAATCGCATTTCTAAACCACATTTTCTAACCACATTCTTAAACGACGCTCTTAAAACACGCACTTAAACCATGTTCTTAATCATGTTCTTAAATCACGTTCTTAAATCACGTTCTTAAATCATGTTCTTAAGTCATATTCTTGAGTCATGTTCTTAAACCACGTTCTTGATTCATATTCTTAAACCGCGTTCTTGATTCAATTTTCAAAAGTCATGTTACCATAGGATTTCAGGCAAATTGCACAAAACAGAAAGAACGAATGCGCCTATGGAAAGGTATTAGAAGTCCTTTTCTCTGGATATTTTGTGCTATTTTATAAAACAGATTGTTTGAGCGCTAGCGAGTTATCTGTTTTATAATATGTCAAGCACAAAATATCCAGAGAATTAGGACTTCTTATGCCTTGAAATCGAAGCATGAGTTTTTTCTGTTTTGTACAATTTGCCGTCCCCCTTGCCAAAAACTGACTCCCCCTAAAAATAACTTCCATATAACCGGAGCCAATACGACCGTTATAATACCGGATAACGCCATCGTTAGCCCGCTCATGGCTCCTTCAATCTCTCCAAGCTCCATAGCTCTTGCCGTTCCCAGTGCATGAGAGGATGCCCCCATAGCAATTCCCACAGATACACGATCTTTCATTTTGAACAATTTAGCAAGAAATGGACCAAGAACTGCCCCTAATATTCCGGTCAGTATAATTGCAACTACTGTTACGGATGGAATTCCTCCAAGCTGATTTGACACCTCCATGCCAATGGGTGTTGTAATGGACTTTGGAATCAGTGATTTTGTCAATACTTCCGAAAGACCGAAAACCTTTGACAGAAGAATAATACTGATTATACCTAATACATTCCCGCTTAAAATACTGACAACAATAGGCAGCGCATTTGCTTTTAGAAGATGAAATTTACGATAAATCGGTAATGCCAATGCTACTGTGGCCGGGTACAGGAAGAAGGAGATAAGCTGTCCCCCTTGACTGTAATCCTCATAGGATATGTTAAAACTCGTAAGTACCACTATTACCAGAAGCATTGCAAGCAATAGAGGATTGCATATGGATAACTTGGTCTTTTTATGTATCAGGCTGGCTATCTCATATGCTGCCAGAGACAGAATAACGCCAAACAAAGGAGACTTAATAATTTCACTCATTGGTACTTTCCTTTCTAAGCAGCTTTGCTATGTGTGCGGTTACAATCCAGATAACCGCTGTTGAAATCACAATAACTGCCAGAAAACCTGCCAGCTTTCCCTTTATCAGGCCAAATGAGGTCATCAGCCCAACACTTGCAGGTACAAAAAGAAAAGCCATATGTGATAATAAAAAATCGCAAACCTCTTCTATCATGTGAACTTTAAGAATTCCGGTATGCAATGCAAAAAACAATATCAATATACCTATTACAGAACCTGGCACCGGTAAATGAAATACCTCCTGTATTACCTGCCCCGCAAAATAGATACCTAAAATAATCAGCAACTGTCTAAGATACTTCATTACATCATCCTGCCTTTCTACTCTGTCAATATAAATTGGTTTATTGGTCATACCACTTTAGTTAGTGTAGCACCATTTAATTAGAAGCGCAATAGAAAATAAAAGGATAATTTTAGGTTTTTCTAATGTGTTTTTAATTCTTATATGGTAATATATGTATTGTTGTAAAATTTCAACAGAAAAAGCAGGAGGATATCAAAATGGAATATGTACTGCAAACAAAAGACCTCACAAAGGTATTTGGTAAAAGAGCAGCAGTAAGTGGTATGAATCTCAACGTTTATAAAGGTGATATTTATGGCTTTATCGGTCGTAACGGCGCTGGAAAAACTACATTTATCCGAATGGTGGCAGGTCTTGCCCGTCCTAGCAAAGGAACCATTCAATTATTTGGAAGTAATGATTTAGATACTCAAAGAAGCAAGACAGGAACCATGATAGAGAATCCGGCAGTGTTCCCGCAAATGACAGCAAAACAGAACCTTCATTATTACTGTAGATTGTTGGGACTTGATCCGGTAACGAAAATACCAGAAATGTTAAATCTCGTAGGCTTATCTGATACCGGTAAAAAGAAAGCAAAGAACTTTTCCCTGGGTATGAAACAACGTCTTGCCATTGGTATCTCATTACTTGGTGATCCGGAATTTTTGATGTTGGATGAGCCAATTAATGGACTTGATCCTACCGGTATCAAAGAAATCCGTGAGCTGATCCTTCATTTGAACCGCGAAAGAAAGATTACTATTCTAATCTCCAGTCATATTCTTGGAGAACTTTCAAGAATTGCTAACCGCTATGGTGTCATCAATAATGGAGTTATGGTAACCGAGTTTACCAATGAGGAACTGGAACAGCGCTGCACAGGAGAACTTGAGATAAAGGTTGATAAAACTGCAGAGGCTGTAAATATAATAAACGGAATGATAGAGAAAGATGCAGTTAAAGTCTTGGATGAGCATACTATTCGGGTATCTAAAAATTTAGAAAAGGCTGGTGCCATTAATACTGAACTTGCTAAGAATGGTATAACAGTTAATTCCAGCTCAATTGTCGGTCAGGATTTAGAAGCATACTTTATGCAACTAATGGAAAGCACTGAAAAAAGTTATGTCTAGGAAGTTATAACTGCTATCCATCCAATTTTATTAATAATAAATATTATCAATTACATATTAAAGGATAGCAAATCAGAGATTATGGTTCTATATTTACTGATTTGTTCCGTGTACAGCAGGTACACAGATGGGAGTTACTATGTCTAATTTATTGCGTTCTGATTTTTATCGTTTGTTTAAAAGCAAATCTTTTTATATTTGCATGGCTGTAGAGGCCTGTCTCTTCATACTGGGTATTGTAGTGTTATATTTAATGCAGAACTCAGATCCTACTATGGTAATTACTGATCCCTCCAGCGGAATCGAATATGGTATGAGTGCTATATTTGGCAGTGACCTTATCATGCTGATTGGTATTGTAATAGGTATATTCGTTACTGCAGAATTCAGCCATGGAACTATGAAAAATGTAGTTTCAAAAGGTTACTCAAAGATTTACATATATCTTTCTAAACTGATTACAATGATTGTAGCTTCCTATATATTCATCGCTGTCGTTATATTAGTCGGAACAATCAGTGCAACTATTGTAACTGGTAATCTGGGTGACTTTTCTGGCGAATATGTTGGCTGGATATTCAAGACTCTTGGTATAGAAATGCTCTTGTATGCAGGGGTTACTTCCTTATTTATGATGCTTTCTATGGTTGTTAAAAATCTGGGTGGAGTCATTGCTATTAATATTATTTACGCTCTCATGGCAGAACGTTTAATATTCACTTTACTCCAATATGCTGTCAAAAGTAAAATTAAATTCACAGAATACAGTTTGATAAACAACATCTCTTTCTACGCTGCAGATGTGGTCACCGGCTCTGATTATTTAAGATCAGCCATCGTTGGACTCGTAGTACTGGCAGGAACCACAGCGCTTGGAATCTGGGCATTCATAAAATCTGATATAAAATAACCGGAAACTTAAAACAGCCATTTCAGCTACAGGAAGTGTATATGTATCAGATAATCAGGTTATCTGTGTACTGTAACTCCTTGCCGATATGGCTGTTTTCTATTTTACATCCATCCGGTAAATTCTAAAATGGTTGCTTTTGAGGATTTGGCCTCCGATTGCAGTGTGGTATTTCTCCATACTCTGGGGGACGAACCTGTCAGTTTTGTAAAACATCGGTTAAAACTTGAGATGGAATGGAAACCAACTTGACCTGATATACTTAAGATACTATCCTCTGTACTTCGAAGCAGTCTGCAAGCTTCATCTATTCTTGTACTATTTAAGAAATCAAGAGGCGCTGCACCCATTATAGAGTGGAAGGTTCTTCTGAAATGGCTTACACTTAAATGGCACATATCTGCTAAATCTTCTATTGTAATTGGCTGCATGTAATTTCTGTGTATAAAATTTATAGCATCTGCGATAATTACAACACTTTCGTCTTTTTGCTTGTTCTTAGCTGTATTCTGATTCTCTGCGCTGTGTATACGTAAAAGTTCTGTATACAGAGACAGCATCAGTCCCTTGACACTTGCCTGGTAGTTAAATTTCTGTTCTTTCAGCTCATCCGAAATTGTCTTTGCCAGGAAATATACTTTGGGATATTCCTGTTTATTCATAATATATTTGTAATGTCTGATAGGAGACATCGGACTTTCAAAATTTTCAACGGAATCCCTGAACATATCTCTGAAAAGTTCTTCCGGGTCTACAAAGATATACACCCAAAGGCTCTCTTCTCCCGGTGAACTAAAGGTGGTATGAGGTATATGCCTTGGTATACAGGTTACATCCCCCTCTTTAAAGGTATGCGGAACACCTTCAATATCTATAATTCCGCTTTCTGCCAGACAAATACCTATTTCAAGACAATTATGAAAATGCAGATTAGAGCTTTTCACCTCTGATATTCTCCAACGTTCGCCGGACAATAGCAAAATAGGGAAACTTAGTGGCAAATTATAGTGGCGGTATTCAACGATTGATCTCTTCTTTCTCGGCATAAGCTGCATCCTTTCTATATAATCCTGATAGTTAATTTACGACCCCGCGGACAATTATTGATTGGAGCAAGCTCCAAATTCCTCTCTACGCTTTCATTATAACATGAACAAAATGCATGTTCATGTTCTTGTTGCTCCGGTCAGAATTATGGAGCAAGCTCCAAATTCCTCTCTACGCTTTCATTATATCATATATAATCATATTCATCAATCAAATTCCGCTGAATTGGGTAATATTTTTTGTGCATTATGCTCATTATTTCCATATTTTTTGGTGTATTTCGCAAATTTTATTGATAATTTTATCGTAATTTGCCATATTCATTTGATATTATGATTGATTTTGCATAGTTTTATATGGTGAATGATTAGACAGATACATATATCTCGACTAAGATATCATTAGAAGCATTATAACTATCAGAAAATCTATAAGGAGCTGAAAATTAATGAAACCGGTATATGACAAAGAAGAACTTCTAAATAGAATGGACAGTATTGTTCACAAGACCATGTCCATGGATTTAACCTGGGATTGGCCTTGCGGCGTAGCTTATTATGGTGTTTGCAGAGCTTATGAAGCTACAAGCAAAAAAGAATATTTAGATATGCTGATCCGCTGGACAGATGAATATATAGAGCTTGGCCTTCCTGCCTGGACAGTTAATACTTGTGCCATGGGGCATACCATGCTGACTCTGTACAAAGAAACTCAGGATCAGAAATATCTTGATATCATATTAAGCAAAGCAGAATATCTTACCAAACATGCTCTTCGTTTCGGTGAGAATGTTTTGCAGCATACAGTATCTCAAAATAATGATTTTCCTGAGCAGGCATGGGCAGATACATTATTTATGGCTGCTTTTTTCCTTCTGCGTGCCGGAAACATGTTAAACCGCCAGGACTTTATTGATGATGCGCTAAACCAGTATTACTGGCATATCAAATTCCTTCAGGATCCTTCAACCGGTCTCTGGTATCATGGCTACAGTCACGTGGCTAACAGTCATATGTCCGGCTTCTATTGGGGACGCGCCAATGCCTGGGCTGCTTACACCATGTCAAGAGTGAAGAAAGAAGTGAAGGAATGGTATCTTTATCCTCCCTGCATGGAAATTGAGTGTGCATTAAGAGATCAGTTGGCTGCTCTTAAATCTCTTCAGACAGAGAATGGTTTATGGAGAACTGTACTGGATGTGGAAGAAGCTTACGAAGAAGTATCTGCTTCCTGTGGTATTGCAGCAGCTATGATCAACAACAATAATCCTCTTCATACTAAATATATCGATAAGGCTTACTATGGTATTCTTGAAAATATTTCTGAAGACGGACGTGTATTAAACGTTTCCGGTGGAACTGCTGTCATGAAGGATAAATCAGGTTATCTTAATATACCAAAGTCCTGGATGCAGGGTTGGGGTCAGGGGCTTGCACTGGCTTTTCTTGCTGACATGCTTCAATCAAAGGACATTGATTTTAAGTAAAAAGTTCGAAATTATAATGCTATGTAAGTTGAATTAAAGTTTTACTTATTTTAGGTGCCTTTACAACTCAGGGCTTAACTTTGACGTCACGTAAACATATATACTGTCTGTAAACGTTGTGTTGATGTTTAGATATTTGTACTGCACCATTAATAATTCAAACGCAATTCAACTTATATTGAAATAACGCATATTGAACCCAAGTTTATATGCAGGAAAGAGGTTACTATGAAAAATTCAGACAATTGGGGCAGCTTTACTCTTCCCGGCGAAGCAGGCTTTGAAGATCTTACATTGCAACTGGCAGAGAAATGGGGAGCAGATGTTATTCGTGACAGTGACGGAACCGTTCTTTCCCCTAAAATTACAGAAGCCGGCTATGATATCTACTCCACTATCTGTATCATCAGAGATCATAACCAATGGGCAGGCGAAAATAAGGATAAACTTCAGCAGAGTTTTCTTATGACAGCACCTGTGGTTGCAACAACAGACAGTCTAACTATCTGTTTAATGAAAGATTATTTCAAAGAACAGTTTCAAATTAACAGTCATGAGGATTCCTTAAGATACTGGCAAGTATTCGACCGTACAGAGAATACAGAAGTACCAAGAGAACAGTGGAGTTACGATTCCAGTTCAGAATCCGTTGTAATAGCAAACATTAAGCCGATGCATAAATACACTGTGAATTTCCTTGCCTTTCGTATCTGGGAGGAAATCTCCATGTATAATCATACCACAAATAACTGGGATAAAGATCATCTGCTGCAGATAGACCCTGTTCATGAAGAGGTGCAGAACTACCTTACAGGCTGGCTCATTAACTGGTGTAAGGAACATCCAACCACCAATGTAGTTCGTTTTACTTCCCTTTTCTATAATTTTGCATGGATTTGGGGTAGTAGTGAACAGAATCCTTATCTGTTCTCTGACTGGGGTTCTTATGATTTCACGGTAAGTCCTAAGGCTTTGGATGGCTTCAGAGACAAATACGGATATTCTCTGACCTCGGAAGATTTTATCAATCAGGGCAAGCATATGGTTACACATATTCCCGGAACCAAAGAGAAAAAAGACTGGATGGAATACATCCACGATTTCGTCATCAGCTTTGGCAAGAAATTAATCGATATCGTTCATTCTTATGGAAAGCTTGCTTATGTCTTCTACGATGACAGCTGGGTTGGGTTAGAACCTTACAGCAAACGTTTTGAAGAATTTGGGTTTGACGGTATTATTAAATGTGTCTTTTCCGGTTATGAATCCAGATTGTGCTCCGACGTAAAGGTTCCGGTACATGAACTGCGACTTCATCCTTATCTCTTTCCGGTAGGCTTAAACGGGACTCCTACTTTTATGGAAGGCGGAGAACCCACAAAGGAAGCAGAGAAATTCTGGATAAATATCCGACGTGCTCTACTACGTGCACCCATTGACCGTATCGGTCTTGGAGGATATCTGCATTTAGTAGAACCCTTCCCGGATTTTGTTGATTATATAGAGAAAGTTGCAGGAGAATTCCGTACCATAAAGAAACTTCACAGCGAAGGAACTCCTTTGGTGAAAGACCTCCGTATTGCAGTTCTTCATAGTTGGGGACACTTACGTTCCTGGACCTTATCAGGGCACTTTCACGAGACACATATCCATGATTTGATACATATCAATGAAGCCTTATCTGGTTTCCCTTTCGATGTTGATTTTATTGATTTTGAGGATGTTAAAAAAGGTGCTTTAAAAGACTATGATGTGATTATCAATGCCGGTTATGCAGGTTCTGCCTGGAGCGGCGGTGATGCCTGGAAAGATAATGAAGTCGTTGAGTTAATTACCGAGTGGGTATATGAGGGCGGTTCCTTTATTGGTGTAAATGAACCCTCCGCAACAGAAGGATATGATACTTTCTTCCGACTCTCTCACCTCTTGGGTATTGATAAGGATACTGGCGCCAGAATCTGCCATGGTAAATGGGTATTTACAGAGGAAGAGTCTGAACTCTGGCCTGATAATGCTTCTCTTAAGTCCAAGGACAGTTTATATCTGACAGATGGTAAAGCCAAGGTATTGAAAGCACAGGATGGCAATCCCCTGCTTACTACTTATAATTTTGGCGAAGGTAATGGTATATATCTCTCTTCCTTCTCCATTAGCAAAGAAAACAACAAACTTCTGCTTAATCTTCTCCTCTCCTTCATGAAAGGAAAGGAAAAAGATACCTATATTGCAAATAACAAGAATACAGAATGCACTTATTTCCCTGCCAGCAAAACTTTATGTTTAATTAATAACAGTGATACTGCTCAGGTTACCTCCGTGACTACGGATTTCGGTGTTATTACTGCTGAACTTAGACCTGCAGATATACAGATTATGACCCTTGCTTAACCTTAAATGGGCCGAAGCACTGTAGTTAATAAAAAGCCCTGGTTTCTTATAAAAATAAAAATAGCCTCTGACCATACCCTATGGCCAGAGGCTATTTCTATTTTTTAAGTTAAACTTTCATAACTACCTGACCATTAGAATATTGATACAGGTGCAACAGATTAGTTTAACTTATACTTGCGAACTTGATTTATTGTTACGTTACTCCCATTAGTACTAGTGTGTGTATTATAAGCATATCTCATTTTATTTGGGCAACCGCAAATAAACTAAAGGTATACATAAATGTTAAATAAAACTACGCACAGGGGTTAGTCGGAGAAAAGCTGTGAGCAATATACAGTACCGTTTACTTCATATACACCAATACCGATATGGTCAAAATTAGTACTTAAGATATTTGCTCTGTGACCGGAGGAATTCATCCAGGCATTCATAACTTTCTCTGGCGTGTTATAACCATAAGCAATATTCTCTCCGGCAGCATTTACTCTTACATTATACTCTGTAAGAACCGTACTCCAAGCCGTTCCGTCAGGTCTGGTATGAGAGAAGGATTGTTTGATCTCTTTTGCACGTTTATTAGCTGGTGCAACAAGTTCCTGTCTTATAGAAAGAGAAGATGCTCCCACCTTTGCACGTTCTTCATTAACTAGCTTTAATACCTGGCTGGCAAAGCTGCTGTCATAATTAGTATTATCAGAAGTACCTGTTGGCGTAGGGGTTGCTGTAGCAGTGCTTCCCTTTACTTTAGCTGATGTGATATCTGAATATACGCTGTAGTATTTTACATTCTTTGAAGACTTGATTCCTCTTACTTTATAATAATAGGTCTTTCCTGCTGTCAGGGGCTTATCTGTATAGCTTGTACCTGTTGTGGTGGCTACATATTTGTAACTTCCACTCTGTGAAGCTGCGCGATAAACATTATATTTTTGTGCTCCGTTTATACCTGCCCAGGTTACTGCTACGGTTTTAGCGGTTTTACTGCTTGCAGTTATTGCTGCCGGTTTACTTAAGGTACGGGTTACCCCTATAGCAGATGAAGTTTTGCTGTAATATTTCTCACCGCTGATCTTCTTGTAAGCCTTTGCTTTATAGTAATAACCAGCTGTTGAGGTAAGACCGGAATCTTTATAAGTTCCATTTGTTGTATTGCCGATATATTTATAAGTTCCATTTGCACTGGCTGCTCTGTATATCTGATAGCCTGTCGCTTTACTAACATTTCCTGCTGTTAAGGTTACTGTAGTTGCAGTTCTTATAACTGCTTTTAATGTGGGAGTTAATGATTTGATGGGATTAACGACTGCCGCTTCTACTTTATTAGCACTATTAGCATTATTTATATTAAAGTCCGGTGTTAATATGGAAGCCATCATCAGAGTTACTATAAGAACTGTTGATATGAAAGATCTTTTCATATATTATTGCCCTCCTTATTGTTGTTCACAAGTAAGTTGCTTAATAAGGTTAACATAACACACAAAGAGGGTCAACACACAGATATTGGAAGGTACAGACTTTAAAAATCCCCAGGGGGAACCCCTGGGGTACAAGATTATAAGTTTATTCGCCTATAAAACTGTTGTCTATGGTTATAACAAGCTCATAATTATTTTTTATGGATTTTACGGAATCCTCAATTTTGCTAAGCAATCCTTCTTTCTCTTTTTCGCCGTAGGAATAGGGTAATACCATGTCAAAGATCAGTTTCAATTTATCCTGCTCGTCTATTATACGAAAATCATGTATTGAAACCTCCGGTTCGATTTCTTTGATTACTGCAATTATTTCTTTTTTCCTTATCTGACTTTCTTCATCCTCCAGATTTACAGGGTCCACATGGATTACAATAAATATACCCATTTCTCGTAAGATGTCACGTTCAATCTTATCAATGATTTCATGTACACCCTCAAGATTCTCTTTAGACTCTACCTCCACATGAATTGTAGCCATTATATGAGAAGGTCCGTAGTTATGAATTATCAGATCATGACAGCCAAGGATTCCTTTATAGCCTTCCACTTTCTTTGTTATCCTGTCATAGGTTTCTTTATCGATGGCCTCTCCAAGCAGGGGTTCCAGGGTTTCTTTTGCAATATTAAAGCCAGCCAATAATACTACTAATGAGACGATAGCTCCCATCCAACCATCAATTTTTAGACCTGTAAATTTGCCGATCAATATTGATATTATGGTAACAGAGGTTATTAAGACATCTCCAAATGCATCTGTTCCTGTGGCTTTAAGCACGGAGGAATTAATCTTTTGGGCCATCTTTTTATTAAACAATGCCAACCATAATTTAATAAGCACAGAGACTATCAATAAAATAAGGATTCCTAAATGAAATAATACAGGTTCAGGTTTTAATATCTTGCCAAACGCGCTTTTAAAACAAGTTAATCCTACCTGCAATACCAGAAAGGCTACTATAAAGGCAGCTATATATTCCGACCTTCCATGGCCGAAGGGATGCTCCTTGTCTGCCGGCTTTTGTGAAAGCTTTGTTCCTACAAGAGTTACTATGGAGGATGCCGCATCGGATAAATTATTAAAGGCATCTGCTGTGACAGATATACTGTTTATAACAAACCCACCAATTAATTTAATAATAAAGAGAGAGATATTACAGATTACCCCTATATATCCGGAAAGCATGCTATAGGCTCCCCGTACTTTGGGATTGCTGGTATTCTTATAATCTTTCACAAAATATTTTAAAAGGAATTCGGTCATTAAGAGCCTCCAGATTGATATGGTAATATTTTATATATTACCATATTTATAAAGGAAATACCAGTTTGCTGAAATTTTACGGTATAGCTTAAATACGCAGCACTATTCTTAAGGTGTGTTTTATAACTGCTTGCACTGAGTTGTGTGCTTCAATTTGTTGGTGACAACTTGTTTATGAAAAAAGAGGGATACCGTCTTGCAGGAAGCAAGGTAGTATCCCTCTTAATCTATCTACTTAATATTATTTCTGATTGTCAGGTAATTTTGTGCTGTTTCCATCCTGATATGCCTGTAATCTCTGATTCATTACTTCTTCATATCCAGCTTTTAAATACTCCTCTGTATATTTCTTATAGAGAGCATCAAATTCTTCAGGTTTACACATAACTAACTTATCACGGAATTCTTTATATTTCTCTTGTAAAACACCACTGAATTCAGTTTCTGCTTCAATAGGTACTGAGAAGATAACATCTAAAATACCATATCCTGATTCAGCTAACTCTTTCTGCTGATAATATACATTAATAATATCCTGTGTGAAATCCTGAGGTAAGCCCTGTGGAGCGGATGCCTTAATGATATCTTCAATAGTACCTGCATTTTTAGTTGCAGTTGCGATACACCAGTAATCAACACTGTTATTATAACCCTGTTTCTTATCTCCTGCATAATCTGCAACAGATACTGGAAGATTTGTTGTAGGATCAACTGTATAAGTCTCGCCTTCTACTCCCCACTGCATTGTAAATAAAACATCTTCCTGGCTCATCCATTCCATATACATCCAAGCTGCTTTTAATTCATCTTCAGATGCACTGGAGGAGAAACCAACGATCATACCAAATGGATTATTTGTACGGTATGCAGGAACAGTACCACCTTCTTCATCAACAACTCCCATAGGTTGAATTGCCAGTTCTGCACCAGGATTCTGCTCATAGAAGGAATTCAGCCAATCCATGTTTGCCGAAATATAGCCATAATAAATATAAGATGAGCCATTAATAAAGTTTGCTTTTTCTGTTTCACTGTCAGTAATATAATATTCGGGGTTTGTAAAACCTAAATTGTAATCTTGATTTTCTCTCTGAAGTAACTTATAGTTTGCATCTGAACCAAGCTGAGGAATATTTACATCGCCAGATTTTGCCCAATCTTCTTCGGTCTGAGGGTATGTTCTGTATGCGTAATTCTGATCAGAACCTACACCTGTAATCATAGCTCCACCCTTAGGATTCTTAGAAAGACCTGCTTCTTGAATCTTTGTCATAGCATCTACATACTCAGCACGTGTTAAAGGAACATGATCATAACCCACCTGCTTTAACCAGTCCATACGTACAAAAGTCTGCCAAGAATAGTTTGTGTCATAATAAGGTCTTGCGCCTAATGCAAAATATGTTTCTCCGTTCATTGAGGTATAAGCAAGCTGATCGCTTTCTACCATTCTGTTATAATAGTTAGGTGCTACCTTTGCAAAATCATCCATATTAAAGGTTGTTAAATATCCTTCATTAGCCCATAATGATGTTTTAGGATAATCGTACTCCATTAAGATAGTAGGAAGTTCATCAGATGAAGCTAATAAAGCATAATCTGTCATAACATCAGTACGAGTAATAGGTACATATTCAACAGTTACATTGTATTTATCACCAAAATTCTCTTGAATCCATTTTGTCCAATAGTTATCGTTTACAGTTGGTACACCCTCTACACCTCTATCGTATACGGGTATCTTTAATGTAACGTTTTCTGCAAATGCTGTATAACCCTCAATACCAGCTGCATCTGTAGTTCCTTCACCTTCGCTGCCAGTTGCTTCGGCGGTAGGTGTTGTCTGCGAATATCATAGTAGCTGCAAGCATTAAAGCCACAACTTTGTTAAGTTTTTTCACAATAATTCCTCCTTCTTTATTTAGAAAATGTATATATAAATCTGCAAATCCGCTCATGAGCCGGTCACAGAATTCATATCCCCAATAAACTAATCTTTAAATTTATTAGTTTTATCAGCCTTTTACCGCACCAACCATAACACCTTTTACAAAGTATTTTTGTAAGAATGGATAGATACAAATAATTGGTATAGTAACAAACATAATTGCTGCCGCCTGAAGTACCTCAGGCGTACTTGTTACCGCTGCTGCTTCAGAAAGGGTCGTTGTCTGTGCCTCTGTGGCTGACGCTACCATCTGATACAGTTTGTATTGGATAAGTTTCAAAGTTTCTGTTTTGATATAGAATTTATTATCCGCATACTGATTCCAGCGTCCTACAGCATAGAAGAGAGATAAAGTTGCCAGAATCGGTTTGGATAACGGAATAACGATTCTTCCTAGTATCTGAAAATTAGTAGCACCATCCAGGAAAGCAGATTCCTCTAAACTGTCAGGAATGTTCGACTGGAAATATGTTTTCATAATAAGCATATTATAAGGTGAATATATCAGGGGCAGTATTAATACCCACATGGTATTAAGCATATTCAAATCTTTCATAAGCAGGTATGACGGAATCAGACCGGCACTGAAATACATGGGAAACATAAGGAGGAAGGTAAAGAAGGTTCTCCCCTTTAATCTTTTCTTGGAAAGCGGATAAGCTGCACAAATACAACACATCATACCAAGAAGAGTAAACAAGGCTGTTACAAAAATACTATACCCCATCGAATATACCATGGAACCGTCTCGGAAAATTGAAGCATATGCGTCTATATTAAATCCTTTAGGCCACAGATACACCTGCTTTGCTAATACAAAAGAATTATCTGATATGGACTTTGATGCAAGATGTAAAAACGGCAGGATACAGGTTGCACATAGGATAACCAGTACGAACATAATCACTGCATCGCTAACTCTGAATTTATTGATTGCCCTGCTGCCCTCAGAGTGTCCTTCTTCTTTATGCATTGACTTTTTATTTACTTTAGACATCATACTTTCCTCCTAAATTAATCCGTCTTCACCAAGCTTCTTGGCTACTTTATCTGCCAACAGTACCAGCATAAGACCTACCAATGACTGGAACAGACCCACCGCTGTTGACTGGCTGAACTTACCACCACCAAGACCTTTTTCAAATATGTAAATCGCCAGCTGGTATTGAAATTCTCGAACCTGTGAATTACCAAATACATCAAGACGTTCAAAGTTACTTCCCATAATACGTCCTAAGTTCATGATTAATAATGTTACAACAGTTCCTTTAATACCAGGCAGTGTTATATGCCACATTCTCTTCCATCTTCCGGCACCGTCTATCATCGCAGCTTCATATAATTCACCGCTGACACCGGATATAGCAGCGAGATAGATAATAGTACCCCATCCCATTCCATACCAGACACCAATCATCAGGTATGTTACTGCCCAATTCCACTTTTCTGTAAGGAAAGGAATTCCTTCCTGAATAAGTCCCATATTCTGCATTACTACATTCACGAGACCAGTACTGGGTCTGAACATTGTATAAGCTACACTACCGATAATTACCCAGGATAAGAAATGGGGAAGGTAAAGAATCGTCTGTGATATTTTCTTAAACTTTGGAAATCTTAATTCATTTAACATTAATGCCAGAATGATCGGCACGGGGAAACTTACTAAAAGATCCAAGAGATTAAATGATATGGAATTTCGAAGTGCTCGTATGAAATCCGCATCCTTAAAGATCTTGATAAAAGTCTCAAATCCAACCCACTCACTACCCGCATACCCTTTAGCTGGTTTAAAATCCATAAAAACCATTCGCAATCCTGGATAAGCTGCATAATTAAAAATAATTACCATTAACAACGGTAATAAAAGCAACAGATATAATTGCCAGTCCCTCTTAAAAGCTGTTTTTAAGGTAGTCTTATTTTTAATCTTGGGTATGGCCGATTTATTCTTTTCCATCTTTTTAACCTCCTATGATTTCCGTCAAAGCTTTTCTCGTCATTTTATATATTTTTTTCTAAGTTGTAAGTATATTATTATATATTTTGATGTTGATTTCTAATCAATACTTTTTTAAAACAATGCAAAAACGACTTATTATTTTTGCTATCTATTTAAGTTTATGATTATTTTATTTCTTTTCCTTTAATTCCGATTAATCATTCAAGGGAATTTGCACAGAAAATTTTTACACTTTCTCAATTTTCCCGACAATATTATTTATAGATAACAATTGTCTAAAATGTTTTAGATTAAATAATAGTTGATAGTTAGCAATATTAGCACATAGTGATATTTATTAACATAAAATCAGCTCGTTATAGTGTAGTCATAATATTAAAACTACCCCCTATCAATTTAGAAATTAAAGGAGTTATGTCTTCTTTCCGACTGAATACTCTTTTTGTATTACATGCTAATTCCCTATAACATAAAAGAAGTTTCAGAACGAATCTGAAACTTCTCCTCTTAAAGAAACCGGGCCGCTTCTTAATTAGGAAGCAGCCCGGTTTATTATTTACCGCATTATGGTCTAAGATAAGAGAAATAAGGTATATTTCTCATGATACCAAATACAATCACTCCCGCCAGCATAATTCCGGTGACAATCTTTTCTGTTCTGGTGGTACTTCTCTGTATACCTTTTATATATCTAATCAGATATTTAATAAAAATAATGGTTAAAAAAGGTAGTATTAGAAACAATGCTTCATTACTCCGAAATGCTGCCATAAAGCGACCTCCTATTAGAGCTACCGCCAGACGTGTTGATCCGCAACCCGGACAATAGAAGCCTGTAACCAGTCGAAATACACAGGGTATATAAAGTCCTGTGTATTTACCAAAAAGATAATATACCATACCAAGTATGCCAATAAGGGAACTATAATAAATAACGTTGTGTACTCTTTCTTTCATTCAATTAATCCAACTGATTTAATTCATGCTGAATCAGTGCATATGTTATTATACCACCGAAGAGATATAACAACAGGTATAATATACCGCTGTTAGAAGAAATTAAGCCTCTCTTCTGCTTTGCAATATCAAGTTTTTCACCTCTTCTGTATGCCCAGTAAAGTCCATAGATACCGCAAGTTATAATTACGAGCAGCAGTGCTACTATACCTGATGTATCCGGTTGATCTGCTGCTTCATTTGTCTCATTAGTCAGACAAATAAACCAATAGAGACCATAAATACCACAGGTTATAATTGATAGTATGATGCATAATGCAATACTTCTCTTAATCATTCGTTTCACCTCCCGTTTTATACCCAATATTATACGCTCTGCAATCCATTTTTATTGAATTAATTAACTGGACTGCAAACAAGCTGTTACTATTATATAAAGATTTAAAGTTATTGTAAACACCAAAATTCGTCAATTGATTCCGTATTATAAGTTTTTCTTCTAACAACAGTCAACAGGTACAGCCGTTAATGGAAGAGGGAACCAACTGCTGGCACAGTTCAATTGATCTGGTGCAAGTCCTGCTGTATGGTCCTTTAATCCATAACTGCCTATCTGAGATAACAGAAGTCTGGTTGCTGTAAGTTCCGTCATGGAAAAATCAGCTTCCTTCGAAGTTTTATGTACAGAGGGTATATTAGCCCTCACTTTTATCTCATATACACTGTCTTCTATCCCTATTCTTAATGTCCCCTCCGCAAGATATTCTAATTTAGATTTCAATTCTAAGAAAGTTAAAATCACCTGCTTCCAATTAAATACCTTAAAACTTTCACTCGTTGTTATTTTATGGGATTCTGCAATATTTTGAAGATAATTGATTTTATTATAATCATAGGGAGCAGCCAATAGACTGAACTGTTCTTTTCCGATAAAGGTAAATAATGCTTTTAAAACCGGAGAATAATGTTTTTTATCGACAAGCAGCAATTCTGGTATCCAACCATTAGAGCTCATTGTCAGATAACCACTGAATTCGTAGTTTACGATTATTCCATAGGGAACACATCCCCAAGTGCTTAATATATCGTAGAAATCCTCCCTGTTTCTATGAGCATGCACCGGCTGTGCTTCATAGAAGGAGTATGCTTTATCCAATAGTTCTTCCGTTGTTAGCGGTACAATCTTAACAGGAGTACAATCTGCCTGTGTCAGACCATGTCTCGCATTATCTGAAGTTAAGTTAAATTCCATCTGTATTCCGGAGGGCTCGAAACCGAAATATTCATAGCGTTGTCTCTGACCACCTAAAAATACATAATGATAACCTTGACTTTTTATATCAGTCAGAGCTTCCTTCATAAGAAGTTTCATGTAGCCTTTGCTCCTGGCATAGGGATGAACTGATACCATTCCGATACAGCAGGCGTTAAGTTCATTTCCATATATACTATATTCTATGGGCATGGCGCAGATTAAAGCTTTGATTTTATCATCTTCTCTTAGCAGATAATGAATACCTGCATAATTTCTGCTGTCGCCATAAAGTTTTGGGAGTAGTTTCTTAAAGTCATGAGGCCTCTCATTCTGACTGAATACATAGTTAATAAAGTCTATAATCTCATCATTTTCTTCCGGTATAGCTTTTCTGCATTGAATCATTTGTTTGGCAATCCTTTCTTTGGTCCGTTTTACATCCTTGTTTTTACAGTAGCTTACAATAAAACATTCCGATTGTTTCATAATCGGGCATAATCATTCCTTTTGCATCGTCTTTCATCTTTTACCTTTATTACTATATCTTTTTCCCTATATCTTTTCAATCTTTCTTACTAAGTTTCCTCTTTAGAGGTGTTTGAAAATGCTTGTTACGATGCATGTTCCACTTTTGGGAGGATAAGGGGCGTTTTGATGTATATTGGTGTCAGGTTTCCAAAAAACACCCCAGTCTATCTCATAGTTGGGTTATCAAAGCAGTGTTATGTATTTTAAATACACCCTTGTTAAAGCTTTTAAAAAGCTTTACATTACTGGGATTCTGGTTGGGACTACTGATAATACAAGACGACGGGATGCTATTTCCAAAGTATTAAAGGATCATATGCCTTGCATGACCGTACTGTATGTTGCAGGATTAGCTTCTCCCGCTATAAAAGTTGAAATTGATGCCTGGGCATGTGCAGACGCTTAAGTGCGAAGAAGGGGCTGTCGCATTTAGAACAATGTTGCTGTAAAAGACCCCATGGCTTTTCGCTTTTAGCACACGAAATCGGCAACATGTCTTTCAGGCAGTGTATTACAGGAAAGCCATGGAGCCTTTTACAGCCTTACATTCATTTTGCAACAGCCCCTTCTATAACTAATTGTTTTATTCTCTTAATCCTGATGCAAATCCATCGTACAGATCTAAAAAAGGCTCTATCCCTTTTTTCATCGCAATAGTAATGCTATTATCCACAAAGGTGAAGCTCATATTTACACTGGAAAAGCATTCATCAATAATGCTGGTACGAAGATGGAGCGTATTCTCCGTTACCCAGGCAGCAGAAGAAATACAATCGTACTCTGTACCCGGAAATTTCTGCGGCTTCATAATCCCAAATCCAAAATCCAGCCCATGGGTTCCGGTAGGATTCGTATAAGTAAAGCATCCACTGCTCTCCTTACTCATAAATTCTAAGCTGCAGCTTGATATAAGCATGGGATTTTCCCCTAGCTTATAAGTTTTTTCATTGATGTCAGGAACTATAGCACAGGTATTTAAGCCTTCCACCGTACTGACCTTAAGATCTCTTAGTGCCTCTTGCAGCTTAACTTTAATATAGGCATCTTCCGGCAAAGGTGTCTGTTCTCCGGCTTTTAAATAGGGCAATACCTGATGCCATAAGGCTTCATAAATACCTTGCACTCCATTTGGTATAGATAAGGTATCCGCTACTGTCACCAGCACAAAATCATAATCCGGAAGACAGATAGCAAGCTGTCCTCCCATACCATATAAAGTAAAACCATTGTTTCTGCATCTCCAGAACTGATATCCATATCCCTGCTGTTCTTCAATTACCGGCTGCAGACAAGTGCTGATTTGAAAAGAAGTGGCTTCCTTCAGATAATCAGCCGGCAACAGCTGTTTTCCTTGATATACCCCCTTATTCATGCAGGTATATGCTACTTTTGTGAGATCCCTTACCGTACACAGTAACCCAGATCCTCCTTGACTGACTCCTACAGGATCTTTAAGGATCTTCATCCCTTCTGAACATCCAAGGGGATTCAAAAGCTTCTCCTTCAGATAATCTAACATTGACATCCCGCTCAAGCGTTCCACCAGGGCAGCCAATACATGGGAGGAGGAAGTATCATAACAGAAGCACTTCCCCGGATAACGATTGGGCTCCACTACAAAAAAAGTTTTCACCCAATCATCAATATCCAGCTGCTTAAACGTGGTATACCTATACGGTGTTGCCATTTTAAGCATATCTTTAATGGTAGTCATGGCAAGATAGGGATGGACATCTCCTTCTGGCAGCTTATCCGGAAAGTAATCACAGATACGATCGTTTATGTGGAGTTTCCCTTCCTCCTGTAATAAACCTATGGCCAAAGAAGTAAAACTTTTTGTAATGGAGTATACCCTATGTTCAAAGTCCATATGAAAAGGTGCATAGTATCCTTCTGTAATTACTTTACCACTCTTCATCATAGAAAAACCATGAATGCAAAGCCCTTCCTTTTTCAGTTCCTCAATAAATCCCAGCACCGCAAAAGAGGGTATACCAACACTCTCCGGCGTAACGATTTTACTATATATATCATTATTTGGGCATATATCTGAATGATTTGAATTTTCCATAGAACTCTCCTTCCTCCTCTCCGTTAAATGCATACATTCCTATAGCTGCTCCTGTAAATCTCTTCCCTTTATTCAAAGCCTCACTGCAAAGATAATATACCTGATCAAGTTTTCCGGTCTCTGTCCATTCCTGTCCATCATAACTGTAAAGAAAACTCCTTTTCAGACCTTTTGTACTAATTCGCAGGTAGATGTTATTCGTCTTCCTAACAGGATACGCAGAAACAAATTCTTCCACATCACCGTTCTTCTCAAATATCCGCAACTCATACTGCTCTTCTGAACTTTTATAAAGTGCATATTTAAGATAGGTATTCTCGTCGTAATAGCATACAAGACCTGCCTCCTGGCAATAAGAGAGCAAGGGGAAAATCATCTGTACGGATACTTCAAAATCAAAATGTTTCTGTCTGAAAACCACTACATTTCTGGCTTTCATACTGTTTAGATCATATCTGCTGCCTTTGATTCTCAGTTGATTATCTATAATCTTGATTCCATCTAATTCGGGACTTCTTGGAGACATCCATTCCAGCCCTAACTCCAAGTCTTCAAAGGTGTCTTCAAAAGTGTCCTTAAATTCTTCCTTTTCTGCTCCATACAGCTCCGGTTTCTTTTGCAGGACACTGGGACCTTGTAAATTATTTACCATCGGCCATCCATCTGCGGTCCAGATAATAGGGTCAAGTGCTGTTTCCCTTCCAAGCATTCCATATTTGTCATCCAGATAACGGCTACACAAATATACCATATACCACTCCCCCGCCTGGGTCATCACCGGCTTACCATGCCCGCAGCATTGAAGCATTGCTTTCGAATCGCTCTGCGTCATAATCGGATTAAAGGGACAGGGCTCGTATTTACCAAACAGAGTTTCTGATCGTGCCACACTGATCCTGTGCCCTCGTCCTGTTCCGCCTTCCGCAAGAAACAAATAATACCACCCGTGGCATGCTTATTATCCCCATAGTAAAGGAGGGAAGTCTTAGACAACCGTTTTGTGGCATCCTGACTGATTTCAAATATTCTGGCGCCACGATTTAACAGTACTTATTTTGATTATAACAAAGGAATAAATATTACCTTTAATCTATAACTTTCTGCAAATATTCATCTAAAAGAGTATAAAACATATCAAATGCATCTTCATCAGTGCTTGTATATGCAGTAAGTATTCTATCCCAATTCACATTAAGCAAAACTCCATAATACTCTGTAACGTAATTCCCAAAATTCCAAAAAGTAGAGCTAAAATCTGGGTCTAATTCCATTATTCTATCAAAATATCCATCAATATATGCTCTTAAAAGCACTACTGATTTTTTCCAATATAAATTATTGGATTTTCTTTAATATCATATATTTTTTATATAATATATCCATTTTTCCTCCTTATTTAATAGAAGTGAATTCTTGGTATTGAATTGGTAATAATTTACATTCTCCCATATTTAGGGTTCTGGTTCTTTTGAATTTTTGTCAGAATAACGTAGAACAGAATTATATGAGTTTCAGATAACAGTAGTAAAAAAGTATAATATTTGGGGCTCTGTTTCAATACTAGCTTTCCCGACTAGAATGAAAAGGTCACAACAGCCGAAACTGTATGACCTTATCTCAATCTTAGCAATTTAAAACGATTATATTATTGCTCTTGGTAAAGAATACCTTTCCCCGTAAACATTGAGCATATTTTATTAATTTGATTCATATCCGCCAAATTTCTATCATTATAACCACACTCTATCAAATCGAATTTAATATTATTGATAACGCTTTCCCATTCATTAATAAAATCCCATTTATTCATTGTAATACTGGGAACTAGATTTAAATTATCTATTACATTTCCAACAACACAACTCCATAATGTGTTAATTTCAATAATATCATTTTTCCATTTAACTGTCCATTCAGTGCAAAATGTATCAGGTAACCAATTTATATTTAAGACTCCTTCTTGTTTTTTCACTAATGCTTGTAATATATTAATAATATCGTTTATCATATAACTAATATCATACTTATATGATAAAGGAATATTAATATAATTCCAAACCATTATTGCCGCTTCTGTTCGCATTGGATATATGGTTTCTATTGCCTCCATTAATTTTGAATCATTCTCATCAAAAACTCCGTTATTGATTGGTTTACATGCCTGAATATAAAACATTCAAAACACCTCCTGATTTTTTATGGCATAGGGTAACCATGCCATGTTCCTGTTCCATTATTTCGTACCCAAAATTTTGTTGCTGGCTGTGTAGTTCCATTTGGATTGTGTATTATTGATTTTGAGCCTTTTGGTAATTTAAAGACACCAGATTCACCAGGTTTTAAGGTATTGGCTGCCTCTGTTGCTATATCTAAATCTTCTTCTGCCCATTGACCTTGAGGCTTACCTGTGTCTTTTTCTCTTGCTGCTCCTTCTTTCCATTTAACTCCATGTTTTCCACTACCTTTTACTTTAGCTTCTGGTTTTACAGACTTACCTTCTCCCTTATCAGAAGCTTTCTTCCCTGATATTTTACTTGTTAAACCACCCCATACATCTACAATTTTATTTCCAACCCATACTAAACCATCCGAAATTTTTTCCCCAATCTTTATTGTACCCGCTTGTATTGCTGAAAATGTAGCTTTAGCAGCCTTTGTTATTAACTGCCCTGCTATAACTCTTCCTTCATGTATTGCAACTGCCCCATTATTGATAGTGTCCTTTCCGGCAGGTGTAAATAAGTATGCATAAGTTACTAATACTATTGCACCAGCTGCTAATACTAATAATACTACTGCACCATCTACTATAGCTATATTACCACTTGGATCTGTATAAATAGTTGGATTATTAAGTGTGTAGATATATCTGTTTAATGTCAATACATTATTAATCTCACCTTCATAACTATCTTGGCTTATAAATCTCCCATTTCCTGCCTCATAATTCCTAGCCTTCGCATAATAGAGTCCCGTACTTCCATCATACACATGTCCGGTATAAGCAAAGATATTTCCATAATTGTTAAGCCCTTCTGTATTACCAAGCACTCCAAACTCATCATATCTAAAAGAAGCCTCCTCGTTACCGGTCTTATCAAGGATATCAATTACCGTACCCTTCTCATCAATCCTATAATATCCAATTATACCACCTTCATCAACGCTTACCAAGCCTTTCCCA
>JAQSXJ010000169.1 GCA_029256725.1 Anaerocolumna sp. | reverse complement strand
GTTCTAAAAATATTTAGGAGGGAATAAAATTGGTAGTAGCAGATAACAGAGCATATGACTATAATCGTCATGAATATTTAGAAGAATTGCAGCACGAAGAAAAAAAACTTCCTAAAAAGAGCCTGAAGAAAAAACCTAAGCAAAGAGTAAATATAATGAATATTATATTTGTTTTTGCCGTGAGTATATTTTTAATTTCAAGGTATGCATATATAGCAGAAATAAACTTTAGCAATAAACAGATGGATAAGCAAATAAAGCTAGCACAGACAGAGAACACCGATCTTAATGTACAATTGATGAAATCAGTGAATTTAGAGAACCTTGAGAAGGTTGCTGTTGATAAACTGGGCATGCAATATCCAGATACAATGAATCAAATTATATATGTACAGGTTCAACAAATTGAAGCTGAAGTTGCGGTCAGTAGTGACTATCATGGAGTTTCAGACATTCAGGAAAACAAGTATTTGGCAAGTGTAAAAGGTGCAATTGGAAGTGTGCTAAAAGTACTTGATTAGAAACCTGGAATTTTATTTTAAGGTGGTGTTTTGAGTGGCAAGTGTAAAGTTTACAGTCAAAAGGCGTTTATTGCTTCTTTTGATTATATTTACAACTGCTTTCTTAGGGCTTACAGGCCGACTGGCTTTTATACAAATAGTTAATAGCGGTGAATATCAGAAAAAGGCTATGGAACAATGGACGAAAGATGTTAAGATTCCCTCTAAAAGAGGGATTATTTATGACCGAAACGGGAAAAAACTAGCAATTAGTGCAACTGCTTATGAAGTATTAGTACACCCTGCTGAAGTAAAGGATAAAGAAGCCGTAGCTTCCGCTTTGTCAGAAGCATTGGATATAGATAAGACATTATTATTGGAGAAGGTAAGTAAAAATATGTCTTCTATATCAATTAAGAAAAAGGTAGATAGCGAAATCGTAAAAGGCCTTAGAGAAAAGGAATTAAAGGGTGTAGTATATACAGAAGACAGCAAACGCTTTTATCCACAAAGAAACTTCGCATCTTATGTTTTAGGGTTTACGAACGTAGATAATTTGGGACAGGATGGGGTAGAAAAGACCTTTGACAAGTATCTAAATGGATTTCCAGGAAGAAGTATAAGAATGACGGATGCTCGTAATCAAGAGCTGCCCAATAGTGACAGCAAGTATTATGAGGCACAAGATGGCTTGAACCTTGTACTTACAGTAGATGAAGTAATTCAACACTTTGCAGAGAAAGCTGTTGAAAGCACTTTTATTGAACAAAAGGCAAAGCGTGTAACCGCTATAGTAATGGAGCCTAAAACAGGGGATATATTAGCTATGGCAGTTAAAGATGATTATGATAACAATGATCCGCGTAAGACTCCCGATAGCTTGTTAGACACATGGAGTACTCTTACCCCAGATCAGCAATATAAGGAAATGTATAGAATATGGAGAAATCCTGCAGTATCAGATATTTACGAGCCAGGTTCAACCTTTAAAATTATCACTACAGCAGCAGGCTTGGAGGAAAAGGTTGTAACCAAGGAAGACAGATTTTATGATCCGGGTTATGTAATTGTAGCAGGTAAAAAATTGAAATGTTGGAGAAGCAACAAACCACACGGTGCGCAAAGCTTTGTGGAAGGAGTACAAAACTCCTGCAATCCGGTATTTATAGAAGTTGGACAACGTTTGGGTGAAGATCGTTTTTATAAATACATCAGGGCCTTTGGCTTCGGGGAACCGACTAATGTTCAGCTGCCCGGTGAGGCATCTGGGTTGGTCATGACTCCCGCTAAGATGGGACCAGTAGAACTGGCAAATGTATCCTTTGGTCAAGGAATCGCAGTATCTCCCATACAGTTAGTTACTGCAGTTTCGGCAGCAGTTAATGGCGGATATCTAATGGAGCCTAGAATCGCTAAAAAGCTTGTTGACAACGATGGCAAAACTGTTCATGAATTTCAACCAAAGAATGTAAGGCAGGTCATATCTGAGGAAACCTCTGCTGTGGTTAGAGAAATACTTGAATCAGTAGTAGCAGTGGGTACAGGTAAGAGTGCTTATGTGCCTGGCTATAGAATAGGTGGCAAAACAGGTACAGCGCAAAAAGCAGAAAATGGAAGATATGTATCTGGTAAATATGTTGCATCCTTTGTGGGTTTCGCACCTGCGAATGATCCGCAAGTAGTAGTATTGGTCGTTATTGATGAGCCAGGAGGCGCCACTTATTATGGAGGTCAAATAGCCAGTCCTGTTGTAAAAAGCATCATTTCAGACACCTTGAGATATTTAGACGTCAAACCACAGTACACTCAAGCTGAACTTGAGCTTATGCAAAAGCCTTTGGTAACAGTACCTGAAGTTAGGAATATGGCTTACAAAGATGCTATAAAGATATTAATAAAAAACAAACTTCAATATCAACTTGAGAGTGGAGAAGGGGAAACATCTTTAAATTCACTGATTGTAGACCAGATACCAAAACCTGGTTCAAGCATCAATCAAGACGGGGATGTAATACTAGTTGTCAAACCCATAGGTGAAAATTAGGGCTTCGGCAACCATAAATAAATTTAACAAATTGGGCAACGAAATTAAAGCTAGCTTTAATTTCAGTTGCCTTTTTGTAAAGATTAGAGCATAATAATTAATGTTAAGAGAGCCAAGCTAATGGCATACATGGTTTAAATCATGTCAAAGCTAGACTTAATAATATCTTTTTGCAATTAGGAGGAAAAATATGAAGCTTTCAGAAGTAGTACGCGGAATTGATATAATCCATCGATATGGC